>NZ_NKIS01000001.1:0-648413 GCF_002278815.1 Novosphingobium sp. PASSN1 | reverse complement strand
CAGGCCCTTGCGCTCCATACAACGCCGAAGGGCAAAGCCGCCGTTTCGTTTGAGCTGGGCGCCATCGATGCCCAGTTCGAATTCTGCTGCGATGTCATCGGCCGCGCTGAAACGGTCCAGTTGATGGCCCAGCTCCAGAAGCTCTGTGTCGCTGCCGAGGCTTTCCAGCCCATGCCTTTGTTCTCGATGACGGATGACGCATCATGAAACGCACCGCAATAGATGTGCAGGGCCTGCAGCAGGCGCTGCGGGACTTTACCGCTCTGCTCGGCAGTGATCGCGTGTTTGCCTCCGACGAGGACAAGGACGCCTATTCCGATCACTTCGCCGGTGCGGATCAGGTGGCGGAGCACCGTCCTTCTGCCGCCATCGCGCCGGATACCGTGGAGGAAGTGCGCGAGATCGTGCGCATTGCCAATCGGCACGGCACCCCGCTCTGGCCGATCAGCCGGGGCAAGAACTTCGGCTATGGCGGCTCGGCGCCGGTTCTCGCCGGATCGGTCGTGCTCGATCTTTCGCGCATGAAGAAGATCGAGATTGATGAGCGCAACGGCACTGTGGTGGTCGAACCGGGGGTAAGTTTCTTCGACCTATACGATTTCATTCAGAGCAAGGGCCTGCCGCTGATCCTTTCGGTGCCGGGCAACAGCTGGGGCTCGGTGGCCGGCAATGCACTGGACAGGGGTGTGGGCTATACGCCCTATGGCGACCACGCCTCGCGCATCTGCGGGCTCGAAGTGGTGTTGCCAGATGGCGATCTGGTGCGCACCGGCATGGGTGCGATTGGTTCCGGGCCGACGTGGAACCTCTACAAGCCGGGCTATGGCCCCAGCTGGGACACGATGTTCTGCCAGTCCAATTTCGGCATCGTGACCAAGCTGGGCCTGTGGCTGATGGCCGCACCGGAATCGGTGCTGGGCCTCAACATCGATGTCGACAAGCCGGAAGACCTCGGCTGGCTGATTGACACGCTGGCCCCCTTGCGGCGCAATGGCATCCTCCAGCAATCGCCCTCGATCGGCAACTGGCTGCGCGCCGCGGCCACGCTCACCACGCGCGACCAGTGGGCCAAACCCGGCGAAAAGCTTGGCCCAAGTGCGATTTCGGCCATCCGGCAGAAGTTCGGCATTGGCTGGTGGGCGGTCGCGCTGCGGTTCTACGGCCCGCTCGAAATCACCGAGGCGACGATGCGCGTTGTCGAAAAGGCGTTCGAGGGGAAACCGATCCAGAAGCTCGGCCGCACCCGCTGGGTGAAAGGTGATCCGCCGGAAGGCTCACCGGTCACCGGCGTTCCGCTGACCTATCCGCTCGCCAACGCGAACTGGTTCGGCGGGCGGGGCGGACACCTCGGCTTCTCGCCCGTGCTGCCGGTCGACGGTGACGCGGCGCTAAAGCTGTTCAAGCGCAACTATGAGCTGCACGACCAGTACGGCCTCGATTACCATCCCAGCTTCGCCATCGGCGAGCGGAGCATGAACAACGTCAACCAATTGCTGTTCGACCGCGACAATCCCGCCTTTGTTGCCAATGCGGACAAGCTGTTGCGGCAGCTGGTGAAGGAAGCCGCTGCGCAAGGCTATGCCGAGTACCGCGCGCATATCTCCTATATGGACCTCATCGCGGACACGTTTGATTTCAACGGCCACGCCCTGCAGCGCTTGAACCAGACGCTGAAGGATGCGCTTGATCCAAACGGCATCCTCGCGCCAGGCAAAAGCGGCATCTGGCCTACAGGTATGCGGGAGAAGAAGGCATGAGCCGGACCCTGTGGTGGATCGCCCCGCTGGCGCTTGCCGGAATGGCAAGTGCGCTCAGCGCCGCGCAAGCCGGACAGAGCAGCCCCAACGCCAATGGCGAGCAGAAGGCCAACGCCGGGGCCAACGCGCAGCAGGACCGCTCGTCCCGCAGCCCGGATGAAGCGCTGTTCGTCGAGAAATGCGCCATGTGTCATCGGCGGATGGGTATGGGCACCGCCCTGCTGGCGCGCCGGATGGACCCTGCGCTCGCGCAGCTGGAAGCGCGCAACGACCTGACGGTTGATTACGTCAAGACCGTCGCGCGGCAAGGCATGGGCAATATGCCGCCGGTGCGGCGTGGAGAACTCTCCGACGCGCAGCTGGACCGGATCGCGGCTTATCTTGCAAAGGCCAAGCCGTGAAAGGGCCAGTGATCAGCCGCCGCAAGGCCATGGCAGGCTTGGCCGGGGCCGGAGGTGCACTCGGCGTATCGCTGGGGCCTGCGCTGGCACAGGGAAATCTGGCGGGCGGCAGCAACACCGCGTTGCTGCTCATCGATGCACGCCAGACCGACCCAGCGACGCTGGCGATGGTGGAGCAGCTCTACCCCGCCCAGCTCTACGAGGTACTCGGACAAGAGCCGGTGCGGGCCTGGCGCGACGGGCTGGAAGCGGCTGTACGAAAGGCGGGGGCGACGCATGTGATCGGCCGGTGGGACACGGTCTATGTGCTCTCTATGTTGGGCCGGGAGGCGGCGCTTCGCCCGAGCATCCAGCAGCTGGGGCACAGCACGTTCTGCCTGACCCTGACCACGCAGGCCTGACACCGCGCGCTCGCATTGCTCCAGCTGCGGCCAACCATTGTCAACCAAGCGACGATCCACATAAGCCCAAACCGGACCACCCGGTTAGTGCAGATCAAGCCGTGAAATGAAACTCTCTTTCAGCCGCTCTGTCGCTAGCAATCATTATAGTCCTTGCCTTTGCACAGCTCAAAAACCTCCCGGAGAGATCTGGGCTTTTGGCCCGTAATGAATTCGACGTGATGTGTCAGAATGCCGTTATAGCCAGCCTGAAACGCGACGTCCGCAGTCACCATTTCTTCACTGCACCACAGATGGGCGTCGGGGTGGCCGTCCATGCCTTCGGCATATTGGCGCGGCACGCCCATCGCATCAAGCATCGCATAGCGCTCTTCCACGCTCACCGGCACATAGCGGATAGGAACATCGAAAACCTCGCTTGCCATGGCGGCGATGTCACGGAAGCTGACCAGATCCGGTCCGGTAACTTCGTAAACAGCCCCATCGTGCCGCGCAGGATCAAGCATGCAGGCCACCGCCGTTCGGGCTATGTCGTTCTTTGAAATGGGCGCGAGCTTGCCGTTCCCCTCAACCTGCACCCATTCGCCGGAACGCAAGACTGGCTGTGCTGCAACCGTCGGGAAAACCTCTGCGTAGCAGGCGTTGCGCATGATCGTGTAGCCGATGCCGCAGCGGCGCAGGTCATCCTCGGTGACGATGTGATCTGACGCCGAAAGGGTCGGGTTCTGCGGGTGGATGCCCGCCGTCGATGTGTAGACGATGTGTTTGATGCCAGCCCGCTTCGCCGCATTGATCGCGTTGCGATGCTCCGGCACGCGCTTGGTGACGGCCAGGCTGCTGATCAACATCAGCACATCAGACCCGGCATAGGCGCGTTCTAGTGCCACAGGATCGTTGTAGTCGGCGGCATGGACCGCAACGCCGCGTTGCCTGAGCGCATCGAGATTGTTCGGTGTGCGCGTGCTGACAGAAAGGTTTTCAGCCGGGATTTTCTCCATCAGCTGCTCGGTGATCTTCCTGCCAAGACTGCCGGATGCGCCGCTAATGACATATTTGGTCATGCTCAATACCCCACTGTAAAGCGTTCGCGGTGATGCCGGGGCGTGATGACCTCTTCGATCAGCGCGAGCGCGAAATCCTCGTTGGAAATCGAACTTGTCCCATCGGCGGCGAATAACATGTCGTCCTTGCCGGTGCGGTATATCCCTGTGCGCTGCCCCGGACGCAGCCACGCGGAGGGCGCCAGGAACACCCAATCAAGATCCGTCACCGGTTTCAGCAGATAATAGAGAGCGCGGGTGCCCAGGATCGCGTTGCGGTGCGGATCAAACGCCTTGTCCCAATGACTTGAATCAAGATATTCCTTGCCTTCCGGTGTCATGAGACTGGCCGCTCCCCCGACACAGACAAGGCGGGAGACACCGGCAAGCCGTGTGGCAGCAATGATCGCTTCGTGCCCTGCGATGCATTGATCATATACATCGGCCATGCTGGTAGCGCGCCCCGGGTGAAAGGCATGGATTACCGTGTCATGTCCTCGAAGGGCGTCCGCCAACGGACCAGCGTCGAACACATCACCCTTTACGACTGTCAATCGCTCATGCCGCATGACAGCGGCGGGATTTCGAACGATCGCTGTCACGACGAGCTCCGGTCGTGTCAGAGCCTCCGTCAGCACGTATGATCCAGCAAAGCCGGTGCCGCCCAGGATCGCGATCTTCACAAGTATCCCTTTCCGGCGATCATCCAATGAAACTTGGCACCATACTGGGCGGGCATGAAAGGGGCAGGCGCCGCAGCACCCGCCCCCATTGCCTCAGAACTTCTTCTTGACCGTTACGGCCCATTCTCGCGGACGACCGGGCATGCCCGAGATCGAACCCGCACCCGCGCCCGTTAGGTCGAACTTCGAGAGGAAGTAGTACTTGTCGAAAAGGTTCGTCACCTCAAACGATACGTCCAGATCCCGGCCAGCGTTGCGCCAGGTCAGCCGCGCGTTGGCCAGTGTGAAGGCTGCAGCGGTGGCATAAAGGTCCGAAGGCGAACCCTTGGGCGCGATCGTCGCGGTGCCGGCAATCGCCCCCTGATAAGCGGCGTCGAAGCGCGGCGTGATCGACCCGGCACTGCCTAGATCAGCCTCATACTGGATGCCGGCGCTCCACTGCGCCTTGGACACGCCGCGCGGCGGCGAGACCAGCTGGCTGACGAGCGCGGGATCGGTGGAGCAGCCGCTGGTCGCTCCGGCAGGATTGACCACGGCCGGCACAACGCACTTCCACTTCCAGTCCAGCACCGAGGCCGAGGCATCGATCTGCAGGCCCTTGACCGGCTGGACGAACAGTTCGGCTTCGAGGCCCTTCACGTCGGCATCGCCTGCATTCTGCGGCACGGCGCAAGGGCCGGGGCCGCCGAACTGCGGGCAGGAAAGCAGCGTCAGCTGCGCGCCCTTGAACTTGTTGTAATAGGCCGAAACGTTGAAGCGCACGCGGCGGTCAAACAAGTCCGTCTTGAGGCCCAGTTCGAAGGCGGTAAGCTTTTCCGGACCGAACGGCACGGCCTGCGCCGCGTTGAACGGACGCGGCGCAATGCCGCCGCCCTTGAAGCCGGTCGAGACCGTGGCGTAAGCGAGCACTGCGGGCGAGAAGCGGTAATCCGCGCTGACCCGGTAGTCGAACCGGTTGCCGTTGAAGCGGCCCGTGCTGCCCGTCAGTGCTTTGCCGTTTGGACCATTGTAACCGGCCCCGTTCGCAGCGCCGACCGGATCGAGGAAGCCGTTGATCGTCTTGCCATCAAGATTGAAGCGGTTGAACGTATAGGCCTTCGATTCATTGGTGTAGCGACCGCCCAGGGTGATCGTGAGCGCCGGGGCCGGGTGGATAATCGCAGTGGCGAACGCAGCCTTGGACTTCGAGCGCACCGGATCGTTGCCGATGAACTGCAGCGGGAACAGCGGCAGCGGGCCGGTCGGCAATGCAATCGCCACATACCGGATGTCCTGCAGCGTGTAGTAGGTGGTCTTCTCGTCCGAGATGAAGCCGCCGACGGTCAGGTCAGCCAAATCGCCAAGCTTTGCGTTGAGGCGCAGTTCCTGGCTGACAAACCAGCTATCGAGCTGGCTGATGCCGAAGCCGACATTGGCCGGCGAAAGATCGCCATCGGGGCTGAAGCCCGTATCGAACTTGCGATAGGCGGTGATCGACTGGAGCTTCAGATCGTCGTTCAGCTTGAAGTCCGCATTGGCGGAGAGGCCCCAGCCTTTGTATTCCGTGCGCCCGGTGCCCTGCGTGGCCGCCATCGGCAGGCCATTCAGCGGCGGGATCGCGCCAGCGACGAAGGATGCGGCCGTGTTACCGGTCGTCGCATAGTTGCAGAAGCGGCCGCAGATGAAGCGCGAGTCAAATGGGAGGCCATTCGAGGTCGCAACGTTCGGATTGGTGTTGTTCGCATAGAGCAGCACTTCGGCCGAGTTGCGGCGGCTGTCGCGGATATAGTCGCCGCTGACCGTGAAATCGACGGCATCCGATGGGTTGTAGCGCACGATGCCGCGCAGCGCTTTGTAGCCGACGTCACCATCCTTGCCGACCACGCAATTGGTCCCGCCCGCACGCGTCGGCACGCCGCTGGCCGGGAACGCACAGCCATAATCGATGTTCTTCACATAGCCTTCCTGGTCCGCGAACGTGCCCGAAATGCGTGCGAAGAGATCTTTTGCGATCGTGAAATCCACGCTGCCGCGCAAGTTGATGCGGTTGCGGATGCCGTAAGTGGCCGAGAGATAGCCGCCCGCCTCGCCGGTCGGCTTGCGCGAGATGAACTTGATCGCGCCGCCTTCGGAGTTGCGACCAGTGAGCGTGCCTTGCGGGCCGCGCAGGATTTCGATGCGCTCGACATCGAGCAGGTCGAAGTTGGCGCCGACGAGGCGTGGATAATATACATCATCGATGTAGAGACCGACGCCGGGTTCCAGCGCCGGGTTGAAATCGATCTGGCCAAGCCCGCGGATCGAAGCCGTGATCGAAGGACCGAAAGCCGCCGTCGTTGGGCGCAGCACCACGCTCGGTGCCTGGTTGGCAACTTCGGCAAGGCTCGTCTGGCTGCGCGATTCCAGCAGCTTGCTGTCGACCGCGGTAATCGCCAGCGGCGTATCCTGCAGGCGCTGTTCGCGGAACTGCGCGGTGACCACGATTTCGTCCGTGGTGGCGGGCTGCGCGGCTTCCTGCGCCTGCGCCGCTGCGCCGGTGCAGAGGGCCAGCACCGAAGCGCTGAGGCCCAGCCGGAGCGCTGACAGACGGATGGTGGTGGTCTTGCGTTCTCTCATATTCCCTCTCCTGCATTGCCGGATCGAAACGCGCCCGGGCTGATTTGTGTGATGTTGAATTGCGCGGCTAACCGGCGAAACGCGGCTCTGGCAGGCCAGTGAAACCCAGCCCGTCGATCACGAACGTTTCCCCGTCGAGCGGATCATTGGCGCGTCCCATGAAGGACGGATCGAGGCTGGGGACGAACAACCGGTCCAGCCCGGCGCCGCCGAACATGACGCTGCCCGGCAGGCGAACCGGCATGTCGATGATCCGGTCAATCGAGCCATCGGCCAGGAACCGGACCAGCTTTCCGCCCTCGCAGATCGCGCTCCACACCCCGCCAAGCGTATCGACCGTTGCGCCGTCGGGTATCCCGCCAAGCTCGGCCGTGCTGGCAAAGAGGCGGCGGTTCGAAACGGCGGCCGTCTCGATATCGTAGTCGTAGGCGTAGATCTCGTTCCGGATCGAATCCGCGTGATAGAACGTGGCGTTGTCCGGCGACCAACAAGGCCCGTTCGATAACGTTATGCCATCGTCGATCACGCGTAGCTGCGAGGCTCCGGGCTCCAGAACGTAGAGCTTGCCCCGAGCATCCTTCATGCCCCGGTCGCTCGATCCGACGATGAAACGGCCCCGCCGATCGACCTTTCCGTCAGCCAGTTGCACCTGATCGTCAAGGTCCGGGCTTGAAGCAATCAGGGTGCATTCACCGGCATCAAAGTCGAGCGCATAGACGCCATCGGCCAGCGCGACGATCGCTCCGCCGCCCTCGCGCAGAGCCATGGATCCGATCACGCCGGGAACCTCCCAGGTCCGGGTTGCGCCGGTCACGGGATCAAGATTGTGGACTTTGCGACCTAGGATATCGATCCAGAACAGCAGCCCAGAGCCGACGTCCCACACTGGCCCTTCGCCCACAAGGCAGCGCGGCACTTCCAGCTTCGCAATCTGCATTGCAATCTCCCATCCCCGATCTGTGACCGGTGGTTATGCGGTATAATCATTTAACACCATTAAGGAGTCAAGCGCCGATGCTAGTTTTTCTGCTTATCGGGGCGTGCAAAGGGGCGGCAGACCAGCTCGAACCCGAGGGAAGTCGCGCCGCATCGCGATCAAGATCTTTGGCGTGGCGCAAGCAAGAGCTCTGGAGTGAATGATGATTGGCGATGGCTTCACCCAACAGGAGGGATGCGGTCACGAACTTTGCCGGTGGGCAATTGCGCGACCGTAGAGCGGGTTCGCGTCCGCCGTTCTTTTGATGTGGCGACTTGGCGGAAAGCCAAAATCGTCACCAAGGAGGGTGTCGATCCAAGCTGCGCCACCGATACCGAATTCAACCCTTGAGCGGTGCAATCAAGCCGCCGCAGAATGGGTTCAAATGGCGGACCTCAATGCGCTAATTTTAACGGCTCCCATGCCTTCCGACCGCCGATCTTAGCTGGACCCAGATCTTGCAGTAGAGGTGGCTATTTGCTTCCGTGAAGTGGAACATTGGCAAAGAGCGTCGAGCACAGTGGCTTCCTCTCAGACGCCTGATGGGCTAGGTATCCTGCGAGATTGAGGCCCATTCCTCCGAAAACATTGGGCGGAATTTCCCGAACACAACACGCACAAATTGGGAACAAATTCAGGCACACCGTACGCGACTTGTCGCAGGTTCTAAGATATTGGGATGATTGCCTAAAATGGTGATTTCAGCCCCTTCGGCGCTTTCCCGTCACTCTGACTTGCAGGGTATAGCGGCACGTCTGCCTTTCGGGCGGGGAGGCGAAGACCGCACAAATCCTCGCTCTCGATGTTCTTGACATGTTCTATTGATCGATGTAGTTTGCTCCTCACTTTCGCAGGGTGACCAGGCTCCTTCATTTGAAGGAATCTGCCAATGTCACGACCCAAATGCCTCCAGACTTACGTCTCGGACGAGCTTGCCACGCGTGCGCGCGCAGCAGCAGCCGCCAGCGGCCTTGCCGTCAGCGAATGGCTCCGCACGCTCATTGTCCGCGCCTGCGATAACGACCTCTCGGCTGCCAGCGATCGCAGTGTTCTGATCAAGCTCTACCGCCAGTCGCTCTTCACCATGGTCGGAGTCGATGCCCTCCTGGCGGGCCATAGCGACCATGCTTTGCGCGAGCGCGTTCACACCGTGTTTGCCGATCGCTGTCGCGCCGCAGCTCTCTCTGAATCCACCGACGAAGGAAGCAGCCATGAAGCGTGATCTCGGCAACTTCACCCGCGGCAGCCAGCTCATCGAGCACTTCGGCTTCATGTTCGCAGCGGGCCTCAAAGGCCCGCTGATCATTGCCTTGATCGTTACCTGCTGGATGACCTGGTGGACGGTGTCAGCAGGCATGACTGACCATGAGGTCTACCTCGCGTGGATGCGCGCCTACGCTGCCGGATACCATTTCATGGAGTTCGATCCCAGCCACGATGTGCAAGTGCGAACGGCTTGGGGCAGGTCCGTGACCTTCCCTATATCCCTGCTCGATGTCTATCCGCCGGTGGTACGCGCCTGGCGGCATTTGATGACTCTCGTCGGTGTCGCTCTGGCTTGGTCTGCCCTGTTCCTTGTGCCTCTGTTCGTCGCCTGGATCTGGTTCGCCGCCCGGTTCGGCGGCAAGGCCAAGGAACGCAAGCACGAGCGCGGCGCAATGCTCACCGATCTCGCCGATCTCAAAGCGCAGATTCGCGAGCACAACACAGCCGAGCAGCGCAAGGAGTGGACCGCCAAACTCGGCCATCAGTGGCGCTTGTGCTCGAAGGAGGAACTCGGACGTGCCTTTCCCTATCGCCCGTCAGCTATCGCCGGGGTGACCTATCCCTGGCGCCTCGAACAGAGCCACGCGATGCTCATTGGCACCACCGGCATGGGCAAGACCGTGGCGCTCTCGGATATGATCGAGGAGGCCCGCCGCCGCGGGCAACGCGCAGTAATCTTCGATCTGACCGGGCACTTCATCGAGCACTTCTACGAGCCCGCGCGTGATGTGATCCTCAATCCGCTCGACGCGCGCTGCCCGCGCTGGAGCGTTTTCGACGAGTGCCGCGACGAAGCCGAGTTCACCGCTGCTGCCGAGGCTCTGGTGCCCCACGATGGGGGCGGCTCGGAGCAGTTCTGGGTGCTCGCTGCGCGCCTGCTGTTCGTCGAGATGTGTCTCAAGCTGCGCGCACGCGGCGCGGACAGCAACGAGGCTTTGGCGCGCGAACTCATGACGGCGGACCTTGCAGAAGTGCACAAACTGATGCGCGGGACGATTGCCGATCCGCTGACCGCTCCCGAGGCCGCACGCATGGCGGAATCGATCCGCGCGGTCTTCAACGCGAATGCCAAGGCGCTCAAGTTGCTGCCGCGCGAAGGCCCGTGTTTCTCGATGCGCAAGTGGATCGAGGGCGCCGGGAAACCCGGAGGCTTCGTCTTCATCTCCGCCCGCTATGTCGACCTCAGCGTGTGCACACAGCTCCTCACCGTCTGGCTCGATCTCGCGATGAACACGCTGATGACACTCGATCGCACCCGCGACCTGCGCATCTGGTTCTTCATTGACGAACTGGGCGCGCTCCACCGCCTCCCTGCGCTCGAGAAGGGTCTGCAAACCGCGCGCAACTTTGGCGGCGCGATCGTCACCGGGATCCACGCCTATGCCAAGCTCAAGGAGGTCTACGGCGAAAACATGGCGATGACCTTGTCCTCGCTTGCCCGGACCAAGCTGATCCTCGGGACGGGCGACCGCGAGACAGCCACCTGGTGCTCGGACTTTATCGGTCACACACAGGTCCGCGACATGGAGGAGGGCTACACGTATGGCTTCAACAATGCCCGTGATGCGGTCAGCCTGACCTCGCGCAAGCTCGTTGAACCTCTGCTTTTGCCCGACCAGCTCAAGGACCTTCCTCGCCTCAACGGCTATCTCAAGTTCCCTGATGGTTTCCCTGCGGCGGAGGTCGAGCTCACGCCTGTTGATCGCCGGATGCGCTCCAAAGGGTTCATCCGCAGGGCCGCAGACCCCATCCCAAACAGACCGGTTGCACCACAATCGGATGAGGGCAGCAACCGGGGCGAGGGGCCGACCGCAACAAGCACCGAGCACCCGTCATCGAATGACGATGGCGCCGGTAGGAGGCTCGATCTGCGTCAGGGAGTACTGCCACTTGTGCAGCCCGAACGCCTACCGCCCGAGGGCCTTGATCGCAGTTGGGCAGAGCTCGACCTGTTCGATTCGACTGTTCCAGCGGGCACTGGAGATGGAGCTGGCGGGCGCCCAATCGCTTCGCGTGATGGCGGATCAGCGGATGAGAGCGCGATGCTGCCAGGAGCAGGTACAGCGCCGGCTCACAGGGGCGGCCCGGTGCCTGCGAAGAACTCTGGCGGAGGTCAGGAACCAAGGGAGACGGTGGCTGCTGGCGGCAGGCTCTCGGGAGCCGGACGCAGTCCAGCGCTCCCGGATCATGGCAAGCAGGAGGGGCCGCTGGCACCCACCGATCCGCGGCGTCTGGCGTTGGAGGATGATGCAGTCGCACCGGATCACGGCCCCCCCGAGCCGCGCAATCTCGGCGAGTTCGATATCGATATCTGACGCGTGATCCCTGCCTGGTGAAAGGCCCCAGTCCATGCTGTCCGTTGCCAATGTCCGCACTGCGGGCGGTGCTGCCCGCTACTTCGCCGCCGACAATTACTACACCCGTGCCGATGCCGATCGTTCGGGCGAATGGTTCGGCAAAGGCGCGGACAAGCTGGGGCTCTCGGGTGAAGTCGATGCCAAGGCGTTCGAGGCAATCCTCAAGGGATTTCTGCCCGATGGAACCCGCCTTGGCACCGACAAGCGCGAGCACCGGGCAGGGACCGACCTCACCTTCTCGATGCCCAAAAGCTGGTCGCTGCTTGCCTTGGTGGGCGGCGACCGGCGCATCCTTGAGGTCTATACCGAAGCGGTCAAAGAGACGCTCGCCTGGGCCGAACGCAATCTCGCCGAGACCCGGATCGAGGTGCGCGGCAAGGACAAGGCCGTGGCGACTGGCAACCTGACCGTCGCGCTCTTCATGCACGACACCAACCGAAATCAGGAACCGGGTGCCCACATCCATGCGGTGGTCGCCAATGCGACGCAGGGGCCGGACGGCAAGTGGCGCGCCCTGCGCAATGACAAGCTTTGGGACCACAACACCCTGCTCAATGCGATGACGATGGCCCGTTTCCGGATCTCGGTCGAGCGCCTTGGATATGAGGTTGGCGAGAT
This sequence comes from Novosphingobium sp. PASSN1, assembly GCF_002278815.1. Lineage (NCBI taxonomy): Bacteria > Pseudomonadati > Pseudomonadota > Alphaproteobacteria > Sphingomonadales > Sphingomonadaceae > Novosphingobium > Novosphingobium sp. PASSN1. Next base: position 636,319 of record NZ_NKIS01000001.1, on the reverse strand, counting down.
CGGCAAGCACGGCAACTTCGAGGCGGTCGGCGTGCCAAAATCCGTGCGCGACGCTTTCAGTTCGCGCCGCGCAGAAATCCTTGGGCAGCTGGAAGGCATGGCCTCGCGCGGCCTTGCCGCGCGCAGCGCTGCCAACCTGATGACCCGCTCTGAAAAGAGTGTCGTCGAGGACCGGTCAGCGCTTGTCAGCGCGTGGAAAGAGAAGGCTAGGTCGATCGGCTTTGATCCCTCCGTCGTCATGGCCCGGGCCAACGCGCGTGCGGCTCAGGGCCTCGGCGAGGTCGGCAGACTTTCCTCGGTTGTGCGCGGGACTGCCGCGAAAGCACAGGACCTGGCCGCCGCACTGGCCGAGCGCTTCGGGCTGAGGGAGGGCGATCCGTTGATGCCGCGCGACATGGCCAAGCGGTCACCCGAACAGGTCGCTGCGGCCCACGCCGTAGCATCGGCTGTCCGCCACTTGTCAGAGCGCGAGGCGGCGTTCTCCAAGGTTGATCTCTACCGGGCGGCGCTTGGCTTTGGCCTCCCGGCAGCACTGCCTGCGATCGAGCAGCGTGTGCAGCAACTCGTCCGGCAAGGCGCGCTTCAACGCGGCGCTGGCGCCAATCAGGGCATGCTCACCACGAAGGACGCGGTCGCCTCCGAACTGCGCATCGTTGCGGCCGTGGAAGCGGGCAGGGGGAAGGTCTCGCCGATCATCGGCGCAGATGAAGCCGGTGTTCGGCTGCAGGGCCTCTCGCAGCTCAAATACGGCATAACCTTGAACGCCGGGCAAGAGGGTGCGGGACGCCTGCTGCTCGGCTCTACCAACCGCATCGTCGCCATCCAGGGCGTCGCGGGCGCCGGCAAGAGTACCGTCCTCAAGCCCGTGGCCGATATCCTGCGCGAGCAGAGCAGAACTGTGCTTGGCCTCGCTGTGCAGAACACATTGGTGCAGATGCTCGAGCGCGACACCGGGATCCCGTCGATGACGGTCGCGCGCTTTCTGCGCCGCCATCAAGACTTGCTCGAGGGCGGCAATCCGGCCCGGCTTGCCGAGGCGCGAGCTGAGATGAAGGGCGCGGTGATCCTGCTCGACGAGGCTTCGATGGTCGGCAATGCCGACAAGGAAAAGCTGGTCCTCCTCGCCAACCTTCTCGGCGTCGACCGCTTCGCCAGCATCGGCGACCGCAAGCAGCTGGGGGCGGTCGACGCGGGCAAGCCCTTCGATGTGATGCAGCGCTCCGGCGTCGAAACCGCCACGATGAACACCAACATCCGTGCTCGCACCAAGAGCTTGCGCGCTGCGCAGCAGGCGGCGCAGGGCGGGCGGATCGATGATGCGCTGCGGCACCTCGGCAAGAATGTCGTAGAGGTAGGTGAGGGCGCGGCGATCGAAGCAGCAGCGGCGTGGCTGGCGCTCACGCCTGCCGACCGCGAGCGCACCGCGATCTATGCCTCGGGGCGGGCGCTGCGCAGCGAGGTCAATGCCGCGGTCCAGACAGGACTCAAAGCCAATGGCGAATTGGGCCAGACGGCGCTGGGGCTCGATGTGCTCTCACGCGTCAACGCGACGCGCGAGGAGCTGCGCTATGCGGTGAGCTACCGCCCCGGGTTGATCGCCGTGTTCGACCGTGAAAACCGGGCACAAAAGCTGGCCAAGGGCACTTACACCGTCATCGACTGCGACCGGCAGCGCGGCTTGGTTACGCTGGAGGGAGCGGGTGGCAAACGCACGGCCCTGCGCCTCGATCGACTCCGTCCCAACGGCGGCTATGACCCTCTGCGGCTCTTCGAGGTCAAACGCCTCGACATCCATGCCGGCGACCGGATCCGCTGGACCGAAACCGACCACAAGCGCGGGCTGATCAACGCCGACCAGGCGCGCATAACCGGGATCAGCAGGGATGCGGTCTCGCTGGTGACCTCGACCGGCATTGCGCATGATCTACCGGTCGATGATCCGATGCTGAAGCGGCTCGACCTCGCCTATGCGCTCAACGCCCATATGGCGCAGGGGCTGACATCGGATCGCGGCATCGCGGTTATGGACAGCCGCGAGCGCAATCTCTCGAACCAGCAGACCTTCCTTGTGACGGTGACCCGCCTGCGCGATGGCCTGACGCTCTTCGTCAACGACGCCTCGCGGCTTGGCGCGGCCATTGCCCGCAACACCGGCATGAAGCGCTCAGCGCTTGAGACGGTTGGCCTGCTTCGCGATGCGGCCGCCTCGGGGCTCGCCAAAGGAGTGTCTGAGCGGGGTGTGCAGAACGAGGCACCGGTGCAGAAGGAGCCGCCCGAGCGCGAGAAGGCTATGGTCAAGCCGTTCGAGATGGGGATATGAGGCGGCGTTTCAGACCTTGCGGCCGAACCACAGCACCCGGCCGACGATATTCACCGATCGCCGGTCAAGTCCTTGCCAGCTTGGGTAAGCAGAATTGTCGCTGACCACGGAAATCTTGCGACCCTGAGGCTCGATCGCCACCCGCTTGACGTTGAGCGCGCCGTCCATGCGCAGGACATAGATCCCGTCGCGCAGCTTGGATTGCTCGTCCGACACGTCGACCAGGACCTCGTCGCCATCGTGCAGTGTCGGCTCCATCGAGTCGCCGGTCACCTTGATGATCGAGAGGTTGGTCGGCTTGGCCAGGGTCAGCTTGCGTAGCCATTTGTCGTCGAAACCGAACTGGCCGGCTTTGGCCTCGGTCCCTGCAAGGGCACCGTGACCCGCCGAGGCTTCGACATCAAGCACCGGGATCTGGACCAGCTGCACGACCGGCGTGGCCAGGGCAGTAGGCCCACCAAGCAAAGTCTCATCGACCCCGAAGAACTGGGCGAGGATATGCCGATCCCGTTCGTCGAGGTGGCGAGGGCTGCCTTTGCGGAGGAACTGCTGGATATAGGACACGTTTCGGCCAAGCAGCCGCGAGATCGACGAGTAGTTGACGCCGCGCTGGCGGATCAAATCATCGAGCACTGCGCGTGGATCGTTCATGGTCTGCGTTCCTGAGATTCTAGGATTCCATCCTAGGGCTAGGAAGTATCCTTACATGGAACAAAAAGTGAACTCAAGATGGTTTCGACGATCGGCAATGTACCCTACGACCCTCAGGCTCGATCAAACCTGCGGGTTCGCGTAAGACCCCTGTTCCATCGCGCGAGGGGCCGCAGGACGACTGAGGTATCTTGTTGGCGCAAGTGCGATCACTGCTTCGTTGGTGATCCGTGCCCATCAGAAAGTTCGGAAATCCGGCGCGCAATCGCCTGCCAGGTCGCGATGCCAGTTTGGTCACCCTCGAGTACGAGTACGCCGATCTGTTCAGCAACGAAGAGCGCTGCCTTGTCGCCATGGGTCTTGAGGACCTCATTGGCGCAGGCCCAGAGCTCCCAGTCGCTCAGCATCAGCCAAATGCGCTGATTGCAGTGGCAACGGTTGCGTACAGCCCATAGGCAACCAGCGCACCTATTGCCAGAAACTCGAGGCGCAGTTTGAATGCCTGCGGGCGAATCTGACCTGCAACCCGGATCTGATCGCACACCAGTCCATTGAACCCCGCGCGTTGCCCGACAACCTCGACATGTGATCCGACAAGCCTGCGGGCAGCGCGGGTGTTATCGAGCTCCCACATGCCGCCGCCATCGGCTTCCAGGACAAGGCCGTTGGGACCGTGTTGGATGGTGCCGGTCAGGTGCTCCATGCTGCTCACTTGCAGGCTGGACCTTTCCAGTAGCGGTCCCAGCGCAGGACCGTGCCGGTTTTTATCATCGCGCAGGAGAGATCGGCCCCAGACGGGAAGCGGCACCAGGCGGCTGTTCTGTTGCCGCCGGCTGACCCCACCGACTGGCAGACCAATCGAGGCCCAGCTACAATGACGTGCCCGGTCTCGATTGTTCCGCGCGGTCCGCCGAACAACTGGACCATAGCATCGCGTGCTTCGATCGCCGTTGCGGCAGGGCAAGGCTGGTTTGAGCGGCACGTGCCGTCCATCTCTCGCGCCGCAATACCGCCAATGCGGAGGTGCGGACCCTCAGCGCACCAGACCGGCCCATCTCCATCCCAGACATGCGTGGGCGTGCAGGTGAATGTTTGGCCCGCAGAAATGACTGCAGCGGCTAAAATCTGGAACATGGCTACGATGTTTCATCCATTATTCTGAGCAATTGCCAACGCTAAGGCAAAGCCATCCTGAACTCTAGGACACATTCACGCCTCTCGCGCCGGTTTTGCGAGCGCCGGTCCGCGTTGAATTCCTGCTATGATAAGTTAGTCTAAGAGGCGTAGCGCCACAGGCCATGGCAAGTCATAACGATCGGGGGAATCTCGTTGACCAGTGAAGACCGGCGCCCGCGCTGGATCCGTGATCTTACTCGATTCCTACCGCTGAAGAGCCAGTTCGTGCTCACGGGTAACGTTAGGGATTTACAGATCCGCGTGATTGAAGATGTCGCCGTGGCAGCACCTCTTCGCGATGTGCTCTCGGCCAGCCTCGTCGAAGCTGGTTACGCGGCGGTCGTCGCCTACGACCCGTTGAACGGATTTACTGTGCTGCCGGGGCCTGATGCAATGGATGGAGATGAGGCTGTCCTTAACCGACTCGGCCTCGCCCCCGTGAATGGTCGTGCACAGGGCGGTCCGGACTTGCTCGCGGCTACACTCGAACGACTCGTCGAGCTCGACGGGGCTCCGACGGCGCTTGTGGTCGAGTTCGCCTCGCGGCTCGTAATTCGTGCGGACGCTTTGGCTGCTGCTGAACAACAGCTGTTTACCCGCGCCCATATTCTGAGCCAGTCAGCCGAGGCGCGCCCGGCCGGACCCAACCGGGAACCGCGCTTTAACACGGTGATTTGGATTGCCGAAAGGGAAGGTAGTCTTCCGGATTGGCTGATCATAGACAACCCGCACTTGCGCCATATCCCGATAGCCGTGCCCGACCGCGCTGCTAGAGCGATAGTTGCGCCATCGCTCATTGCCGGAATGCCGGGGGGGCGCGATGCAAGCCCCGAGGCGCTTGCGAAAGCACAGGACGACCTCGTCGACGCTACGGAGGGTTTGCTGCTCGTTGACCTAAGTGCCGTTGCGCAGCTTGCAAGGACAGAGAAAGTCTCAATCGGTGAGATCAGTGAGGCTGTCCGCCGTTATAAAGTGGGTGTCACTGAGGACGCGTGGCGCAAAATTGAGCCCGACCGGATCCGTGGCGGCGCCGAAGCGATCTCTCAGCGCGTAGTCGGTCAAGACCATGCCGTCGTGCACATGCTTGACATCATCAAGCGCGCCGCGACGGGCGTGGGCAGCGGAAAGCGCGGGGGACGCCCACGTGGTATCGCTTTCCTTGCTGGCCCTACCGGTGTCGGCAAGACAGAACTCGCGAAGACGGTAACCGAGCTGCTATTTGGAGACGAAAGCGCTTACATCCGCTTCGACATGTCGGAATTCAGTGCGGAGCATGCAGATCAGCGTCTCATCGGAGCGCCTCCCGGTTACGTCGGCTACGACATGGGTGGAGAACTTACGAACGCTGTTCGCGAGAAGCCGTTTAGCGTGGTGCTCTTTGACGAGATCGAAAAAGCTCATCCACGAATACTAGATAAGTTTTTACAGATACTTGACGATGGAGTGTTGACCTCTGGCAGGGGTGATCGGGTTTACTTCTCCGAGGCTCTGATTGTGTTCACGTCCAACCTCGGAATCTATGCGACAGCACCCGACGGCTCACGCGTCGCCAATGTCACACCCGATCAACCTTTCGAGGAAGTTCAATCTCGTGTGCGCTCGGAAATCGCGAACCACTTCAAGCTCGTGCTGAACAGACCGGAAATTCTCAACCGTTTCGGCGAGAACCTGATCGTATTCGACTTTATCCGCCCGACAGTTGCATTGCGTATTTTTTCTGGGATGGTCGACAGCGTCCTCGAAGACGCGAGGGGGGCGGGCTATGAGGTGGAGGTTGCGGCCGAAGCAATGGCAGCCTTGCAGGAGCTTTGCACCGCTGACCTCTCCAACGGCGGTCGGGGTATCCGCAACAAGATTGAGGCCCACCTAATCAATCCCCTTGCCCGCGCGCTCTTCGACCAAGATGTGAGCGGACCAGTGCGGATATGCTCTTTGGAGGCCGGTACGGTCACCACGCTTTTGCTTGAGGACGCCTAATGGAGGTCGGGATCTCCCGCATGCACTTTCCGGTGACGGCGCTTGGACCGGGAAATCGGCTCGGCGTGTGGTTCCAAGGCTGCTCAATCCAGTGCCCTGGCTGCATCTCCCGGGACACTTGGGAATTCGGCACCGGACTTGTCGAGATCGAACTGTTACTTGCGCACATAGCTGCGTACGCTGATGCAGATGGTCTTACGGTTTCAGGCGGTGAGCCCTTTGATCAGCCAGAAGCCCTTTGCCGCCTCCTCAAACATTGGCGAGAGGTCTCGTCCGGCACTGTTCTCGTTTTTACTGGTTTCGAGCTCGCCGATGTTGCACCATGGCTTAAGGCGAACCCGGGTCTTGTCGACGCACTCGTTACAGGACGCTACCGCTCCGAGGTGCCCCAAACGAAGGCACTTCGCGGGAGCGACAACCAGAGGCTTGTCCTGTTGACCGATGAGGCGATGGCTTTTGCCGCATACGATCAGAAAGCCGACTCAGCCGACCGCCGACTCGACGTCATGTTTGATCAGGACGGGGACGCCTGGTTCGCCGGTATTCCAGCTCGCGGCGCGATGGGCCGGCTTCGGCGTGCTCTGGCCACTAGTGGGCATGCAGCTGAAACGTCTGACATGCGGATCGAGCAGCACAAATGATGCGTTTTTGTCCCAACTGTCTGACGGAAAGGGCGCTAACCGAAAGCTTCTGTAGAGGTGAAGTCGATGGATCACCCTGTGACTGGCCGCTCTCGGCAATAGCTATCCGCCCATCTGGCTGGCGCCCCGTTCAGGCTACAGTTCTCCCGTTGCCAAACACGGCAACGGCTGCCTGCGTCAATGGCCATCCGGTCGAACCAAATGACCTTATGTGCCCATTGTGCGGTGAGGATGTAACGGTCAGTGAAGATCAGGTTTCAGGCTCTGTCGACACCCAGGTAACCGATACCAATCCGGCTGTTGTCGAGACGCACGTCGCTGGTTGGCCACTGTTGCGACGACTTCCCACAACGAGCGCCGTGCGCGAGCGATACGAGACCCGCCGCAACTCTGACGGGTTAGAAGCTGTTCTTACGCTTTATGCCGATGGAAGCGAGCCTGACCCGGAAATCTATGAAGCGATCAGGGCGCTCGATCGCGACCACGTCCCGGAGATTCTCGAGACTGGCCACTGGGATAATCGCGCATACGAGGTATCTGAGGACCTGCGCGGCGGAACCCTCGCTGACCTCGGACTGCTTCCAGACGACAACGAAACGCTTTCACGAATACTGGTCGAGGTTGGCGGCGCGCTTGCGGCGCTCGGCGAATGCGGCCTTCGTCACCGAGACTTGCGCCCCGGCGCAATCATGGTTCGAACGAGGGATCCGCTTGACCTTGTAGTCACGGGTTTTGGTTCCGCCCGCTTGTCGGACTACGATCTCGACGTTGTCTCACCGCTGGAGATCACACGCTACACTGCACCCGAGGCGGTGGCTGGCGGCGTCGCTGCTGCAAGCGACTGGTGGGGTCTTGGCATGCTGCTCCTCGAGCAGGTGACGCGCGGAGCATGTTTTGCTGGCGCTGACGACCAGACGTTTCTCATCAGCGTTCTGACAAACGGTGCTCCGATCCCCGATGACCTGCCGATCCATGTAAACGTCCTCTTGCGAGGCCTGCTGTCGCTCGACCGGCGGACCCGCTGGGGCTGGGATGAGGTGCAAAGGTGGCTGGTTGGCGATCTCCCCGAAGCCCCTCCCGTCGATCTTCGAACCATCGCCCAAGAGAGCCAAAGGGCCATTTCGCTCGGAGGAGTCCGGCATCCGAGCCCCGAACGGTTTGCTTTGGCAGCTGCAGAGGCAGTCCACTGGGACGATGCACGCGAGCTCTTGGTGAGCGGAGCGCTGGCGACATGGCTTGAAGAGGCTGGCCAGCCCAGGGCGCGGTATATCGAACTCCGTACGATCGCGAGATTGGATGACGTTAGCGAGGACTTTCGCACCGCACTCGCTCTGAAGTCACTCAACGCTGCCATGCCGCTTGTCGTCCGCGGCGAAATTGTCACGCCGGGCTGGCTGCTTAATCACCCCGAGGAGGGTTACGCACTCGTCACGGGACCGCTTCCTGATCGTTTGGAAGCGGCCAACGAGGAGCTATGGCTAATTCGTCTGAAAAGGCGAGTTGAGCGTGTGCGCGAACGCGCAAGTCAGCTGGCTATTGAGCTCGACGAGGCTCAGTTGCGAGTGTTCGCACTTTCGACATCGAAAACTCGGTTAGCGGCGGTCTGGGACGAGAAACGGCAGATCCTCCCGGATACGGACCACCCTGGCCTGTTGGCAATCATGGAACGGAGAGTGACCGAGGAGGAAGATTTCATTATTCTCCTCAGTGCGGCGATCGGACAGTTCCGCGCTGCCGAGACGATCGTCGATGAGGCCGCCGCCGCTGCACGCGGCGCGGGCATGCAAACCTTCGATCGCGACGCCGCGCTTGCATTCATGCGTCAGCCGCGCCGGGAACTTTATGCCGAGATTGAGCGCCGTCTTGAGGGTTTCGCAAGGTGCGGACGAGAGCGTATAGACGATTGGGGTGACCAATTTAGGCTGGAGCGTCGGCTGCCACTTGCGCGCGCTCTCGCGCTGCTTGCTGTTGCGCCAGAGGAATGGCGCCAGCCTCCAAAGCAGGCATATGTCGCAACTTTGCTGGACTTCTATGCCCGGCGGATAACCGGCGCGATCATGCGCGGTCCACTCACTCGAATGGTTATCGGCAAGACCACCGCCCGCGTCGACCTATTCGAGCTTACTAGCGAACGCCGACCAGCCCGTCAGTTGCTTGATCATGTGCTTTTGCGAGGTGAACAGGCTCTCGACATTGATCCAGCACCCCTAGCCGAGGATCCTCGGATTGAGAGGCGCCTTCGGACCCTCCACAGCCATGCGACCCTCTATCGCCGAGATACTGGCATCGATGGCCTCTACCTAGGCTTTCCGTTTTTCGTCATGCAGGAGACTAAGGCGTCGACCCGCCCGCGGATCGCGCCAGTTTTGCTTTGGCCGGTGAAGCTGAATCCTGAGGTCGGTGCGCGCGGCCGGGTGACGCTTGCCTTCGACCACGATCGGGAGGAAGTCCGGCTTAATCCTGCATTCGAAACACTTCTTGGAGTCGAGACAGCCGCACGCTGGCAGGAGTGTGCTAACGAGCTGCTCGGACGCGCCTCGGCTTCCGCGCGCGAAGTCGTTGAAGCATTCGCGGGCCTGGCCGAAATTCAAGGCGACGATCTGGGGCCACTCCCGTCCAAAGACTTACGGATCAAACCCGGCGACGACCGCATTGTCTGCGCGGCAGCACTTTTCCACCTCGGCTTCCTCGGCCAGGCAGTTATGGAGGACCTGAGGCAGCTCAAGGCATTACCTCCAACTGGGACCAGCCTCGAGACTGCTTTTCGCGTTGGCGAGCAGGTGGCGAGGCCCGAGCTCGTCGCCGTACCCGAGCGCCAGCGCTTTTTTACATCTGATAGCGACCCGTCGCAGGAAGCCGCAGTGCTCGAGGCCCGGCATGGACGTGGCCTGCTGGTGGAAGGTCCACCTGGAACTGGCAAAAGCCAGACTATCGTGAACATGGTCGCGGACGCGATCGGCAATGGCAAGAGCTTGCTCATCGTATGCCAAAAGCAGGCAGCCCTCGAAGTCGTGAACAAGCGCCTAGAGGCTGCGGGCCTCGGTGGTCGCATCGTCATGGTGAACGATGTTCACAAAGACCGTGAGCCAGTGATCCGCATGATCCGTGAGCAGCTCGAGGAACTCTTCCAACGGCCGGGCGGTGCGACCGGATGGCGCATGCAGCGTGAGCAGATGGCCGGTCGGATTGAGGCGCTTGAGCAAGAACTTGACGGGCATCATCGTGCCCTCCACGAAACTGATGCCGTCACGGGCATGTCCTACCGGCTCATTTTGGGCGACCTCATTGGCCTCGCCAGGGAGGGACCTAGCATTCCCTTGCCTTCGCTGCGGCACCTCGTCGGTGTGCTCAATCCGAGCGAGCTTGAAGTCTTGTTGGAACGCTGTGTGCCGATTGCGCGCTTATGGCTTCCGGCAAACTTCGAGGGCAGCCCACTCGCTGCGACTCGCTCCTTTGGCAATGACGAGGGAAGTATCGAGACCTTTGCAGGTGATTTAGCCTACTTTGCTGCGGCCGAACGCGAACGCGCTGACGTGATCAGGCGAACTCCCGATGCTCTGATAATCGAGGACCCGGAAGGTTATCGGACTTGGTCCGCTGAACACGGGGCAGTGCTTTTAGGCCTCGAACTGTCGGCGCGAGAGCGTCTTGCACGGTGGCTTGAGTCGCTGGGAGGCGCGAGCGTCAGACCCCGCGCGACCACGACAGCCAGAGTAGAACTGGCAATGCTCGAAAGGGGCCTACTTGGTCTTCCCGCGGACGAGGCCCCCGCCGATGCGATCGCTGTGGCGCAGGCGATGGACGACCAAGAACTGGATAGTTGGATCGAGGTTTCAGATCGGCTGCTCGCCAGCCCGGGATTTTTCGGGCGGCTGTTTCCGAACCGTTGGCTTTGGCTTTGGCGGCGAGGCCGCCTACTGCGACGCGAAGGTCTGGCTGACGCGTACGAGTTCGGCGCCGCGCTGAAACGTGAGAAGGCACTCCGCCCGCTTCGCGATCGGCTTATCGTAGCTGCAATCGATATTGGGGAACCTGCGGGAGACCTTGCTGGCATGCGCGTTCCCGACCTTCTTGCGGCTACGCGCAGTTTTGCCGCCGAACTGGATGCAGCTGAAGCGCTTGTGGTGCGGCTCGAGGCGTATCCCGAGCCTTTAACAGCAAAGGCTATGGCCCGCGCCGCGACGCGCGAGGCGGTTGTAGATCTCATGGAGGCTATACACCAAGGCCTCGCCCGTCACGATGCGAGGGCTACCAGTAGCTCGGCGCTCGCAAAACTGAAACCCTGGCTTGAAGATGACTGGAGCGAAGTCTGCTTCGAAGCGATTGTAGCGAACATTGACAATTCGGCTCGCATTGAGCCGATTTTAAGCGCTTTGCCTCACCTGTCCGCCTACCAAAAGTTCCGCGTCCGCGTGCCGCTGCTCGGTGAGCAGTCCATGGCAGTCTTTGCTGAGCTTGCACGCATCCGCAGCAAGCTCGAGAACTTGGTGGTAGGGGAACTGGAACCCTCAGTGCGCCGCATCATCGCCACGGAGTCCAGGCTCGCCTGGAAGACGCGCCTTGAGACTGCCGATCCGAACCTCCTCCTCGAAGCCAATGAGCTCGAGACAAAGGCGGCCTCGCTTGCGAGTGCAGCCCAAGAGATGCGAGCGCTCAACCGCCGCCTGCTCGTCGATGACATCGAAACCTGGCTCCTGAGGCCGATGCGAGAATGGGAGGACATAACCCGACTTCGCGGCGCGCGCGCGAGGCGAATGCGGGAATTTGTCGATCGCGGAGCCGACCTTGGACTGATGAGGCTGCGGCCTGTTTGGCTTGTGAATCCGGACGTTGCGAGCCGTCTATTGCCGCTTCGCAAGGCGCTATTCGACACGGTGATTTTCGACGAGGCATCGCAAATGCCCGTCGAGTACGCGCTGCCCACTCTCTACCGCAGCCGGACGATGATCGTCAGCGGCGACGAAAAGCAAATGCCACCGACTGCGTTCTTCTCTAGCCGCGTCGAGAGCGATGAGGCGGAGATATTCGAGGGCCATAGCGCGGATTCGGACCTGGCTGTGGAAGAGCGTGAGGTTATCGAGGAAACTTGGAATCGACGCGAGATAAAGGACTGTCCGGACCTTCTCCAGCTCGCGAAGACCGTTTTACCGCCGACGACGCTGCAGATTCACTACCGCTCAACCTACCGCGAACTTGTGCAGTTCTCGAACGCGGCGTTCTACGCGAACCGACTCAGTGTGCCGGCCCGCCACCCCGCCGAAGAGATCCGTCGTAAGCGGCCAATCGAACTCATTCGTGTTGATGGCACCTACATCGATCAGACTAATCCCGCTGAGGCTGAGCGCGTCACAGACGTGCTGGCCAAGCTCTGGTTGGAGGCACCCAATGCACCACCGACCGTTGGCGTTGTTACGTTCAACCGCAAGCAAGCCGACCTGATCGAGGACAAACTCGAGGAGCGCGCCGAGCAAGACCCGGCGTTTCGCGTCGCGCTCACTCGCGAGCGCGACCGCGTCGAAGGTGGCGAAGATATGGGTTTCTTTGTCAAAAACGTAGAGAACGTGCAGGGCGACGAACGCGACGTGGTCGTTTTTTCCTCTACCTTCGGCAGAAATGCGCAGGGGACCTTCCGTCGATCGTTCGGGGTACTCGGCCAAGCTGGTGGGGAGCGCCGCCTCAACGTTGCTGTGACCCGCGCAAAGAACAAGATTATTCTTGTGACTTCGATGCCGATTCCGTTGATTTCCGACCTGTTGACGACGCGGCGGCAGGCCGCGAGTCCGCGCGACTATCTTCAGGCGTACTTCGAATATGCGCGAACGCTCTCGGACGGCGATCTGGATGCGGCTGAAGCGCTTTTGTTAAGACTCACAAGCGAGCAGGGCCGTCGTCGCAGTCCGCTGAACGATGGTCATGACGGCTTTAAAGATGCAGTTGCTGCCGAAATTCGTGCGCTGGGCTGGGAGCCCGCATTGATCGAGGAGGGCGGCGCGTTTGGTCTCGATTTCGCCATTGAAGACCCGCGTACCGGCCTCTTTGGCATCGGCATCGAGTGCGATGCTCCGCGACACCCGCTGCTCGCTACGGCTCGCGCAAGAGAGATGTGGCGGCCGGCGGTACTGCGTCGATCGATACCTGCGCTTCACCGTGTCTCGTCGCACCGTTGGTACCACGAGCCTCAGATCGAGCGGGAACGCCTGCGGCATGCGGTCATCACGGCTTTAGGGAGACAAGTGTGAGCGGACCAAAGGTTGTGCGCGTGGTAACGCGCGAGGAGGTTCTGGCGATCTGTGAGCGATTGCTCGGCCGGGTTGATGCAGCGTTGACCGAGTGGCAAAGGGTTGGATTGCGCAACGATTGCCTCGAAGACGGCGCGATTGCGGCAGCCGAAGCGCGCCGCGCTGAACTTGCTCGGATGATAGCGGCTGACCAGTTTACTGAGCTGCAGAAAGCTGCCCCGCGCGAGGAGGCATTCCTCAGGCAGGACATCCAAGAGCGCCTCGGCGTGGCCGCGCGCCGGCTGGCTGAGGCACGCTCACGCGACCGGCGTGCGCGCGAAGCTGGAGTTACCCTGCTTCGCACACTGCGAGCAAGGGAAGCACCGATAGACAACGAATTGGCGGCCAAGATCGAGCGCGGCGACACTGCAGCGCTTTCCAAGGGCTTTGACCTCCTAGCAGCAGAGCCGAACAATCTGACTACAAACCTCGAGTTGGCAGGGAAATTGCAGACCAATGGGCAGGGCAAAACCTTTGCCGACTGGCTGGCGCTCCATGCCCCCCCGCCACTCGATCCGCTGGTCGAGGTGATTGCCCTCCGGCTCGACACTCTAAAACACCTAGTCAGCGACGAGATGCTAGCCGGATGGCAAGTACGACTAGATGAGGCGGAGAACGCCCCGTTGGCCAGGCGGGCGCTTGTGCTCGACGGCCTCACTGTCGAGACTGCGCGCGTCCACGAGGCCGAAGAAGGCCGAGCCGCAGCACTGTTCGATTTACGCCTTTTGCTTGCAGAGGCATCCGCTGCCGGAATAGTCGTGGCTGATGTCGGCAGGATTGAAGACAGCGCAATCACCGACATTGAGGCGCGCAAAGCAGAGATCAAAACGATCCTCGACGCCCACGAGCGCGAAACGGCGGCCGCCGCGCGTCGGGCTGCTGTGCTCGATGGTCTAGCCGGTCTCGGATACAAGGTTAGCGAAGGCATGACTACAACTCTGGCGCAGGAGGGCCGCCTGGTGGTGCGCTCCGCTGCGAGGCAGGATTACGGGGTGGAGATAACAGCTCCGGCTGGCGCAACCCGAATTCAAATGGCACCGATAGCGTTCACCTTGGGCGGTGCCGGGCCCGATCCGGCACGCGACCGCGATGCCGAAACGATCTGGTGCAGCGAGGTTACGGAGTTAGGCGCAAGGCTCGCCAAGGCGCAGGGTGAGCTCGTGATCGAAAATTCACTTCCAATTGGTGCGCGGGCACTGAAGCGCATAGCCGACCGGGAGCGGGAGGCACGCGAGAGTGTGGCAGCACCGGAGCTCAAAGGTCGGAGTCTGCAATGAAGGGGGTGCTCTAGTGGTCACCTCACGGCAGTTCGCACGTGGCATGGTTCGCACGATGCGCGCTATGGACCGAGCGGCCAAACAGGCTGAACGGCAGCGTGTTGCTCGTCAGCGTGGCATGGCCCGCCAAGCTCATCTTGACGCATCTGCGGAAGCTGTCGAAACCTACGAGACAATGATTGAGTCACTTACGGCTGCTCATCGGATCAGGTTTGATCGGCGAAACTGGCTCACCACAGCTACGGAGCCACTTGGCGCTGCGCCCCCTCGGAGTGACCAGGCAGAGCGCGAAGCGGCTGCAAGATTGGGCGGATACAAGGCGGGATGGCTAACTCGCGTGATTGGTCGCGAACGGAAGGTCCGCGAGCGTTTGTCCGAGGCGATCGCAGCTGCGCGTGGCGAGGACGACGCGGTCCACGCAGCGAGGGAACAGACAGTAGCTCAACGGAATGCGGAGATCGAGCTGGCAAAGCGCGTCGTGGCACGCGATCCCGATGCACTTTTTTCTGCGCTGGAAGAGCACAGCTCGCTTGGTGATTTGCCCTTCGCCGTCGAAGGCATCGACACCTTATTCATCGACAACAGGATTGTGGCCATCGTGGACGGCTTGGATGTTGAGGACATTCCTGAGGAGAGCGCCAGCTTGCTGAAATCGGGCAAAGCCTCATTCAAAGCGATACCGCTTGGAAAGCGCCATGAGCTCCACCGGGATGCGCTCTGCTCGGCTGCCGTGCGCGTCGCGCTCGAATTCTTGACCGTCCTGCCGCTGGATTTTGTTGAAGTTCTCATGCTCACTGACATTCTTGACCGCGCAACTGGTCACATTAACGCGGCGCCGGTGCTGCATTTGTCCCTCTCCGAGCAAGCTGCCTCGACAATCAATTTCGAAAGGGCAGACGGTTTCGCGCTGGTGGAGCGGCTGGGCGGACACATGGACTGGACCAAGCGAGAAGGGTTCAGGGCCATCAACGCAGCCGCTTTCGGGATCGAACTCTCAAACTAGGTGCAACTAGCCGAAAGGCGGACTTAAGGAGGACAAAAGGGTGATCAGTCGCAGAAATCTGCTAGCGGCCATCGGGGCAGTCGCGCTCGTAGGTCTAAACGGAGAGGCCGAGGCGAAAGGACGGCGACGTCCGCGCCGTCGCAGCGGAAGCAGTGGACTTTCAGGTGGTCGAGGGACAAGCGACGACGGCCAATGCCCATGTAATGGGGGGAAGGTCTGCATTGGACCCCGTGGGGGCCGCTACTGCATAACGCGATCAGGCGGGAAACGTTATGGCGTCTGAGGTTAGAGAATGTCCATCGAAAGAGAAAGGTCTCTTTGGCAGAAAGCTCAGACCTGCGTACCGATAGGGCGACCGATCGGAACTCCCGACATGAGCCGCAAGCGACAGTCCGACAAAATGGGCCGAACATACGAAAGACTACAAGCTTCGACTGTCTCATCTCCAGCTCTTGATGTAGCGGGTGCTTCAGTTTGCTAGAGCAAGGATGCGCTGAGTTAAAAGAGGCAATAAGATGAAAATTCATGGTGGTACGCTGCGCCTGAGCGCCACTGATCTGGTGGGGTATCTGAACTGTCGGCACTTGACGCAATTGGAACATGCGGCGGCACGCGGTGAGCTTTCGCGTCCAAAATTCTTTGATCCCGCTCTTGAGGCACTCTGGGAGCGCGGTAAGCAGCACGAACTGGCCTATGTAGACCATTTGCGCGCACAAGGTCTTTCACTTGCTGTGATTGAAGGCGTGGACATCGGCGATGAGGCCGTTGAGCAAACTATTGCCTCCATGAGGGCGGGCGTTGACGTGATCGTCCAGGCCGCGCTGCGAGGCGGATACTGGGCTGGCCGTGCCGACATTCTGCAGCGCGTCGACACGCCAAGCGACCTAGGGCATTGGTCCTATGAAGCCGCCGACGCCAAGCTCGCCCGAGAAACGAAAGGCGGCACCGTCCTTCAGCTGTGCCTTTACTCTGAACTCGTTGCTGAAGTGCAAGGCACAATGCCAGTCTTTGCCAGCGTCATTCCGCCCTGGACCGACTTTGAGCCGGAGCGATATCGGCTCAGCGATTTCGCCGCCTATCACCGCCAGGTGAAGCAAGGATTGCTCGCAGCAATCAACACTCGGACGGCCGAACAGACATATCCGGAGCCAACATCAAGCTGCGACATCTGCAACTGGAGCGCGCGTTGCAATAAGCAACGCCGGGATGACGATCATCTTTGCCTCGTGGCGGGCATCTCCTCGATGCAGATCACAGAGCTCAAGGATCACGGCGTTATAACAGCAACGGCGCTGGCCGAACTGCCGCTGCCCCTGCAATGGAAGCCGGAGCGTGGCTCGAAGGAATCGCTGACCCGCGTCCGCGAGCAGGCTAGGATTCAGCTCGAAACCAGAGTCAGCGGGGAACTACGCTACGAACTTCTGGCAACAGTGGCAGGTTTCGGTCTCAATTGCCTGCCCGAGCCCTCCGAGGGCGATATCTTTCTCGACTTTGAGGGCGATTCCTTCGTCGGCCAGCATGGTCTGGAATATCTCTTGGGTTTCCACTTTCGCGAGAATGGTGAGCCACAATACCGCGGGCTCTGGGCGCTTGACCGCGCCGGCGAGAAGGCAGCTTTCGAGACATTCATGGATGTTGTGCTCGAGCGAATGAAGGTTTTCCCGCAGCTTCATGTCTACCACTACGGCGGTTACGAGACAGGCGCTCTTAAGCGGCTGATGGGGCGATATGGCACGCGCGAAGACGAACTGGATTCACTGTTGCGTGGCCTCGTGTTCGTCGATTTGCTGAGCGTGGTCCGCCACTCGCTGCGCGCGGGCGTGGAGAGTTATTCCATTAAGAAGCTCGAACCGCTCTTTGGCTATGTTCGTGACGCAAGCCTTCCCGATGCCAACCTGGCGCTAAACCGGCTGCAGGTGAGCCTTGAACTGAACGACGCGGCCGGAATCCTTCCGGAGGATAAGCAGACCGTCGAAACCTACAATCGGGACGACTGTGTCTCGACCGAGGCGCTGCGCGATTGGCTGGAGGCCGAACGCACCAAGCTCATTGCTCGGGGCATCGACATAACGAGGCCGGAGCCAGGTGAGAGCGGGCCCAGCGAGGGCCTTTCCGAATGGCTTGCGCGGATAACGCCGCTGATTGAGCGGCTGACTGCCGACGTCCCTGTCGATCCGGAAAAGCGCACCGCCGAGCAACATGCGCGCTGGCTCCTTGCCAACCTTCTCGAGTGGCATCGCCGGGAGGAGAAGGCGACCTGGTGGGAATACTATCGCCTTAGCGACCTCTCCGCAGACGAGTTTATAGACGAGCGCGCCGGCCTTGCAGGTCTCACCTTCCTGGAAACGGTTGGCGGCACAGCCAAGTGCCCGATCGACCGCTACAGCTTCCCCGTACAGGAAGCCGATATCCGCGCAGGCAAAGGGCTGAGAGCGCAGGGCGGCCAAGCACTTGGCACCGTCGAGGACATGTCGAGGGAACAGCGCACCATCGACATCAAGAAAGCCTCGGCAATGGCGGACGAACATCCTGCTGCCGTCTTCGTGCATGAACATGTGCCATCCAAACCCATGCAGGAATCGCTGGTCAGATTGGCAACCCATGTCTGCGAGCATGGCATGGCCGAGGGAGAAGCCTATCAGGCAGCGCGCGACATGTTGATGCGCGTGGCGCCGCGCATTGCCGACGGCAGCGCTGTTCGTCTCGATGGTGAAAAGCCCCTCGATGCGGGCGTGCGCATAGGCCCGCTCATCGCAGCAGGCGTGTTGCCAATTCAGGGACCTCCTGGCACCGGCAAAACCCACACCGGTGGGCACATGATTTGCGAGCTTGTCCGACAGGGTAAAAAGGTTGGGGTCGTGGCCAATGGTCATGAGGTGATCCGCAACCTCTTGAGCAAGGTCATTGAAGTCGCCGACCAGACCGACACCCCCCTGATCTGCATCCAAAAGCCGAAAGGCGGGTCCAAGGAGGACGCGACCGACCGGCTGCGGTTCGCGAAGAAGAGCAATGCGGAGATCTTCGCCGCGCTCAACGCGGATTGTAGTGTTGCAGGAGGAACCGCCTGGCTGTGGTCGACGGAGGATGCCTTCGAAAGTCTCGACGTACTCTTTGTCGACGAGGCGGCACAGATGTCCCTGGCGAATGTACTCGCCGTTTCGCAGGCGGCAAAAACTTTGGTTCTGCTCGGAGACCCGCAGCAGCTCGACCAACCCATGCAAGGCAGCCATCCGGACGGAACCGGCTGCTCTGCGCTCGACCACCTGCTTTCGGGCAAGCAAACAATCGCATCCGATGAAGGCCTGTTTCTCGACGTCACCTGGCGACTTCATCCGGATATCTGTGCGTTCACATCCGAGCTGTTTTACGAGGGCAAGCTCGGAGCGAAGGCAGAAGCGGCCGGCCAGCGGGTCAACGCGAAGGGGATCGCCAATGGCACGGGTCTGAGGTTCCTGCCCGTCGAGCATTCCGGAAACCAGAATTGCTCACCCGAAGAGGCAGACGTAGTTGTTGAACTCGTCGCCGATCTTTTGGGTCAGGGCTCGACCTGGATCGATCGTGAAGGTAACGAAAAGCCCCTCGGAATCGAAGACATACTGATTATCGCCCCATACAATGCGCAGGTATTCGAGATCCAACGTCGAGTACCCCGGGCGCGGGTCGGAACGGTCGACAAGTTTCAGGGCCAAGAGGCGCCGATCTCGATTTATTCGCTCGCCAGCTCTTCGCATGCCGATGCGCCGCGCGGTATGGAGTTTTTGTATAGCCTGAACCGACTGAACGTCGCGACCTCACGTGCAAAATGCGTCACGATCCTTGTCGGGTCTACGCAGGTTTTCGAGGCCGAATGCCGCACGCCTCGTCAGATGCAACTCGCGAACGCATTTTGTCGATATCTTGAGCTCAGTTCAGTGTAACGCCGTCTCAGTTGCGGCTGTTCCGCGCACATAGGTGGCACACCAAACAATGCCGTTTGTTCAGCACATCTCCATGTCCGCAAAAAGGGCCGTGTGCCGACCGGCAGCTTCCTACCCAGATCCGGGTCAATCACACCAGAACCGCTTAGGCGTCCGGTCCCGCTGGAAGCGGCCATCCTCGGGGACACGGGCACCCTGAGTCAGTTGAGGGCTTAGTTTTCGAATGCCTGAATAGGCGGTCGGCGAATTTGGGGCGCCCAAATCCTCGAAGTTACCGAGACTCTGGGAGATCGGATGGCTGACTCAACAATCTCAAGCAAGAAACAGCATGGCTAGCAAGCGCTTGGAGCGGCTTGCCGCCGGGAGAGGATATTCGTCGTCTCGTCAGATGCCAGCTTGGGTTAGGGCGCAGTGCCTTTCAAGATCATCTGTTACTGATAGGAGGGCGGATAATCGTCTCGATTCTATGGTGACTTACACCGGAATAGCTTCCAAAACGGAGATATGGGCCGTACTGATCACTTCACATTGGACACCCAATTGCACAGGGTTCGAAGGCTTCCGCAACTTAGCCGTCTCTTCCCTCACGTTCCGCTCGTTATCTGCCTAACGATGCTGCTTGTGAGCTGCGGAGGGGAAGGGGACGTTCAGAACGTCTCAGCGGCATGCGGCGGATTTCCCGGCATCACGGGGCGAGCCTCCAAGATTTCCGATGGGGACACTTTCCGCCTGTCGCAGTCGAACGGCAGATTCGTTACCGTGCGCCTAGATCAGATTGACGCTCCGGAAAAGACTCAGCCCTGGGCCAAGAAGTCACGGCAGAAGCTCGCCGAATTGCTGGGCACGGGTGAAGTCTGCGTCGTTGGCGGAAAGCACGACAAGTATGGTCGGCTGGTAGGCGAGGTTCGTGCGAATGGAGTTCAGGTGAACCGCGAAATGGTGCAATCCGGTTCGGCTTGGGCTTACCGGCAGTATCTCCGAGATCCGTCGCTTGTGCAACTTGAGGCGCAGGCCCGCTCTGAAAAGCGGGGGCTTTGGTCAATGCCGCCAGCGCAAAACATACCGCCGTGGGAGTTCCGGCACCCGGAACTAGCTTCCAAGGCCGAAACCGCGCAACACCATGGTCTACTGGGATTGCCTGTACATGGGCATTTGGCGCCAGAATGCTCTGCAAAGCCGTCGTGTCGGCAGATGAACAGCTGCGACGAAGCCAAAGGCTGGCTAGCAAAGTGCGGCGGTCAGGGGATCGATGGGGATGGCGACGGCAAGCCCTGCGAGAAGCTGTGCTCTCCCGCCAGTTGATCTCCCGCGGACGGGCTATCGCCTCAACTTGGTGTAGAAAATCTGCTGAACTGCATCCCTTGCGAACACGAGGCCTGTCGTTTCACGCAATTGAACTGTGTAGCGGCAGTTAGGGAACTTTTCTACAACTCGGTTGAAGACGTTGCGGAACCGCGCCAGCGGAAGGCTCCGAACATCGGAGTATTGAAGACCCACGTCGGTCAACACCTTGCGAAGCTCAGGTGTTTCGGCCTCAAAGGTGATCGTCGTAGCGCTTCCTATCAAGGAGGCGAGCACGGTAACCTGACGTTTTCCGGCGACCTCGCTTACTAGGCAAGGCGGGCGCCCGAGACCTTGTTCGAGCTTCTTGGCCGCTGCTCCGGCTCCTCCGGCCTGATCGACCAACTCGACAAGTTTGGCGATGTCCGCGTCTTTGCTACCAGCATGAAGCTTCCCGTTCAGTTCCTTGAGCTGCATTGGCGCAAGCTTAGTCAGCTCGTCGGTGAGTTCCACAATGTTGGAAACTCCTGCTGCATCAATGGCTTTGCCAACCTGCTCAGGGGTGTAATTGCGTGCGCTACGCCCTTCCGCTGCCTTATAAAACACGAAGACGAGCAGCCCAAAAAATATGATCTGAATGAGGAAGTCGACCAGAGTCAGCAGCACGACGCTTTCTGACCGTTGCGCCGCCATGATCAGGAGTTCGTTTCAGGATTGACGAGCAGGAGCTCTTCCACCTGACTGGTTTTTTGCTCGATCGACGCCAAATTGCGGGTGAGACGGCCTTCGATCTCCTCCGAAAGTGCGAGCATTGAGTCCTTGAAGCCTCCGGTTGAATCGATAAGCGCCTGGTTCAGGTTGATCAAAACTGTGCGAAGCTCGTCGGCCTGCGCGCCCATGGACTGCACTGCTCTACCACCGGTATTGGCCGAATTCGCCATAGACGACAGGTGCTGATCCAGTGCTCCCATCTGCTCGACCAAAGCTCCGAACTTTGGCGCCAGTTCTGCCATCGTCGTCATCGCCCGTGCAGCAGCAGCAGCTTGCACCTTGATGTCCTTTAAAGGTTGAGAAACCGCGCTCGCTTGGTCCGAAACTGAAGTGAAGGAAGCCGCCGAAACACTCGCAGAGAGGTTGAAATCCGCTAGGGCTGAACGACTTTCCTCCATTGCAGTCGCAAGCTTCGGGACAGAGCCTTCCTTGCCACCAAGTTCCGATAGCGCTTCGTGGGCACTCATAGCGGAATCGCTCACTTTCCCGAGGCCGCTCGCGAAGGCACCGACGCTATCAGATCCCGCCGAGGCCGAAGTTTTGAGCTCCTGCAGAGTGATGTTGAGCGCCGTCACAGTATCGGTCATCCCCAGAACGCTGTTGCGCAGCGCCTCGCGCTCGGAGCCAAAAGTCACGTCATTCACGGCGGTTCTAAGGTCTTTGAGCGCTGCTTGGCCCTCAGCGGCAATGCCTTTCATTGCCTCACGAAAATCGCTAACGCTAGCCTCAATGTTCTTCTGGACGCTACCCTGGATTCGGCTCGCAAACTCTTCCTGTTGCTGAACAACACTGTTGGCAAAGGCTGAAAAGCGATCAGAGCCCAACTGGACATTGTCGGAGAGGTCCCGGGTATCTTGGACAACTCGCTTCATCAGATCGACGATCTCGGCGTCGGAAAGGGTCTTCGAGGCGGCAGTTAACTGCACCCTTGCCCACACCGCATACCCTGTTGCGAGCAGCCCCAGTCCGAACTGAAACGCTACTTCCGTGAAGTTGTCGTTGATGCCTCGCGTTGCCAGCCGCAATGCCGTGCAGCCGAGGGCACCAACCGTGACGAGAAAGCCAAAATAGTAGACGCTGTCGATTTCAGCTGGACCCAGCGTTCCTTCCACAGCCCTTGGCCGGAGATAGCCAAGATGGTACCAAATGAGCGGCGCCAAGCCCGCTAGGAACGGCAATATTAAGGGTACGAGCGGGTAAGTGGTGGAGGGTGGGATCCACACGCCGACCAGCATGCAGATGGCGGAAATAAGCATGCATCGGGTCAGAACATTCGAGTAAGTGATCACGAGACTTTAGCTCCGCCCGGCAGGTAGTCAGTGGTTAGTGCCGCGTTCGCGCCGTCGTTGTCGCCGAAGAACCAAGCCCAGAACCTGGTTCTGCAGGCAGCGACAGCCTCGCCCACCCCTTCTCGCGGGATGAAGTTCAATTGCACATCGGTGTTTTTGAACGTGGGGCGTTCAACCGCTCCCGCTCGGTGCAGACGGAAGCTCTGGATGGCCGCGTTGCCATCACTGCATCCATACAGGCTGGAGTTCTCGCTGTGCTGCATCATGTCGGAGTAGAGGACGAGCCGGCTCTTCCCGGCGCGCAGACTGTCACTCAGACTCAAATCTATGATGGCTTCGCCCAGCGGCGAGGCTTCCGACTTCTTGGCTGCAACGGCCAAAGCCGCTTCGAACGGCTTCTGGAAGTTCTCTGTGAAGCGCCGTTGAATCGCTTTTACGTTCTCAGTTAGTTCGCTCCCGTCCTGCTGCGGCTTGCAAGCGCTGAATACTGGCAGGAGCTTGGTCCGTGATTGCTCCGTGATTACAAAGACAGACACAAGTTCATTCGCCTGGACGACCTCGGCCACTGTCTTCATGGCCCGGCTGCGCATTTCCGAAGCTGTTTGCTCAGGAATGGCATCGCTTTGGTCGATGACGAAGACGGTTTTGGCGGTCACAGGGGCTACACAGTTTCGTTCGTCCGGTCTCGGGCGGCCTGACAGGTAGGCATTAAAGGCCACCATGCCCAGTGCCACCAAGATGACCCCGGCTATAAGTATGATGCCCTGCCGATCTTTTTTGCTGAGCCTGCTCACAGCGCCTGATCCGGCATGACCTTGAGCTTCTGGGTGATGAGATCCTTAGCGTCGGCCTCCACGCCGGCGATGAACTTGTCGAACATGCTTCCCATGATCTCGGAGGAATGTGACTGGAGTTCGTGGATCTTGCTTCCAAGATCTTCCCGGTAGCGGGCTTGCAAAGCTTCCACGTTAGCCATTACCGCCTTCAGATGTTCAGTTCGCTCCTGCTCGCCGTCTGCGTTCACGGTATCGGTCACCGTGGGCTGCGTCGAAAAATAGTCTGGCGGGTTGGTGCCGCGAATGGCGAGATTGGCTTGCCGATAGCCATCGAGGACCAATTGATAGTCCAGCTGAATGGCTTGCGTGTTCGAAAGTAGGGTTCGCTTGGCCATCGCCGTTTCCGAGATACGGCGGCTGATGGTGGCGATGATGGTGGCTGCCTCACTGGACAGTCGCTGCACGTTCACCAAGTGGGCGTGCATCAAATCCTTGATCTTCTGCTTGAGCAGCGCGCGGGCACCGTCATCGACCTGCTTCGCGGCCTTGAGGGCTCGATCGCGCTTGCTGTAGCCCGGAAATGGATCGTCAGAGGTATAGCCCTTCCAAAACGCCAAAATACTTAGGCAAATCCCCGTCATGAACAGCAGGAAGCTTGAGAGATCCTTCAAGCTGAAGTCCAAAACGAAGATGCGAGCGGCTTCAGATTGAGCCACTGCGAACCCGTCTCGAAGCTGTGAGAGGTCCTGCGGATCATTGAGCATCTGATATGCAGAGCGGAACGCTGCAAAAAGTGCGTTACAGAACAGGGTGAGGGGTATGAACAGTGCCAGTGATGCCCATCCCAGAACCTTTAGGCTGGTGGCGCTGCGGTTCTTATAGCGGAAGAGATTCCCGAGGCCTGTGGCAGTGCCCATGTTGACCGCCGCAACAAACAACGCGACCATCAGCCCGCCAACCAAGCCGTTGTCGTTTTGGTAAAAAAACGCGTTCGCTATCGTCTCGGCAAGTGCCAGTGCAAGAATGATTGCCCAGTGCCAGATTAAGCTCTCCGGGTAGTGAGCCGGATCCCTGATGCCGTTTTCCGCCTGAAACGCTCGCAAGGCAACCTCGTGCTGAATCCGCTCGGCGGCACTATCAATGAGCGCACTGCGGTCGCCGGCCAGAGCAGCATCAACACTGCCGGCTAACGTCTTGTCCGCCAGCGCCTGCTGAATATCGCCATCAAGGACGGTAAGCTTTGATTGCACGTCGACGATAGCCTTGTCGGCCTCGGACATGATCGCATTGAAAATCCGCTGCTCGTCCGCGACGAGCTTATCTGCCTCTGCCTTGAGGGTCACTTCGTGTGTATCGGGATACGTGGATTGTGTTGGGGGCCGGTTCTTCGCTGCCTCTTGCTGTCCGTACTTTCGGTAAGCATCGACCTTCCCGGCCAGGCTACCAGCGTAACTCGAAATCTGCACTCTTGGAGCCCCCCTGAAGCGCGTACGCTAACGTTCGAGAAGTATGGCTAAGTTCTCGCGTTCGCAATGACGTTCAAAGCAAAATCGAGCCGAAATGACGTGCAGATGGCGAGGTATTCGTTAAATCATTGGAAATATTGAAAAATATGCCTACATCACCTTGTGCATTCCTTTGCGCTGTCGATGACCATCATTGCTCTCGAAGGCGCCCGACGTGGCTATCCTTGCAGTCCAAATTACAACCCATTTCGTTTGTCTCACACTCCAGTGGAGGAATAATCATACAAGTTAGCGGGGGAAAGTCTCCACATCGATGAGGAGCGCGCTCCTAGTCGGCGGGGCGGAGGGCGGCGTGACCTTAAAGCGCGGCAGAAGGCGTCGCTGCACGCGATAGTCGTCACTCGCGCTAAGAAGGTCGGCCAAATCTGCCAGATTGGGTGCGGAATTACCCATCATGTCTGCCTCGACCGGGGCTAACACCCATCACCTCGCCGACGCGCCATGCCAATGTCGGCGAGGGAGTCGAGGACCGGGCGCACAGTAGCGGCGCGTTTGCTCTTGAAGGCGCGGGCGATGTCTTGCGGGCCGACGATGGAGAGGATGGACTGCTCGGCGCAACTCGTAGCGCTGATGCTTGTCGTCTGTGCGGCCCTCAGCGGGCGCATCGACGCCTAGCAGGTTGCACAGCTCGTTCATGAAGCTCGGGGTCTTGGCGAGTTTGATGCCGACAGTGCCACGCAATTACGCAATGAACTTTTCGATATCGGAGGGGCCATCAATTAGACGATGATAAAGCACATGGATGGTTGATAGGCAACAACGCGAGCGGCCGCATAACAAAACCTGAATAGAATCAGAGCTGAGAAAATGTGTGTGATGTTAGCAAGGTAAGAAGCCGTTTCGGACATTGTGTAAGGTTATAAGGATCAGGTTTATCGCTGGAGACCGGGCGTTCGGGGGCTATTGGCAGGCAGTTTTGTTTCTGATATGTTCCAAGCGCAAGCCAAGGAGTTCACATGACCGACAGGAACGATCAGCCAACCGAATTTGTTGCCCCCCGGAACTGGGAAGGGCTGGCCGAGTTCGATCGTGCGCTGGCCGACAACCGATTGACCGAATATCGGATCAAGAAGGCGTGGGCGGATCCGATTAATCGTGCGGTGACCATTTTGGTCTGCCTGATCCTCGCAGCTTATGTCGGCTACGTTGTGATCAACGATTTCATTCTCTGAGACCGTCATTCCGGCCATTTTTTGATGCGGTCCGCCGTTTCGGGATTCGCACCCTTCGCATCTGAAGTAAGCCCGTCGAGCAAAGCGCGCTGCGAAGCGATCGATCGTTGCCCCTGAGCCTGAGCAGCTTCCACAATCGCATGCAAGCCTTCCGCCTGCCGCGTATTGCGCTGACCGCTGCTTACAGGTGCGGCGACGATGGATTGTGACATTTGAGTCTGTGGGCGTGCAATGGGCAGCGCCGGAGGCAGGGTGAGCTTTTCTGAGACACCGGCCCGAACCTGACCCGCATAGCTTTCAATGAACTTGCTTTGGAGAGCCTGGCCCGCAGGGCTCAGCTGGAAAGCAGTATCATCGAAGCGGGCACTTCCATAGAAATCGCGGTTCTGGTCCATTTCGGCCAAGCCCCACTCGCGATAGGCCTGACTAAGGTTGAGATTGCCGGACGTGTTGTGGCTGGCGAAGTAGGATGCCTGACCTTCGAGGCGATGTGCAGTTTCCTCAGCGCGGCGAGCTTCGCGGGAGTTCGATTGGGCCTCGGTCACGCTCGAGTTCAGACCGCTGGCTTTGGACGAAATCGAGGTATTGCTTGTTGTGCTGATGGTCCGGAGAAAGCCGTCGCGCGCGCTTGACCAATTCCGGCTGTCCGACATCTGTTGCAGGCTGCCTAGGATGCGGGAACGATCTTCGGAGGCGATCCCGACGTCGCTGTCGGTCCAGGATTGGTTGCGCCCGCCCTTTGCGCCTGCGCCAACATTGCCGGGCCCAAACTTGCCGCCAAGACCGGCTGACGCCTCGCCGTTCAGGAACCACGAGATCGACATGTCGTCCGCTGCCCGCCGCGACAGCCCGAACTGGCGCTGGAGGCTGGACGAAGCCTGATCCACCTCGCTGTAGGCAGTCTGGATGCTGTCCGAATTCGAACTGCCCTGCGCAGTCTCATTGCCGTGGGCATTGCTGAGCTGGTTGCGGAGCTCCTGGAACCTGGCGATGGCCTGGCTGGTCGATTGGGTCGCAACGTTTGCCAAAGTTTCGCTCTGGCTGCGCGCTTCAGATGCCATCGTGGCCAGACGCGAGGAGAACTCAGCTCCAAGCGTCGGCGTGAAGGGGTAGCTCGAATTGGGCACCTGATCGTAGGCCGCGCCCGGAAACGATGTGGTGGTCGCGCCGCTTCCGCTGATCGTGCGGGTCTGGGCGGCGCCATAGGCAAAACTCGGCGCGATGGTCCCTTGGGCGAATTGGCGGGTGAGCACGTTCGAATTGTCGATGCTGGAATTGCCGAGCGAGACATTGCCTGTGCTCGCTTCGCGCGCCGCTTCCTCCGCGGCATTCTGGCTGGGATTGAGGTAGGATGTCGCCTGTGACGAAATCGCCATCGCGCCTTTGGCGACGCCGCCCGCGAGAAACGGCACCGATGCGATCAAATAGCCCGCCAACACGCCGATGTCGGCGTTGACGTCGGCCATACCGGTGAAAGTGGCAAGGCTGAGCCCCGATCCGTTCGCGACAGCGCCCATATCGGCCGCGCCTTTGACCATGAGGATCATGTGAAGGATCACGAACAGCGGTCCCCAGGCGGCGAGGTAAAAGAAGCCGGTCAGATACCCCTTGAGCGCGGTCGGTCCGGTGCGGGGCAGCAGGAACAGCGGAAACAGCACCGGAAACAGTGCATAGAACAGCACGGTCAGGACGATGTTGAGGAGCGGCACCCACTTCATGGCGTTGCTGGCGATCGAGCCGTAGGTGCGCTCGGTCTGGATATCGGCGCGCGTCTGGGCATAGACATCAATGCTCGAAGCCCCGTTGTTCCCCGCAAAGCCGTGCATGGCCTGCGCCATCGCGTTGATCGTCAGCGTCTGCTTGAAGATCTGCGAGGCATTGGCCGAGACGCCGGACAAGTACTGGAAGGCGACCGGTAGATCAGCCAGCAGCTTGGCCTTGGCGAGCGCTGTGGTCTGGTTCGGATAGAGCTGCCGCCCAAACGCCGTGGTCATGGCCGTGACGATGCCGGCCCATTGGCCATTCAGCGCCGTGTAGGCCTCGCGGCAGGTCAGGATGGTCGCGGTGACTTTTCCGCTGGCTGCGTCGCGGGTGAGGAACCGCTGCGCGCGCGCCTGGCTGCCGGGGCCGATCGTCGCCCAGATGTCGGTGCTGTTCGCCAGTGTCTGCATCGATACCCGGCCAAGCAGCACATCGTAGAACACGCATTGCCGGAAATGCTCATCCAGATTGGCAGCGAACTCAGGGTCTGAGATTCTGAGGCCCCGCGTTGCCTCGAACAGGCGCACACCATAGACCATCCCGTTTTTGGAGTAATTGAGCTGGGGCGGCAGCGCGAAAACAACTTCGGCTGAGCCAGTGAGGTAGTCGCCAACCTGGCTGGTGAAACTCGCCATAAGCGCAAGGCCCAGAGGAACGCTGCTTACGTTGGCGGGCGCGAGACCCGGGTTGATGCGGTCGGTGACGTGGACGTCGAGCCGCGGCACCATCAAGCAGGTGTACATGAGCGTCGCGCCAAGGAACCAGTTGATCCACGCGCGCCAATCCTGCCCGAAAGCCAGCGTCAGGGCCGACAGTCCGAGACCCATGACCATCACGACCTGCAGCAGGCCCTTATAGCCGCCGTTGCCGGTCCAAGCGGCGACCGCCCGGAACACCGCGACGAGATAGTCGCCGCCGCCGACCGTGAAGACTTCGACCATTGGATTGGTCCCTCAAGTTTTGCCGGCTGCCGATCGCGGCACCGGCGGGAAGAACGTCAGTGGGTGAGTGCGCGGGTTTCGACAGCACGCGACCAGTCGAGCGCGGCGGCCATGCCGGGCGACATCTGGCTGGCGAGCAGGTTCTCAATGAAGGCGGTCTTCTCGATGATCTGCATGATCGCCCCGACTTTGGCCTGGGTATTGGCCTGCCGGTCGGCGAGTGCCTGGCGGACCACGTTCACCTGACCTTGCCAAAGCGTGATCTTGGCCTCGTCGGCACCGATGAAGCTCGCCATCGAACGAGTTGATTCGCTGACTATGCGGTCGAGAACGGCAAAGAGCAGATCGACGCTGGCGATCTCGGCCAAGGTCTGGCGGTCATCGGTCGGCATGCCGCGCCCGTAGGCGGCCTGCACGGTGAGGATCTTGTAGAGCGGGACCGAGGAGACCTGGAGCAGCTCTTTTTGAGCCGCAGTGATCGGCGTGTCGTCGCGGATCGCTTGGACCATGCCATCGATCAGCGCGGCGATGCGGGGGCGCAGGGCCTTCGATACAGGGACCGACAGCGACGCGAGGCCAGGGTTCAGGCACTGGTCGGGCTCGTCGCAGTGGAAGATCTTGACCGCGCCGCCCGAGCTGCCGTCGAGCAGTGCCGAGACCAGGGTCGAAGAGGCATCGCCCGCGACTGGCACAAACTTGCCCGGCGTATCGTCCTTGGGCGGCTGGTAGATCACCGTACCAACCAAAGTCATCGCGTATTCAGCGAGTTCCTGGTCGAACTTGCCGCTAGGCGAGAAGAATGCGGACTTCTTGAGCACGGTCCAGGTGTAGTTGCGCGCCACGCCCGGATTGACGTCGGCAAAGCTGGCGTCGGCTTTGCCGGTCGTGCTGGCGCGCTCGCCGCGCGTGCCGCAGCCATGCTTGGCGGCGGCGTAGTCGGTGAAGATTCCCTGGCTGTTGCCGATCGCCTCGCAGACCGCCTTGTCGGCTAGGTCGCCCTTGGGCCAGACGCCGCCGACGAGGCCTTGCGCCATCTCGCAGGAGTTGATGCTGAGATTGTTCATGAGCTGCGCCTTCTGCGCAAACTCCTGCATGATCTTCGAGCATTCCGGGCAGACGGTGTCGATGGCGAGACTGAAGGCAAAGCCGACCGCATTGTTGGCGACGGCTTTGAGCATTGCAACGATCTCGCTGGCATTGATGAAACTGAACGAGCCCGCGAACAGGTCGATCCCGCCGCAGCCGGCGCGGGCCTTGGGCAATTGCAGGTTGGCGATCGAGGTCGTTTTCTGCGGAAAGCGCATCCAGACATTGCCGAGGCTGTAGTAGCCCGCCGACTGGCCCTGAAAAGCGGTTGGGCCGTTCACGTTGGCAGCGCCGCCCACATCGTTCAGGAACGAGTCCATCGAGCTGCCGACGTTAGCGCTGGTCGGTGCCGGGGTTGAGGCGAGGGGCAGGGCGAGCGCCATGATCGCGGCGATCAGGCGCTTGGATCTAGTAGTCATGGCCGGCTTCCTTGGAAGTGAGGAGGTAGATGCGGTCCTGGAGCTCGTCGGCGGACATCACGCCGTAGCCGATCGGGATCGCGCGGTGCGCGGCGGCGTCCCACAGGACCACGGCGGGCGTGATCCCGGGCTCAAGACCCATGCGCGCACGCTGGTTTGTCTCTGCGGTGTACCGGGGAAAATCGGGTGAGGGGCCGCCGTCGGTCGAGATCGCGCGGACGGTAATGGCCCACGTCGATGCCACCGAGCGCACGATCGGCGACATCACGCTGCAGGCACCGCAGCTTTGCGCGAAGAAGTAAAACAAGCCGTAGCGTTCGGCCAAGTGCGCCATGACGCTATCGCGCTCGGCCTTGCGCGCGTCCTGCCACTGCCGCTTGCCGAGCGTCGAGACCGGCCGCTGCAGCGTGTAGTCGAGGTCCGGATCCTGCCAGATCGAGCGCTGCCAGACGTCGCTAAAGAGGGAAGCCCGGTCGAGCTGCGCGCGCTGGAAGCGGATATAGGCGGTGACGTTCGCAGGGGTGGGGTCAAGAATGGCGCGCGCTTTGAGTTCGCGCAGCTCTGCCGTGATCGTATCGAGCCGCTGCGTTGCGGGGGCCGTGGGCGCCGAAACGGAAGGGGCAGGTTCTGCGGGTTTGGGCTTGGTGCAGTAGAACCAGTACCCGAGGCGGCGCTCGGCGCAGTAGAACGGATCGCCGCCTGAACTTACGGCAGCTTCTGAAGATTCTGACGCATGTGCTGGAATAGTCGGGCTCAGAAGCAAGCCGATGGCGAGCGCGCCGGCACGCGCGGCGCGATCAATGCGATGCATTGGCATAGTAGGCCTCGATTTTTTGCTGAAGGTCGCCGGCGGCCTGGAGCTCGTCAGGCAGGCGCGCGGCATCGGTGAACTCGGCATAGACTTCGCTGAAGTCCATTTTGGATAGATCGAGCTTCGCGAATTCCTGGACGGTGAACCCGGCGCAGGTTTCCTGCTTGGGCGGGGCCCAGGGCTTGTTCAGTTGGACGCGGCCCTGTTCCTGCAGCACCCGCGAGAGCTTCGATTCAAAGCAGCAGTAGACTTTGCGCTTGGTGAAGCAGACGCCGAGGAAACTTGAGGCACAGTATGTTCCAACGTAGCTGCAAAGACCCTGCGCATCGCGCTGATGGAGCAGCATTTCTTCGCGGCCACAGCCGAGCGCCACGAGCAGCTGGATCCCCGGAATCAGCGGAAAGCCCTTGCCCTTGCAGCAGTTCAAAATGCCGAAAACCTTGGAGGCGCAGCTCGCGCGCTCGCCCTTGAACAGCGAGAGGTTTGCCGGATCGAACTCGCGGCGGGCTTGGGCCAGCGCGTTCAGCGCGACAGCCGCATCCTTGAACTCAGTGTTGGGCTGGCGGTCGATGGTCTCGCAGGACCCGTCGATACAGTAGACATCGCCGTCGCAGATGAATTGGTCCGCGTCAGGTGTCTGGTCAGGGACAGGGCAATCGTAGACCCGCTCCCAAGTCCGGCAGGGCTCATCGGTCAGGCAATCGGAGCGAACGAAGCGGCAGCCCGGATTGGCTTCGAGCGCCGAGCAGTCCTGCTTCGCTTCGTAGGCGGCGCAAGTGTAAGTCCGCTCCCAGGCCCAGCATGGCTGCGTGACCGCGACGCCGCCGATGATGCGGGTGACGGGATCACTGTCGGTGCAGGTTTCTGAGCCAGCGGTGCAATCCGCTTCTGCAGCAAGCAAATTGCAGGCGCCTTCATCGCGGACGGTATCGACCGTTTGGCTCTGCATGACGGAGACCGGCGTATACCCGGCGATCGGCGCAGTGCAGGTGAACTCATCGACGGGATCACCGGGTTCGGTGCAGCCGCCGCCGGCGAATGTCTTGTCCCGTTGCAGACAAAGGCCGGGGTGCGTGCCGGTCTTGCGGCACTCAGACCCTATGAACGCCGAGCAGTCGCCGCCGGTCGAGCAGAAGTAGAGGTATGTGGACTTATCGCGCAGCGCGGTCGTCAATCTCACAGTACAGCTGCGGTTCTCCTGGCTCGCAGTGTAGCCTGTGTTGCAGGTCGCGAAGTAGCGCGCGGCCGTGCCGGTCGAAGGCGGCAGCGGCACGCAGCTGCCTGCGCTACCCTTGCCACCCATGCCGCTGGCATAGGTCATGGGATCAGCGCTGATCGTGCGGCTGCGGGCAATGGCCGCATCGAGATCGACGGCA
The DNA here is from genome assembly GCF_002278815.1 of Novosphingobium sp. PASSN1. Taxonomy (NCBI): domain Bacteria; kingdom Pseudomonadati; phylum Pseudomonadota; class Alphaproteobacteria; order Sphingomonadales; family Sphingomonadaceae; genus Novosphingobium; species Novosphingobium sp. PASSN1. The sequence goes on along the minus strand of NZ_NKIS01000001.1, from coordinate 603,870 downwards.
TTGAACTTCGCGCGGCGCTGCATGGAATCGCGCATGGTGCGATAGCCGCTGTTGGTACTGGTCTGGCTGGCGGCTTCGCGCACCATTCGATCTGGATCGGCAAAGTAGCCCGACTGCGCCGGCGTGCCGCCGTAACCGGGCACGCGGGTTGCATTCGGCTTGGTGGTCGCGGCGGCCTGCGCATTGGCTGCCTTGGCAACGCCGAAGGCCTTGCCGTCGGCGCGGGCAGCTTCGGGCGTGCTTTGGGCCAGTGCCGGTGCGGCGAGCATGAGTAGAGCAAGAGCGGGGACGCTGCGGATCATGGTGCATGCTCCTCGAGGCGGGCGCGGTACTGGGCCGCGAGCTTCGCGCCAGGACCGCCACCACCGGCGATGGTGTCCAGCGCATAGGCAGCCGTTACGTTGCCACTGATGCGGTCGAAGGTCGGGACGCTGGTGGTGCAATCGAACCCGTCGCAAAGGTCAAAATCACTGCTTGCGACCACGTAGGCCGGGACCGCCTCGATCCCGAACGCGCGGAACAGGCGCGGATCGATCCCGACGCCGTCGCGGCGCTCGCCCGGTGCGAGGACGCGCGACAGCGCGGCAGTCATGGCCTGCGCGCTGCCGCGGGTCAGCCCGCGAAACACCACCACGCCGCCTGCGCGCGGCACGTCGTCCAACATGGCCTTGAGCGCTGCGGGCGGCATCGAAGTGCTGGCAAAGGCTATGAATCGCGGTGCTTCGCTAAGGTCTGCCTTGGCCATAGTTCCGGCGTCGGCCACCATGCCGTCAAAATCGAATGCATCGCCTGTCCTGCCGGCATGCGTGCGCGCAGCGGCAGAAAGTCGTGCGCCGTTGGCATGGCCATCTTGGGCTGTCTTTGCCGCAGAAGTAGCAAGAGCCTGAGCGCGAGCCCGCGCAGTGGCAGCCAGAGCCTCAGCGTCGCCCGCCTGCTGGGCAGTGCGCGCGCGTATAGCCTCGACATCGATATCTGCCGGAACGCTCTGGGCAAGCGCGCCGCCCAGCGCGGAGGTGAGGGCGAGGCCTGCCAGAAGCCAGGCGCGCAGGGGGAGGGAGGGCCGCCTGCTCATAAAGCGCAGCAATTGCGTTTGCGCCAGACAAGGTAGCCCATGTCCTCGCCAATTGCCGGATAGACTTGTCCCGCCGACATGAAGGTGGTCGAGGCGCCGATCGGTGCGCAGGCGTAGCGGCCGCTGGTCTGGGGATTGGGGTTGGTCGCCTGAAAGCGGTACTGCTGCTTGCGCATGACCGGCATGAGGTATTTGCCGCAGAGTCCCTTGCCGCCCATCGTGCCCCAGGCGACGAGCTCGCGGTGGAGCTTGAAGGCAAATCGCGCGAGCGCGAGGCGCGAGGCCTGAACGTGGCCGATGGTCGCGGCGACATTGCCGTTCATGGGATACATAGTGCCCTGGCAGCCCGCGCACCAGAACAGGTCGTCGCTGGGCAGACGCGTGGTCGCCGCGACGCAGTCGGCAGCGCAGGCGGCGAGTGCCAGCGGATGATCGAAGTGAGCTCGCTGTCCTGCCAGAGCGGATCGAGCTCAGTGATATAGAGGATGTCGACCGAGCCCTGCTCAAGGCAAAGAAAGTCGGCCACCAGTTCCATCCAGTAGATCAACGGATAAGCGTACCAGTGGATGTGCCACTGCGAAGCGTACTGGGTCGCGCCGCCCACCGCGGAGGGTCCTGCCATGGTCTTGAAGCCGATATCGAAGCCCGGATCGAGTTTAAGCCCGCCCAGATTGACGAAGCACCAGGGCTTCATGCTGACATCGGCGAGCCGCACCGGCTCCCAGAACCCCATGGCAATCCCGGGACGCAGACCGCACAGGCAGACCGGGAGCGCAGGATTGCTGGTGTCGGGCCGGCCCGAGGGCCAGATCTTGAGCCCGCCGATCGAGATCGGGAACAGGCACGACCAGCAGATATCGGTGATCGGGTTCACGAAATGCCCCGTGCAGCGGCCCGGGCCGGACGCGGCTGCTGCAGGCGACGGCGTGACGGTCGTGGCGAGCGCCAGCCCGGCAAAAGCCGCGAGCGCGTGGCGGGCAAGCGCGCGAAGCCGCGTCATGACGCCCTCGCCGGTGCTGGCTTCAGCGCCTGTTCGGTGATCTGAAGTACGCGGCCCTTCTGCTCGACCACAGCGGGAACCGCGCGGATGCCGAAATGCCGGACCAGCGTGCCGCCCTGGTCGAAGAACACACGCATCTGGCGCGCTTTCATCAGCGCGAGGGGCGCGCCCGACACGAGGATCACTTTAGGATGGCGCTTGCCGAATTTGGCAGCAGCCCAGTCGAGTGCGGCGGGATCATCGCCGCCCAGGAACACGAGCGGACTGCGGAGCGGGACGGTGTCGAGCGGATTGACCTTGGTGCCTCGCGCAATGATGACCACGCCGCGCGCATCGCGAATATCGGCGCTTACGGTGATTGTCGGATCGAAGGTCCAGGTCCGAGTGGTTGTGGCATGTGCGAGGCCCGACACCGGATCGGGGCGCTCGACTTTGGCGACCGTGCGGCGCTGGAGCGCGGCATTGAGTCGTGCTGTCTCCCCGCTCGCTTCCAGATGTGTCAGGCGGGCATGGATCTGTTCGAGCAGATCGGGCTCAGCGATACTCCAGACCGCGCCATGCAGGCCGTAGTCACGGGCAGCGGCTTGGTTGGTGCTCGCGCACAGCGCGAATGCCAGGACCAGGGCGAGTGAGCGGATGGGGCGCTGGCTCACAGGATAGCCCTCCCGGTCCCGAGAATACGGGGGCGGCAGATCCACCCGATTGCGGCATAGCGGCTGTCGAAACCGTCCTTGTGCGCGGTGCCGACGAAGTAGCAGCCCTTGGGGATTGTCCCGGTGGGCCCAAGGGCGAGCGGCTCGCCGGTGCGGGCCGTGGGCTTGGCGAGCGCGACGGGCACGCCGTCTACGAAGAATTGCCGTCCCTCGCGCGTCACGCGCTGCCCGGGCATCCCGAGCACCCGCTTGCCGAAGAGCCCCGGCTCCTTCCCGAAGTGTCGTTCGAGCAAGTCCGAGCGCGGCGGCACAAACAGCACGAGATCGCCCTTTGCGGGCGCGGCACCGCGCGTCAGCCACATTGCCCAGCAGGGGAGCGAGGGGCTGGCGTTGACGAGAAGGGCGTGCGCGCGAGCAAAATCGCTCAACCCGCCTGCGCCCAGGATTGCAAGACCAGCGCCAGCGGCCAGCAGCAGGCTCCGACCGCGTTCACGCCAGCGACCGTTCTTGAGATGGAACAGGTCAGCGCGCGGCACGGGCGAGGTCCCCCATGCGGCGCGCGACGTCGGCGCGCACCGTTTCGGTCATATCGGGCACGCCGCCGGCGACGACGGCTTCGGCGACCAGCACGGTGCGGCCGTCACGGCCGAGACGCTCGACCGAAGCCTGCACGGCCTTGAGATAGGCTTCGACCTCGCCGCGGGTCTGTTCGGGCGGCCGGCCCGAGCGGGCCTCGGCTTCCACAAAATCGCCCATGATCCGCGAGAGCTGGACCGTCACGACCTGCCGCTTCTCCAGATTGAGCAGGCTGCGTGTGGCCCAGATGCCCCAGAGCGTGGACAGCGTGAGGCTGACCCCGAGTGCTGCCGTGCCGAGCGTTTTGCGCCAGGACATAGCTGGCAATGGCAATGTTGCCAGAATGTTCCTCACAGTTCATCCCCCGAAAGACCGTCCTGCACCGCGTCGAGAAACACAGGCAGGCGCCAGATCGCGAGGAGCGTGGCGAGACCGAACAGGCCAAGCGCCGTGCCCTGGTCGAAGGCAGCGCGCGCACCGTGATCGGCGGCGAGGTAGTGCGCCGCGAGGTTGTCGAGATGGAGGAACAGCCGCTCGGTATCGCCGCCCGCCAGCATCAGGAACGCAAGCAGCGGCAGGCCGAGCACCATGAGGTAGATCGCGCCCAGAAAGGCGCCTGCCTTGACGAGGATGTACCAAAGGTCGGCCAGGTGCCGCCGCTTGCGGGGCGGGGTGCGGCCTGCGGGCGCGGCAGGGACGGGCAGACCCGGAGGTGATGTGTCACCGGGAAGCGGGGGCGCAAGATTGTCGAACGGCGTAACGAGATAGAGAGGCATCGGGGTATCCTTGTTGTGAAAGTTGGGGGAAGGCCGCCGGCCTAGTGCTGGTCCGGAAAGGCGATGCGCGCGATGGCGTCAGCGAGCTGGTGACCGCGCGCGATCTCGGCATCGATGGCTGCAACGGTCTGGGGCGAGCTCGAGAACAGCGTCGCTGAGTAGGGATCGAGCACGAGCCGGCCGATCGCCTCGACTTCGGGTCCCTTGATGAAGACCTCGGAATAAGCCGAGCCCTCGCGCTTGAGGCTCCGGATCAGCGTCTCGGTGCGGTCGTCCATGTCGAGACGCTTGGAATTGCGGAAATCGGCGATCGTCTCGGGTTTCTGCTGGAGGATCAGCATCCAGTCGCTGTTCTCGAGCGCAGCGGTGGCGCCGTCCGACTTGTAGTAGTCGTTGAGCGACTGGGTCGCGGTGGCGAGTGCGCCGCCATACTTGCGGCAGGTGCGGGCGTAGGTTTCGACGAAGGTGCCCATCGAGCCGCCCTTGAGCAGCGCCCAGGCCTCGTCGATCAGCAGCAGCTTGCGCACCGAGCGCGGGCTGCGGGTCATCGCCTGGCTGGTCATGAACATGATGGCGCTGAGGACCACGCTGCGCAGGTCCTCGCGTGCGGCGAGGTCCGACATCTCGAACACCGTGAAATCGCTGGAGAGGTCGAGCGTCGCCGCACCCTCGAAGAACGCGCCGTAGGTGCCGCCCGCCGTGTAGGGCGCGAGCGCGGTGGCAAGGTCGCGCGCGAGCGGGTGGTCGAGGCCCTCCAGCGCCGCGCCAACCAGCGTCACGCTGGCGGAGGGGCCATGGGCGTTCCACACCTCATTGACCGCCCGGTCGATGAGCCCGCGCTCGGTATCGGAGAGCGCCGCGCTGTGGCGCGCCATCTGTCCGATGATCGCCTTGACCATGCCGAAGCAGTCGAGGCGGTAGTCCTCGTCCTCGGCTGCGCGGGTCGCATCGATCATCGAGAAGGGGTTGAGGCAGAAGCCAGAGGCGAGCGTGAACTCGACGAACCGGCCGCCTTGCAGCCGCGCAGAGTGCTCGAAGCTGCGGCCATCGTCGATCACGACGACTTGCGCACCGGCCCCGCGCAGCGCGGCGCACATTTCCTGAAGCAGCACCGACTTGCCCGAGCCCGACTTGCCGCAGATCGCGACATTGTGGTTGCCCGCACCGTTCTCGAAGGGCGACCAGTAGAAGGGTTGGCCGCGGCGTCCGACGAACAAGAGGTGCGGCACCGGGCCGCCGAGGTATTCGCCCTGGACCGGCGCGATGTTGGCGGCCGTGGTCGAGAGCAGCGTCCGAAAGCGGCGCAGCCGCTCCATATCGGTGCCAAGCCCATCGGCGAGGGTGAGCGGCATGGCAGCGAGCAGACCCTGGATCTGGAGATAGCGCTCGTCGGCGAGGTCCCAGCCTGCCGCCTTGTAGATCGACTTGACCGCACGCTCGTGGGTGTCGCCAAGCCCGAGCGGCGAATAGGTCGTGACCCCGTAGAAGACGCGCACGAGACGGCGGCCTTCCTGCAGTTCGGCCTGGACGCGCGCCCATTCTGCCGACTGCTCGCCAATGCGCGGCAGAAACCGCGCGCTGCGCGTATCGGCAAGGCTGGTCGTGCGAATGAACTTGTAGCCAGCGCGCGCGGCTGCCGCTTCCTGGTCGGGGTAGACCAGACAGAGCATGGTCGCGGCGGGACAGGGAAAACGCAGCTTGTCGGTGAAGAGATCACCGATCAGCCGCGCGCATTCGTGCGGGGCCCAGCGCGGCGGATAGGCGCGCACGGCAAAATGCCTGAGGTCGAAGCGGTCGGGATAGACTTCTCCGATGACCGGGGAGCCGTCAGCCATCTCGCCGGTCGGGCGGAAGCGCTCGGTTGCCAGAAGCAGGCGGTCTTCGCGAACCACCAGCTCGATATCGCGGCGGATAGCCTGCGCTGCGATCGGATCCTCGGGATTGTAGGCCACCACATCGTCCTGCGGCGCGGTCGTCGGCGAGGTGAGGTCGTCGATGAGCGCGATAAGACCGTCAGGCTCCAGTTCGGCAACGCCGAGACCGAGCGACCTCAGCATGGCGACGAGGCCTTCGCGGACCTGGACCAGTTCCTGCGCGGAGACCGACTTGTGTTCAGGCACGCCGACCGAAATGAAGACCTGATGATGGCGGGCGTGGAAGGGGGCTTCGTCCGATCCCGAGCGCCAGACCATCTTGTAAAGCTGGCGGGCACGGTGCCGGGCGATGGCTTCGTAGATCCCGCCTTGCAGGTAGCGCGGCGCAAACCACGGCGCGACGATCCGGCTGACGCGCGGGGAAGCCAGATGCAGTATCTGCAGGCAGGCACCTGCCGGGAGGCCTTCGGAAAAGAACGCGCCAAGGATCTCGGCGGTGCGCTCGTCGGCCCCGATCAGCGGTGTCACGCCGAGCACAAACCCTTTGGAGCGGGCATTGAGATAGAGCCGGTGCCGGGGATCCCACACACGGTAGGGCAGCCAGTCCGAGAGCATGTCGAGCATGAGGCGGGGACGCGCGCCGTCGGTTTGCTCGGCATCGCCGGCCAGGCCGCCGAGCAGCGCGTCGCGCAGGGTGCGGAAGGACAGGCTCACGGGCGCGGTTCCTTATTTGCAGGGGTCTTGGCATCAGCCGGACCGGCAGCGTGCGCGGCATCGATGGCGGCGGCCGTCGGGTAATGCGGCGGATCAAAAGAAGGCCGAGAGGTCCGGTCATGCGGGGTGGCGGGCATGTCGGACCCCTCGGCCACCGGCGGGGGGGCGCCGGGTATTGCCTCGCCGACCGTGGAGGGGAGGGCCGGAGGCGAGACAATCTCGAAGGGAAGGGTATCGTTCTGGGTCGGTGCGATGCCGCGGTCCGCATCAGCGGGAACGGTTTCGGTATCGAGGGCCGACCTGGCAGCGACCTGTGCGGCCTTTAGCTGGCGACCAATCTGGCGCGCTATGGGGGCGGCTGACGGCTGGCTGTCGCCGCGCAGCTCAGCCGCCCAATGCGGGGCCTCGATCACCGTCCAGGCAACGGCTTCGTCGTGGAGAGTTCCGGCCTCATCGACATGGGCGGGGAAGACCACGCGCAGCCGGCGTTCCGCTGTGCGGGAAGGATCGGCTTCGCCGACCGGCGCTGCGATCCCGGCGCGCTGGCGCGCTTCGCGAAAACCGTTGTCGGCATCTGGTGAGGCGAGCTCGCGCGTCGCGTGCTCGTCGATCGTGCGGGACGGCGCGCAGGTGCCTTCGGGTGCGCGGCAGGTGAACTGGCCTTTGACGTTGGTGCCAAGCCCGACGCAGCCAGTCAGCGACAGGCAAAGCGGGGCAAGCATGGCGGGAAGACGCAAACGTTGCGACATGAGATTCACCTTTTGTTCGATGCAGGGGTTTGGGGCACGGGCGCGGTGAGAAAGGCGCGCAAGGCAGCAGCCGGGCGGAAACCCTCGAGCACTGCGCCATCGGACGGCCGCACGATCACCGGCGTTCCCGCAAACCCGTGGGCCTTGGCAAAGGCCTCGTTGGCATCGAGCCCGCGGGTGTCGCAGGGCCTGGTATTGGCGAGTGCGGTCCCGGAATAGGCGAGGTGAAGCGAGGTCTCCTGGACTGGCGAACACAGCACGCGCTCGGCATCCTTGCGGGCTTCCGCCCCGAAGATCGAGATCGGCCGCTCCTCGACCCGCGCGCCGATAGCGCGCAGTTCGACCGACAGCTTCTTGCAGTAGCCGCAGTGGAAATCCGAGAAGACAACCACCTTGGGGCCATTGATGGGTCCCCAGCGGATTGCGCCGCTCTCTGGAAGGCCCGCGAGCGAGACCTTTTGCGGGGCAGGGGCTGTCTGCGGCCGGTCGGGCGCATCGCTTTCTGCACTGTCTCGGCGCGGTGCGCCTGCTGCGAGCAGATCAGGGTTGAGCTGGAGCAGCCGTGCGGCCGTCAGGTCCTGGCGCGCCTCCATGTCGTAGACGCGGCCGATCATGAGGTACTTGGCCTGCGCATCGACATAGAACAGCGTCGTTTTGGAAGCGACTTCGCACAGGCCGCCAAGGCCCTTGCAGGTGATCGCGTCGATCGGGGTCTTGGGCAGACGCAACTTGAGCGCGGCGCGGACCTTGGCCGTATCACGCGCCGCATAGGCTGGGACAGCGAGGTAGGCGGCTGCCCCGCCCAAAGCGCCTGTCAGCGCGAAGAGGCTGACTAGCCCGAGGGCCTTTGCGAGAGTGCGAGACCTCGGCACTCGTGTGGTGATCATGCTCATTGGGAATTCCTCACGAAGACACCGTCGAGAAACACAATCTCGACATCGATGCCGGTCGGCATCTCGACGACGGGCTGGTACTGCTCGGCGCGCTCGATCAGGTACTTGGCGGTGGAATCGGCGGCTTCGCCAACCCCCTGGCCGAGACCGCCGCCAAGAATGTCGCCGGCCGAGAGCTTGGCAATTGTTCCGTTTGGGGTGGTCTGCTGGTTCGAGAAGACCGTGTTCGCGTTGGCGGAGAACCCCCGCCCAAACCCGCCGATGATACCGGCGAGCAGCGCTTGGGTGACGAGGTTGCCCTCGCGGCTGACAATGCGGCCGCGCACGCCGGACTTGCCGGCAAAGCTGATGAAGCCTTTAACTTCGCTGACCGCGACGCGACCGCCGGGCTGATCGCAGGTCATCCGCGCCAGTTTGACGTAGACTTTCTCCGAGGAGAGATCGCCGCGCGCCGCGCCGTTGACCACGCAGCCTTCGATCCGCGTCGTCAGCACTTTGCCGTTCTGCAGGACCGAACGCGCAGGCCCGGTGATCCGGAGCACGACCGGCAGCGGGTCGGTCTGGCTCGCGACACCGGCCGAGGCATCGACCCCGACGATCACGCGCGCCGGCGCATAGGAATTAGGCGGCAGGTATTCGGGCGAATCCTCGACAACGAGCGGCGGTGCTTCGGCCCGCGACACTTTCATGCCCGCACCGCCCTTATCGCCGGTGAAGCTCATCAGCTTGACCTCGGCGGAGGGCGCAGCGGGGCCTTCGCTGGGAGAGCCACCCAGGCCCTCGGCATTGCTGCCGGGCGCGGCAAGTCCACGCGCGTCGTAGCTGCCGCCACGCGGACCATAAGCCGGGAGCGGCGGCGCGGCGGCAGGCGCGGGCGGGGCCGCCAACTGGCTCTTCAATTGGGCGTTCTCGGCTGACACCGCATCGATCGCGGCCTGACCGTTGGTGCGCATGGCCTCGTTCTCAGCCTTGAGCGCTGCCATCTGCTCGTCTATCTCGCCTCGCGGCACGGCGGCGTCCTTGAGCTCCTTCTGCGCGCGCGCCATGGCCTCGAGCCGGTTGCCGAAGACCGCAACGAACTCGCGCTCCGACAGGTCACGATTGACCAGCCCGCCCGTGTCCACGGTGGTCTTGGTCGCACTGGCTTTGTCGCTGCTCTCTGCTCCGAAAAGGAACCATGCCGATCCGGCCAAGAGAACCGCCGCGATTCCGCCAAGCAGCAGATTCTGGCGCCGCTGTGTACGCTTGTTCAGCGTCGCAAGCAGATCGCGGTCGGCGTTCCCGCCGCTCTCGGCAGGGCGCGGTGGACGGTGTTGTTCGGTCTTGTCGTCAGTCATGGCCAGTGTCCCCGTTCGGCCCGACAATCCAGGCGGTGGTGGCAGCGCCCGGCGCGAGCACCGGATTGGCGATGGCAACCGCGATCGTGCCGACAGGCGCGAGATCGCGGGTGGCAATCGTGGCAGGGACCGTGCCCCGGTTGGCAAGGCGCACGACTTTGCCGGCAAGACTGGCGCCCCGGTATTCGGCGATCAGCTGGACCTCGATGCCGCCTGCGCGGGCGGGCAGGCTGCTGGGCTGCCGCACTGTGAAGCCTGGAACTTGCGCGTTTCCAGCCATGGCCTGGACAAGGCGCACCGCGCTCGTCTCGATCGGCGTGGCCTTCTCCCAATCGCTCGCTGCATCCTTGGCGATGGCGGAGTTGGTCACGAAGACCTGCTGTGCTTCGACCGGACGGATCAGGCAGGCAAACTTGTAGACGTAGCCTTTCTTTGTGGTGGCAAAGAAGCTGATCCGCGCGGCGGCGTAAACCTCAGGCACCGAGACATAGATGTCGCCGCGCACTGGCTCGTTGGTGACTGCAAAGTCGTTGTAGGGCGTGCCGGTGCCGATCTTGGAGACGCTGGCGAAAGCATCGCCGACCAGCGCAAACCGGGTCAGCTCATGCGCCGAAACCTCGCAGTCGATCGTGCCGCCATCGGCGGTCTGCTTGAACTGGTCGGCGAAAGCAGGGCCGCTGGCGCATAGCGCAGTCAGAGCGGCAAGGACCGGCAGCGATCCTGCCAGGCGGGGGATTGATCCACGCATCAGTTGGACTCCGAGGGTGTGGGAATGGGGGCCGTGCCCGCGGGGCGGTCGTCGGCATGGGCGGATGGGACCACTGCAAATCCGGACAGCGCGAGGCGCAGGCCGCGGTAGGTCCAGTCGAAGCGGAAGCGGCGCTCCTCGCTCGCGATCACCTGCTCGCCCACAAAGGTCTTGAGCGTGCCGCTGACCTCGGAGGTAAGGGCACGGGGATCGACTTCGAGCTTGCTGATCACGAAAGCCTGGGTGACCTCGGAGCCGCGCTGTTCCTCGACAATCCGCATGAGTTCGGCCTTGAGCCGGCCGCGCTGCGCCGGATCAGCGAGCGCCAGGATCTGGCCCATCCAATAGTCGAGACCCTCGGGGCTGCGGTTGAGCAAGGTGAGCGCGACATCGCGGGTTACGAACTCGAGGTACTCGGCCGAAACCCCTGCGCTCGAAATCACCAGCGGCGTGCGGGTGGTTGGAATGAGCAGCACTTCGCGCTCGCGGGTGGCGATGAGGCTGGCCGAGCCTGCAAAGAGCAAGCCGAGGCATACGCTCGTCATCGCGAAGAGATTGCGCTGGCGCAGCAGCGACTGCGTGCGCTCGTGGGCGACATCGGACAGCATGTGACGCGCTCCTCAGCCCGCCAGCACGCGGCAATGGGAGGGCGGCGTTGCCACGAGACCGGTCAATCCCGGCGGCAGATACCAATAGGCGGCATGGTGGACCCAGGAGGCAGAGCGCCCAGCCTTCGCCTTTCGCAGGGCGAACCAGGCCCCGACGGCGAGCCCGATGCCGATCAAGATATGCTGCGCGAGGATACCCCAGGTGAAGGGGACAATCATCCCGGCGAACTCGTCGATGGTCCAGAAGCCGATCAGCTCGGGATCGTCGAGGCGGCGGGGGATCGCATTGCGGTCGGTCATGGTAACGTGCCCTCCCAAGGCGTCACGGATCGGTGATCAGATGACGGCGGTGATCACCGAGGTGACGATCGGAACGCCCGTGCCGACACCCACGCCGACGCCGACCGGCACGGCGATCTGGCCGAGCGTGAAACGGCCCGAGGCAAGGCTGATGAGACCGGCAGCGAGGCTGAGGACGGTGATGATCTTGCCGCCCGAACCCTGCAGAAATCCGGTAAACTTCGTCAGCGCGGTGGTGAAGGTGGCGTCGGTGCCCGCGTATGCCGTGCCAGCGGCGAGCGCGAGCGCGGCGACCGGCAGGATGAGAGCAGCGGACTTGGCGAGGCGGGCCTTGGAACGGCCAGGCAAGGGGAGGGCAATCAAGGTCATGGAGCGTTCTCCGAGGGGGTGGTCACAGCGGTCATCGCCGCTGCCCCACCGTCTTGGCCGGAGAAACTGGTCTAGGAAAAGAGAAGGCTGATCGAGGAAGCGTTATTGGACAAATCTGGACGATCGATGCGATGGCAACTCGGCGAATCTGGCCTGAACCGGCCAAATGCCATGCTAAGTGTGACGGAAATGCCAGCCAAAGCGAGCCAATTTGCGAGACACTACCCCGAATCGGTTTTATCTAGGATAACCGATATGTTCTAAATATGTTCTTTTCGGTTCCTAGCGAAGCGGACTCGCGCTACATGTCCGAGTCGAACCAAGTGGGACCGATTGTGGACATGACCTGCAGCGCACAGACCTTAGGGATCAACGCAAGACTGGCACGGCTTCTGACTGCTGCCGTCGACCGCTCGGGCAAGTCGCGCCGCGAGGTTGCACGCGCCGCAAGCATGAACAAGGACACCTTTCTGCGGATCTTGCGCGGCGACAAGGCGGTCACGCTCGATGATGCTGAGCGCGTGCTCGATGCGAGCGGGCTCCCCTCCAACGGCGCTCTACTGCTTGCGATCCTCGGGCACGAAGATCTCGCGGTCGAATGGCTGGGTGAAGACGCGGGCGCGTTCCTCGATCAGTTCCTCACAGCGCTGCCGGTGACCATGAACGAAACGCTGGGACCCCGTATAGCCGATCTGCGCCCGCGCTGGGCCATCGGCACCTCGTGTCTCGTGGCGCGGCTGCTGGCCAAACACATCGATGATTTTGCCGAGCGCGACATTTCACTCGTGCTTGGCAGGTGAGGGGGGCGGGGGTGGCGTGACCAAACGAGGAGACCATGACTATGTCACGAATTGCTGCTGAGCGTGTTCCCGAGGCTGCCGCTCAAACGGTAGAACCTGCAATTGTGATCACCGCGCCTCCGCGCTTGATCCGCCTGCCGGAAGTGATGGCAAGGGTCGGGCTGAAGCGATCGTCCATCTACCAGCGTATGGCCGAGGGCCGTTTCCCGAAAGGCCGCTCGCTAGGTCCGCGCTGCACTGTCTGGGTCGAGGCCGAGATCGATGCCTGGATTAAGTCGATCACCCAGCATTGATCAGACCTAGAGCGCAAAGGTCTGTATCCAATTGCGCTTTGCCAAAGTTCACCGGCCGGTATCTCAATGGACGGCCCGCGCTTTGGATCGTTTTGTTGATCGTGCTTCCTTCGCCGAAGGACTGGCCATGCAGAAGCTTGCCCACTCGGCCATGAGCGCTTTGCGCTTTTCGAGGAAGTCGGTGCGGCGATAGGCTGCTTCGACTTTGTTCGGGATGGTATGCGCGAGCGCGGCTTCTGCAACCTCGCCAGGATAGTTCGTTTCCTCTGCCGCCCAATCCCGGAATGATGACCGAAAGCCATGAACGGTCACATTCAGGTCTTTGTCGCGGAGGATCTTGAGCAAGGTCATATCCGAAAGCGGGCGCTTTGGGTTCTGCCCCGGAAACACCAGATCGCTTGCCTCCGCTCGCAGTGCTTCAGCCCGCTTCAGGACCTCCAGTGCCGCCTCCGAGAGCGGGACGATGTGGACCACGCCAACTTTCATCCGCTCCGCCGGCACCGTCCACAGGCGCCTCGCAAGATCGAACTCCTTCCATTCGCAGCCTCTGATTTCACCGGATCGGGCCGCTGTGAGAATGAGAAGCTCGAGCGCTAGGCGCCCAACCGACTGACGTTCACGAAGAGTGGTCATGAATGCCGGAACTTCCGGGAAAGGCATGGCATCGAAATGTTTGTTTTTGCGCGGTTGGCGGGGCAACCCCCGGTTGACCGAGCGAAGCGGCGCTTCCGTAGCTCGCAAGCCTTTGGCGCATGCCCAATCAAGCACCGCTGCAATTCTCTGGCGAACCCGCCGGGCAGTTTCCGGTTTGCTCAACCAGATCGGTGCAAGAACGTCCCTGATCGCGGGTCCCTCGACTTCGGATACGAGGCGGTTGCCAATCAGTGGAAATGCATACGTCTCAAGCGTGTTGATCCATTGGTCTTGATGCTTGCCGTTCTTCCATGCCGCCTTGTGCTCGCTGTGTACCGTCTTGGCCGCTTCGCGGAAGGTTGGGATTATCAGGTCGGCTTTCTTGCGTTCGGCAATGACATCGACACCGGCCCTCATCTGTTTGCGGATTGCCCGCGCCGAATCGCGCGCCTCAGAAAGGCTCAAGTCAGAGAGCGTGCCGAGCCCGATGTCTCGTCGCTTGCCATCAGCCTGCACCCTGAGCAGCCAGCTGCCGCGCCCCTGGGCGGCAAGCTTGAGAATGAGGCCTTCTCCATCGGAATAGCGACCAGGCTCCTTCAGGTTCTTGACCGCGATTGCACTCAACTTTCCCATTGGGCTTGCCTTTCCAGACCCACACTCAGACCCACACTCAGTGTGGGACTGAGTGGAACATATGCAGAACTAGCCGGATGCACAAGATGCAAAAAAGGCCGCATTTCTGCGGCCTTTTGGATATTCTTGGTGCTGTATGGAAGCAAGAATGGCGGACAGGGTGGGATTCGAACCCACGGTGAGCTTCCACCCACGGCGGTTTTCAAGACCGCTGCCTTAAACCACTCGGCCACCTGTCCATGCGCTGTGTGCACGGGAACGCCGATAGCGGGCTGGCGCGGGATCGGAAAGGGGTTTTGCGCAGGTGGCTGGAGGGACTTGCCGCGCGTTTTGTCGATTGAGGGATTCCCAGCACGGCCCGGCTGTGCGAGTGTCGGGCGTGATGATGCTGCCATTCCGATTTCGCATGCCCGGAGCCATTGCCTTGTGGCGGGCTGGGCTAGCCGCGCTGGTGCTTTCGCTGCTTGCCGGTCCGGCGGGTGCACAAGCTGATCAGGCAGCGGGGGGATTCGAAGGCTATCTGCAGTACCTTGCCGCCAAGGCGCGGGCGGAAGGTGTGCGCGAGACGACGATTGCCTCGGTCATGGCCGGGCTGACCGAGAACCCGCGTGTGATAGCGCTTGACCGGGCGCAGCCGGGAACGTCGTCCACTATCCCGGCGTTTGCAGGCTATCGGCGCACGCATGTGGATGCCGCGCACATTGGCGGGGGGCGGCGGCAGTTTGCGGCTTCGGCAGACTATCTTGAGCAAGTCGACGAGCGCTACGGCGTGCCGCCGCAGATCATATTGGCGATCTGGGGGCACGAGACGAACTACGGTTCCTATACCGGCGATTTCGATCTTGCGCGGTCGCTGGCGACGCTGGCCTATGAAGGGCGGCGGCGGGCGCTGTTTGCCGAGGAATTCATCGCGCTGCTCAAGATGGTGGACCGGGGTGTGCCGCGGTCCAAGCTGGTGGGCAGCTGGGCTGGTGCTTTCGGCAATCCGCAGTTCCTGCCCAGTGTCTATTTGCGCGTGGCGCAGGACGGCGATGGCGACGGATTTGCCGATATCTGGTCGAGCCGCAAGGATACGCTGGCCTCGATTGCCAACTACTTTCGCGATGCAGGGTGGCGGCCGGGCGAGGCATGGGGCGTGGCCGCTGACGTGACCGCGCCGCTTGACCGTGCGTCTTTGGGCACGGCGCTCGCCAGCCCGCGCTGCCCTCAGGTGTTTGCCCGCCATTCGAAGTGGAAGACCGTGCGCGAATGGAAGGCGCTGGGCGTGGTGCCCCGCGCGCCGAAGTTGGCCGACGATACGCTGGCCAGCTTTCTCGAACCCGATGGTCCGGGGCAGACCGCCTACCTGCTAACCGGAAATTATCGAGTTATCCTCGATTATAACTGCTCGAATCTCTACGCCCTCTCGGTGGGACTTCTGGCTGATGAAATTGCCCGTTAACAGGAACAGCAGCGTGCTAGCGCTGGCCATGGTGCTGGCGCTGGGCGCAGGACTGGGGGGAACGTCTGCCATCGCCGCCGGTGAGCGCAAGGCGCCAATGCCCGATGTGATGGGTCCTGAAGGCGATTATCCCGTCACCATCGGTGATCCTTTCACCGTGGACGGGGTGACGTATACACCTGCCGATACGCTGAATTACGATGCCGTGGGCAAGGCGCTGGCGATGGGCGCAGACGAAACCGGCCCGGCGCGGATCAGCGGTGCGCACCGCACGCTGCCGGTGCCGAGCTACGTCGAGGTAACGGCGCTCGACAGCGGGCGCACGATTGTCGTGCGGATCGACCGGCGCGGGCCGATGAGCGGGAACGGCCTCCTGGCGCTTTCGCCGATGGCGTGGGCGCAACTGGGCCTTGCTGCAAGCGGCTCGGCGCCGGTGCGCGTGCGGCGGGTCAATCCCCCTGAGCCCGAACGCGCGCTGCTGCGTACCGGACAAGCCGCACCGCAGCGGATGGATACGCCGCCGGGCCTGCTGGCCGCGCTGCGCCGCAAGCTGGGGCTGGAGCCGCCGGTTGGCGATTTGCCGGTGACGATTCGCCCGGCCGATGTAGTGCCGGGCAGCGCGGCGAAGCCGGTGACGGCACCGCCGGCAGTGAAGCCGGTGCTGACGCCTGAGCCGAAGCCGGCCACCAAGCCTCCGGCAAAGCCTGCGCCTGCGCCCGTGGCGGCGGTGCAGCCCGAACCTCGTCCCAAACCCACCCCCGCGCCTGCCCCCACACTTGCCCCCACACTTGCCCCCACACAGGCCACGCGGCCTGCATCGGCAAGGTTCTTCGTGCAGATCGGAGCGTTTGCGCAGCGGGGCAATGCCGAAGCAGCGGCGCGCAAGGCGGGTGGCTCTATCGTGCAGTCCGGCACGCTCTGGCGCGTGCGCAGCGGGCCGTTTTCCGCCGGGGATGAGGCGGAGCGCGGGCTGGCGAAGGCGCGCGCTGCGGGCTATGCGGGTGCCCGGATCGTCCGCGACTAGAGCTGCGCGGCGCGGTCCCGTTGGTCATGGGGTTCGCGCTTGGATACGAGGATCATCACCGCGATCGTGATCGCTGGACTGGCTGGCTTGCCCGTGCAGGCGGCTGCGCCAGTGGTCCCGGCCACACATCCTGCATCACCGGCTACCATGCCCGAAATGACCGCGCCCATTGCGCTGCTGATCGACGTGAACGGCGGGAAAGTGCTGTTCGAGCGGCAATCGCATCGGCGCTTCATGCCCGCTTCGCTCACCAAAATCATGACGAGCTATGTCGCGTTCGAGTTGATCAAAGCGGGCAAACTTCGGCTCGATCAGCGTTTCCGCATGAGCCATGAGGCGTTTCGCCAATGGCACCGCGTGGGCAGCACGATGTTCCTTGCCGATGGCAGCGATACTTCGGTGGCCGAACTGCTGGAAGGGATTGTCACGGTTTCGGCCAACGATGGCTGCATCGTGCTGGCCGAGGGCGTGGCGGGTAATGTCCCTGCGTTCACAGCGCTGATGAACGATGCGGCGAAGCAGCTCGGCATGAAGGACACGCACTACAACACCCCCAATGGCTGGATGGACGAGGGCGCGACTTATGTTTCCGCCGCTGACCTCGCGATACTCAGCACCGCGCTGATCACCCGGCATCCTGACCTTTACGCGCGGTTCTACGGACACGAGCGCCTGACCTTCAGAGGTGTCGAGCAGCCCAACCACAATCCGCTCTATGGCCATGTGGCGGGGGCTGACGGCGTGAAGACCGGGTTCACCAATGAGGCTGGCTACGGCCTCGTCGGCTCTGCAATCCGGGATGGGCGACGGCTGATGATGGTCGTCGGCGGATACGACAACGGCAAAGTGCGCGCGCGCGAATCGCGCGATTTCCTTGAATGGGGATTTGCAGCGTTTGAGGCGCATTCGCTGTTTGGCGCGGGCGCCAAGGTCGGTGCAGCCGAAGTGCAGGGCGGGGAAGCGCGGACGGTTGCACTCGTTGCGCCGCACCCCTTGGCACTGACTCTGCCGCGCGGCGCGGGCGCACGCTATTCGCTCAGCCTGCGCTACAAGGGACCGCTGCGCGCGCCAATTGCCAAGGGGCAGGAAGTCGCGAGCCTGATCGTGCGGGTTCCGGGAGCAGGCGAGACGCGTCTGCCGCTCGTCACTGAGGACGCAGTGCCAGTGGCAGGAACACTGGCGCGGCTGCGCAACGGGCTTTTGGCCATGATCGGCCAATGACCGGCCGGTTCATCGTGTTCGAGGGCGGGGAGGGGGTCGGCAAATCGACTCAAAGCCGCCTTCTCGCCGAGGCGCTGCGCGCACGCGGACTGGAGGTCGTCACCACGCGTGAGCCAGGCGGGACACCGGGCGCGGAGGCGATCCGCGCGCTGCTGCTGGGTACCGATGGCCCGGGCTTCGGCGCGCGGGCCGAGGCGCTGCTGTTTGCCGCCGCGCGGGCCGACCATGTCGAGACGCTGATCCGCCCGGTGCTCGCGCGCGGGGCCTGGGTGGTGTGCGACCGCTATCTCGATAGCAGCCGCGCCTATCAGGGCGGCGGGAGCGGGCTGGAAGATGCCGACATCCTTGCGCTGCACCGCATCGGCAGCGCGGGCTTGCTGCCCGATTGCACGGTGCTCCTGACGCTAGATCCCGCCGAAGCGGCGTCGCGCGTCGCGCTGCGGGATGCTGGAGTGCTCGACCGGATAGGCGGCCGCGCGGCGGACTATCATGCGCGGGTCGCGGCGGCGTTCCTCCGCTACGCGCAAGCCGAGCCGGAGCGCTTTGCCGTGGTTGCGGCAGACGGCGCGCCGCAGGACGTTCACGCACGGGTTCTGGCGGCGGTTGAGACGCTGTGAGCCAGTTGATCGGCCATGACGAGGCGTGGGCAGTATGGCGCGCGGCGCGGGCCGGGCAGCGCATGCACCATGGCTGGATTCTGGCGGGGCGCGAAGGGCTGGGCAAGGCGTGCTTTGCGCGCGAAGCGGCGGCGGAACTGGTGGCCGAGGCAGGTGTGCCGCAGCCACCGGTCGATGTGCATCCCGATATTCACGTGCTGGAGCCGCTGCCGAGCAACGACGACGAGGCAAAGAAGCGCGACGAGGGCAAGGCCTATACCCGCAAGCGCAACATCAGCGTGGAGCAGATCCGGGGCGTGCAGCGCAGGCTGGTGACGCGGCCGACGCTGGGTGCGCGGCGCGCGGTGATCATCGATGCGGCGGACGATCTCGAAAAGGGCGCGGTCAACGCGCTGCTCAAGAGCCTGGAGGAACCGCCAGCGGGCACGTTCTTCCTGCTGGTGACGCACCAGATTGGCCGGCTGCTGCCCACGGTGCGTTCGCGCTGCACAGTGCTGCGGTTCCATCCGCTGGGGGTGCAAGACATGGCGCGCGCGCTCGCCGGGGCCGCGCCCGAACTGGGCGGCGCGGCGCGGGAGGCAGCGATTGCGGCGGGGAGCGGCGCACCGGGGGCGGCTCTCGCGTTTGCCGAGCGGGAGCTTGGCGGGGCCTGGCAGCTCATGACGCGGATCGTGACCGAGGGCGATGGCGATCTGGCGCTGCGGGGCGAGCTTTCCACGGCGCTCGGCATGCGGCCGGACCGGGAACGGCTGCTGGCGGCGATCGAAGTGGCGCGGCGGGTGCTGGTGTCCGCGCTGGCGCGCTGCGATGATGGAGCGCGGCTGCGGATTGTGGAGGCCCATGCCGCGCTGGCACAGCTTGCCGCACAGGCGCCCACCTACAACTTCGAGCCTGCGCTGCTGTTGCTGGAAATCGGCGGCTTGCTGGCATCGGTGGCCCGGACTAGGGAGAACGCGGCCTGAAGCAACTCGCGCTTCGGCCTTGCCAAGCCAAGGACAATCGCAGCCCATGGGCGAGCCTTACTATATCACCACCGCCATCAGCTATCCCAACGGCAAGCCGCATATCGGCCATGCCTATGAGGCGATTGCTGCAGATGTCATCGCCCGCTTTCACAAGGCGATGGGGCGCGATGTGCGCTTTCAGACCGGGACCGACGAGCACGGCCTGAAAATGGCGCAGAAGGCGCGCGACATGGGCATCACTCCGGCCGAGCTGGCGGACGAAATGACCAGTCATTTCAGTGCTATGGCCGATGCTCTGAATGTCGATTACGACGTATTCATTCGCACGACCGAGCCGCGCCATCATGCCTCCACGCAGGAGCTGTGGCGGCGGATGGAAGCCAATGGCGATCTCTATCTCGACCGCTACGAAGGCTGGTACTCGGTGCGCGACGAAGCGTACTACGACGCGAGCGAACTGATCGACGGGGAAGGGGGGGAGAAGCTTTCCCCGCAGGGCACGCCGGTCGAATGGACGGTGGAGGAAAGCTGGTTCTTCCGCCTGTCGAAGTATCAGGAGCCGCTGCTCGCGTTGTTCCGCGAAAACGCGGAGTTCATCCGCCCCGAAAGCCGACGCAACGAGATGATCGCGTTCGTTTCGCAAGGCCTTCGCGATCTTTCGGTATCGCGCACCAGCTTCGATTGGGGCGTAAAAGTTCCGGGCAGCGACAACCATGTCATGTACGTGTGGGTCGATGCGCTGACGAACTATATCACCGGCCTTGGTTTTCCCGACGAATCAGGCGATTATGCGAAATACTGGCCAGCCGACCTGCACCTGATCGGCAAGGACATCGTGCGCTTCCACACGATCTACTGGCCGGCCTTCCTGATGAGCGCTGGGCTGCCGGTGCCCAAGCAGGTGTTCGGCCACGGCTTCCTGCTCAACCGGGGGCAGAAGGAATCGAAGTCGCTCGGCAACGTGACCGATCCGCTAGCGCTGGCGGAGACGTTTGGCGTCGACACGCTGCGCTACTTTCTGATGCGCGACGTCGTGTTCGGGCAGGACGGTTCCTATTCGCCCGAAGCTATCGTCACCCGCTGCAATGCCGAGCTGGCGAACAGCTATGGCAATCTGGTGCAGCGCACGCTTTCCATGATTTTCAAGAATATGGATGGCGAACTGGTCAAGTTTTCGAGTGCCGAAGCGGACGACAAGCTGCTCGCCGCAGTGTTCGAGGCGTGCCACGATGAACTGCCGCGCGAATTCGCCGCGTTGAATTTCTCGGCCGGGATCGATGCGTGGATGCGCGCTGTGTTTGCCTGCAACCAGTATGTCGACGAGCAGGCGCCCTGGGCGCTGCGCAAGAGCGATCCGCAGCGGATGCGCGCCGTGCTGATGACGCTGTTCATGGCGATCCGCGACCTGACCATCGCAATCCGACCCGTGGTGCCAACTGCGGCAGACAAAGTTCTGGATCAGCTGGGTATTCCTGGTGACGAGCGCGGCATCACCGCGCTTGCGAAGGCAGATTGGTTCCTCGCTCGCGTGGCCACGGGCGAACGGCTTGCTGCACCGAGCCCGGCCTTTCCCCGGCTTGAGCTGCCCGAGGAAGCCGCCGACTGATGCTGATCGATTCGCACTGCCACCTCAACTACAAGGGCCTGATCGAGACGCAGGCCGACGTTCTGGCGCGCGCGCGGGCGCGGGGCATTACGGGCTTCCTCAATATTTCGACGCGGCAGAGCGAATGGGATGCCGTGGTCGCCACTGCGCACCGCGAGCCGGATGTCTGGGCCAGCATAGGCATTCACCCGCACGAAGCCGACGCCCATGCCGATCTTGGCGCGGAAGCACTAAGGGCGGCCGCTGCGGACCCGAAAGTGATCGCGATCGGCGAAACCGGGCTCGACTACTACTACGACCATTCGGACCGACAGGTGCAGCAGGACCTGTTTCGCGTCCATATCGGCGTGGCGCGCGAAACCGGGCTGCCCATCGTGATCCACACGCGCGATGCCGAGGATGACACGCTGCGTATCCTGACCGAGGAAATGGCCGAAGGCACATTCCCGGCGCTGATCCATTGCTTCACCGCGAGCGCAGCGTTCGGGCGCGCGGTTCTCGATCTGGGGCTGACAATCTCGATTTCCGGCATCGTCACATTCCGCAATGCCAAGGACTTGCAGGCCTTTGCTGCCGAAGTTCCTGATGACCGGCTGCTGGTGGAAACTGATGCGCCGTTCCTTGCGCCAGTGCCGCATCGCGGCAAAGTCTGCGAGCCGGCGTTTGTTTCGGATACGTGCGCGTTTGTCGCCAACTTGCGCGGCACAAGCGCAGAGGATTTGTCCGAGCGGACCAGCGCGAACTTCTTTCGCTTGTTTGCCAAGGCGCAGGCATGAAGCTGATCGTCCTGGGTTCCGGCACGTCCACCGGGGTGCCGCGCATCGGCAACGATTGGGGTGACTGCGATCCGGATGAGCCGCGAAACCGGCGCACGCGTGTGGCGATCATGGTGGAAGGCGCGGATGGCGGGCGCATTCTGGTCGATACGCCGACCGATCTCAGGCAGCAGCTGTTGGCGACCGGGATCGGGCGGATCGATGGCGTGGTCTGGACGCATGACCATGCCGACCATACGCATGGCATCGACGATCTGAGGCCGCTGCGGATGGGGCGCGGCGCGCCGATCCCGGGCTATGCGGCAGACGAGACGGTGCGGCGGCTGCGGCAGCGCTTCGGCTATGTCTTTGCCGGTCAGCACGGTTACCACACGATCTGCAATCTCGACAATCTCGACCGGGTGCGCATGGTAGCAGGCATCGGCGTGACGCATTGCCAGATGCCGCACGGACCGGCGCAGACGACCGCTTTCCGGTTTGAACAAGGCGGAAAGTCAATCGGTTACGCAACGGACTTCAGTGCGATTACCGGTGAATTGGTGGCACTTTTTGACCGGGTCGACGTGCTGGTTGTCGATGCCTTGCGGCGGCAGCCGCATCCCACGCACGCACATCTGGCGATGTCGCTCGAATTGGTCGAGGCCTGCCGGGCGGGCCGCGCGGTGCTGACACATCTCGACAAGAGCATGGATTACCGGACTTTGTGTGACGAAACGCCAGGGCATGTCGAGCCGGGCTTTGACGGGATGGAGATTGTGCTGTGACGCCGGACAAGTTCGTCGCGTTGATCGGCATTGTGATGGCGCTCGTGCTTGTGTTGGGAAACGGAAGGCTGCGCGGGCTGAAGCTTTCCTCCGGGATGATGATGGCGGCGGCTTGGGGTGTGATTATCCTTGCCGCAGCGCTGGCGTTTGCGGGGTATCGGCGCTGATTGCGTGACCATTCATTTAACATAATAATTATTATCGAACTCAAGGATTGAAGGCGCAAAGTAGAAATGTCCCATCCCGCAAAATAGAGATGTCCCATTGCAATGGGTGCTCGCGGTCCGTGGCGGCGTGGTCATCCTCTGCTGTGGAGGATGCGCTTATGACGGTGGTGGCCATGAGCCGTGGCGAGCTTTCGCGGTATGATACGCTGCTTCGGGTGACGCGCCGCGAGCTGCGGGTCGAAGATGCGGCGACCCTTCTGGGATTGACGCGTCGTCAGGTCGGCCGATTGCTCCTTCGTTTGCGGGCCGAGGGCCCCGAAGGTCTTGTTTCACGGCGGCGTGGTCGCCCAAGCAACCGGCGTCACAGCGACGCCTTTCGTCAGCGGGTCATTACTCTGGTGCGCGAGCACTACGCCGATTTCGGACCGACCCTGGCCGCCGAGTATCTGTCCGAGCGGCACCAGATCACCATTTCGCACGAGACGCTCCGCAAGCTGATGATTGAGGCCGGGCTTTGGAGCGAGCTGATGCACCTCAGGATGGTCGAGAGCGAGAACACGTTCGCCTACATGGATGCAATGACCGCTTATATCGAGGCACACGGCAAGCCGGTGGCGATCTACTCGGACAAGCACGGTGTGTTCCGGAACAACACCGCATCGGCCAAGGGCGACGGCATGACCCACTTCGGCCGGTCGCTGGAGGCGCTCAACATCGAGATCATTTGCGCCAACTCGCCGCAGGCCAAGGGCCGTGTCGAGCGCGCCAACGGGACGCTGCAGGACCGCCTGGTCAAGGCGATGCGGCTGGAAGGCATCTCGACGATTGCCGAGGCCAACGCGTTCCTGCCGGGCTATATGGCGCGCCACAACCAGCGGTTCGCCAAGGCGCCGTTCGATCCGCGCGATGTGCATCGCCCCCTTGCCCCGCATGACGATCTCAAGGCCGAGATGGTTTGGCGCGAGCAGCGTACGGTGACGCAGGCGCTGACGCTGCATTACAACAAGGCGCTGATCATCCTCGAGCCTACCGAGGTCAGCCGACCGCTGGCGGGCAAGCGGGTCGACGTGTGCGAGTATCCTGACGGCCGGCTCGAGATACGTCACGAGGAGCACGTCCTGCCCTACCGGGTGTTCGACAAGATCCGGCAGGTCAACCAGGCAGCCATCGTTGAGAACAAGCATCTCGATGCGGCGCTGGCGATGGCCAAGGCGATGCAAGAGTTGTTGCCCCCGAGGAAGCGCAACAACAACGAGCCCTGCCGAAGATCTCAGGGCGCACATATGTTCCCGCCCCCGCAGCCGCAGGAAGGCGCACCGGTCAAGCGCAAGCGTGGCCGTCCTCCCCTTCCCCGGCTGACCCCGAACGAAGCAGCGCAGCGCATGCTGGAGTCCGTGTGAGGGAGCCCACTGCAAAGCAGCGGGTCCACGGGCTCTGTCACCGCAAGACCAGCGCACCAGCGGGGACTGCGCTGCGCAAGACGGAAGGGCTCCACGCAGCCCCCGCTGCATCAACCGGTGACATTTCTATCTGGCGGAAATAGGGACTTCTCTACTTTGCAGAAACAAGGATAGCCGATATGAGCTCTACTCCCGGGGTCTCCCCTATCGGCCTTACCGCTTCCGCGTCGGGGATCGCACGCTTGCTGGGGATCATGGCACGGCTGCGTGATCCGCTGAACGGCTGCGAATGGGATGTCGCGCAAACGTTCGCCACCATCGCGCCGTACACCATCGAGGAAGCCTACGAAGTGGCCGACGCGATCGAACGGGATGACTTGCCCGCGCTGCGCGAGGAGCTTGGCGATTTGCTGCTGCAGGTCGTGTTCCATGCGCGCATGGCCGAGGAGCTTGGCGCGTTCGATTTCGATGCGGTGGCCCAAGCGATTTCGCACAAGATGACCGAGCGGCACCCGCATATCTTTGGCGATGCGGCGGATCAGGGCCAATCGCGCGAGGTGCGCTGGGAAGCGCAGAAGGCCGCCGAGCGCGCCGCCAAGGGCGCGACGAGCGCGCTGGACGGTGTGGCTCTGGCCTTGCCCGCGCTGATGCGCGCGGAAAAGCTGCAGAAACGCGCGGCGCGGGTCGGGTTTGACTGGCCGGATACTGCCGGACCGCGTGCCAAGGTAATTGAGGAACTGGACGAATTGGCTGCGGCGAAGAGCGAGGCTGAAAAGCTCGATGAAGCGGGCGACCTGCTGTTTGCCGCGGTCAATCTGGTGCGCCGCTATGGCATCGCGCCCGAGGATGCGCTGCGTCATGGCAATGCCAAGTTCGAGCGGCGGTTTCGCGGGATGGAAGCTCTTGCCGGTGCGGCGTTCCCGGCCTTGTCACTCGACGAGCAGGAAGACCTCTGGCAGCAGGTCAAAGCCGCCGAGCGCTGATCACATCTGCACGAAGCGACCGAGTTCACGGGGCGTGAGCCGCACGGTCAGGCGCTGCACGGGTGTGCCCTGCTCGTCCTCGATCTGAACTTCCGACAGCACTTCGCCGTGGGCATGGAGCCAAGCCAGTTTCTGGCCGTCTGCCATCGGAACCGACAATTCAAGCACTTGAGCGCCGCCCGTGAGAAGTTCACTGAGGAGCGTAACGAGGTCTTCGACGCCTTCGCCCGTCTGGGCCGAGATCGGCACGACTTTGCGCTCCGGCACCCTGGCGGCGATCAGATCGCGGCGCATGGCGCGGTCGTCGGGGCTGAGAAGATCCCACTTGTTCCACGCCTCGATGATCGGGACGAGGCTTCCCCCTTCCCCGATCACGCCGAGATCAGCGAGGATTTCCTCGACTTCGAGCTTCTGCGCCGAGGTGGCGGGATTGGCGATATCGCGGACGTGGACGATGACGTCAGCCGCGGTCACTTCCTCAAGCGTGGCGCGGAAGGCGGCGACGAGCTGGGTGGGCAGTTCGGAAATGAAGCCCACGGTGTCTGACAGGATCGCCTTTTCAAGACCCGGCAAGCGGATGGCGCGCATGGTGGGATCGAGCGTGGCGAACAGCAGATCTTGCGCCATGACGTCAGCGCCGGTCATCCGATTGAAAAGCGTGGATTTTCCCGCATTGGTATAGCCGACGAGCGCGATCACCGGCCAGGGCGCACGCTGGCGGCGTTCACGGTGCAGGCCGCGGGTGCGGCGGACTTGTTCGAGCTCGCGCCGGATGCGCGCCATACGGCCGCGGATCAGGCGGCGGTCGGCCTCGATCTGCGTCTCGCCCGGGCCGCCGAGGAAGCCGAAGCCGCCGCGCTGGCGCTCGAGGTGAGTCCAGCTGCGCACAAGGCGCCCGGCCTGATAATCGAGGTGGGCAAGCTCGACCTGGAGGCGACCTTCTGCGGTCGCCGCGCGTTCGCCGAAGATTTCGAGGATCAGCCCGGTACGGTCGATGACCTTGCGTTCGAGCTTGTCTTCCAGATTGCGCTGCTGGATCGCAGACAGCGCGCCATCGACAATGACCAGTTCGGCATCGGACTGGTTGATCGCCACGCTGATCTTCTGGACCTGCCCCTCGCCGAACAGCGTGGCGGGACGCACCGCGCGGATCGGCAGCGCAAAGGCATCGACTACATCGAGGCCAATCGCGCGGGCAAGCCCCTGCCCTTCTTCCAGCCGCGATTCCACATCCAGACCAACGCCGTGGCTGGCGCGCTGCCGCAAGTCGGGAAGCACGACGACGCTGCGGGCGCCGCGCGTGACTTCCCCGACGAGCTCGGTCTCGCGGCCGAATTCAAACCCGCTCATGCGGCGGCACCCATGGCTTTGATCAGGATGCCTCACCCTCCCATTCGCCGGACAGATCGACATGACCGGCGGGCTGGATGGTGGAGACGGCGTGCTTGTAGGCAAGCTGGACGTAGCCTTCGCGTTCCAGCAGCATGCAGAACAGATCGTAGGCAGCGACGCGGCCCTGAAGCATGACGCCGTTGACGAGGAACATCGTTACCTGCACCCCGGCATCGCGCACGCTGGAGAGGAACACGTCCTGCAGCAGGCGCTTCTTGGCGGCATCATCGCTGCCCGGCGCGAAGTGCGCGGCACCGATCTGCTGGCCCGGCATGATCGTGGAGATCGCGTGCTTGTAGACCAGCTGGGATTGGCCATCGCGGCGCAGCAGGATTGAGAAATTATCGAACCAGGTGACGATGCCTTGCAGCTTGACGCCCTTCACGAGGAACATTGTGACCGGAATCTTGTTTTTTCTCAGGAAGTTGAGGAACACGTCCTGAAGGTTCTGCCCTTTGCCGGCGACAAGCGGAGCGGGAGCGGAGGGAGCTGCTGCGGCAGGCGTGGCTGCTTCGCTGGCGGGAGCGGCTTCAACCTTGGCCCGGGGGCGCGCAGATAGGGTTCTACCAGTCATCGAGGGTATGTCCTTTCGTTTTTTGGCGGCCCACTACCCTGCGGCAGCGAGACACGATCTGGCGGAGGACTGCACCCACCCTGCCGGCATCGGCTTTCGCCGAATCCGGTCAGAGGTTTGCGCGGCACTACGCCGGTTATCAAAAGCTAGTCTATGTCGGGACTGCAGCTTCGTACAGGGGCAAAATCGATGCCGCTGTTCTAGCCGTCTCTGTTCAGTCGAGATCCTCGTCCTCGCGGCGATCTGCCATGCCGAGAAGCTTGAGCTTGCGGTGAAGTGCCGAGCGTTCCATGCCGATGAAGCTCGCGGTCTTCGAGATATTGCCGGAGAAGCGGCGGATCTGGACCTTGAGATACTCGCGCTCGAAGTTCTCGCGCGCCTCTCGCAGAGGCACACCCATCAGCGCCGACGTGCTCGTATCACCACCTAGCCTGGTCAGGACGATTTCCGCGGGGAGCATGTCGGCATCGATGCGGGTGAGGCGCTCACGCGGGGCGAGGATGATCGTGCGTTCGACCACATTGCGCAATTGGCGCACATTGCCGGGCCAGTCGTAGCTTTGCATCGCCGCGATCGCTTCGGGTGAGATCGCGGGCGGCGGGACGCCCTGCTCGTTGGCGTAGCGCGAGAAGAAGTGGTCGGCGAGCGCGGGGATATCCTCGCGCCGCTCGATCAGCGAGGGGATCGAGACGGGCACGACGTTGAGCCGGTAGAAAAGGTCCTCGCGGAAGCGGCGCTCGGCGATTTCCTTTTCGAGCGGGCGCGACGTGGACGAGACGACGCGCACATCAACGCGGATCTGGCGGTGGCCGCCGACGCGCACGAACGATTGCTCGGTGAGGACGCGCAGGATGCGGGCCTGGCTGGACGCGGGCATTTCCGCCACTTCATCAAGGAACAGCGTGCCGCCATCGGCCATTTCGAGGAGGCCGGCCCGCACCAACTTGCCGTCGATCTCCTCGCCGAACAGCTCCTGTTCGAAGCGTTCGGGCGTGATGCGCGCGGAATTGACCGTGACGAAGGCGTGATCGGCGCGCGGGCTCCACGAATGGAGCAGCCGCGCGGCGACTTCCTTACCCGATCCTGCGGGGCCGGTGATGAGCAGGCGGCTGCCAGTGTTGGCAACGCGCTTCAAGGTGGCACGCACCGTGTTGATCGCGCCCGAATTGCCAGTGAAGCCATCGGCCATCGACAGGCCCTGCCGCAGCCGCGCGTTTTCGCGGCGGAGGCGTTCGGTCGCGGTCGCGCGTTCGACGAGAAGCAGCAGGCGTTCGGCTTCGAACGGCTTTTCGAGGAAATCCATCGCGCCGCGCCCGATGGCGGAGACCGCCGTATCGATGTTGCCGTGGCCCGAGAAGATGATCACCGGCAGTTCCGGTTCGCGCTTCTTGATCTCGTCGAGCACTTCGAGCCCGTCCATCGGGCTGCCGTGAAGCCACACGTCGAGCAGGACGAGGCTGGGGCGGCGTTCATCGATTGCGGCCAGCGCGGCGGTGCTGTCGGCGGCGGTGCGGCAGCCATAGCCTTCGTCGCTAAGTACGCCGGCGACCAGTTCGCGGATATCGCGTTCGTCGTCCACGATGAGGATGTCGAGTGCCATCGGTGGTGGTGTCCTGAAAGTCTGGTCTAGCGGTTGGCGGTAATGGTGGTTGGCGTTTCGGTCAGTGCTTCGGCGGCGAGCGGATTGCGGGCGATGCGCATGATCACAGATGTGCCGCCCTCCTCGTTGGCTGTGAAGGCCATGGTGCCGCCGTGTTCCTCGACGATCTTGTTGACGATCGCGAGGCCAAGGCCCGTGCCCTTCTCCCGCGTGGTCATGTAGGGTTCGAGAATGCGGTCGCGCTCGGCAGGCAGGCCCACGCCGTTGTCTGCCACGGTGACGGTGACGGCATGGCGTTCAGCGAGCAGGGTGACGGCGATCCGGCCGCGATAGGCGATATCCTGCCCCTTGGCGCGCTGCTCGATGGCCTCGATCGCGTTCTTGAGGACGTTGGTCATCGCCTGGCCGAACTGGTGGCGGTCGGCCTCGATCGGCACTGGCCCCTCCCCGCCGCTTTCGCCTTCCTGCCGGAAGCTGAAGGTGATCGCGCTGTGGGCGACTTCCTGCAGGAACAGTGACTGGCGCACGAGGTCGCTGGCGTCCTCCGGGCGGAACACTGGCTTGGGCAGGCGCGCGAACGAGGAGAATTCATCGACCATCTGCCTGAGATCACCGACCTGGCGGATGATCGTGGCGGTGAGTTCCTCGAACAATTCGGGGTCGGTTTCGATCTGGCGGCGATAGCGGCGCTTGAGGCGCTCGGTCGCGAGCTGGATTGGGGTGAGCGGGTTCTTGATCTCGTGCGCGATGCGTCGCGCGACGTCGGACCATGCCGCGCGGCGCTGATCGAGCAGCTGGCGGGTGATGTCCTCGAACGTGATCACGTGGCCGTTGCGGTCCGCCGTAACCTTGACCGCGAGGGTGAGCAGATCGCCGCCCTTGGCCATCGTCACGACACCGCTGCGCTCTCCGCTGGCGACGAACTGGGCCAACTGGGGGGCGACATCGGTGAGCGGCGCACCGATGGGATCGGCAACGCCGCTGCTTTCCGGCCCATCGCGCATCAGCGCCTGCGCCGAGCTGTTGATCAGGCGGATGCGGCCTTCGCGGTCGACCGAGACGATCCCGGCGGTGATCGATTCAAGCACCGCCTCGATGAAGGCGCGGCGCACTTCGAGCTGGGCATTGGCGCTGACGAGCGCCTGCGTCTGCGCTTCCAGCTGCGCGGTCATGCGGTTGAACGCGCGGGCGAGGAGGCCGACTTCATCGGTGCCATTACCGGCCCGCACGCGCATCGCGAAGTTCCCACTCCCCACATTGCGCGCGGCTGAAACGAGTTCGACCAATGGGGCCACCTGCCGATCGGCAAAGCGCAGCGCGACCCATACGGCGAGGGCGACGAGCGCCAGTGAGATCACCAGCAGCGCAATGTTGAAACGCAATTGCAGCGCGCGCGCGCGGCGGGTGAGGAAATCGTAAGCCTTGAGCACGCTCTGGGCACGCTGCCACTGGTTGAGCGCGAGCGCATCGGAATTGCGCGCGACATAGAGGTAGATGCCGCGTGTCCGGTCAACCGGAGTGACCGCTTCGATGCGCGCCGCAGAGGCGGTGACGACAACCGGCTCGCCCGCATCGATCCGCGCCAGCTGGGCGGGCGTGACGCGTTCGCGCTGTTCGCTGCGGGCGGGATCGACAATGGCCGCTGTGCGCAAGGTGCCATCGGGGCCGCGCTCAATCAGCGCGGATTCGTTAAGCTTGCGGTTGATCACCTGCCACGAATAGCCCTCGGCAAAGTCCTGGCTGGTGATCGGGGCCTGGCCCAGATAGTCGCGCAAGTCTCCGGCCATGGCGACGCTTTCGTTGCCGACATCGCGCAGTTTATCGGCATAGTAGCCGCGCGCGAGGCTGTTGGCGTTTTCCAGCATGCCGCGTGAATTGTCTGAGAACCAGAACTCGACGCCGGACTGGAACAGCAGCGAGGCGAAAACCACGACGAGCAGCGTCGGGATCGCGGAAATCAGCGAGAACAGCCAGACCAGCCGGACATGGAGCCGCCCGCTGCTGCCCAGCACGCTGCGCGCGGCCCGGCGCAGCGCGAGCCGCCGCCCGATCAGCACGATCAGCGCCATCGCGGGCACCAGCGTGCCTATCAGCAGGCTGGCGGTGAGACGCGATGGCAGGAGCTGGTTGGAATTGCCGATGGCGGAAAGCGCCATCCACGTGACCGTGATCATCAGCGCCAGCGCCATGGTCGCGGTCATTTCCAGCACCAGAAACACATTGGCGCGGCGCATCGCCACCAGAAGGCGGCGATACCACCTTGGTGAGCGCCGCATGCCGCCTTTGCCGTTCTGTGCCATCGTTGCCGATATACAACACCGCTGTTGCAGCATTGCAAGTTGATTCGACGAAACCGCGTAAAATCGCGGCAAACTGCATGTGGCGGGAAAGTACCGTCAGTCGCGCGGGGTGACGTCGTCCGGATTGATGGCGAGGTCCGAGAGCCGCTTGCGCAAAGTGTTGCGGTTGATGCCCAGCAGGCGGGCGGCGCGCAGCTGGTTGCCGCCCGTCACGGTGAGCGCGTGGAGGAACAGCGGGCGCTCGAACGCGGCGAGTGCAGCGCTGTAGAGTTCGCCCTCGGCAGGCTGCTCGTCCACCAGCCAATTGGCGAGCGCCTCGGCGAAATCGGCGGCACCCGTAGCCGCGGCATGGCCAGCGGGCGGCTGCGCGCGATCTTGTGCGAGGAGCGGTTCGATCGCGGCGGCATCGATCATCTCATCACGCGCCAGAAGCGCGAGGCGGTAGACGAAATTGCGCAGTTCGCGCACGTTGCCGCGCCAGGGCTGGCTGGCGAGCAGCGCCGCGCCGCTGGCTGTCAGTTGGCGGCGCGGCAATCCTTCGGCGGCGGCGCGGACCAGGAAATGGCGGGCGAGCGCCTCGATATCGTCGGCCCGTTCGCGCAAGGGCGGAAGTTCGATGGGCACGACGGCAAGGCGGTAGTAGAGGTCTTCGCGAAACGTGCCCGCTGCGATCATGGGCACGAGATCGCGGTTTGTCGCGGCGACGATGCGGCAATCGAGGGTGATTTCCTCGGTCCCGCCCACGCGGCGAATGCGGCCCGATTGCAGCGCGCGCAGCAGCCGCGTCTGGGCTTCCAGCGGCATGTCGCCGATTTCATCGAGGAACAGCGTGCCGCCCCGCGCCTGCTCGAACTTGCCAATGCGGCGCGTGACGGCGCCGGTGAACGCGCCCTTCTCGTGGCCGAACAGCTCGCTTTCGATGAGATCGCCGGGGATCGCGGCGGTGTTGACCGCAATGAACGGCCCGGCACTGCGATTGCCGAGCTGGTGGATCGCCTCGGCCACAAGCTCCTTGCCGGTGCCGGATTCGCCGAGGATCAGCACGGTGAGATCGTTGCGCAGCACCCGCGTGATCATGCGGTAGACCGTCTGCATCGCCGGGCTGCGGCCAACCAGCGGCAAGCCGGGGGCAACATCCTCGGCCAAGTCTTCAGCGCCCGCGCTCTCGCCGGAGCCGATGGCCTGGCGAACGGTGCGCACCAGTTCATCGAGATCGAAGGGCTTGGGGAAGTATTCGAACGCCCCGGTATCGCTGGCGCGCACGGCGGTATCGAGCGTGTTCTGCGCCGAAAGGATGATCACCGGCATCTGCGGCGCGGCCTCGCGCACGCGGTCCAGCGTTTCCATGCCGTCGCCGTCGGTCAGCATGACATCGGTGAGCATGAGGCCGAAGTGGGTTTCACCGAGCAGCCGGTCGCGCTCGCTGATCGAGACGCAGTGCGACACGGTGTAGCCTTCCGCTTCGAGCGCGGCGGTTATCACCAGCGCGATGGACGCATCGTCCTCGACCAGCAGGATCCGGCTTTTCATGGCTTTTGGCTTCCTGCAACCGGCAAATGGAGCCGGAAATGCGTCCACCCGCGCACTTCATCGCGGTCGTGCGTCACCCGGCCATTCATTTCCCGCACCAGCTTCTGCACGAGCGCGAGGCCGAGGCCCTGCCCGTTCTTCTTGCCGGTGACGAAGGGGTCGAAGATGTGATCGCGCAAGGCCGGATCGATACCAGGGCCGTTGTCGCTGACGCGCAGTTCGATGGGCAGGCGCAGCGGCTTGCCGCCCGGACCGGCGTGGAGCTGGATACCGCTGGCAAAGCGCGTGCGCACGGCGATGCGCGGCTCATGCGCGGTCTCGCACGCCTCGCGCGCATTGGTGAAGAGATTGAGCAGGACTTGCACGAGCGCGTCGGCATTGGCCATGATCGGCGGAAGCGATGGATCGAACTCTTCCTCGACCACAAACCCGCCGTGCCCGGCCGCGACCACCGCCTGTGCGCGGCGCACCGCTTCGTGGAGGTTGCACGGCGCATCCGGTTCGCGCCCGCGCCGCGAGAGCGACTGCATCTGATCGACCAGCTTGGCGATCCGGTCGACTTCGCCCGTGATCAGTTCGGTGAGCGCGCGGTCGGCATCCCCCAGCTTGCGGCCAAGGAGCTGCGCCGCGCCGCGAATGCCCGCCAGCGGGTTCTTGATTTCGTGCGCGAGGACTTCGGGCGCGCGCAGCGGGGTGCCCTCGCCTGCCCCGGCCCCGCCGCCATCGCCCGAAAGCGCCTCGACGCCGACCGCCTCGCCCAGCGCCAGCAGCTGCCAGCCGGGCGAATAGGCAATCGGTGCGGTCATGACGTCAAACCGGCGCGCGGGAGCGCCTAGCACGCGCACCAGCGAATCGCGGGCGAACAGCTGCGCTTCGCCTTCGCCGAGGCGGCGCAGGATGAGCTGTTCCTCGAAGCCGAAGACATCCTCGACCGCCTTGCCGACGAGGCGGCGCGCGCCCTGCCCCGCGAGCTGTTCGGCGGCGGGATTGACTGTGGCGATGGTGAGATCAGGGGCAAGCGTGATGACGGCCAGCGGCAGGCTGGCGACGATGCGTTTGGGATCGGGCCGCGCGTTCTCGCCGCCTTTGCGCCAGTCGCCTGGGCCGCTCATGCAGCGGCGCGGCCAGCCGGAGCAGCCCCGGACACCGCTATGGCGCGGGCGTAGAATTCGGCCAGCGAGGCGAGCACGGCCTTTGGGTCGTCGATGAAGTTGACGCGGTTGCGGAACTCGGCCGAACCGGCAAGGCCCTTGGTGAACCAGCCAAGGTGCTTGCGCGCCATGTTGACGCCGGTCACCGTGCCATAATGCTCCAGCATTGCGTGGTAATGCTCTATGATCAGGGCATATTGTTCGGCGATGCCGGGCTCCGGACGATATTCGCCGGTATCGAGCCAATGCATGACCTGGCCGAGCAGCCAGGGCTTTCCATAAGCCCCGCGCCCGATCATCAACCCGTCCGCGCCGCTTTGCTCGATGGCCTTGGCGGCGTCATCGATCCCGCAGATATCGCCGTTGACGATCACGGGGATCGAAACCGCCTCCTTTACCCGGCGCACGAAGGCCCAATCGGCGGAGCCCTTGTACATCTGGTTGCGCGTGCGGCCATGCACAGTGATCATCTGTGCACCGAGATCCTGCGCAATCCGCGCAAGTTCCGGGGCGTTCAGGCTGTCATGACACCAACCCATGCGCATCTTGACAGTGACCGGCACTTTCACGGCTTTAACGGTCGCCTCGATCAGCGCGGTGGCGAGCGGAATATCGCGCATCAGCGCCGAGCCGCAATCGCCGCTGACGATCTTGCGCACCGGGCAGCCCATGTTGATATCGATGATCGCCGCGCCCTTGGCTTCGGAAATGCGGGCCGCTTCGGCCATCTGCGCGGGCTCGTTGCCCATGAGCTGCATCGAGACCGGCTCTTCGGTCGGGTGCCATGCCGCTTTCTGGACCGACTGGCGCGTTTCCCGGATCGCAGCGGGGCTGGCGATCATCTCGGTCACGTTGAGCCCCGAGCCGAAGCGGCGCACCATCGTGCGGAACGGCTGATCGGTGACCCCGGTCATTGGCGCGAGCACCACCGGCTGCGGGATGCGCACGGGGCCGACCATGATCGGCGCGAGTTGGGGCGGAGCGGGAAGTTCGGTCATCGGAAGTGTGCCTAAAAAAGAGGCATGCGCTTAGTCGATTGCGCGGTTTGCGGCAAGGACTGTAAGGGGCGATGCATGAACGCGCCCTTCCCTGCCCCGGTTGCAGCCCCTGTTGCTGCTGTCGTCGTTGCCGCCGGGCAGGGTCTGCGCGCGGGCGGCAGCGTGCCCAAGCAGTTCGCGCTGTGGCGGGGCAAGCCTCTGGTGCGCCATTCGGTGGAAGCGCTGGCAACGGCAGGTGTCAGCCCAATTGTCGTCGTGATCCCGGCGAACTGGGAAGAAACCGCTGCCGAGGCGCTTGCCGGGCTGCCCGGTGTGCGCTTCGTGCATGGCGCGGCAAGCCGGCAAGGTTCGGTGAGCGCCGGATTGGAAGCGCTGGAGGCCGCAGCCCCCGGCCTCGTGCTGATCCATGATGCCGCGCGGCCTGATCTGCCGCCACCCGTCATCGCCGCCCTGATTGCGGCGCTGGACCAGCACCCTGGAGCCATTCCGGTGCTCCCTGTCGTCGATAGCGTGGTGCGCGGCGCGGATGGCCTGCGCGGCGCATTCGTCGAGCGCGATGGCCTCTACCGGGTGCAGACCCCGCAGGCATTCCGCTTTGACGTAATCCTTGCCGCGCACCGCGCGTGGAACGGTTCCGCCGATGCCGGGGACGATGCCGCCGTGGCCGAGGCCGCGGGACTGGCGGTCGCGTTGGTGCCGGGCGACGAGCGGCTGAAGAAAGTGACCTTTGCGGAAGACCTGAAGGATGAAAGCATGACACTGGCCGCTGTGCGCACCGGCATGGGCTATGATGTCCACCGCTTGGCCGAAGGCGAGGAGCTGTGGCTCTGCGGTGTGAAAATCGAGCATTCCAAAGGGCTTGCCGGGCATTCCGATGCCGACGTCGCAATACACGCGCTCGTTGATGCGCTGCTGGGCGCGGTGGCAGCGGGCGATATCGGCGATCACTTCCCGCCGTCCGATCCGCAGTGGCGCGGGGCTTCGTCAGACCGGTTTCTCGCCCATGCCGCAACGCTCGTGGCGGCGGCGGGTTATGCCATCGGCAATGTCGATGTCACGATCATCTGCGAGGCTCCCCGCATTGGTCCGCACAAGGCGGCTATGCGGGCAAGGCTGGCGGCGATTCTGGCGATTGACATCGCTGCCGTCAGCGTGAAGGCCACGACCACCGAGCGGCTCGGCTTCACCGGGCGCGGTGAAGGCATTGCCGCGCAGGCGGTTGCCACGGTTATCGCGAAAGCTTGAAGGAGCGCAGGGACATGTCGCTGGTTCGAAGCATGGTGTTTGGGGCGGCAATGGCCTCGCTCGGTCTGGCCGAAGTGGCCGCCGCGCAGGGGCCGGAGTGCCTAAGCGAGCGCGAGGTGACGAGCCTCGTGACCTATGCCCTCCCCGTCGTGATGGATTCCACGATCAAGACCTGCCGGCCCACGCTTTCGCCGCAGGGCTATTTCGCCACGCAAGGCTCGGGGCTGGTGCAGCGCTATGCCGCGCGCAAGGGTGCGGCCTGGCCCGAGGCCAAGGCGGCGCTGTTCAAGCTGGGCGGCAATGACGTGAAGATGAAGGATCTCGTCTCCACCCTTTCGGACGAAGCGCTGCAGCCTTTTGCCGAAGGCCTCGTCGCGGCGATGGTGACCAAGGGGATCAAGCCCGACCAGTGCAAGGCGATCGAGCGTGCCACGCGGCTGCTCTCCCCCCTGCCGCCGGAAAACACGGCCGAGATCGTGACCTTCATCCTCGTGATGGCAGACAAGCCCAAAGTGCGCGGCGCGGTCGGCGCTTCGAAGCCGTCCGACCTCCCGATCTGCCCGGCTGCCTGAACGATGGACACTCTGATCCCTGCCGAACTGACCGCGCTGGCTGCGCGGGTGATTGCCGAGAACAAGGCGGCGGGCCGCATGGTCGCCCTTGCCGAAAGCTGCACGGGCGGGCTGGTCACGGCGGCGCTGACCGAGATTGCCGGATCATCCGCCGTGGTCGAGCGCGGCTTCGTGACCTATTCGAACGAAGCCAAGCACGAGATGCTGGGCGTTTCGACCGACCTCATCGACACCTTCGGCGCGGTGTCCGTCGCGGTGGCCTGGTCGATGGCACAGGGGGCCTTGAAGCATTCGCGCGCCGATGTCGCGGTGGCGATCACCGGAATTGCCGGGCCGGATGGCGGCACCGAGCAAAAGCCGGTGGGCACGGTCGTCTTCGCGCGGGCCGAACGCGGTGAAGACCCTGAAGCGGTGGTGGCCGAACTGAAAGTGTTCGAGACGGCGAAGACCCGCGCCGAAGTGCGGCTTCAGGCG
Organism: Novosphingobium sp. PASSN1; assembly: GCF_002278815.1. Taxonomy (NCBI): domain Bacteria; kingdom Pseudomonadati; phylum Pseudomonadota; class Alphaproteobacteria; order Sphingomonadales; family Sphingomonadaceae; genus Novosphingobium; species Novosphingobium sp. PASSN1. Next base: position 567,042 of record NZ_NKIS01000001.1, on the reverse strand, counting down.
GCGCTGGTCGCGCTGGAGCTTTTGCTCCCGTAAAGCTTTTCGGCGCGCGTTTCGAATGCGGCCACCATCTTGCGGAAGGCGCGGTCGAGGTATTGCCCGGCCAGCGCCTCGAAGATCGCGCTGCGGAAGGTGAAATCGACGTTGAAGTCGATCACGCAGCCGCCATCCTCGGCATCTGCAAACACCCAGGTGTTTGAAAGGCGCTTGAGCGGGCCGTCAAGATACTCGACCGCAATGCGGCGCGGGCGGTCTTTGTGAACGCGTGAGGTGAACTTCTCGCGCAGCGCGGAAAAGCCGACCATCATGTCCGCCACCATCTCGGTCTCGCTATCGGATTTGATGCGCGTGGCGACGACCCAGGGCAGAAACTCCGGGTAGCGCTTCACGTCCGCGACGAGGTCGTACATCTCCTGCGCCGACCACGCGAGGTGCCGCTGCTGGTTGATCACCGGCACGTGGGATCAGGCCTTCCCGGTGGCCTTGGCCAGCTGCGCCTCGCGCGCGGCGCGCATCTCGGCGAAGTCTTCTCCGGCATGATAGCTGGAACGCGTCAGCGGGCTGGCGGCGACTTGCAGGAAGCCCTTGGCCCGCGCAATCGCGCCATAGGCGGCAAAGGCCTGCGGCGTGACAAAATCGATCACCGGCGCGTGCTTGGGGGTGGGCTGGAGATACTGGCCCATCGTCAGGAAATCGATGCCGGCCGAACGCATGTCGTCCATCACCTGATGGACTTCGAGCCGCTGCTCACCGAGGCCGAGCATGATGCCCGATTTGGTGAACACCCGCGGATCATGGTGCTTCACTTCCTCCAAAAGGCGCAGCGAAGCATAGTAGCGCGCACCGGGGCGGATCGTGGGATAGAGCCGGGGCACGGTCTCGAGGTTGTGGTTGTAGACGTCAGGCCCTGCGGCCATGATCGCCTCGACCGCAGGGCGCATCTTGCCGCGAAAATCGGGGGTCAGGATCTCGATCGTGGTGTTCGGCGTCGCGGCGCGCAGGGCCTGAATGACTTTCACGAATTGCCCCGCCCCGCCATCGGGCAGGTCGTCGCGGTCCACCGAGGTGATGACGATATGCTCAAGGCCGAGCTTGGCAGCGGCTTCCGCCACATGCGCAGGCTCGTTCACGTCAACCTTGCGCGGCATCCCGGTCTTGACGTTGCAGAACGCGCAGGCCCGCGTGCAGACATCGCCGAGGATCATCACGGTCGCGTGCTTCTTGGTCCAGCATTCGCCGATGTTCGGGCAGGCCGCTTCTTCGCACACCGTGTTGAGGCCAAGGCTGCGCATGAGTCCGCGCGTTTCCTCATAACCCTTGCTGGTGGGTGCCTTGACGCGAATCCAATCGGGCTTGCGGGCACGCGCCGGGCGCTCTGGCGCGGCAATCGGGGACTGATCGTTCATGGCGCTTCAGATAGGCGCATGAAGCATGACTTGAAAGATGCATTCGTAGGCGGCAACAGGCTGGACATGACCAGACCCTTCTCTCCCGAACTCGATCACCTAGTCGAAGGCTACCGCCGGTTCCGGCAAAACGGGTGGAACCCCCGCGTCGAACGCTGGCACCAGCTGCGCGAGGGGCAGGAGCCGCCAGTGATGGTGATCGCCTGTTCGGACAGCCGCGTCGATCCGGCGCAGATCTTCGATACCGATCCGGGCGAGATGTTCGTGGTGCGCAACGTGGCTGCGCTGGTGCCGCCGTTTGAAACCTCGCCCGGCTATCACGGTGTCTCCGCTGCGCTCGAATTTGCCGTGCAGGTGCTCAAGGTGCGCAAGATCGTGGTCCTGGGCCACGGCATGTGCGGCGGCTGCCGCGCTGCGCTGACGCAGGAACTGGAAGGCACCGAACCCGGCGAAGGCGGCTTCATCAACGACTGGATCGGCCTCTTGAGCGGCGTGCGCGAAGATGTGGCGCACAAGCACGGCACCACGGGCCGCCCGGCAGAGCGGGCAATGGAACAGGCGGGCGTTAAAGTCAGCCTCGCCAACTTGCGCACGTTCCCCTGCGTGCGGCGCAAGGAAGCATCGGGCGAACTGCGCCTGCGCGGCGCGTTCTTCGCGATCTCGGACGGGATCCTGCACGTGCTGGATGAGGACAGCGGCGAATTTCTCGAAGTGCAGTGAGGATTTGCGTTTAAACCGCTGCCAGATGAGCAAACAAAAAGGGCGGCCCTTGCGGGGCCGCCCTTTCCATTTGGCTTCCTGCCTCAGGCGATCAGGGCTTGGCGCTCCGTGCCACAAGAACCGACCACAGCTTCGCGAGCGGGGCGCGGACGCCGCCGACCTTTGCAAAGCTGGCCCTTGCGTCTTCGAACTTGTCCTGATCGTACTGCGCGATACCGAGACGCGTTTCGGCGCGGTCCATATCGATGGCGCCGCCCTTGGTGAGCGCGAGCTGATAGAGCTCCTCGGCCTTGGCGGGGTTGTCATACGAGAGATACGCATCAGCCGTGGCGACCGCAAGCTTGCCGTCCGCCGAAGCGCGTGCGTCCTTTTCGAGACCGACGAGCGAGGCCTTGTCCGCCGCGATACGGCCCTTGGCCTGGCTGAGCGAGTCGCTCACGAACACGTCGCTGGTATCCAGCGCGCCCTTCGAAAGGCCGAGTTCGATCACCTTCACCGTTTCGCCCGGCAGACGACGCGGGTCGGCAGCCTGAACGTATTCGATGAATTCGCGGGTCACGTACTGCTTGTCGTTGTCAAACGCGCCCGAACGCAGGAACAGACGGCCGAGATCGAGCGATTCCTCCTTGCCGAAGCCGCCGAATTCGCGCGCAAGCTGGCCAGCGCCCAGCCAGTTGAGCGGGCTCGGATCAATCCCGACGAGCAGGGTCGACCATTCGATCGCCTGCGCCCCGAGCTTGTTCTTGTAGGCAATGACATTGGCGCGGCGGAACCACGATTCCGGCACCGTGCCGCCAGCGGCCTTGCGCGCATCGAGCGCGACCTTCAGCGCGGCGAGGCCCTCGGCGGGGCGCTTCAGCTCGTTGTAGGCGTCGGCGAGCATTTCAGCTGCCGCGTCTTCCGAGACATTCCCCTGCACGGCCTTGGTCAGCGGCTCGATCGCGCCCTGATAGTCCTTGGCAGCATAAGCGAAGTTGCCGAGATAGAAGTTGAAGGTCGGAACCTTCTCCGGCTCGAGCATCCCGCTGTCGATCATGTTCTTGATCCCGCGCGAACGCATGGCGGTGTCTTCGAGGAAGCCGCCGATCTGTACGGCGAACTGGCCTGCGGCGAGCCGGTCCTGCCCGGTCTTCACCGCAGCTTCGGCCTTGGCCAGCACCGCGTTGGCATCGCCGAGCGAGGCCTTGATCTGAGCGTCGGGCGTGCCCTTGGCCTTGGCGGCCTGCGCGTCCTGCACCAGCTTCTGGACCGGACCGGCAACGGCGATGAATTCCTTGGAATAGGTGGCCTTGGGCGCTTCCTTTTCCTTCGCGGCGAAGGCAGGCGCAGCGCCCAGCAGCGCGCCACCGGCAAGACCCGTCGACAGCGCGACGGCCAGCGCAGCCCGAGCGGCCACGAACTTCATTGCATTACCCCGCATCACTTCGTCTCCTCTTGGCCCATGTCGGCGGACCGGATCGGTCTCCATCGCCCTTCTGCCACGCGCCATATCCCAGAACATCGGCAGAATGGACAAGTCCGTTATGGACACTTGCTTAGCTTCCGCCGGGGCGAACCTCTGACGCGGAATCGGCGTCTTGGCAACGCCTTGCTGCAATGGAACCCACCGCTTGAACGCGGATTGAACGCCATTTCGTCTCATTGTTCAGGAAAGCTGCGGATCCACGCTCGCATATGTGGATAAGGCCGTGTCACTCGGGCCGTTTTCTGGCGTTTGGCAGGGCTTTGGCCTAGGACTGAAGCATTCCCCATAACAAAACGAAAAGCCACCGACGTGAGCGATGATACTGGCCTGATCGACCCGCCTGCTCCGCTGCCGGACCACGAGTTCCAGCGGATTGACATCGTCGACGAGATGAAGACGAGCTACCTCGATTACGCGATGAGCGTGATCGTGAGCCGCGCGCTGCCCGATGTGCGCGATGGCCTGAAGCCCGTCCACCGCCGCATCCTGTGGACCAGCCACGAGAACGGTTTCACCTCGACCAAGGCCTATCGCAAGTCCGCGCGTATCGTCGGCGATTGCATGGGCAAGTACCACCCGCATGGCGACAGCGCGATCTACGACGCACTGGCGCGCATGACGCAGGACTGGTCGATGCGCCTGCCGCTGATCGACGGCCAGGGCAACTTCGGCTCGATGGACCCCGATCCGCCAGCCTCGATGCGCTATACCGAGGCGCGGCTTGCCAAAGTGGCGGATTCGCTGCTGGCGGATATCGACAAGGACACGGTCGATTTCCAGCCCAACTACGATGGCTCGGAACACGAGCCGATGGTCCTCCCGGCGCGCTTTCCCAATCTCCTCGTCAATGGCGCAGGCGGCATTGCGGTCGGCATGGCGACCAACATTCCGCCGCACAACCTCGGCGAAGTGATCGACGGCTGCCTTGCCTATATGGCGAACCCGGGAATCACGAACGAAGACCTGATCCAGATCATCCCCGCACCCGATTTCCCGACCGCCCCGCTGATCCTGGGCACGAGCGGCGCGCGCAAGGCCTATTCCGAAGGCCGCGGCTCGATCGTGATGCGTGCGCGCCACGAGATCGAGGATACCAAGGGCGGGCGCGGTGAAGGGCGCAAGTCCATCGTGCTCACCTCGATCCCCTATCAGGTGGGCAAGAACAGCCTGGTCGAGAAGATCGCCGAAGCCGCTAAGGACAAGCGGATCGAAGGCATCTCCGATATCCGCGACGAATCGAACCGCGAAGGCGTGCGCGTCGTCATCGATCTCAAGCGCGATGCCACCCCCGAAGTCGTGCTCAACCAGCTGTGGCGCAACACGCCCGCGCAATCGAACTTCCCGGCCAACATGCTGGCGATTCGCGGCGGACGGCCTGAAATCCTGTCCTTGCGCGACATCATCGAGGCGTTCGTCCAGTTCCGCGAGGAAGTGATCCAGCGCCGCACCAAGTTCGAGCTGAACAAGGCGCGCGACCGGGCGCATATCCTGCTTGGCCTTGTCGTTGCGGTCTCGAACCTCGATGAAGTCGTGCGGATCATCCGCGCTTCGGCCAATCCGGCGCTGGCGCGCGAAACCCTGCTCGCGCGCGAATGGCCGATTGGCGATATTGCGCAGTATATCCGCCTCGTCGAAGCCATCGAGGACGAGGCGCTCGAAGGTTCGGGCGGCGTCTACCGGCTGAGCGAAACGCAAGTTCGCGCTATCCTCGACCTGCGCCTCCACCGCCTCACCGCGCTGGGCCGCGACGAGATCGGCGGCGAGCTCGAAATCCTCGCCAAGGCGATTGCCGAATACCTCGCCATCCTTGCCGACCGCGAAAAGCTCTTCGCGGTGATGCGCGAGGAACTCGTCGCCGTGCGCGATGCCTTCGCCACGCCGCGCCGCTGCGAGATCACCGCCCCGGCCGACGGGATCGAGGACGAGGATCTGATCGAGCGCGAGGACATGGTCGTCACGATCACCCTCGATGGCTATATCAAGCGCACCCCGCTCTCCACCTTCCGCGCGCAGAACCGGGGCGGCAAGGGCCGCAGCGGCATGGCGACCAAGGAAGAGGATGCCGTGGCGACGATGTTCGTCACCTCGACCCACACCCCGGTGCTGTTCTTCTCGACTGCGGGTAAGGTCTATCGCCTCAAGGTCTGGCGCCTGCCCGAAGGCGGGCCGACCACCCGCGGACGGCCGATGGTCAACCTGCTTCCTGCGCTTGATGCCGGAGAGACGATCGCGACCGTGCTCCCCCTGCCGGAGGACGAGGCAGAATGGGGCAAGCTTTCGGTGGTTTTCGCCACGGCCAAGGGCAACGTGCGCCGCAATGCGATGGATGCCTTCGCCAACATTCCCACCAACGGCAAGTTCGCGATGCGCTTCGAGGAAGGCGACGCGGACCGGCTGATCGGCGTCGCGTTGCTTGAAGCTTCGGACGACGTGCTCCTCGCCACCCGCGCGGGCAAGGCCATCCGCTTCGCCGGCGATGAAGTGCGCGAGTTCACCAGCCGCACCTCCACCGGCGTGCGCGGCATGACGCTGAAGGGCGACGACGAGGTCATCTCGCTGTCGATCCTCCACCGCGTCGGCACCAGCGCCGAAGAGCGTGAGGAATATGTCCGCTTCGCTCCGTGGAAGGGTGAAAAGGACGGCGAGCCTGCGATGACCGCAGAGCGCATGGCCGAACTGCAAGCACGCGAGCAGTTCATCCTCACCGTCTGCGCCAATGGCTATGGCAAGCTGTCCTCGGCTTACGAATATCGCCGCACGGGCCGCGGCGGCCAAGGCATCACCAATATCGACAACATCGCGCGCAACGGCCCGGTGGTGGCGAGCTTCCCGGCGGTGCAGGCTGACCAGCTCATGCTCGTCACCGATCAGGCCAAGCTGATCCGCCTGCCGCTGGAATCACTGCGCGTGATCGGGCGCGGCTCTGCCGGTGTGCGCCTGTTCAACGTTTCGGGCGACGAGCACGTGGTGAGCGCGGTCCGTCTGGCCGAGGAAGAGGGCGAGGCTGAGGGCGAAGTTGAAGCCGAAGGTACTGCGGAGGCATGACCACCGCCTACAAGGTGCTGACCGGTGAGCAGATGGCGGTGCTGCTGCGCGACGGCGTGTTCCCCGGCGCGCCCATCGATCTGGCGGACGGCTATATCCACCTCTCCACCGCCGATCAGGTGACCGAGACGGTGGACAAGCACTTTGCCGGGCAGAGCGGCCTCTTCGTTGCAGCGGTGGACCTCACCGCGCTCGGCGATGCGGTGAAGTGGGAACCGTCGCGCGGCGGGCAGCTGTTTCCGCATATCTACGCGCCGCTGCCCCTGAGCGTGATTACCGCGCATGGTCCGCTGACGCGCGATGCAAACGGGGCGGTGGTGCTACCCTGATCGTTCAGGGTGCCGTGAACGCCCCCTTGCGCCGCAGCGCGCCAATCACGCCGACGGCGATGAGGAACTGGCCGAAATAGTAGAGCGGCCAGATCAGCAGGCGCGGAAGCGCACTATCCGCCAGCAGCCCCATCTGCGCAAAGATCAGCAGATCAGACACCGCGAACATCACCGCGCCCAGCGCGACCTGGCTGCGGGGAAAATTGCTGGCGAAGGCTGCGGCAGTCATGCCCCCAAGACCAAGCGCATAGAGCCCAACTTCGGGCCGCCCAGTGAGGGCAAGGCTGGCTGCGGGCACAGCGAGCAGCAAGACCGCCGTGGCGATCCGCTCGCCTGCCGCCATGGCCGCGCGGCGATGGCGCAGATAGAGCGCGATGGCGGCCAAGTGCCCCAGCAGAAACGCCAGCGCGCCGCCGGTGAAGTTCACCACCAGCACCATGTCGCCCAGCGCCCCCAGCGCCATGACGAGCGCGATGCGGTGTGCATCGGCGACTGGATGGTGCCGCCAAGCATAAACCGCCAGCAGGCCCACGCCCGCACCCTTCCAGAGGATCAGGTAGAGGCCGGGAATCCAGCTTTCCGCCACGAACCAGTAGCTGATCCCCGCGATCAGGCTGGCCAGCAACCACGGTCGCTGTTCGATCAAGGCGCGTTGCGGCATTGTATCCCCTTCCCTTCCGGGCTCTTTCCTAGGGCTTGCCGCGCGGCAGACGCAATGCCAATGCGAATGGCATGACGCATCAGGTTCACATCATCGGCGGCGGCATGGCCGGAAGCGAAGCGGCGTGGCAGCTCGCGCGCCGGGGCATTCGCGTGCGCCTTTCGGAAATGCGGGGCGGCGGCGATACGACGGCAGCGCACAACAGTGATGGCCTCGCGGAACTGGTCTGCTCCAATTCGTTCCGCTCTGATGATGACGAGAAGAACGCGGTCGGCCTGCTGCACCACGAAATGCGCCAGTGCGACAGCTTGCTGATGACCGCCGCCGCCAAGGCGCGCGTGCCCGCAGGCTCAGCGCTGGCGGTGGACCGGGATGTGTTTTCGGCCGAAGTCGAAGCCATGCTCGCGGCCCAGCCCACGCTCGAAATCGTGCGCGAGCGGGTCGATGTGCTGCCTTCAGACGGCCTCACCATCGTCGCCACCGGCCCGCTGACGGCCCCTGCCCTCGCCTCCAGCATCGGCGCGGCGACGGGGGCCGAAAGCCTCGCTTTCTTCGATGCCATCGCCCCCATCGTCTATCGCGATTCGATCAATATGGACGTGGCGTGGATGGCCTCGCGCTGGGACAAGGGCGCGGAAGCCAGCCTCGCGATGGGCGGCGACGGGCGCGACTATATCAACTGCCCGATGACGCGCCCGCAATACGAAGCGTTCCGCGAGGAGCTGCTGGCGGGCGACAAGACCGAGTTCAAGGAATGGGAAGCCAATACCCCGTATTTCGATGGCTGCATGCCAATCGAGGTCATGGCCTCGCGCGGGGTGGAGACGCTGCGCTTCGGCCCAATGAAGCCGGTGGGGCTGGATAATCCGCACTGGGCCACGCCAGAGCATCCCAGCGGGCGTTGGCCCTATGCCGTGGTGCAGCTGCGGCAGGACAACAAGCTCGGCACGCTGTGGAACATGGTCGGTTTCCAGACCAAGCTGAAACATGCCGAACAGGTCCGCGTGTTCCGCACGATTCCTGGCCTCGAACAGGCCGAATTTGCGCGGCTTGGCGGCCTGCACCGCAACACCTTCCTCAATTCGCCGACCCTGCTGGACCGACAGCTCCGCCTGAAATCAGCGCCGCATATCCGCTTTGCCGGGCAGATCACCGGGTGCGAAGGCTATGTCGAAAGCGGCGCGGTCGGGCTGCTGGCGGGGCTGATGACGGCGGCCCAAATTGCCGGACGTGACTGGTCCGCGCCGCCGCGCACGTCTGCACTTGGCGCGCTGCTTTCGCATATCACCGGTGATGCCGAGGCCGAGACCTATCAGCCGATGAACGTCAACTTCGGGCTGTTTCCGCCGCCCGATCCTTCCACGAAGAAGAAGCAGCGCAAGGAAGCCTACACCGCGCGCGCCAAGGCCGATCTGGCGCAGTGGCTGCCTTCGCTGGCCTGATCGGCTAGCATTTGCAGGCGGGTTTCTTCGCCTTCTTCTGCTTGGTGGTGGCAAATTCCTCGCGGCTAAGCCCGCCATCGCCGTTCTTGTCGGCCCCCTTGAAGCGGTTGTCGGTGGCGACGGACCATTCGTCGAAAGTCAGCAGGTTGTTGCCGTCAACATCGAGCTTGCGGAAGTCCTTCACCCGGGGGCTGAGCATTTCGGTGCGGGTGATCTTGCCATCGCGGTTCTTGTCCACCCGGTCGAAGCGCTTGGCCTCGCGGCTTTGTTCGCTGGCTTCGGGCAGGCCCGGGCCGACCGCATCGCCGGCTTCGGAATCAGGCAGTTCCTCGTCAGCGGCGGGCGCGGAAGCGAGCGCGAGGTGGCTGGGTGCAGCGGGCGGCGTGACAGCGGCGCGGCCCTGCCACCAGAACAGGCCCGAGGCCACCATCAGCAGCGCGCCGAGCGCGCCCACGAGCATTCGGTTCATGCCTCGCCTCCCATAGGGATAATACCTAGCTTAGGCCGCGAAGGGCGCGGGCGGCAGGGGTAAGTCCGGCCATTATGGCGGAAGTTTCAGCGGCCCATCAGGCCGAGGCGAAGGATCGCCAGGAAATCGCGCAAAGGACCGCCGGGCCGTCCCGCCGCTTCGCGCAGCGCCATGCCGCGCAGGATCACCAGCGGTCGCAGCGCACCAGGCAGGATGGGCGCGCGCGGTGCTGGCGGTTCGAGCCCGAGCCATTCGGCGGCGGCGCGGCGCACGGCGGCATCATCGGGGCGTGCGGTGCTCATCCGCGCCAGCGCGCAGACTGCCGCGATCCGCGCCTTGCCGAGCTCCGAGCCGCCATCTTCGCCCACGATCCGAGCTTCCCAGCCATCGACAAGGCCTGACAGGGCGGCGCGTTCCGGCTCCCAGCCGTGCAGCTTGGCCAGCAGCGGTTCGCCTTGCGGCCAATCGGCGCAAGGCTGCGCGAACCGATCACGCCACCAGGCAAGCCGCAGCTGAATCATCAAGGGATCACGCCCTGCCCGCGCGGCATCGGCCAGCCGGCGATCAAGCAGCAGGAAGCCCTCCCACAGCGGCTGAACGGCTCGCGGCGCATAGAGCACCGCGAGCCGTTCGGGTGGGCTCAGTTCAAGATCAGCCGGAGAAGGCTCCATCACCTCAGCGCCAAAAAATCAGCGCCAGAAGGTCAACGGTAACAGACCTTCTTGACCGCCGCGATCACCCGCGCGGTATCGACCAGCGCGAGCTTTTCGAGATTGGCGGCATAAGGCAGCGGCACGTCTTCGTTGCAGACGCGCAGGACCGGGGCGTCGAGGTGGTCGAAGCCTTCTTCCATCGCGATGCTGATGATTTCAGATGCAATCGAGCAGACCGGGAAGCCTTCCTCGACCACCACCATGCGGTTGGTGCGCGCAAGGCTTTCGAGCACTGCGTCCTTGTCGAGCGGGCGCAAGGTGCGCAAGTCGATCACTTCGGCCTCGATGCCCTCTGCCGCCAGTGCCTCGGCGGCTTCGAGCGCGAGGGCGACGCCGATGGAGTAGCTGACGATGGTGACATCGCGCCCGGCGCGCATGGTGCGGGCCTTGCCAATGGGCACGGTGTAATCATCCAGCTGCGGCACATCGAACGCGCGGCCATAGACCAGCTCGTTTTCAAGGAACACGACCGGATCCGGGCTGCGGATGGCAGACTTCAGCAGACCCTTGGCATCGGCGGCATCATACGGCGCGATGACAACGAGGCCGGGGACCGAGGCGTACCAGCCCGCATAGTTGTGGCTGTGCTGCGCGCCGACGCGCGAGGCCGCGCCATTGGGGCCGCGGAACACGATGGGGCAGCGCATCTGGCCGCCGGACATGTAGTTGGTCTTGGCTGCCGAGTTGATGATGTGATCAATTGCCTGCATGGCGAAGTTGAACGTCATGAACTCGATGATCGGACGCAGGCCGCCCATCGCCGCGCCCGTGCCGATGCCGGCAAAGCCATATTCGGTGATCGGCGTGTCAATCACGCGGCGCGGGCCGAATTCCTCGAGCAGGCCCTGCGTGACTTTGTAGGCGCCCTGGTATTCGGCGACTTCCTCACCCATCACGAAGACGCGGTCGTCGGCGCGCATTTCCTCGGCCATCGCATCGCGTAGGGCTTCGCGCACCGTGGTGGCGACCATGGCCGTACCAGCGGGAACGGCGGCAACCGGTGCCGGAGCGGGAGCCGCAACGGGCGCGACAATGGCAACCGGAGCAGGTGCTGCAACCGGAGCAGGAGCAGGCGCAGCGGATTCGTCATCGCCGGTGATCGTGGCGATCACCGTGCCGACTTTCACGCCTTCGGTGCCTTCAGCCACCATCAGCGCGCCGATCACGCCCTCGTCGATGGCTTCGAATTCCATCGTTGCCTTGTCGGTCTCGATCTCGGCGATGATGTCGCCGGATTTCACGGTGTCGCCGGGCTTGACCAGCCACTTGGCGAGCGTGCCTTCCTCCATCGTCGGGGAAAGCGCGGGCATCTTGAGGTCAATCGCCATGTCAGTAGGTCCCCACCAGCACGTCGGTATAAAGTTCGGCAGGCGCGGGTTCCGGCGAGCTTTCGGCGAAATCTGCGGCAACGGCGACGATCTGGCGGATCTTCTTGTCGATGGCCTTGATCGCCTCCTCGCTCACGCCCCGGCGCAGCAGATCCTGCTTGGCGCCTTCGATGGGATCGTGATGATCGCGCATTTCCTGCACTTCCTCGCGGCTGCGGTACTTGGCCGGGTCCGACATCGAGTGGCCGCGGTAGCGATAGGTGTTGAGCTCCATCAGCACCGGGCCATTGCCGGCGCGGACATATTCGAGCGCGACTTCGGCCGCTGCGCGCACTTCGAGCACGTCCATGCCGTTGACGTCCATGCCGGGGATGCGGAAGCCCGTACCGCGCCGGTGAAACTGCGTTTCGGCCGAGCCGCGCTTGACCGCCGTGCCCATGGCGTAGCCGTTGTTTTCCACCACGAACACGATGGGGAGCTTCCACAGGGCGGCCATGTTGAAGGTTTCGTAGACCTGGCCCTGGTTGGCCGCGCCATCGCCGAAATAGGCCATGCAGACGCCGCCATCGTTCTGATACTTGTGCGCGAAAGCAAGCCCTGCGCCGAGCGAGACTTGGGCGCCGACGATGCCGTGCCCACCGAAGAATTTGTGCTCGGTCGAGAACATGTGCATCGAGCCGCCCTTGCCCCGGCTGATGCCAGCGCCGCGTCCGGTGAGTTCGGCCATGATCACGTTGGGATTGATGCCATAGGCCAGCATGTGCCCGTGATCCCGGTAGCCGGTGATCACGCTGTCGTGGCCTTCCTTGAGCGCGGACTGCAAGCCGACCGCCACTGCTTCCTGCCCGATATAGAGGTGGCAGAAGCCGCCGATGAGGCCGAGGCCATAGAGCTGGCCAGCCTTTTCCTCGAATCGCCTGATCAGCACCATCTGCTCGTAGAAGTGGAGCAGTTCCTCATCGCTCGCGTCATAGCGCTTGTTGTTGGCGTGGGCCTGCTGAAGGCTGCGCAGCGCGAACGTGGCTTCGTCTTCGGGAGCGATGGCCGGAGCGGCTGCGGTGGCAGCAGGAGCGGCTTTGGATGCGGCCTTAGGCAATGATGCCTTGGATGCGCGCGGCTTGGCGGAAGGCCTGGCAGGTTGGGCCAATGCGGTGTTCCTTGTCTGGCAGCCTGGGGAGGGCACGGTTCTTGGCGGCACGAGTGCCACGCCCAGTGCTATAGGCCCAAGTGCCGGAAATCCGCAACGCCCAACGCTGCTTGGATAGCTATGCAAGGCGGCACAAAAACACACCCCGGGCCTGTGGCCCTGAGGGGTTTTCCAACGATGTGGGGAAGTGGTGCACCCGGAGCGATTCGAACGCCCGACCCTCAGATTCGTAGTCTGATGCTCTATCCAGCTGAGCTACGGGTGCATTGGAGACGCGCCTTTAGAAGCGCGTTTCAGGCATGGCAACCCCTTTGCTGATCCAATTGCAGCTTTTTTAGAAAAGTGGCCAAAGCTGCGGCCAGCGGGATATCGAGCGGGGGCATCGCCAAGGCGGAAAGCTGGTCGATCGATGTCCATTGAAGCGCGGCTCCGGGTTCCGCAACCGGATCGCCCTCCCAGCGGCGGCAGGCATAGAGCAGGAGCACGAGCGGCCGCTGCCCTGCTCCCTCGCTGGCGGCGAAGGAAACGGGCGTGAGATCGGCCGCGTGTATGGCAATGCCGAGTTCTTCCGCAATTTCACGTACAAGCGCCTCGGCAGGCCCCTCATCCGCTTCGAGCTTGCCGCCCGGAAATTCCCACAGACCGCCATGAGCCCGGTTTTCCGGGCGGCGCTGCATGAGAACGCGCCCTGCCGGATCGATCAGCGCCATTGCGGCAACAGCAAGCAATGTCGGGCCAGCTTCCATCGGACTTCGCTCCGTTAAGGTCTTTTTAGCCCTACACCTACTAGAATAGACCTACATGTGGACAGGGGATTTCCAATTGATGTGGGACTATGTCCGCAAACCGCTGGCAGACCAGACCGGGGCCACCGCGATCGAGTATGGCCTGCTTGCGGGCGTGCTCGCAATGACCATGTTCTTCGGCATGAACGCGTTCGTGAACTCGCTGTTCCTTCTTTACGAGACCATCGACGTCAACGTGAAGAACGCCAAGCACCAGTAACATCTTGCTGGATGACCCGGACAAGCAAGGAAAAACCCCGCTTTACCATTTATCAGGAAATGCCGGATAATTTGACACTCGCAATTTCGGACGGCCGGGGGGTCGTGAACCGCGAAAGAGCACGACGGTAGCGCTAGCTGCCAGGTGGAGGACCATTCGCATGACTTTCTTGAAGACGCTTCTCAAAGACGAAGATGGCGCCACAGCCATTGAATATGGCTTGATTGCCGCCCTGATTGCGGTTGCCGCGATCACCGCCATGGGCGCGCTGGGCAACTCGCTCTCGAACACCTTTACGCAGGTTTCGACCAAAATGAGCAACGCGCAGGACGGCAAGGGTCCGTTCTGACGGCAAGCCATCCAAGTCAGCTTATCGGAAAGGGGGCGCGGTATTCCGCGCCCCCTTTTTCGTGCGATCGAACCTGATGTGGATGCCGTGAAGTTGAAACGCGGATCAGGCTTGTGTCGGAGCAGCTTACAGGTGACGCACCCGGCACAGCTGCACCGCAATCAGTAGACGATCAGCTTCACCCGCGTGCCCGGCACCAGCTTGCTTGTCGTATCAAGCCCGTTGAGGACAAGGAACCGGTCAAGCGGGCTGTCCTCGTAGGCCATCTTTCCTGCCAGCGATTGCAGCGAATCGCCTTTCTTCACCGTAACGACCATCAGCCGCCGCGCGCGCACTGCCCCGGCCTCGCCAATGGTGATGCGGCGCATCGAGGAAAACATCGGATCGAACGCACCAGCCTGCCCGGCTGCGCTGATCGTGGTGAAATGGAACGCCTGTGACGGGCTCCACGCATAAGCGAACACCACGATATCGCGCGCGCCGTCACCGGTGTTGGCCCGCGCCACGCCGTAGGCCGCCGGAATACCGTTGACCGTGGTGGTGCGCACTGCATCGGGGGCGAGGCGCTGCTGTTCGGAAAGGCCGGCGAAAACCGTGCGGACATAGGCATCGAGATTGCCGGAATAGGCGGCCGTGGCGAGTTCGCCTTTGCCCGATTGGCCGCTGATCGAAACCGAACGCGTGCCGTTGACGAGATAGAAGCCCTGCGGCGCCTGGAACGACATGCGGAACGCGGGGTGGATGAACTTGCGCCCATCGACCACGCCCTGCTTGGGATCATCGCCATAGGTCAGGCCGTCGACCCGCGTAAGGAAAGTTTCGCGATTGGCCATCCCGCGCGTGCTGGGCCCGGCGAGCGCCAGCGCAGCGGTGACGCGCGAGGCCGGATCGGGGTGGGTGCTCGCCCATTCCGGCACTTTGTCGGCACTGCCGGTGAGGCGGGCATCGAGCGCGGTCTGCTGGGCAAGGCTGCGCAGCACCGTGCCCATCGCATGGGGATCATACCCGGCGCGGCGCAGATAGGTCACGCCGAGCGAATCGGCCTCGGTTTCCTGCCCGCGGGAATACTTGAGCGTGAGCAGCTGGCTGCCGGTGGAAAAGATCTTCTGGCCCAATTGGCCGAGCGCGGAATTGCCCAGCACTGCGCCCGCGAGCACCGAACCAAGCACGCCGAGGATCGAATTGCGGGTGGCGGCGCTTTCCCGCTTCTGGGAATGGCGCGCGGCCACGTGGCCGACTTCATGGCCGAGAACGCCCGCGAGTTCCGCCTCGTTGTTCATCAGCGCGACGAGCTGGCGGGTGACGTAGACATAGCCACCGGGGATGGCGAAGGCGTTGTTGACCGGGGAATTGAGCAGCGTGACGGTGAAATCGCTGCGCGCATTGCCAAGGCCCGATTGCATCGCGATCGTCTTGCCGATGCCTTCGACATAGGTCGCCTGCGATCCGCTGACCGCACCGCCGAATTCGGAGAGGAGCTGCGGATGGGCCTTCGCGCCCTGTGCCTTGTCAGCCGCGCTGATCGTGGCGACGGTGCCTTGCGCCTCAGCTTGCGAGGTGGGCACGGCCGGCCCGGCGACCACAAGGCCGCAGGCCGCTGCAGCAAGCAGGACAGCGCGGAACGGGCGGTTGTTCATGGTCTCTCCCCTGGGCCAGCGGCATCCGCGCAGCGAAGCGCGGCTCCGGCGGTAACGTCACGCCGATCTTGCCTTGCGCTTCGCAGCAATGCCAGCGCCATTTGGTCCGAAAGTGGAGTGCCTCCAATCAGGTGCCCCTGTCAGGCTGGCTGATCAGCCGCCAATGCGCAGGAACCGTTCGGCGCGCAGGCTGCGCAGGGTCTCGGCGGGCTTTCCGGCCAGCGCCGAAAGTTCGGTGGCAATGGCTTTGCCCAGCGCCGCTGCAGCGCCTGCCGGATCGCGGTGTGCGCCGCCGACGGGTTCGGTGACGATCTTGTCGATCACGCCGAGGCCGAGCAGATCCTGCGCGGTCATCTTCATCGCTTCGGCCGCTTCGGGGGCCTTTTCGGCGGTACGCCACAGGATCGATGCGCAGCCTTCGGGCGAAATGACCGAATAGACCGCGTGTTCGAACATCAGCACGCGTTCGGCGCTGGCGAGTGCCACCGCGCCGCCTGAGCCGCCCTCACCCACGATCGCCGCGACCATCGGGACGCCCAGCGCAAGGCAGGCCTCGGTGCTGCGGGCGATGGCTTCGGCCTGCCCGCGTTCCTCGGCCTCGACCCCCGGAAACGCACCCGAGGTATCGACCAGCGTGACGACCGGCAGGCCATAGCGGCTCGCCAGCTCCATCAGGCGGATCGCCTTGCGATAGCCTTCAGGTTTGCCCATGCCGAAGTTGTGGCGGATGCGGCTTTGCGTGTCGTGGCCCTTTTCGTGGCCGATCAGCATTACGGCGCGGCCTTCCAGCGTGGCGAAGCCGCCGACGATGGCGTTGTCCTCGCCAAACTTGCGGTCGCCGCCCAGCGGCATGAAATCGCTGAACGCATGGCCGACGTAATCGCGGAAATGGGGCCGCGAGGGGTGCCGGGCGACTTGCGTCTTCTGCCAGGGCGTGAGCGAGCGATAGGTGCTGGCGAGCAGTTCGGCCGACTTGGCCTCAAGCCGCCTGATCTCGCTCGTGATATCCACTGCACCTGATTGGGCCGTCTCACGCAGTTCGGCGATGCGCGCTTCGAGCGCGGCGACCGGCTTTTCGAATTCGAGATAGGAGATCATGCGCGCCGCGCTAAGGCTGGCCGGGGCCAAGGTCAACCGCCGGGGCGTTCTCCGGCGGGGAATTGTGCCGAGTCTGCCCCAGCGGATGGCGCGAATTGACCAGCGCAACGAGCCGGGCGGCGTCGACATGGGTGTAGATCTGCGTCGTCGCGATATCGGCATGGCCGAGCAGGGTCTGCAGCACGCGCAGGTCTGCTCCGCCCTCCAGCAAGTGCGTGGCAAAGGCATGGCGCAGGACGTGCGGGCTGACCTTTTCGGGATCGAGCCCGGCCCGCAGCGCCAGATCGCGCAAAAGCTGGAACAAGCGCACGCGCGTGAGGTGACCGCCGCGCGGGCTGGGGAATATCCATCGCCCGCCTTGGGGGCGCAGCGCAAGCCAGCGCGTGAGCGCCGCCCCTGCCCGCGCGCTGACCGGCACCATGCGCTGCTGCCCGCCCTTGCCGGTGATCATCAGGAACGGCGCATCGCGCGGCACGGCGGCCAGCGGCAGCGACACGAGTTCGCTCGCCCGCAGGCCCGAGCCATAGAGCAGTTCGAGCAGCGCCAGCATGCGCGCGCCTTCGGCCGAGCCAGCGGCGTCCTCCGCGCAGGCAAACAGCGCGGCGATTTCCGCATGGCCCAGCAGGCGCGGCAGCGGGCGGCGCGTGCGCGGGCGCGGTAGCGCGGCAGAGGGATCGTCGGTGCGCAGCCCTTCATCGGCAAGGAAGCCATAGAATTGGCGCAGTGCAGAGGACTTGCGCGCAATGCTGGACGGGGCCAGATCGCGCCAGGCTTCGGCAAGATTGGCTAGCGCGGCACTGTCCGCCGTCAGCAGGTCGCCGATTTCTTCGCGCGCGGACCTGAGGTCCCGGCCATAGGCGGCAATGGTGTTGGCAGCGGCCCCGCGCTCGGCGGCCAGCATGGCAAGGAAGGCTGCGACGGGATCGGGCGCGCCAGCATCGCTCACGCCGTTCAGACCCGCGCCACGGCCTCCGCCGCGATCATCCGCGCCTCACCCTCCAGCCCGGCGCGGCGCAGCGCGGCGACGATGTGATAGAGGTGCAGCGGGGTCATCTTGTCCCATCCGCTGCCCTGCATCCCGAACCCGGCCAGCAGCGCGACAAGGACCGGGTTTTCAGACGCGGCTGCGGCGTCGATCGCGCGGGTCCAGCGCGTCTCGCGGTTCAGGTCGAGCTTCAGATCTTCGGCAATCCGGCGCGCCGTGGCCGGATCGACGCGGCCAAGGCCCATCAGCCCGGCCAGCAGGAAGCGCGAGCGCAAGCTGCCCGTGCTGCTATCGCCGGACTGGAAACTGCCCAGCGCATCGGCGCTGATCGGCGCAGGTTTGGCAGGGGCGGACAAGGCGATCAGGCCCCAGGCCTCGCTTCCCATCGGCACGACGCTGGCCCAGCGCAGCGCATTGCGATCAAGCCCGGCAGTGAGCATCGAGGCGATGAGCGCCTTGGCATCGCCCGCAAACTCGGCATTCGGCGCGATGCGCGCGGCAGCATAGGCGGTAAGGACGAGGCGCGAATAGGCGCGGTCCGGATCGCTGGCATCGCCCCACAGGCTGCGGATCGCGGCGAGGCGGTCTGCGGCGGCGGCGGCGAGATAGGCGCTGCGCAGGCTATCGGCGAGCGGCCCCCAGGTGCGGTCCGCTTCGTCCATCGCATGGATCTCGCTGTAGAGATCGACCATTGCGGCGGCAGACATAATGCCGCGTTCAGCGGCAATGTCGGCCGCTTCGGCGCGCGCGGTGAGCGGGAGCATTGGCGCGCGCACCGCCAGCACCGCATAAGCCGCACCGGCCTGCTTGCGCAGTTCCTCTGGCGGTTCGAGGCCGGTGGCGAGCGCAAGGCCGGTGCGCCACGGGGTCAGGCTGTCCACCCCGCCCCATTCGATCTTGACCGCGCGCCGCCCTTGCGATGCGGACCCGGCGAATTTCTGCGCCAGCAGGATGTCGATCTTGGCGGCGGTGCCCTTGCGCATCGCCTGATCGAGCACGGCGAGTGCAGGCGCGCCCTCCCCGCCGGTGAAGGCGGTGCAGATCGCGCGGGTCAGGCTCCAGTCCCAGCCCGGCCGACCAGCGGCGGTCAGCGCGGTCACGGGGCACAGGCCGACCGGATCGGCGGCGGCGAGGAAGCTGCCCATCGCTGCATCTTCAAGCGCGGGGGTGTAGAACCCGTTGTCGACTTCCTGCACCATCGCGCGGGCAGCGTCGGCCTCGCCCATCCGCAGCAGCACCCCGGCGCGCAAGGCGGCCCAATCGGCACCGTTCATGCCCACCGGCGTATCGAGCCGGCTCGCCAGCGCGCGGCGCAGCAGGATGTGGCCCCAGCGCGAGACGAACTCGCCGCGCATCTTCGTGAGCAGGCCCGCGACATAAGGCCCATTGAGATAGTGGCTGGAAACCGCCGGGAAGCCGCCATCCGCCTGATCATAGAAGCCGACGCGGGCAAGGCTGCGCTGGGCCTGCGGCGGAATATCGGCCTTTGGCTTGGCGCTGGCGACCAGCTGATCGATCAAGGCCGGATCGATCCCGGCAAGATCGCTGCCGCCAAGGCCGCTTGCGGCAGGCGTGGCCGGAGCCGCCGCGCCGGGCGCAGGCTCGGCTGACTGGGGCAGCGCGACGACTTGCGGTGCGGCCGAAGAGGCGGGGCGCTGCACGGTCACTGTTGCAGGGGCTGCCGTGCGCGCAGGTGCCGGGGCGCTCGATGTGGCGGGGCGCGGCGGGGTCTGGGGCTTGCGCGCAGGGGCGGCGGGCTTGTCGTCGAACCCCGGCGGCAGCAGCGATTCCTGCGCGGTGACGGCAATGCCAGAAAGCGCGGCAATCGCGGCGCAGCCTAGCAAGGCAAGGCGCATACGGCGCGCCTTCACGAGGCGGCCCCCGGCGAAGGCGCGGAAACCGGCGTCTCGATCCAGCGCGTCGGCTGCGTATCACCCATGATCCATGCTAATGCCACTATCGCCATCACCACCAAGAGGCCGCAACCAACCAGAATTCGAGCTTTCACCTAAAACGCTCCCGTGGCCGCGATCCCCGCCTTGCAGCAGGCAACGCTGCGGGCTGGGCCACGGCTCTTGCATTGGCCCTAGCGCAACTATAGGCCGCGCGGCAATGGAGCACGACGAAACCGCCTTCTCGACCGCCGATATCCAGCGCCTTGCCGCGCGGATCGATCGGCCGATCGTGCTCGTCGGCATGATGGGCGTGGGCAAGACGACCGTCGGGCGCAAGCTTGCATTGATGCTCGGCCTGCCGTTCTGCGATGCCGACGAGGAAATCGAAAAGGCGGCGCAGATGTCGATCCCGGAGATTTTCGCGCAGTTTGGCGAGGCTTACTTCCGCAGCGGTGAGCGGCGCGTGATCGCCAGGCTGGTGGGCGAAGACGGCGCGCCCGAACGGCGCGTGCTGGCGACCGGCGGCGGGGCTTTCGCCGATCCCGAAACACGCGCGCTGATCCTGAAGCGCGCCATTGCGGTGTGGCTCGACAGCGATGTCGATACGCTGCTGGCGCGCGTCGGGCGCAAGAGCAATCGCCCGCTGCTCAAAACCGGCAACCCGCGCGAGATCCTCACGCGGCTCAAGGCTGAGCGCGGCCCGGCTTATGCCGAAGCACCGATCCACATCACCAGCGGCAATCAGCCGCATCAGGCGACCGCCATCGCCATTCTGAAGGCAATCGACGCATGGCTGTGATCCCCGTGAATATCGCCGGCGCGCCGTACGACGTGCGGATCGAGGCTGGCCTTCTGGCCAATGCGGGCCAGCATTGCCGGCCGTTCATCCGCGGCGGCAAAGTGGCGGTGGTGACGGACGAGCGCGTTGCAGCGGCATGGCGCGCGCCGGTTTCGGCTTCGCTGGCGGCTGTAGGGATTGCCAGCGAATGGCTTGTGCTCCCGGCAGGCGAAGCGACGAAGGGCTGGGAACACCTTGCCCGAACGACCGAGTGGCTGCTCGAACAGGGCGTTGAGCGCAAGGACAGCGTGATCGCGTTGGGCGGCGGGGTGATCGGCGACCTGACCGGCTTTGCCGCCTCGATGGTCAAGCGCGGCTGCGGCTTCATCCAGATGCCGACGACGCTGCTGGCCCAGGTCGATTCGAGCGTTGGCGGCAAGACGGCGATCAACACGGCGGCCGGCAAGAACCTCGTCGGCGCGTTCCATCAGCCGGTGCTGGTGCTCGCGGATCCGCTCGCGCTCGATACGCTCCCCCCGCGCGAAATGCGTGCGGGCTATGCCGAAGTGGTGAAGTACGGCCTGATCGACGATGCGGAATTTTTCGCGTGGTGCGAGGCGCATGGCCCGGCGCTGCTGGCAGGCGATGCCGCCGCGCGTGAACACGCCATTGCAACCAGCGTCGCGGCCAAGGCGCGGATCGTCGCGGCTGACGAAAAGGAAACGCTGGGCCTGCGCGCGCTGCTCAATCTGGGCCACACCTTCGGCCATGCGCTGGAGGCCGAGACGGGTTTCTCGGACCGCCTGCTGCACGGCGAGGGCGTCGCGCTCGGCATGGTGCTGGCAGCGCGCTATTCGGTGCGGCGCGGGCTGATGAACGGTCAGGATGCGGAGCGCGTTGCGGCGCACATCGCGGCGGCGGGCCTGCCCGAGTCGATTTCTGCGCTGGGCATGAAGGCAGACGGAGCGAAGCTCACGGCGCACATGCTGCACGACAAGAAGATGGATGCAGGCACCCTGCCCTTCCTGCTGATGCGCGGGATCGGGCAGACGTTTCTGGCCAAGGACGTCGATCTCGCCGACGTCGCCGCGTTTCTCGATGGCGAACTGGCGCGCGCCTAAAACAACCGCGCGCCGTTGGGCACTTTGCCGTCCGGCGCGAAGAGGACGACGCGGCCTTCCTCGTCCGGAAAGCCCACTGTCAGCACTTCGGACATGAACTTGCCGATCTGGCGCGGTGGGAAGTTCACCACCGCCGCGACCTGACGGCCGACCAGTTCCTCCGCCGTGTAGAGCGCGGCGATCTGGGCGCTCGAACGCTTGACGCCGATCCCCTCCCCGAAGTCGATCGCCAGCTTCAGACTGGGCTTGCGTGCTTCGGGATAGGGTTCCGCGCTCACGATCGTGCCCACGCGGATATCGACCTTGAGGAAATCCTCAAAGCCGATGGTGTCTGCCGCAGGGGCTGCCGGATCGTGTTCGAGATGCATTATTGGCCCCTGATTACTGGCCTTTGAACTCGGCCTTGCGCTTTTCGAGAAAGGCCATGATGCCTTCGCGGGAATCCTTGCTGTCGCCCGCCTTCCACTGGCCTTCGGCTTCGATCAGCAATGCCGCAGGCAGATCGGTTTCCAGCGCGCGCGCCACGTTCTGGCGCATCACGCCCAGCGCTACGGTGGGGCCATTGGCGAGCCGCGTCGCCAGCGCCATCGCCTCATCCGCCAGCGCGGCATCGTCCACCGCTTTGTAGATCATGCCCCAGTCTTCGGCCTTTTCAGCGCTGACGCGTTCGCCCAGCATCATCATCTGCAGCGCGCGCGGCTTGCCGATCAGGCGCGGCAGGATCCAGCTGGAGCCGCCATCGGGAACAAGCCCGATATTGACGAAGGCCTGCAGGAAATAGGCGCTCTTTGCCGCGATCACGAAATCGCCCATCAGCGCGATGGAGCAGCCGACCCCGGCAGCCACGCCATTGACGGCGGTGATCACCGGCACCGGCAGGCGCGAAAGTTTGGCGATCATCGGGTTGTAGCTCTCGGTCAACGCCTTGTAGCTGCCCGCACCGCCCGTGACGCTGCGCTTGCCGGTGGCAGCCAGATCCGCGCCCGAACAGAACGCCCGGCCCTCGCCCGTGATGAGCACGGCCCGCGCGCCTTCAAGGTCATAGAGCGCATCGCCGATTTCGACCGCCATGTTGGGCGGGCAGGCATTGAGCCGCTCGGGACGGTTGAGCACGATGCGGCGCACATTGCCGACGTTTTCGACGCGGATCGTTTCGTAGGACATCGCTCTTTTCCCTTAATCGCTCGGTTAAGGGTATGGCTAAGCGAGCCATGCCGCCTTGGCAAGCAGGTTCGCCGCAGCCCTCACAAAAGCGTCAAGGTTAGCCGGCCAAGAGACCTGAATGCGCCTGTGCAAATGCCGCCGCTGCGCCAAACAGGCCGGGCTGCGGATGGGTGATGAGCTTCACCGGCAGGGCCGCCATCAGCCCTTCGAACCGCCCCTTGGCGCAGAACCGCTGGGCAAAGCCGGAACGCACCAGCGTATCCTTGATGCGCAGCCCCAGCCCGCCCGCCATGACCAGTGCGCTCGCCCCATGCGCCAGCGCCAGATCGCCCGCCACGCTGCCGAGCGAAAGGCAGAACCGGTCGACTGCGGCGGCAGCCAAGCTGTCTTCGCCGCTCGCGCCAAGCGTCCACAGTTCCTTGTCGGTGAGCGAAACGATGGCGCGGCCTTCGATATGCGCCAGTGTTTCGTAAATATCGACGATGCCCGGTCCGGCTACGACGCGCTCCACCGAAACGCGGCGATAGCGGCCCCGCAGCCGCGCGAGGATGGCATCCTCGATCCCGTCGAGCGGGGCGTAGTCGATATGGCCGCCTTCGGTGGGCTGCACATGATAGCCGCCGCCCTGCTGGCGCCACAGTTGCGCCACGCCAAGCCCGGTGCCGGGGCCGACCACGCTGATCGTGCCTTCGGCGGGCAGCGGCGCATCAGGCCCGCACAGATGGATGAAATGCGCGCTATCCGCCTGCGCCACGGCATGGGCGACGGCGGCGAAATCGTTGACCACCACATAGGCTGGCGCGCCCAACTTTTCCGGGATCAGCGCCGGGCGGATGATCCAGGGATTGTTGGTGAAGCGGATGATTTCTCCGCCCACTGGACCCGCCACGGCAATGGCCACCGCAGGCGGCAGCGCTCCGCCGGAAAGCCGCGAAAACTCCTCCCACGCCAGTTGGAAGCTGGGGTGATCGGCGGTCTTGAGCGTGACGGCCTCGCCCAGATGGACAACGCGACCCGCTTCCACTTCAGCCAGCGCGAAGCGGGCATGGGTTCCGCCGATATCGACTGCGACCAGTTGCATGTGCCCGTTATCCCCCCGCTGTTGCCCTGTTAATGGTCTCAAAGCCCGCCCAGCGCCAGCATGGCCGAACCGCCGCGTTCGGCGGGATCGGCAAAGTGGCGCATCATGGCGAAGAGTTCGCGGCCCACGCCCATCTCTTCCGCCGGGGCCTCGGCAGGTGTGCGCGCGGCCCATTCCGCAGCATCGACCAATGCCGTCAGTTCGCCGGTTTCGGCGCAGACGCGCACCACGTCGCCATCGCGCAGCAGCGCCAGCGCACCGCCCTTCTTCGCCTCGGGCGAGATGTGGATCGCGGCCGGAACCTTGCCCGATGCGCCCGACATGCGGCCATCGGTGACGAGCGCGACGCGGAAGCCCCGGTCCTGCAGCACGCCCAGCGACGGGGTGAGCTTGTGCAGTTCGGGCATGCCGTTGGCGGCAGGTCCCTGGAAGCGCACGACGACGATCACATCGCGCTCAAGCTCGCCCGCCTTGAACGCTTTCAGCACATCGTTCTGATCGGAAAACACGCGGCACGGGGCCTCGATCGTCCAGCGCGAACGATCGACGGCGCTGACCTTGATCGTGCCGCGACCGAGATTGCCGTGCACGAGTCGCAGGCCGCCCTCGGGTTGAAACGGCTCGGCCACGCCGCGCAGCATGGCCGGGTTCAGGCTTTCGCGCGGGGCGGGCTGCCAGCGCAGCGCGTCACCTTCCAGCACCGGCTGTTGCGCGCCATCGAGGAGCGAGCTCCCGTAGACCGTGCGAATGTCGCCGTGCGCAAGGCCCGCTTCCACCAGTTCGCGGATCACGAACGGCATCCCGCCTGCATCGGCAAAGCCGTTCACGTCACCCGAACCGTTGGGATAGATGCTGGCGATCAGCGGCACGGCGCGGGACAGTTCGTCCATGTCGTCCCAATCGATCTGCACCCCGGCTGCGCGCGCGATGGCCGGAAGGTGGATCACATGGTTGGTCGAACCGCCCGTGGCGAGCAGGCCGACGATGGCGTTCACGATGGCCTTTTCGTCCACGCAATGCCCCAGCGGACGATAGTCGTCACCGTCCCAGGTGATCTCGGTCACGCGGTGCACGGCGGCGCGTGTCAGTTCCTGCCGCAGCTTGGTGCCCGGCTGCACAAAGCTCGCGCCGGGCATGTGCAGGCCCATCATTTCCATCATCATCTGATTGGAATTGGCGGTGCCATAGAACGTGCAAGTGCCTGCCGAATGATAGCTCGCGCTTTCGCTTTCGAGCAGTTCCTCGCGTGTCGCCTTGCCCTCGGCATAGAGCTGGCGGATGCGCTGCTTTTCCTTGTTGGCAAGGCCGGTGGCCATCTGCCCGGCGGGCACGAGGATCGTCGGCAGGTGGCCAAAGCGCAAGCTTCCGATCAGCAGGCCCGGCACGATCTTGTCGCAAATGCCCAGCAGCAGCGCGGCTTCAAACATCCCGTGGCTGAGGCCGACCGCCGCGCCCATCGCGATGTTGTCGCGGCTGAACAGGGACAACTCCATCGAGGCCTGCCCCTGCGTCACCCCGTCGCACATCGCGGGCACGCCGCCCGCCACTTGCGCCGTCGCGCCCACTTCGCGGGCGAAAATCTTGATCTGCTCCGGATAGCGGCCATAGGGCTGATGCGCCGAGAGCATGTCGTTATAGGCGGTGATCACCCCGATATTCGCGCTCTTGCCGGTGCGTAGCGCGATCTTGTCCTCACCCGCTGCGGCAAAGCCATGCGCCAGATTGCCGCACGAAAGCACATCGCGGTTCACCCCGGCATCGCGCGCGCGGGCGATCAGATCGAGATAGGCGGCGCGGCTCTGCGCCGAACGGGCGATGATGCGGTCAGTAACCTTCGCGACAATGGGGTTCAGGGGCATCATTCGCTCCAGTAGATCGTGACGGGCGGGCCGTAGCCGCGCAGGAAATCGGAAACCGGATAGGCGTCGGACCCGGCCAGTACGCGCTCGATCAGCGCCTTCTTGGACGCGCCGGTAACGACAAGCATGATCTCGGCCGCGGCCTTCAGCGCACGCCGATTGAGCGTGAGCCGATCAAACGGCGCTTCGGGCGGAAGCGGAATGGGCGTGGTGGCGATCACGCTTGGCCCCGGGCGGATGAACGCCTGCATGTGGGGGAACAGCGAGGCGACATGGCCGTCCTCGCCCATGCCGAGCCAGACGAGATCGAAGGGGGCAACGCTTGCCCCTTCTTCCAGACGCTCGAACGTGGCGCCGGTTCCGGCCAGCGCGGCGTGAAGCTTGCCGAAATTGCTGGCGGGATGATCGTCCGGCACCCGCCGGTCATCGGTCAACGCGATGGTCGCGTCCGACCAGTCGAGGTTCTGACCGGCCAGCAGCGCAAACACCTTGAGCGGGGTGGAGCCGCCCGTGAAGGCCAGCCGCTTTGGCCCCGGCCGCGCCAGCACGCGGGCGATATGCGCCGCCACCGCTGCGGCATCGCCAGGCTCGGCCCAGCGCACCTCAGTCATGCCAGCTTCTCCCGTCGCGCTCGGTTAAAGCAATGCCTGCGTTCGGCCCCCAGCTTCCGGCGGCATAGGGCTTCACGTCCATGCCGGTCTCGGCCCAGACGCGGCGGATCGCATCGACCCAGGTCCACTGCGCTTCCACTTCGTCGCGGCGGACGAACAGCGTCTGCTCGCCTTCGATCAGATCGAGCAGCAGGCGTTCATAGGCAATGCGGCGGCGCGCCTTGGCAAAGGCGGTGGTGAGCGAGAGATCGAGGTTCACCTCGCGCAGCACGACCCCGCCGCGATCAAGCCCCGGCTCCTTGGCCATGACTTGCAGCCGCACATATTCCTCGGGCTGGAGGCGGATGACGAGGCGGTTGGCATTGAGCTTGCCGCCGCGCTGCGTGAAGATGTTGTGCGGCACGTCCTTGAACTGGACCACGATCTCGCTGCGCCGCTCGGCCAGCCGCTTGCCGTGGCGCAGATAGAACGGCACGCCCTGCCAGCGCCAGTTGTCGACGTGGGCCTTGGTCGCGACATACGTCTCGGTGTCCGAAGCTGCGCCCAGATCATCAAGATAGCCCGTCACCGCGCTGCCGCCCACGGCCCCGGCGCGGTATTGCCCGCGCACCATTTCCTCCGCCTTCACCGGGCGCAGCGCGCGCAGCACTTTTACCTTCTCGTCGCGGATCGAGGTGGCGTCATATTCCACCGGCGGCTCCATCGCGGTGAGCGCGACCAGCTGGAGCATGTGGTTCTGCACCATATCACGCAGCGCGCCGGTATCGTCGTAGAAGCCCTTGCGGCCTTCAAGGCCGACGGTTTCGCTGACGGTGATCTGCACATGATCGATTCCGGCGCTGTTCCACAGCGGCTCGAACATCATGTTGGCAAAGCGCAGCGCCAGCAGGTTCTGCACCGTCTCCTTGCCGAGATAGTGATCGATGCGGAAAATCTGCTTTTCGGAGAATCCCGCCGCCACCGCATCGTTGATCCGGCGGCTTGAGGCCAGATCATTGCCGAGCGGCTTCTCAAGGCCGATGCGCACACCTTCGTGCGCAAGGCCGGCCACCCGCAAACCTGCAATGGTCGGCTCGAACAGCGCGGGCGCGGTGGAAAGGAAGATCGAGAGGCCGCACGAAGTATCGCCCAGCTTTTCGGCCAGCCCGGCAAAGCCTTCGGGGCTGGAGGCATCGAGCGTCTGGTATTCCAGCCGTTCGAGGAAGCTCGCCAGCTTGCTCTCGTCGCGCCGGTCGGCAGGCAGGAATTCCAGCAGCGCGGCGCGCGCCATGTCGCGAAATTCGGCGTCGTCATGCTCCGAACGCGCGGTGCCGACAATGCGCAAGGCAGGATCGATCAGCCCGTCTTCATGCAGCGCATAGAGCGAGGGCAGCAGCATGCGCCGCGAAAGATCACCGGTCGCGCCGAACAGAAGCAAGGCGGAACAACTGGTGGCGGCCATGGGCGGCATACTCCTTATCCGTGCTGCGCGCCGCACGGCCCGCAAGGCTTCCTAGACCCGTTTGACCGGGACTTCAGCATGCATAAGTATTCCAGCCGAAAAGGCGATGCCAGCCGCCGCCCTGCCGCTTACTTGGCGGGGTGCAGGCGGATCGCCGCGCCGCCGCCGGGGGCAAGCCAGAGCGGCAGCTTGTCGCCCTTCTTCACCGTCAGCGTGGCATAGGCGATCTTGTGGCGCGCGTCGGTCGTGTAAGTCGCCCCTTCTCCGTCCTTCCAGATCGTCGCGGTGTAGGTCTTGCCAGCATCGAGGAAGTCCATCGCAAGCGTGACATCGCGCGCCGTGGCATCATTGACGCCGCCGACATACCAGTCCTCGCTATTCCGGTCCTTGCGCGCGAAGATCGCATAATCGCCCACTTCACCGGCAATCAGGTGGCTTTCCGACCAGTCAGCGGGCACCTGCCGGATGAATTCCAGCTCCTTCGGATGCGCCGCAAGGCTCTCGATGAAGTCGGACGCCATCTGGATCGGCGAATAGATCGCGAGATAGAGGCCGAGCTGTTTGGCCAGCGTGGAGGCCAGCGGCACCTTGTTCGCACCTTCAAGGCTGAGCATGCCCGGCGTGAAGTCCATCGGCCCCGAAAGCATACGGGTATAGACCAGCGTAGGCTCATGGTCCGGCCCGTTGGCGAACTGCCCCCAAGCATTGTATTCCATGCCCCGCGCGCCTTCGCGGTCGATCCAGTTGGGATAGGTGCGGCGCAGGCCGGTATCCTTGACCGGTTCGTGTGCATCGATGGCCACCTGATACTTCGCCGCCGTTTCGACGACCTTCAGGTGATGCTGCACGTTGCGCTGACCTTCGTGCCATTCCATGCGCACTTCGCCGGGCGCATCGCCGGGGGCAATGATTCCGCCCGCATCCGCGACATAGCCCGTCTTGACCGAATGCATGCCGAGCGACTGGTACAGCTTCATCGCCGGCTCAAGCTGAGCCTCGTAGTTGGCGATATGGCCGCCCGTCTCGT
The DNA here is from genome assembly GCF_002278815.1 of Novosphingobium sp. PASSN1. NCBI lineage: Bacteria > Pseudomonadati > Pseudomonadota > Alphaproteobacteria > Sphingomonadales > Sphingomonadaceae > Novosphingobium > Novosphingobium sp. PASSN1. The sequence continues at coordinate 538,269 of NZ_NKIS01000001.1, read as the reverse complement.
TGTGGCCGATCAGCTGGACTTTGTTCTTCGCGGCATAGGCGGTGACCGCCTTGAGATCGAAATCGGGCACCGCCTCTGTAAAGCTGAAGTCCTGCCCATGGCCGAACCAGTCGCCGTTCCAGCCCTTGTCCCAGCCTTCCACCAGCACGCCGCCAAAGCCGTTCTTCGCGGCGAAATCGATGTACTGCTTGGCCCGCGCCGTCGTCGCGCCGTGGCGCGGCCCTTCGGCCCAGGTCCAGTCGCCGCGGATCATGCCCCACCAGATGCCGATATACTTCATCGGCTTGAACCAGCTGACATCGCCAATCTTGTTCGGCTCGTTGAGATTGAGCTCGAGGTCGTTCTCGACCAGCCCTGCCGCGTTGTCCGCAATCCGCACCGTGCGCCAGGGCGTGTTGAAGGGCAGATCGCGGATCACCGCCGCCCCGCGCGAGGATGGCGCGATGGTGGTGCGGAACAGTTGGCGTTCGGCGCGCTTGAAATATAGCGCTGAGTAATCGACCAGCGCCGCCTCGTGGAACGCGAGGTGCGTGCCGTCCTCAAGGCGCAGGGTGATCGGCGTCTGCGCGGTGGCGACGGCATCGATCGGGGTGCGCTGATAGATCTGCTCCTCGCGGTTCCATTCAAGGCCCGCGACCCAGAACGCGGTGCCAGGCTGCGCAACATCGAACTCGGTCCACTCGTCGGCGATCTTCATCGTCTTGAGGCCGGGCTGCTCGGGCAGTTCGTAGCGGAAGCCGAAGCCATTATCGAACAGGCGGAAGCGGACGTTCATCTTGCGGCCAGCGTAGTCCGCGTTCTGCTCCAGATGGACCAGCACTTCGTTGTGGTGATCGCGCACGAAGCGGCGTTCGCCCCAAGGCTGCTCCCATGTCGTATCGGCGCTCGCGGTCTCCGAACCGGTGATGCGGAAGCCGCGCACCATGTTGAGACCGTCAGTCAGCGTGAAGCCCAGCTTCGACGCGCCGATCAGCAGCTTGCCCTTGCGCGAGAGCGAATAGACCGGGCGGTCGCTGCCATCGGTGGTGACGGTGAGGACGAGGCTGCCATTAGGCGAAGCGGCGGTGACGACCGCCTTCTGCGGGGCGGCCTGCGCGAAGGCGGCGGCAGGGAGCAGCGCGGAGGCGGCGAGCGCGAAGGGGACGGCCTTACGGGTCAGACGGAGCATGGTCAGGTTCATTCCTCGATCAGGAGGGCGCCGAAGGGTGGCAGGGTGCCGGGGGCGGCACGGTTCACCATCTGCAGCACGCCGCCTTTGGTGGGCGCAGCGGCAGGCCATGCGGCATGGCGCGGCCCCATGTTGATGACGCCGATGACGCTCGTCCCTTCGGCCACACGGCGGAAGGCAAGCACATCGGTGCCGGCATGGAGCACGGTGAAATCCCCAATCCGCAGCGCAGGATGGCTGCGGCGCAGGTTCAGCAGATCGCGCGTCAGGTGGAGCAGCGAGCCGGGATCGGCCTCCTGCCGGTCGACCGCGCGCGCGTGATTTTCCGCGCCCAGCGGCAGCCACGGCGTACCGGTGGTAAACCCGCCCTGCTCGCCTTGCGCCTGCCACGGCATCGGCGTGCGTGCGCCGTCGCGCGAGAGCGTCAGCGGCCAGTTGGCAATTGCTTCGGGATCCCGCAACTGCTCGAACGGGATATCGACTTGCGTGAGGCCCAGTTCCTCGCCCTGATAGACGATCACGTTCCCGCGCAGCGACGCCAGCAGCAGGGCCTTCATCCGCGCGAAGGACTCCGCATCCTCCGGCGCGCACCAGCGCGAAAGCGCGCGCGGCGCATCGTGGTTTTCAAAGGCCCAGCTTGGCCAGCCTGTGCCGGGTGCATCGGACCATTTCGCCTGCGTCTCCGCCACCAGTTCCGGCGTCAGGCGGTCAGCATAGAGGAAATCGAAGCCGTAGGCGCTGTTCAGCCGGGCATCGCCTGCTGTGTATTCCTTCATCTCGGTCTCGGCCAGATCGCCGCCGACTTCGGCCAGCGTGAACACTGCGCCATAGCGATTGCACAGCGCGCGCAGGCGTTCGATGAAGCCGACAATGCCGGGGTGCGACTGGTTGTAGATCTTGAGCTGATAGTCGAACGGGCGCGTGCGGCGGCGGCCATCGTAGGGCGCGGGCGGATTGTTGCGCATGTCCGGATCGTGCATCAGGAAATTGAGCGCATCGATGCGGAAGCCATCGACGCCCCGGTCCAGCCAGAACTGCATGACGCCCAGCAGCGCTTCCTGCACCGCCGGGTTGTGCGCGTTGATCTGGGGCTGGCTGCTCAGGAAATTGTGGAGATAATACTGGCAGCGGCGCGCGTCCCACGTCCACGCCGGGCCGCCGAACACCGATTGCCAGTTGGAAGGCGGCGCGCCATCTTCCTGCGGATCGGCCCAGACGTACCAATCCGCGCGGGGGTTGTCCTTGCTTGCCCGGCTTTCCTCGAACCACGGGTGCTGGTCCGAGGTATGGGCATAGACCTGATCGATCGTGACCTTGAGGCCCAGTTCGTGCGCGCGCGCGACCATGCGGTCGAAATCCGCCAGCGTCCCGAAAATGGGGTCAACGTCGCAGTAATCCGCCACATCATAGCCGAAATCGCGCATGGGCGAGGTGAAGAACGGCGAGACCCAGATCGCATCCACTCCCAGCGCCGCCACGTGATCGAGCTTCGCCGTGATACCGGGCAGATCGCCGATGCCGTCGCCGTTCGCATCGCAGAAGCTGCGCGGATAGATCTGGTAGATCGCCGCACCGCGCCACCACGGCAGGTCTGCTGCTGCGGCAATGGGGCGGGCTTGGGCTTGGGCTTTGGTCATTGGGGAGACTGCATTCCTGGGGAGGAAGGGAGGAGGCGGCACACCGCGCTGCCGAACGCGGGCAGATCGAGCAGCACGCTGCCCGGCGCGGCCACGCTGGCCGGGCACGTGCCGTAGAGCGTTTCGAGCTTGGCGGCCGAAGTGCCCACCACGCTGGCGGCGCGGATCGGCGCATCGGACGTGTTGAACGCGATAAGGTATTCCGCGCCCGTCTCGGGATCGAAGCGCGAGACGCTGAACAGGCCAGGTTTTTCGCCATAGCTGCGCGTGACCTGCCGCCCGCGCGCGAGCGCCGGATGCGCGGCGCGCAAAGCGGCGAGATCGCGGATCAGGCCGTAGAACGAATGCGCCGGATCGAAGTGATCGGCAGCAGCCGGGCGCGTGGCCCCCATCACCGGATTATCAAGATAGCTTGCCGTGCGCGTGGCAAACATGTCCTCGCGCGCGTCCTGATCGTTGCCATCGCCAACGAAGCCCTGCTCGTCGCCATAATAGATCACCGGAGAGCCGCGCAGGGTCATCAGCATGACATGGGCAAGCCGGACGCGCGCCTCCAGTTCGGCCGCGCCGATACCGGGCCGCTCGGCGCGGATCAGGCTGGAAATGCGGCCCATGTCGTGATTGCCGAGGAACGTCGGCATGGCCAGCGCCGCTGCCTCGCCGCCCTCATAGAGCACATCGCCTTCGAACAGATCGGCTAGCACGTCAGTGCCCCGGCCCTTGCCCAGCACCGCACGGATCGAGGCCTGAAACGCGAAATCGAGCACGGCGGGATAGCCATCACGCCGGGTGAACTGCGCGATATAGCCATTGCCCGGCTCCTCCCGCGCGACTTCGCCGAAAATCGCGAAGTTCGGGATGCCGCGCGCCTTTGCCGTTTCCAGCAGCGGCGGAATGAACGCCTGCCAGAAGCCGGGATCGACATGGCGCGCCGTGTCGATGCGGTAGCCGTCGATGCCGAAGTCCTCGATCCATTGCCGGTAGACCGCAATCATACCTTCGCGCACGCGCGGGTGTTCGGTGAACAGATCATCCAGCCCGGCGAAATCGCCAAAGCGGCTGCTCTCGCCGCTAAACGTGCTGTTTCCGCGGTTGTGATAGAACTGCGGATCGTTGAGCCAGCCGGGCACTTTCACGCCTGCTTCAGCAGCGGGGACGAACGGCGTGTAGGCAAAGGCCGGATCGGTGAGCTTGGCGAAATTGGCCGCGCTGGAATCCGCGTCGCCCGCAAACCCCGCGTTGATCGCCGGGCCAGCGAGGCCGCCCTTGCGCGCATAGGGATAGTCGGCGCGGCTGCGATAGTCGCCGCCTTGCTCGCGGTACTGGATCACGTCCGCCGTGTGGTTGGCGATGATATCCATGTAGACCTTCAGCCCGCGCGCGTGCGCCGCATCAACCAGCGCCTTGAAATCGGCGTTGCTGCCGAAATGCGGATCGACGCGGGTGAAATCCGTGATCCAGTAGCCGTGATACCCGGCGCTTTCCTGGCCCTGAGCGCCCTGCACCGGCTTGTTCTTGAACACCGGGCCGACCCACACGGCGGTGGCCCCCATGCCCTTGATGTAGTCGAGCCGGGCGATCAGTCCCTTGATGTCACCGCCGTGGTAAAAGCCCTTGGCCGCCGGGTCGAACCCGGTATGAAGCCGGTCCCCTTTGAGACCGCCGCGATCATTGGCTGGATCGCCGTTCTCGAACCGATCGGGCAGGAGAAAATAGACCACCTCGCCCGCCGCCGGGCGCGCGCGGACGCTCTCCAGCGGCGTCTGCGCGGCAGCAGGCACGCTGCCACTCGCCAGCAGCGCCAGCGCAGCAAAGCGCAGCGCCCGCTTCATGCCGCACCGCCAAGGGCCGGTGCCCCGCAGTGCCGCGCGATGAAATCGGCGTGGGCGGGATAGCGCTCCACCTCGCGGCGGTAGAGGCCGTTCAGTGTTTCGAGGTAGCCCTTGAGGTCCGCCTCATCGATGGTTTCGGCAAGGCCGTGGCTGCGCTCGGGCACGATGCCCTGCCCGGCCATGACCTGAAACCAGCCCACTTCGCCAAACAGTTCGTCGCCATGCCGGAATATGTGACCGTTGGTTCGGAACAGTTCGATGCGGTCCTTCAGCGTATCGGGCAGCGCCATGTCACGCATCGCCTGCCAGAACGGTTCGGGGCGCTGGTTCACGTGATAGTGCAACACGATAAAGTCGCGAATGCGCTCCATCTCGAACGTGAACTGGCGGTTGTATTCGTCGCGCGCGGCCTGTGTCTGCTCTTTGCCCGGCAGCAGTTTCAGGATGCGCGAGATCGCGGTCTGGATCAGGTGGATGCTGGTCGATTCCAGCGGTTCGAGGAAACCGCTGGCCAGCCCCACCGCGATCACATTGCCGCGCCACGCCTCGGCCCGGCGGCCGGTGGTGAAGCGGATGGGGCGCGGATCAGCGAGCGCCGGGGCATCGAGATGCGCCAGCAGGCTCTCTGCCGCTGCTTCGTCAGTGGTAAAGGCGCTGCAATAGACGCGGCCATTGCCGGTGCGGTGCTGCAACGGAATGCGCCATTGCCAGCCCGCATCGTGCGCCGTGGCGCGGGTATAAGGAGTGAAATTCTCCACGCGCGCGCTCGGCACAGCCAGCGCCCGGTCGCACGGCAACCAGTGGCTCCAATCGACATAGCCGCTGCCCATCGCGCCGCCGATCAGCAGGCCGCGAAAACCGGTGCAGTCGATGAACAGATCGCCCGCGATTTCCTCGCCGGACGCAAGCACCAGCGCCGTGATATCGCCGCTCTGCGCATCCTGCCGGACTTCGCCGATCTTGCCCTCGCGCCGTACCACGCCGCGCGCTTCGGCAAACTGGCGCAGGAACGCGGCATAGAGCCCCGCATCGAAATGGAACGCATGGGGCATTTCCGGCACATTGCGGCTCGTGAGCGGCGCACCCCGGTGCATCCGGCCCGCGCGCGCAGCAATGTCGTTGATCGCATAATCGCCATGCGGCCCGGCAAGCCCAAGCCGCCGCCCGCGCGACCAGTAGTGATGAAAGGCGCACAAGCCCACATCGCGGCCCACATCGCCGAACGCGTGCATATAGCGTTCGCCAGGCCGGCCCCAGCCGACGAACTCGATGGCCAGCTTGAAAGTCGCCTGCGTGGCGCGGCTGAAGGCGTCTTCGTCTATCCCGAGCGCCTGATTGAACATGCGGATCTGGGGGATCGTTGCCTCGCCCACACCCACGGTGCCGATCTCTTCGGATTCGACGAGCGTGACGGTGAAGCCCCGGTCAAGAAAATGGCCCAGCGCAGCGGCTGTCATCCACCCTGCCGTGCCGCCACCGGCAACGACGATCCGCAACGGTCCGGATGGGCCTGCGCTGCCGCTGGTTTCGGTGCTGCTCATCGCAGGCTCCCTGCTGTCGGAGGGTGGAGCGTTGCCCTGCTTGCCAGCAAGGCAGAACCCGAGCGTCTGGCAAGGCGGCCCGGAGTGCGGACGGCCTGCCAAAGCTGGGTCATGGTTTCAGGCATTGGCTCACGCTACCGGGCGGATGAACTTGCAGCAAGCCATCCGCCCGGTTGCGCATACGACTTCAGAACTTGTAGCTGAGGCCGATGTAGAAATCGCGGCCATAGCGCTGATAGTCGATCACCTGACGCGGATCGTTGTTCTGGTAGGTGATGAACGGACGATCTGTGAGGTTGCGCGCCTGGAACAGGATCGAGAGGCCTTCGAGCGCCGAACCGGGCTGGAAGTCATACCCGATCTGGGCATCGAGGATGCCTTCCGCCTTCGCGGTGCGGTAGGTCGGGTTGGCCGAGAGGCCAGCGACTTCGGCAAGGAACTTCGAGCGGTAGCGATACGAGGCGCGCAGCTGGAGCCCATGCTTTTCGTAGTAGACCGAGGCGTTACCCACCCAGTCCGACAGGCCGGGCAGCGTGATCGGGTTCACCGGATCGCTGTTCAGGCGGATCGTGCTGTCGGTGTACGAACCGCTGCCATAGAAGCCGAAGCCGTCAAGCGAAGGCGTGAGCAGCGAGAACGGCAGCGAGAGCGTGAACTCCGCACCCTTGAGCGAGCCTTCGCCATCGTTGAGCGGCTGCGACACGACGCCCATCGTGGTCTTGAGCTTGCTGCGGATATCCGCCGGCAGCGAAGCCGCCACTGCCGCAAAGTCGAACGGCAGGTTGCGCGACGGGTTCACGAAGTCGGTGAGCTTCTTGTAGTAGCCCGCCAGCGAGACGTAGCCGCCCTTTGGGAAGTAGTGCTCGACCGAGACGTCGATGTTTGCGGCGCGGTAGGGGCGCAGCAGCGGGTTGCCGCCGTTCGACTTGAAGAACGGCCGGGTCGGGTCGTTGGCTTCGAGGTTGGTGAAGTCGAAGTTCAGCTCCTGGTTCACCCGCTCCTGATCGAGGCGCGGACGCACCATGCTGAGCGAGCCGGCCAGCTTGACGTAGGTGGCGTTCGCCACTTCCAGCGCGAAGTTGGCGCTGGGCAGCACGCGCCAGAACTTGTCGCCGCCCGTGGCAGGCACAACGAGCACGTTGCCGGTTGCACCGTCGAAGTTCGAGATCGAACCGTTCGAGCTCTGGTCGGTGTGAACCGCCTGCACGCCGATGGAGCCGGTCAGCTTCTTGCCGCCCACATCGCCATCGAGCTTGAGCATCGCATAGGCCGTCCAGACCTTCTCGGTGATGGTGTTGTCACGCACCAGCGAGACCGGGCGGTTGTCGAACACCGAGGCGAGCGAATTGTTGACGAGGTAGACCGGATCGAGCGCCAGCATCTTCGGCACGCCGAGGTAGGCGAGCGGAACCGAGCCGACGACGGCGGCGTCCGGAATGGACACGAACTTGGGCGTGCCGCTATCGACCGAGCAGTTGCTGCCCGCGCCCTTGGGGCACAGGAAGAACGACTTGAACGCCGAAGTCTTCTTGCGGCGGCTGTAGTTGCCGCCAACCTGCCAGCCCGCCAGCGGGCCAGCGCCGTCGATCGCGCCATCGAGATCGGCGCGCAGCGAAAGCAGGTCGTCCTTGAACTTCGGACGGTTGAGGAAGCCCGCCTGCACGACGGCCTTGGTGCCGTTGTAGCCCCAGCCGCGCGGATCGGTCAGGCCGAACTGGCTGGCGTTGGAGTAGTCAAGCGTCGGGACGATATCGAACGTGCCATTGGGGTTGGCCGAGATCTTGATCGTGTCAGCCGCGCCGCCGGTGCCGTAGCCGGTGCCGGAATAGGTTTCGAGCAGATCGTCGGTGCGCTTGGCGGTGCTGTAGGAGGCGTCGAGCGTCAGGTTGAGCTTGTCGTTAAGCTTGATCTGGTTGTTCCAGCCCACCGAGAAGTTATCGGCCTCGCGCTTGTTGCGGTCATTCCGCTGCACGGCGTGGATGCCGGTGAGCGTCGCTTCGGTGACAAGGCCGTTCTCGACCTTGAAGCCGGGCTGCACGGTTGCGCCCGAACCCCAGGCCGGAGCAATCGGGAATTCGATGCCGCGCAGGATCTGGGTTTCCTTGAAGTGCGAATAGAGCACGTCGAGGGTCGAGTGGAAGTTGTCGCTCGGCTGGTATTCCAGTGTCGCGACCGCGCCGTAGCGCTGCAGCTTGTTCGACTGAACATAGGGCTTGGCGCCGCCGAGGAACAGTTTGCCGCCCGCCGAACCTTCGTTCGGGAAGCCCCAAGCGTTGTAGCGCTCGTTCTGCGAAGGCGCGTCGGTTGCCGAAACGCCGATGGCGATGCCGAAGGTGTCATCGGCGAACTTGTCGACATAAGCCGCCGAGGCGCGATAGCCATAGCGGCTGGCGTCGGGGTTGAGCTTCTTCATGCCGTTCATCTGGCCGCGCAGCTGCAGCGAGACGATGCGGTCCTTCTGCGACAGCGGACGCAGCATCCGCAGATCGACCGTACCGGCGATACCGGCGGCGACGAGCGACGGCGTCGGGGCCTTGTAGACGACGACGTTCTTGAAGAATTCAGCCGGATACTGGTCGTATTCCACGCCGCGGTTGTCACCGACGGTGACCTGCTCGCGGCCGTTCAGCAGCGTGGTGCCGAAGTCCGGCCCGAGACCGCGGATCGAGAGGCGCTGGTCGCGGCCTTCAAGGCGCTGCGAGGTGACGCCGGGCAGGCGGGCGAGCGAGTCTGCAATCGAAACGTCGGGCAGCTTGCCGATGTCTTCGGCCGAAAGCGCTTCCACGATGGTCGGCGCGCCGCGCTTGATCGAGGCCGAAGCATTGAGCGAGGCGCGGTAGCCGGTGACGACGATGGCGCCGTCATCAGCAGCGGGCGCTTCGGCAGCGGCCTGCGGAGCGGCGTCCTGCGCAAAGGCAGGCGCAGCAAGAGCGGCAACGGTCAGCGCGATGGCCGAACTGCCGAATGCAAAAAGGGTGTGCTTAGCCATGGAAATCAGATCTCCCCCGGGTGGCCGAATGGCGGCCTCAATGGTGTCGGAACGCGCTTGTTCGCAGGTCCAGTACGAAGGGCTCGGTAGGCGCGGTGTGCATGGGAACGAATATGGCATACGTATACCATCGGGATTCCGCGGGGTTAGCGGGGCCCAAGTGCGGCGCATTTGCCACGCCCCGCGCCGGAATGGACCTGCCGGCCGCCGAGTCCTCCGCGGCAATTGCGCCCATGCATTTCCATGCGTAGAGTTCTTGCTCGTCCGATCCGGTGCACAGAAACCGGGCGGCGCGGGAGGAAGAGGCGATGGGCCGCAGGCCGTCCAACAAGCCGACCAGTTTCGATATCGCCTATCTGGCCGGGGTTTCGCAGCCCACGGTGAGCCGTGCCCTGCGCGGCAGCAAGTCGGTCAGCCTCGCCACGCGCCAGAAGATCGAGGCAATCGCCCGCCAGCTCGGCTACACGGTCGACAAGAACGCCTCGTCGCTGCGCTCGCAGCGCTCCAACACGCTGGCGCTGCTGTTCTTCGAAGACCCGACGCCGGACGAATCCGGTATCAATCCGTTCTTCCTCGCGATGCTCGGTTCGATCACGCGGCACTGCGCCGCGCGCGGGCTTGATCTGCTCATCTCGTTCCAACGGCTCGATGATGATTGGCACAAGCGCTATCAGGACAGCCACCGCGCCGATGGGCTGATCCTGCTCGGCTATGGCGATTACACGCTCTATGAAAGCCGTCTGCGCCAGCTGGTGCGTTCTGGCGCGCATTTCGTGCGCTGGGGCGCGGTTGAGCCCGAGACCATCGGCGCCACGGTCGGCTCGGACAACTTCGGCGCGGGCCGCCTTGCAGGCGAACACCTGCTGGCGCGTGGGCGGCGCAGCATCGCCTTTCTGGGCCAGGCAGACAGCCACTATCCCGAGTTCAAGAACCGCTACGAAGGTCTGGTCCGCGCGGTGGAGACAGCGGGCCTGACGCACGATCCGGAACTGGTCATCCCGGCCATATCGTCCGAGCAACTGGGCTATCAGGCCGCGCGCAAGCTGCTCGCCAGCGGCAAGTCGTTCGACGCGATCTTTGCCGCCAGCGACCTCATCGCCATCGGCGCGATGCGCGCGCTGGGCGAAGCGGGGCTGTCCATTCCGGGCGATGTCGCGATTGTCGGCTTCGATGATATTCCTGCCGCCAGCCTCACCTCGCCGCCGCTCACCACCGTGATGCAGGACATGCGCCACGCCGGTGTCGCGCTCGTGGAAACGGTGATGGCGCAAGTGGAGGACAAGCAGCCCCCCTCCCCCTTCCTGCCGACGCGGCTTGTAGTGCGCGGCACCACGGGCGGATAGAATCCCTTCCCGCATGGGGATGACATTCGTATGCATTGCTGCCTGCGCGTCCCGGCTCGCCTAGGGAACTTGCAGGAAAACAAAGCAGATGCACCTGCATGGCGGGCGCACGGGGAGCCGAAAGCACGTGACCACCCGCCAGAAACCGCAGCAGTCCTTTGGGGGACTGTGGAACGTGAGCTTCGGCTTCTTCGGCATCCAGCTCGCGTTCGCGCTGCAGAACGCCAATGTCAGCCGCATTTTCCAGTCGCTCGGCAGCAGTGTCGATGATCTGGCGTTCCTGTGGATCGCCGGGCCGGTCACGGGTCTCATCGTGCAGCCGCTGATCGGGCACTATTCGGACCGGACATGGGGCTGTTTCGGGCGGCGGCGGCCCTATTTCGTGGCGGGCGCAGTGCTGGCAGCGCTGGCACTGCTGGGCCTGCCGCAAGCGGGCGCGCTGATGCTGGCGGCGGGGTTCCTGTGGCTGCTCGATGCCTCGCTCAACATCGCGATGGAGCCGTTCCGCGCTTTCGTGGGCGACATGACGCCGGACGACCAGCGCGCCAAGGGCTTTGCGCTGCAAACGTGGTTCATCGGTGCGGGCGCGGTGATCGGCAGCCTGCTTCCCGCGCTGTTCACGTATCTGGGCATAGCGAACACCGCGCCAGAGGGCGTGGTGCCGGATTCGGTGCGGCTCAGCTTTTTCATAGGCGCGGCGGCGATGGTGCTGGCCGTGGCATGGACCGCCTTCACCGTGCGCGAATACAGCCCCGAGGAAATGGCCGCGTTCGGCGCTGGCCAGCCAGAGGCCGGCGCAGCGCAGCCCCTCGTCTATTCGGCGCGCGGGCCATACTGGCTAGCGCTCGGCGCAGGGCTGCTGGCGCTGGTTGCCGAAATGGACCTCGACAAGCAACTCTATGTGCTGGGCGGCGGGCTTGTGGCGTTCGGCCTCGCGCAGATCGTACTGCGCGCGCTCCGGGCAAAGGGCGCGCTGGCCGAAATCATGAGCGATCTGGCCCAGATGCCTGCGCAGATGCGGCAATTGGCGCTGGCCCAGTTCTTCACATGGACCGCGCTGTTCATCCTGTGGATCTACACCACACCGGTCGTGACGCAGTATGTCTTCGGCGCGGCCGATACGACCGGCGCGGCCTACAATGCGGGTGCGGACTGGGTCGGCGTGATGTTCGCCTTCTACAACGGCGTCGCCGCGCTGGCAGCTTTCCTGCTGCCGGTGCTGGCGAGGCGGATCGGCAATGCGCGCACGCACATGGTCTGCCTGCTGGGCGGCGCGGCGGGGTTCCTGCTGATCCTCTTGCTGCGCGATCCGTGGCTGCTTCTGGCGCCGATGGTGTTCATCGGGATCGCATGGGCGTCGATCCTCGCCATGCCTTACGTGATCCTCACGCGCGTACTGCCGCCGCACAAGTTCGGCATCTATATCGGCGTGTTCAACGTGTTCATCGTCGTGCCGCAGCTGATGGTCGCGACGATCATGGGCGGCGTCATCCGCAGCTTCTTCCCCGCCGAACCCAAGTGGACAATGCTGGTCGGCGCAGTGGTGATGGTAGCCGCGGCGCTGGCGATGCTGCGCGTGCGCGAAGACAAGCCGGGCTAGTCGCGAGGCAAAACCTTAGCTCTCCGTCGCCCCGTGCTTGACACGGGGCCGGGCTATTCTTCTGGCGCGGTGCCGAACACGAAAAGCCAAGGCCCGTGTCAAGCACGGGCCGACGATCCCATCAAATGTCATGCTGCTTCAATACTGAAAGGCAGCCTCTGGCACCGCATCCATCAGCGTCTCGTTGCGCTCGCGCATCTTGTCGCGGAATTCGCCGTGGGTCACGATATGGAGCCGGTCCGCAAGTATGCCGTCCGCCACGATCTCTCCTACCGTTTCCGGGTCCATCCAGTCATCGCCGGGCGGGCGCTCAAGCAAGGTCGCCTCGCTCGCGCCAAACCCGCTGCCTTCGCGCAAGTGCGCAGGGCGGTTGAGCGCGGCTTCGTGGATGTTGGAGCGCACGAACGCCGGGCACAGCACCGACATGCCGATGCCCTTGCCCGCCAGTTCTTCGCGCAGGTTTTCCGACAAGTTGAGCACCGCCGCCTTGCCCGCCGCATAGATCGCGAAGTTCGATGGCATGCGAACCGCAGCGGCGAGTGACGAGACATTGACGACATGCCCCCCGCGTCCATGCGCGATCATGCGCGGCAGGAAGCTTTGCAGGCCATTGATCACCCCGCCCAGATTGACGCCAAGGCCATAGTCCCAATCAGCGTAGCCTGCTTCCAGCACCGGCCCTTCCACGCCGACCCCGGCGTTGTTCACCAGAATGTCGATCCCGCCGAGTTCGATATCGAGCCGCTCGGCCACAGCGGCAAAGGCGGCGCGGTCGGTCACGTCGAGGGTGAGCGCTGCCACGCTGCTGGCAAGCCCCGCCTCGCGCACGTCCGCTAGCGCCCGGTCGATATGATCGGGCCTGAGATCGGCGATGACGACAAACGCCCCGCGCCGCGCCAGCGCCTTGACGATGCCAAAGCCAATTCCGCTCGCCCCGCCGGTGACGATGGCGCGCTTGTCGTGGAAGGTGCGCATCGGCATGTCCCTTGTCCTCAGCCCCTGTTTTTCAGGCCCCGTAGACCCAGTAGCGCGGGCCGAAGCGCGCTTCCAGTTCGGCCAGCTTGGCCTTGTGGATCGCCTGAATGGCGGCAGGCGTGGTGGCCTCGTCGCCCGCGACTTCTTCGAGCTTCACGCTCGTCGGGTCTTCGTAAAGGTGCTCGCCCGCCAGCCGCGCCGTGTCGTCATAGGGCCAGATGAAGGCCTGACGGCTCGAGACATGATAGAGCGCGTCGGCCTTGGGCGCGTCATAGCCCATCGCCGCAAGATCTGCCCCTTTGGCGAGCTGGTGGAAGGTTATCTCGTCGCAGATGCCCCAGTCGTTCACCGCAAGCCGGTCGTCCGAGTGCCACAGCACCGCCTGCCCCACGCTGTTGTAGAAAGCCTTCACGCCTTCCTTGCCCTCGATCACGGCGGGATTTGCCCCCCAGGTCACGCGGTAGACCGGGTGATCGACCATCATGTCGCTGGCGGTGATATCATCATAGAGCCCCGCGCCTTCGAGGTGCACGTGGCGCCAGAAGTTGAGCAGGATCGCGCGGTGCAGCGGGTTCTTCGTGGCGTTGTAGAGCGCCTCGGTCGGGTTCATGCATTCGAATACCGCACGCTCGATGGTGTTGGTCGGGATCGTGGTAGCGAGGTTCATCGGGCTATCCTCATGTGTTGGTTCAGGCACCGGGCGCGATCAGCACCTTGCATTGCTCGGTGCGGCGGCGCAGCGCCTCGAACACGGTGGGGGTGCGGTCCAGCGGGATGGTTTCAGTGACCAGTAGGCGCGGCTCGGCCGCCCCCCGGTCCAGCGCATCCAGCGCGGCGTGATATTCGTGCGCGGTGAAGAACGCCGAGGTGATGAGCCGCACTTCCTTCGAAAGCATGGCAAAGCTGTTGAATGTATCGGGCACGGTACACAGGCCCAGCAGCACGATGCTGCCCCGCGCCCGCACTTGTTCGACCGCTTGCGCGATCAGGCCGGGCAGGCCAACGCATTCGAATACCACGTCGGCCTTGCCGGCCAGCGCGCGCTCCGCCGCGCCCAGCGGGTCTTCCCGGTCCGCGACGAAATCGTGCGCGCCCATGGCGAGTGCGCGCTCCTGCTGCCAGGTGGCGACATCCTGCACCACAACGCGCCCTGCCCCCATGCGGCGCGCCCAGAAGGCCGCGGCAAGCCCGATGGGGCCAGCACCGAGGATCAACACCTTGTCGCCAATGCGCATGCCCGCCATCGCCACGCCGTGGAGCGCCACGGCCAGCGGCTCGATGATGGCGCCATCGGCAAGGCTGGCGGATTTCGGCAGCTTCACGCACTGGTTGGGCATCGTCAGAGCATATTCGGCATAGCCGCCGCCTTGCAGGCCGAACTTGTCGCACCACGAGACATTGCCGGCGAGGCAGGCGGGACAAGACCCGCAACTTTTCAGCGGGCTGACGGCGACGAGATCGCCCTTGGCAAGGCCTTCAACGTCCTTGCCCAGTTCGATGACTTCGCCCGCGAACTCATGGCCAAGGATCGAACCTGCGCCCTGCCCATAGGCCGCGTCCTTGGTCATGTGCAGGTCAGAGCCGCAAATGCCGCAGCGGCCAACCTTGACGACGACTTCGCCCACGCCGGGCACAGGATCGGGCACGGTCTCGATGGCCAGCGGCTTGTGCAGGCCTTGCATCACGGCGGCGCGCATGGGCGTTGCTCCTCAGTGCGCCGGCTTAGTGCGCGGTCTGGCCGCCATCGATGGCGATAGTCGCGCCATTGATGAAGCTGGCTGCATCCGAACACAGGTGCAGCACGGTGCCCGCAATTTCCTCCGGCTGCGCAGCACGGCCGCTGATGTTCCCGGCGAAGAACGCGGCGCGGAAGTTCGGATCGTCGGCCCAGTGCTGCGTCATCGGGGTGACCACGAAGCCCGGCGCGATGGCGTTCACGCGGATGTTCTGCTGCGCATATTCCACCGCTGCCGCCTTGGTCAGGCCCGAAACGGCATGCTTCATCGCGCAGTAGACGCTCATGTTCGGGTCCGCGATCAGCGCGCCGACAGAGGCCGTGTTGACGATGGCCCCGCCGCCCACTTTCAGGAAGTGCCGGATTTCCGCCTGCATCGCGAAGAATACGCCCTTGAAGTCGACGTCGATGGCGAGGTTCATTTCCTCTGCCGTCACTTCATGGATCGGGCGCTGCGGCGGGAGAACGCCGGCGTTGTTGAACGCCGCGTCCATCCGGCCATAGCGCTGCACACAAGCCGCGACGAGCGCATCCATCGCTGCCGGATCGGTCACGTTGGCTTGGCAGAAGGAAGCCTCCCCGCCCGCCTGCTTGATGATCGCGACCGTTTCTTCCGCACGCGGGTCGATGTCGCCGATGATCACCTTGGCCCCTGCACCCGCAAAAGCCACGCAGGCCGCGCGGCCAATGCCAGTTGCCCCGCCGGTGACGAGGACGGCTTTGTCCTCGAAGCTCATTCCTGCCATGCGGGCTGCTCCCCTTTTGCGACCTTGGATGAATTGCCGAGCAGGAAATCACCAAGCACGTCGACGGCATCGGGGAAGGCCTTCTGCACGCGCGCGCGCAGATCGGCGCTATCCTTCGATGCCGCGACCAGCTTCGGCCACTCGGCGATATAGCGCCGCGTGAACTCGAGGCCGGAGGCATCGCTTTGCATACCCGGCTTGTCGTGCCCGGCCACGACGATCTCGGGCTTCAGCGCGATGAAGCTGTCGTTGGCCTTGCCCCATGCCGCGATGGCAGCCGCATCATGCTCGCCCATCCACAGGTACATCTGGTTGTAGACCAGATCGCCCGGAAACAGCGCCTTGATTGAAGGTGCCCAGAGTGCAGTGGCGTGGACGTGATCGCCCTGCACAGGACCGAGCACCTTCAGTTCCTTGCCTTCGAGCAGGATCGTATCGCCCTCGAGCGCGGCGGGCGCGGTGGGATGGCGCGGCGCGTTCATGCCCAGCACCGGATACCAGCGTTTCACCTTGAACGGCAGCGAGCGCCAGATATCGGCGGCAACCACCGGATGCGCGACGATCTTTGCATCGGGAAAGGCATCCTGCAGCACTTCCATCGCGAAGAAGTGATCGGGATGATCGTGCGTGATGAACACCGTGGTCAGCCGCTTGCCGCTATCGAGCACCATCGCGACAACGCGGTGGGCATCGGCGCGGGTGAACGGTGCATCCACCAGCACCGCATCCTTATCGCCCTTGATCAGCGCGATATTGGCAAACAGCGAACCCTCGCTGGTGCGCAGGGTTTCCACCGTGAGCGGCCGAGAACTTGCAGCGTCCTGCGCCTGCGCCGTGGTGGCGAGCAAAGCGCCCGCCAGCGCCAGAAGCGTTTTCCTGATCATCACAGAATGCCTGACTTGCCGGGGGCAAGGATGTGGTTGGGATCAAGCGCGTCTTTCAGCTTGGCATTGAACGCGCGGTTCACCGTGCCGAACTGCTCCGCCACGAGGTCCATAGCGTGGACGCCGGTGCGGTAGCTCGCCCAGCCCCGCTCGCCGAAACCCGTCACCAGTTCGCGGTAGCAATCGTCGGCGCGCTTTTCCTCGGCGGCGTCAGACTTGTCGTAGAGCAGTGCGATGATGTGGTGGAGTTCGCGGCTGCCGATCGCGAAGGCGGCGGTATAATCGAACCCGTGCTTACCCAGAATCTGCTTGGCCAGTTCCACCTGTCCCTGCGTCTCGCTGCCCTTGGCTGGCGCGACGGGGGCAAACCACGCAAGGCCGCCGCCGTTTCCGCGCCAGCGCGCAAGGCCGATCTCGTCGAGGTTGAGGCCGCCTTGCATCAGCGTGGCGTGGTGGTGGAACCACGGGTTGTCGCCCACTTCTTCCTGCGTCAGCACTTCACCGTCGATGGCAGCAAAGGCGGCGCGGATGATCTTCTCGCTTTCGGCGATCATGCCTTCAGTGCCATAGAGCGCGATGTAGGTGTTCCACATGCCGAGGTTGTTGGCCTCAGCCGCCTTGGCTACGGCCTCGTCGGTAATCGGCGTCGGCTGATCCCACACCTCGCCGCGCCGCTTGAACATGGCCAGCTGATAGGCAGCGCCCATCATCAGCACCACGTTGGGCACGATATTGGCAATGCGCAGCGGGCGCATGGCTTCCACGATGCGGGCGACGTCCTCCATCTTCTTGTGGCGGATGACGAAGGGCTTGTAGACTGGCGGTGCGGGCATCAGCCACATGCCCATCTTGGTCACCACGCCGAAGTTCGACTGGGTGAACAGGCCATCGAGATACGGCCCGTAGCCCCACTTGAACGCCTGCCAGGCGGACGGATTCTTGGTGGAGCCCATGCCGGTGCGCAGGATTTCGCCGTCCGCGAGGACGACTTCCATGCCGCACTGGACCATGAAGTGCTCGCCATAGGGCGTGTAGCCCACCCCGCGATCGAGCGTGTTGCCCACCGGGCTGGCGATGGGGCCAACCGTGGGTACGTCGATCCACAGCGGGATGTTGTTTTCGGTCAGATAGTCCTTGAGCTGGCGATAGGTCACGCCCGGCTCGACCAGCGCGGTGCACAGCTCCGGATCGACCGAGATGATGCGGTTCATGCGCTTCAGATCGAGGATCATCTGGCCGGGCGCGGCGGTGGTCGTCATCCCATAGCCCATGTTCTTGCCGGTGGAGACCGGCCAGATCGGCTGGCGGAACTGGTTGGCGATCTTAACGATGGCCTGCACGTGCTCCACGGTTTCCGGGCAGACCGCGCCGACGGGGACGTGCTTGGCATAGGGATCGGGGGTGTAGGACTTCTTCCACGGCGAAACCGCTTCGGGATCGGCAAAGACCCATTCATCGCCCACAACCTTGCGCATCGCGGCAACCGCACCGGCAAAATCGCGCTTCTTCACGCCGGGGGCGAGGACGGCCTTGGCCGTGGCGCCCGTGCCGAGGCCGACAGCGGCGGCTCCCGCAGCGGCACCTCCAAGGAGCGAACGGCGATCGAGAGTCGGTATGGAATTTGGGGCTGTCATTGGCCGTGTTCCTTCGTGTCGGCGCTGCTCTTCTCGACCCAATCGGCCAGAGCCTTGAGTTCGGTGGGGGTAACCTCGGTCGGGCGGAAGGCGGGCATTGCGTTCTGGCCGTGGCGGACGATGTATTCGACCGCGCTGGCGGGAAGCGCCCTGCCCCGGATCACCGGGCCGACGTTCTTGCCGTGGCAATAGCCGCAGACCGCTGCATAGACCTGCTCAGGGCTGCGCTGTGCCTGCACATCCCCCAGCTTCTGCGCCGCGTGGGCCGTCCCCGCGAGAGCAAGGCCCGCCACGATGATGAAGATGTGCTTCATTGATATTTCCCCAGCATCATACCGCCGTCGATCACGACGTGGCTTCCAGTCATGTAGTCCGAAGCATCGGAGGCGAGCAGCAATGCTAGCGGCTTCAGCTGTTCGGTTTCCGCCACTGCGCCCAGCGGCACAATGGCGTCCCATGCCTTGCGCGCAACGGGATCCTTCTTGAGCCAGCCTCCGCCGATGTTTGTCACGAACGGCCCCGGCGCGATGGCGTTGATGCGGATGCGGAACTCGGCCAATTCCAGCCCCAGCGCCCGCACCATGTGCAGCACGCCTGCCTTGGCCGGCATATAGGGCAGGCCGACGATGGGTTCCGTCACGAGGCCTGCGTTGGAGGCGGTGCAGATGATCGAACCACCGCTGCGGCCATTGGCGCGGCCGGGCTGTTTCATCACGCGCACAGCGTTGCTCACGGTGTAGAACACGCCCGAGAGATTGACCGAAATCGACTTGTCCCAGCGCTTGGGATCATAGGTATCGACCTGGCCTGCGGGATTGCGGTGTCCGGCCGGATTCCAGAAGCCCTCGCCGGTATCGATACCGGCATTGGCGAAGGCGATATCCAGCCCGCCATAGGCCTTGGCATGGGCATCGAACACGGCAGCTACGGCATCGAAGTCCGAGACATCGAGCCGGTCGAAGCGCACTTCGTATCCGGCTTCATTCAGGCGGGCCGCTTCGCGCTCGGCCCCTTCGCCGTCGATATCAGTCAGCGTCACCATCGCCCCGGCTTCCGCCATGGCTTCGGCATAAGCGAGGCCGATGCCCGAGGCCGCGCCGGTGACGAGCGCAGAGCGGCCCTTGATGTCAAAGCGGTCCAGAATTGCCATTGTTGTTATCCTCTCCGTCGCGGCAGCTTTATTCGGCTGCTTGCGCTTGTCGTTCGCGGTCTATGAGGCGTTGCAGCATGCGGCGCGCGCGCACCCCGCCTCCATCGCCGTTCAGGATGAGTGGGCGCAGCTCCCAGAAGTCGGCCCCACGCATCAACCGGTGGCTGTCGCGGATCAGCGGCATGTCTTCCTGCTCGAACGCGAATTCGAGCGCGCCGCGCATCCCGGCGGTGAACTCCACATCCCCCAGCGCGAAATCGCGCGCCGTAGCCCAGAAGTAGTGGGTGGTATCCGGCGTTTCGGGCGTGAAGGCGTGCAGCGAGGGGAGCAGCGTACACTCTTCGCGCGGCGTACCCGGAGGCCCGGCGCGGAAGTCGAAATAGAGCACGGCGGGGGCATGCCAGATGACCCAGCCGTAGAAGTCCTGCTTGATGCCGATCCGCCCGAGCATCCCGCCGATACCCTCGGAGAGGTAATCATCGAGGCGGATGTATTCGGCGTGGACTGTCTCCCCGTCCTGCCAGAACTTGCGCTCCCCTTCGGTGAAAGCCGCCGCCACCAGCGCAGGGTGGACGAAGTTCGCGTGGCTCAGGTCAAGGATATTGTCGCTGTAGAGCTCGTAATGCCCTTCCGCGACCGTCGCTCCGCGCACGGCTTCCCACTTGGGATCGGACAGCCAGCTGAAGTCCGGGATAAGGGCCGGATCGGCCTTGTCCGCCTCACCCATCCAGATCCACAGCAAGGCATGGCGCTCTTCCAGCGGATAGACGCCCAGCTTGCTTTCGGGGAGTTGGCCGCCGGGGTGCGGGTTGTGAACGCAGGCCCCGGTGCCGTCAAAGCGCAGGCCATGATAGGGGCACATCAGCGCACCATCCACCACCGAGCCTTGCCCCAGCGGCGCAAAGCGGTGCGGGCAGCGGCCCGACACGGCGTTTGCCTTGCCCTCCCCATCGCGAAACAGCGCAACGGGCTCTTCCAGGAAGACGCGCTGCTGGGGCGTTTCTCCCAGATCAGAGGCCCAGCCCGCGACGTACCACGTGTTACGCAGGTACGTGCCAACCGGCTCCGGGCCGAGTTTGGGGACCCCAGCAGCGCTCATCTCGGCGGCTCCCTTACAGGTAGAGCTGCTTGTTGATCGGGATGTTGTTTTCCCGGCAATAGGTCTCGTAGTGGTTCATGAACCACCACACATCGAGCGTTTCGACATGATTGCCATTCTCGTCGAAGAACTCGTTGGCGCCCTGCATGTGGAACAGCGCCTTCATGCCGTTGGGATCATCCGTCACGAGCGTGTGCGCAGTGCCCGGCGTTTCCGTGATGAATTCACCCGGCTTGCACACCCAGTCGTATTCCAGATAGCGGAACGAGCCTTCGAGCCCGATCGCCCAGACGCGGCCGCGGTGCTTGTGCGTGCCGATCACGCCCGGGCCCTTGATCCACAGGATGTTGACATAGACGTTGTCGCGCACGTCGAATGCCAGATGCCGGATCGCGGCGTTGTCGCCGAACGGCACCCACGGGCTTTCGGCCTCGGACGCGCCGACATAGGTGCCTTCAATGCCCTTGGACTTGATCAGCGCGCCGTAAAGCTCGGGCACATCGACGATCTTGTAGGCCCCGGACGGCGGGGCAGTCATGGTAGCCATCTTGGCGGTCCCTTTAGAGGTAGAGCTTGGGATTGATGGGCAAGTTGTTTTCCCGGCAGTACGTCTCGTAGTGGTTGATGAACCACCAGACGTCCGTGGTTTCGACGAACGCGCCCGCGTCATCGTAGAACTCGATCGGCCCCTGCATCCAGCCGAACAGCTTGACGCCTTCGGGATGCTCGGTCACCAAAGTGTGGCTTTCGCCCGGCACTTCGAGGATCAAGCCGCCAGGTGATGCGGTCCAATCATACTCCAGATAGCGCACGCTGCCCTCGATGCAGACCATCACGATGGTGCCGCGGTGGAGGTGCGTACCGATCGTGCCCGGGCTCTTCACCCACAGGATGTTCGAGAAAATGCCCTGCCGCACATCGAACGCGAGGTGCTTGATCGCAGCATTGTCGCCGAAGGGCACCCACGGGCTGTCAACGTCGGTCTGCGCATCGATATAGCGCCCGCCGGGGCTCAGCCGCGCGACGAGGTCGCGATGGGCGAAACCGACATCAACGATTTCCTTCTTGGAAGAAGGCGGGGCAGTCATTGCATTCATGGAGGCGCTCCTTCAGCGGATCCCGATCAACGGATAAGCGTATCGACATAGTCGGCACCGATGCCGACCCGGTCGTAATGTTCGCGCGCGTTCTTGATGTAGTCAAACACATCGAAATGCCCGGTGGTATTGCCATCATCGTCCAGCCACATCAGCGGGCCGGATACGACGAAGAACACCTTCATCGGGTCTTCGTGTTCATAGCAGACGAGCGTGTGGCTCTCGCCCGGCGTTTCATAGACAAAATCGCCCGCAGTCGCGGTCCAGTCATGCTCGAGGTAAGCCCACTTGCCGCTGATCGTGTAGGCCCAGATCGGGTGCGGGTGATAATGGCGGTTCACCAGACCCGCCGATTTCGACATCAGCACATCGGCCCACATGTTCTTGGTCGGGCTGATCCAGACGGGCTTGGAACTCACCGTCTCGCTGATCGGCACCCAGTAGCGTTCATCGCCCTCGGCAATCTTCGACAAGTAGACTTCAGGAAGGCTGCCCTCCCGGAACACCTTGTCGACAGGCTTGATGCCTTTCCAGAATTCGGAATGGGCGGTTTCAGGCATGTCTCTCTCCTCGTGGCAGAAGGGCGGGTGCCGTTGGCACCCGCCCCCTGTTAGGCAGCGATCAGAACCGCAGGCCGAGCTTGGCGTACCACTCGCGCGGACGGCTGTAGGTGCCGTAGATCTGGCCACCGGCAATCTGAGCCTGACCGGTCACCAGATAACGCGTATCGGTGATGTTGGTCATACCCACCGTCAGATCCCAGTGATCGCCGGGTTCCTTGTAGGTCATCGAGCCGTTCAGCATGTCCACGCCCGGACGCTGCAGCAGATAAGCCCGCTCGGTATCGTTCCACAGCGACGACGAGTGCGTGTAGTCGGCGATGAAGATCAGCTTGCCGCCGTTCTGGAACTTCGCCTCGTAACGCGGGCTGATGTTGAACTTCCACTTCGGCGTCTTGGGCAGATCCGCACCCGGGAACACACCGGCCTGGAAGGGGTTCGCCGCAACCTGCGCTGGCGCGAGAACCGAGGTGTACTTGGCATCGAGGTGCCCGATGGAGCCGGTGATGGTGAGGCCATCAACCGGTGCCGCGGTCAGCTCGACTTCGAAGCCCTTGATCTTGGCATCGCCCGCGTTCTGGATGGTCGGCGAAACGCCCTGCTGGAAGTTCAGCTGGATGCCCTTGTAGTCGGTCTGGAATACAGCGGCATTGAGCTGGAGGCGGCGATCGATCAGGGTCGACTTGACACCCAGTTCATACGTGGTCGCCTTTTCCTCGCCGAAGCCCGGAGCATAGGGCAGCGGGTTGGACAGGCGGGTCGTCCAGCCGCCAGTCTTGTAGCCCTTCGACCAGCTGGCATAGACCATCACGTCGTCGTTCGGGTGGAACTGCAGACCCACCTTCGGAGCGAAGTTGTTGAACTTCTTGTGCTGCGTTCCGGCAACGTAATACCGCAGCGGCTGCCCCGCATTGGGGAACCCGGCGGCAATGCGGCAGGCATCGCTGATCGGGTTGATGTTGGCGCAGGCCGGCGGGCCCGCATCGATCCCGGCGAGGAAGTTGAGGATCTTGTAGGTAAGGCCGTTGGCGTCCGACTGGAAGCCTTCGAATTCCTTGTCCTCGTGCGTGTAACGGCCGCCGACGGTGATGCCGAACATGTCGTTGAACTTGTAGTCAACCTGGCCGAAGAACGCATAGTTCTTGGTGGCAAGATCGTTCGGACCATCGACCTGCAGCAGGCCTTCGGCAAACGTCACGTAGTCATGCAGGTTGCCCGCTTCCTTGAAGTAGTAGGCGCCCAGCACGTAGTTGAGCTTCTTGTCCATCGCGTTGCCGAGCAGCTGCACTTCCTGGCTGAACTGCCACTGATCCGTGGTGAAGCTGGTGTGGAGGAAGTTGAGCGGCGACCCGTCAAGATCGGTGCCCACGTTCCAGTGCAGTTCGCGGTAGCCGGTGATCGACTTCAACGTGACGTTGTCCGACAGGTCGTAGGCCATCGTGAGCGAGCCGCCGTAGGACTTCAACTTCGAGTAGTTGTTGCCGTTGGCATAGCTCGTGTCGATATCGTTGGTCACGAACCGGTTGTCATAAGGCAGCCGGTCGTTGCGCGGATCGGCATCGACATTCACGCCGAAGACGGTCGGATTGTCGAAGATCGAGCTCTGGCCGCCAATGCCGCCGATATAGGCGAACGCGGGCGGGCCGCCGCCGCAATCGGTGGACGAAGCTGCAATCGCGCAGTTGTAGGTGCCCGCGAAGACCGCAGGGGTCGTCGCGATCAGCCGGTTGGCGATCTGGCTCTGGTCGACATTGGTGTAGTCGCCTGAAAGCGTCGCGGTGAACGCGCCGCTATCGTACTTCAGCTTGCCGCGCAGGTTCCAGTTGTCATCACCGCCCTCGGTGCCAAGCCCGATGTTGCCAAAGCCCGCTGCTTTGTAGTTCTGGATGTTGGTCGAGGCGAAGTTACCCGCGCCCGGAAAGGCGATGCGCTTCAGGTAGCCGTTGCGGTTCTTGGTCGAGAAGCTGACCGAAGCGCCCAGCCCATCGGCGAGCGGCAGGTCGACCGTACCGCGCGTCTGGATCAGGCTGTAGCGGCCGACCGTGACATCGCCGACAAAGCGGAATTCCTTGCCCGGATCGTGCGTGACGATCGAGATCGCGCCGCCGATGGTGTTGCGGCCGAACAGCGTGCCCTGCGGGCCCTTGAGCACTTCGATGCGCTCGACGTCGGGCAAGTCCTGGTTCGCACCGACCGAACGGGCGAGGTACACGCCGTCAAGGTAGATGCCCACGCCCGGATCGATGTTGAAGGCGAAGTCGTTGGCGCCGATGCCGCGGATATAGGCTGAAAGCACCGCGGTCGAACCCGAGAACGGCGTACCAGCATCAAGCGTGACGTTGGGCGCGATGTTCGAAAGCTGGGCGACGCTGGTGACGGACCGTTCCTGCAGCGTATCGGCGGTGAACGCCGTGATCGCGATAGGCACATCCTGCACGTTTTCCGACCGCTTCTGCGCGGTCACGACGATTTCCGCGATGCCGCCTTCGGGGGCAGCTTCTGCCTGGGCTTGCGGTGCGCTCTGCGCGAAGGCCGGGGTGGCCAGCGCCGCTGCGAGCACGGCAAGTGATACCGTTGTTCGTCTCATGTTGCTCTCCCTAAACTGATGTCACTGTCCCTTCGCCCCCTGGCGGCGGGACATGCGCATTCGAATTCGTAAACCGCTTCGGACTGACCGGCTTGCACTGGAGCGCAAGCAGATCAGGACTCATGCGCAAATCGACCTATTTTCTGCGCCATTCACGTGGTGAAATGCCAAACCGCTGCCGGAAGGCGCGCGCGAAATAGGCGCTGTCGTTGAAGCCAAGCTCGAAGGCCACTTCGGTAATGCTGGCCCCCTGCGCTGAAACGAGCCGCTCCGCCGCGCGGGCAAGCCGGCGTTCCAGGATATAGGCGCTGGGCGTGGTGCCCATGGCGGCAAACATGTTCTGGATCGTGCGGACAGAAGCATTGCAGGTGTTCGCGAGGCTGAGCGTGCGCAACCCCCGATCGGCAAGCTGCGCTTCGACGATACCCAGCACGCGGCGGCGCAGCGCGCTGTCCTGTGCAGGTGCATCAGGCTTGGAGGCCCCGCGCATGGCCAGCGCGACGAGATCATAGAACACCTGGCTGACCCCGTCCTGCCAATCGTCATCGGCAAGCCCCTGCTGGCTTTGCCGCCACAGCGAGAGCAGGAAATCATGGAACACGCGGGCACCCGGCGTGGAGCCGCTCATCCGCTGGCGCAAGGCATCATCGATACCCGGAAAGCGTTCCGCCAGCGGCGCGCGCGGAAACTCGACCACCAGCAGTTCGTGCGCGGCAAGGTCGATGGCATAGGCCTCGTGCGGCGAGGCAATGATGAAATCGCCCGCACCCAGCGTGGTCTCGGTGCCGCTCTGCTTATGGATACTGGAGCCGCGGCACTGGAGGTGAAGGATCAGGCGCTCGTCATCGGTGTAGCGTGGATCGCGCCCAACGAACGAGGCGGTGGAGCGCGGGCGAATCATCGCAAGATCGCCGACCTGCCAGGTCCACATCTCGCCGCTGAACTCGTCGTTCGGGCTCTTCACATAAGTGCCGCTATAGACGCGGTCGACCAGCGAGTTCCAGAACGCGAGGCGCTCGGGAGGAGCAATTCCGTCGGTGGCAAACTTCTGCACTGCGGTCATGGCGGGCGCGTCCTTTTGCAGCGAGGGTCAGGCGGGAGCAGGCATGCGGCGCGCGACGACACGCGGCGCGGATTCAACAAGGCCAAGCGCGCAGATCCCGGCCAGGATGCACAAGACGAGCATCAGCCACAGCGCCGCAGACAAGCCGTAGACATCGGCCAGCGCCCCTGCGAGGAACGGGCTGAGCACGCCGCCCAGCACTTCGCCCGTGCCCATCACCACGCCGGTCAGCGTCGCGGTCAGGCGCGGATCGACCGATTCCGAAGGGATCGTCGCCATGAACATCGGGAACAGGCCGTTGAGCCCCCACCCGAAGAAGAAGATCGCCGCCAGCACCCAGGTCGAACCGGTGTAGTACAGCCCGCCCAGCGGCAGGATCACGCCGAGGAAGGCAAAGCCGATCATCACCGGACGGCGGCCGATGGCGTCCGAAATCGCGGGTACGACAAAACTGCCAAGGCCTGCCGAAAGCCCCAGCGTTGCCATCAGCCAGCCCATCGTTTCGGGCGAGAAGCCGCGCACGGTGGTGAGGTAGAGCGGCATGAACGCCCAGCACACCACGAGGTAAGAGACGAGCAGCACCGAAATGATCGCGCAGAGCACCACGTTGCGGTGGCGGAAGGCTTCGGACAGCGGCACCTTGGGCTGGGCTTCATCGTGCGCTTCGGCAGGCGGTTCGCGCAAGGTGAACCAGATCAGCGCGGCGGTAATGAGGCCCGGTGCTGCAGCAAGATAGAACCCCTCGCGCCAGCCATAGGCGGCCGCCACAGGCACCAGCAGCAACGGCGCAAGGCCGGAACCCAGCAGGTTCGACCCCAGGTTCTGCGCCACGCCCATCGCCATGCCGCGCCGTTCGGGCGCGACTTCGCTGACGATCATCGAATGGCTGACGGGCATGACCCCGCCTTCCGCCGCGCCCATCAGGAGGCGCGCGCCGAGCAGCATGAAAAAGGAGGATGCAAGGCCCGAGGCGAAAGAACACAGGCAAAACGCGAGCGTTGCCACGACCACCACCGGCTTGCGCGATCCCAGCTTGTCGGAAATCCGCCCGACCGCCAGCCCCGACAGCGCCCAGGTCAGCGAAAGCGCCGAGCTGAACATGCCGACTTGCGTGTTCGAAAGGTGCAGATCCGGCTGCACGAACGGCATCAGGAAATTGAGCGCGTTGCGATCAAAGAACAGGATGCCGAAGTTGAGGCTGAGCAGCGCAACCACCCAGGCCTGATAGCCGCCGCTGGCGCGCTGCGATGCGTCCACGCTGGACGTCAGCGAAGCCCCGCTCACAGGAACGACCTCACGGGATCGGTCTGCCCGTCCCAATCTTGCGCCGCCTGCCACTGCGCGGTGAACAGCGTGTTCATGCCTTCGGTCGCGGGGATCAGCTCCAGAAAGCCAGGCGCGGCCGGATCGGCGCTCTCGAGATACACTACAGAGCCACCCGTCGGCACGGGCGCGCGGAAGGCCAGCGTATGGCCCCGCCCCAGATAGCCGGGCAGCGCTGCGTCGACATCGGTGAACGCAATGCCGAAGTGGTGGAAACCATAGCCGCGCTGCGCGATCGTCTCGCGGTACACGGAAGGGTGCTCATCCAATGGCTGGATCAGTTCGATCTGCATGTGCCCGGCAAAGCCCATCGCGATCGCCACATCGGCCTGCGAAGCTGCGCCGCGATAGACTTGCCCCTCACCCAGAAAGTGATCGAGCAGGAAGAACGGCCCCGCCCCGCAATCGCGCTGGAAGTGGGAGATGGCAGCATGGATGTCGGCAACGACGAACGCGGTCTGCACCACGCCGCCGATGCGTTGTCCAAAGCCCAAAGACTGTACCATTCCCGGTATTCCCCTTCCCGAATGCCCGCCGCTTTTGCAGCTGGGAGTTAGCGGCGCGGCCTCGCGGCCACGCTGTCAGAGCGTAATCACCACCTTGCCGAACAGCGCGCTGGATGATTGGTAGCGATAGGCTTCCAGTGCATCCTCCATGGCGAACGTGCGGTCGATCACCGGCTTGATGCCGTGCGCGTCGATGAAGGCATTCAGCCGGCTCGCCAGCGCGCGTGAGCCGACGAAGATGCCGCGGATGCTGCCGCCCTTGAACATCAGCGGATGCGGATTGGTATCGCCTTCGCGCGTCAGCACGCCGATCAGCGCGATCTCGCCATTGAAGCCGACGGCGGCGATGCTCTGCTTGAGCGTGCCCGCGCCGCCAACTTCGACCACATGATCGACCCCGCCGCCCGCCAGATCGGCAGCCGCCGCGCCCCATGCGGGAACGGTGCGATAATTGATCGTCTTGTCGGCACCCAGCGCGACAACCCGCGCCAGCTTTTCATCTGAGGAACTGGTGGCGATGACCTGCGCGCCCGCTGCTTTCGCGATCTGCAGCGCCAGCAGCGAAACGCCGCCCGTGCCCAGCACCAGCACGCTTTCGCCTGCGACAACCGGATGGGGGCCCTCCATCAGCGCGTTCCATGCGGTGACACCGGCGCACGGCAGGCAGGCCGCTTCTTCGAACGAGAGGCTTTGCGCCAACGGCACCACGCCGTGCTCGGGCAGCACGACGAGATCCTGCAACATGCCGGGCGCGGGCGGCGCACCCAATGCGGGGCCGGCACCGGGGTTGGGCGGGCCATCGATCCAGTTCTGGAAGAAGGTTCCGGCAACGCGGTCTCCCGGCTTGACCGAAGTTACCCCTGCCCCGACCGCAACGACTTCGCCCGCACCATCGGACAGCGGCACGGTATCCACCGCAACGGTACCGCCCATGTAGAGGCCCTGCGGGATGATCTGGTCGCGGAAATTGAGCGAGCAGGCGCGCACGCGCACCAGCACTTCGCCCCGCCCCACCTGCGGCTCGGGCGCATCGTGCAAGGCCATGTCGTCCAAAGATGACGCGCCTGCCCGGATCACCCACTGCCGCATGCTTCAATCCTCCCACTATCGTTGATGTGATAGTCGCACAGGAAGCCGCCAATTTAATCAGTAACACAAACGGATTTCACAAGGTGGAATATCCACGCGATGACAGTGGCCTCAGCGAACCGGCGCGCTGCCCGATTGATCCGCCACCGCCCGGCCAATGGCTTGCGCCGTCTGCTGCAAGGCCTCAAGGTGGCGGTGCATCACGGCCTCGTCGGTGCCGCGCTTGGCCGGCCAGGTCAGGTTGATCGTGGCGACCGGCGCACCGTTCGCCACGATCGCGACGGCCATCGAACGCCGCCCATCGCGCAGCACGAGCTGCTTGGAACGGTCGGGCCAGGGATGGAGCGGTTCGCGCAAGGCAAAGCCGCGCTCACGCGTTTCGGCCAGGATCGTGCGCAAGTCGTCTTCGCTTCCCGGCGCGGCGTCCTTGGGGCGCAGGCGCGCGATGATCGCCTCGCGCTCGTTTTCGTCACACGCCGCGAGATAGGCCCGGCCGGTGGCGGTGTGGATATAGGAAAGCTTGACCCCCACGGGGCCGAGAATGGCGGAATCGAGCCGGAACAGCGGGCTGTTGGTCTCAAGGATTTCCATGTGATCGAGCCGCGGCACGCCGAGCACCGAAGGCCATGCGACTTTGGTGGAAAGCGCCTTCATGTAGGGCGAGGCGATTTCGGCGATATGTTCCACTGCGCTGCCGGTTCCGCGGGCAGCAGCACCGATATGCGGCAGATAGGCTCCGTCCGCGAGGCGCTGCCAGACTAGCCCTTTGCGTCCGAGCGTGAGCAACATGCGCAGCAGGGTCGCCTTGGGCAACTGCAGCGCCTGATGCAGCTCGTGAAGGCTCACCGCGCGGCGCGCCTGCACTTCAATCAGCACATCGAGCCCGCGCTCCAACGCGCGCACTGTCTTCACCTTGCGTTCCAGCATCGTCTCTTCCCGGTGCTGCTTTCACGGTACGGTGCAAACCGGCACGCCCGTGGGTTTCACCTTATGCAACGCGCCCTGCGCATAGCACCGTGCAAAGTCAACCGGGATGTCGCACTCATGCAACAAAGGAAAAGAGGATAGCCATGGCCGAAACCACAAGCCCAAGCGTCATGTTAATCGTGACGCAGGATACCAAGGAAGAAGAAGCGCGCTTCGTGCGGGCTGTGCTGGAAGCCGCTGGCGTCCGGGTCGTTCACCTTGATCCGAGCGTGCGGCGCACGGTGGGCGGCGCGGAAATTTCCCCTGAGGATGTGGCCGCTGCTGCCGGCATGACCATCGAACAGGTCCGCGCGCTGGGCCACGAAGGCAAGTGCCAAGACGCGATGATCCGCGGCTCGATTGCTGCGGCCCACGCATGGCACGCGCGGGATCCGATTTCCGGCATTCTCGCGGTCGGCGGCTCGATGGGTTCGGCGCTGGCGGGCGCGCTGATGCAGAGCTTCCCCTTTGGCCTGCCGCGCCTGATCGTCTCGACCATGGCCTCCGGTTTCACCAAGCCGTACATGGGCGTGCAGGACATCGCGATGATGAACGCGGTGACCGACATCTCCGGCCTCAATTCGATCAGCCGCGACGTGTTCCGCAACGCCGCCAACGCGGTGGCGGGCATGGCGAAGGGCTATGATCCCACAGCCGCCGCCGAAAAGCCGCTGGTGCTCATCACCACGCTCGGCACCACCGAGGCGAGCGTCAAGCGCATCCGCGAGGCGCTGGAGAGCGATGGCTGCGAAGTCATGGTGTTCCACTCCTCCGGTGCGGGCGGGCCGACGCTCGATGGCCTCGCGGCGGGCAAGAACGTGGCTCTCGTGCTCGATCTCTCGCAGACCGAAATCCTTGACCATATCTTCGGCGGGCTTGCCGATACCGGCCCGGACCGGGGCCGTGCCGCCCTGCTCAAGGGCGTGCCGACGATCCTCGCGCCCGGCAACGCGGACTTCATCATCGGTGGTCCGATCGAAGTCTCGCGCGTCCAGTTTCCCGGCCGCCGCTATCACGAACACAACCCGCAGCTGACCGCTGTCCGCACCACGTTCGAAGACCTCAAGAAGCTGGCCGACCACCTCGCCGCCAATGTGCGCGATGCGAAAGGCCCGGTGCGCCTGTTCACCCCGCTGCACGGCTTCTCCAACCACGACAGCCCCGCCGGGCACCTGATGGACCCCAGCGTGCCGCCGCCGTTTGCCGAATATCTGCGCGCCGTCATGCCCGCAGACGTCCCGGTGACGGCCATCGACGCCCATTTCAACGACACTGCCTTCTCGGACGCCATCATCGCCGCCTCGCGCGAGATGCTGGCGGCCGCCAAGGCCTGACCGGACAGACCCATGAACGAAGACCTGCCGTTGACTGCCGAAGACATCGCCGAGATTGCGGCGATCATCGAGGCATCGCCCTACCGCGAACTGGACTTGTCCACCCGCCGCTACCGACTGCGCCTCGCGCGCGGCGATGGCGAGGCGGCGGGGTTGACGCAGGAATGGCAATGGGCGGGCAGCGCCCCTGAAGCCGCCGCAGCCGCCGAGGCCGAGCACAGCGCCGATCCCGACGCCGTGCCCGCGCCGCTGCCCGGCACTTTCTACCACGCGCCGCAACCGGGCGCGCCGCCCTTCGTGGCCGTGGGCGATGAAGTCGGCCCGGAGACGGTCGTCGGCATTGTCGAGACGATGAAGCTGATGAACCCCGTCCACGCCGGGCGCGCGGGCACCGTGGCCGAAGTCCTCGCTCCCAACGCCACCATGGTCGCCAAGGGCCAGCCCCTGATCCGGCTCGCCTGAGCGCAAAGGCAGACACCCATGATCCGCCGACTGTTCATAGCCAATCGCGGCGAAATCGCGCTGCGCGTGATCCGCACCGCCAAAGCGATGGGGATCACCACCGTGCTCGGCGTTTCCAGCGCCGACGCC
The DNA here is from genome assembly GCF_002278815.1 of Novosphingobium sp. PASSN1. NCBI lineage: Bacteria > Pseudomonadati > Pseudomonadota > Alphaproteobacteria > Sphingomonadales > Sphingomonadaceae > Novosphingobium > Novosphingobium sp. PASSN1. Next base: position 506,820 of record NZ_NKIS01000001.1, on the reverse strand, counting down.
GCCTCGCTCCCCGCGCTGATGGCGGACGAAACCGTGCTGCTCGGCCCGGGCCCCTCCTCGCAGAGCTACCTCGCCATCGACGCGGTTGTGGCGGCGATGGTTTCCGCGAAGTGCGATGCGGTACATCCGGGCTACGGCTTCCTTTCCGAAAACGCCGCTTTCGCGCGGGCTGTGGCCGAAGCTGGGATCCGCTTCGTCGGCCCCGATATCACCACGCTGGAAGGCATGGGCGACAAGCTTGCCGCCCGCGCGCTGGCACTGGAGGCGGGCCTTCCCGTCCTCCCCGGCGGTGAGGCAGCCACGCGCGCGGCGGTCCACGCCCGCGCCGCCGAGATAGGCTATCCGCTGCTGCTGAAAGCGGTGGCAGGCGGCGGCGGCAAGGGCATGCGCCGCGTCGACCGCGCCGAAGACCTCGATGCCGTGCTCGATATGGCGCAGGCCGAAGCGCAGGCCGCCTTCGGCAACAGCGCGGTCTATGTCGAGAGGTTCGTGGCAAAAGGCCGTCATGTCGAAGTGCAATTGCTGGGCGATGGCACGCACGCGATCCACCTCGGCACGCGCGATTGCTCGATCCAGCGCCGTTTCCAGAAGCTGGTGGAGGAGGCCCCTGCCCCGGCCATGCCCGCAGAAGCGCGTGCGGGAATCGAGGAGGCTGCCGTGCGCCTTGCCCGCCACATCGGCTATCGCGGCGCGGGGACGGCCGAGTTCCTCGTCGATGCGACCGATTTCTCGTTCTATTTCCTCGAACTCAACGCGCGCATTCAGGTCGAGCATCCCGTAACTGAAGCGATTACCGGGGTCGATCTGGTGGAGCAGCAATTGCTGGTGGCATCGGGCAAGGCGCTGACTCTGACGCAGGCGATGGTGCGCCCGGTGGGCCACGCCATCGAAGTGCGCATAAATGCCGAAGACCCGGAGGCCGATTTCCGCCCCGCACCCGGCCGGATTTTGCGCGCGGCATGGCCCGCCGGCCCCGGCATCCGCGTCGATACCCATATCGCGGCGGGGGGCGAAGTGCCGCCGTTCTACGATTCGCTATTGGGCAAGCTGATCGTCCATGCGCCCACGCGGGAAGAAGCCGTTGCCCGGCTCCAGTCCGCACTGGCACGCATCGCGATTGAAGGCGTGCCCACCACCGCCGGGCTCCACGCCCGCATCGCCGCCGATCCGCGCTTTGCCGCAGGCGGCGTGGACACCGGATTTCTGACAGGACTTTCTGCATGAGCACGCTCAGGCTGGTCGACGTGACCATGCGCGATGGCAACCAGAGCCTGTGGGGCGCCACCGGGCTCAACACCGCGCATATGCTGCAAGCCGCAGCTCTCACCGAAGCCTGCGGTTTCCGCGCGATAGACTTCACCTCGTCAAGCCACATGGCGGTCGCGGTGCGCTATTTCCAGAACAACCCGTGGGAGCGCCTGCGGCGCATGGCGGCAGCGATGCCGACCACGCCCTTGCAGTTCATCACGACGGGCCTGCGCTTCATCGCCTGGCAGCAAGCGGACCCGGAGTTCATGCGCCTCGTCTACCGCGCGCTGCAAGTGAACGGCGTCGGGCGTTTCGTCCTGCTCGATCCGATGCACGAAGTGCCCGCCGTGGTCGAAGCCGCGCGCCTCGTGAAGGAAGAGGGCGACGCGGAAGTGATGTGCGCGCTCACCTTCACGCTCTCCGAATTTCACACCGACCAGTTCTACGCCGATTTCGCCCGCGCGGTAGGGCAAAGCCCGGATATCGACCTGTTCTATATCAAGGATCCCTCAGGCCTGCTCTCGCTCGACCGGGTGCGCACGCTGGTGCCCGCCGTGCGCGCCGCCATCGGAGGCCGCCCGCTTGAAATCCACGCCCACACCACCATCGGCCAGGGCATGCTCTCCAGCCTTGAGGCGGCCAAGCTGGGCATTTCGGCGATCCACGTCGGCATCGGTGCGGCCGGCGACGGCTCGTCGCTGCCCGAGGCAAACCGCATGCTCGCGAACCTTGAGGAAGCGGGCCACACGGTCGAGATCGACCGCGCGGCGCTGGCGAAGCTGACTTCGTACTGGAACCGCACCGCGCTCGCGGAAAACCTGCCGTTCGGCAGGCCGCAGAACTTCGACGCCAGCTTCCTGCGCCACCAGATTGCGGGCGGCGTGATGACGACGCCCGCGCGCCAGCTCGATGAGCTGGGCCTGTCGGACCGCCTGCCCGCCGTCATCGCCGAGACCGAGCAGGTCCGCGCCGAGCTGGGCTATCCGATCATGGTCACGCCCTTCCCGCAGATGGTCATGAGCCAGGCGCTGTTCAACGTGATCAGCGACCGGCGCTATGCGCAAGTCTCCGATCAGGTGATCCGCTACTGCCTCGGCAAGTTCGGCAAGCCGACCTCGCCCATCGACAAGGATGTGCTGGCCGCGATCATGGACCGCCCGCGCGCGCGGGAGCTCGAGAACGAGCCGACCTTCCCCGCGCTTGGCGATCTGCGCCGCCAGTTCGGCCATGCCATGCCCGACGAGGAGTTCCTCCTGCGCGCAGTCATGCCGCCCGAACAAGTCGATGCGATGCTCAGCGCAGGCCCCTCGCGCGCCACTTATACGCCCGAGGCCGCGCCGGTCATCGCACTGCTGCGCAAGCTGGCCGCCAAGCCCACCGCGCGCGACCTTGTCATCGAGCGCGGATCGTTCCGCCTCGCCCTTCATGCCGGAGCCGGTCTGTGAGCATTTCCCCCGAATACGCCGCGCGCCTCAAGGACGCGGCCGGTTACATCTTCGATATGGACGGCACCATCGCGCTGGGCGATGCGCAGAGCGGCGGGCACAATGCCCTGCCTCATGCCATCGCCGTGCTGGAGGCGCTGAAGGCGCGCGGCACGCCTTTCGTGGTCTTCACCAATGGCACCGCCAAGCCGCCTGCGGCGTATGCCGCTTCGCTGCGCAAGGCCGGGTTCCCGGTGGAAGACGGCCAGATGCTGACGCCTTCGTCGTCCACCGCCGATTGGCTGAAGCGCAGCGGAATCGGCAAAGTGCGCGTGCTGGGCAATCCCGGTTGCCGCGCGCCCCTGGATGATGCCGGGCTCGATGTCGTCGGCCCGTCCGACGAGGCCGAGGGCGTCGAGGCGGTCTATACCGGATGGTTCCGCGAGTTCGATTTTCCCGCGCTGGAAGCGGCCTGCGATTCCCTCTGGAAGGGCGCTAGGTTGCTCACCGCCAGCAACGTGCCGTTCTTCGCCACCGCCAATGGCCGCGCCATCGGGGCAAGCTATCCGATCAACGCGATGCTGACGGCCATGACGGGCAAACGCCCGCGCATCCTCGGCAAGCCCTCGCGCGTGGCGTTCGATACCGCGCGCCTGCTGATGGGCTTGCCCAAGAGCGCGGCGAAGCAGATGGTCGTCGTCGGCGATGATCCGGCGCTCGAAATGCGCATGGCCAATGCCGTCGGCGCGCTGTCGGTCGGCATGGCGACGGGGATCATGGCGAAAAGCGCGGAACTGCCAGAGCGCGACCGGCCTTCGGTGCTGCTGGACAGCCTGAAGCCGCTGCTCGATCTGCTTTAATCGGTGCCCTGCGGCTCGTCGATCACGCGGCCCGCGCGCCACAAGTAAAGCCCGGCGGCAATGATGATGGCGGCCCCGCCGAGCGCGGTGAGGTCCGGGTGCTCGTGGAACAGCAGCCAGCCATAGAAGCCGGCCATGATCAGCTGGAAGTAGGTCATCGGCGCGATGGTCCCTGCGCCCGCGCGTGACGTCGCCATGTAGATCAATGCATGGGCGCCGCTGCCGGTCACCGCGATCATCGCGCTACGCCCGACCACGCTCCACGATGGCACGCCGACATGAAGCATGGCAACGCCGCTGAAATGGCCGACCACGGTGAACAATAGCAGGAACAGCGTAGCGAAGATCGCCACGTTGACCTGCATGGCGAGCGCGGAGCCGCGCCCCTGCACCGCCCGGTTGCCGATCATCAGCAGCGCCATGCCAAGCGCGGCAAACATCGGCAGCACAGCCGCCGGGCCAATGGCGGCGAAATTGGGCCGCAGCACCACGATCACCCCGGCAAAGGCGGCGATGCTGGCGATCCATGTCTCGCGCCGCAGCGGCTCTCCCAGCAGCAGCGCTGCCAGCAGCGCGGTGATCATCGGGCTGGTGAAGGAAATCGCGGTCGCCGCGGCAAACGGCATGATCTGGACCGCGGTGAAGAAGGTCGTGGCCGAAAAGGCAACGCCAAACCCGCGCACCGCATGCCAGCCGAGCCGGTCAAAGCGAAAGCCCGCCTGCCCCTCGCGCCAGAGCAGCAAGGAGCCGAGCCCCAGCGTGCCGACGACATAGCGCAGCGACGCGATGGCTGGCCCCGGCCACTGCCCTGCCATCGTCTTGACGAGGGAATCCCCTGTTGAAAGAAGCGCAAAACCGCCAATCGCCAGCAGCAGTGCATCTCTTGTCTGATTGCGCAAATGCTCCTCCTTAGCCCTGCCTCTTTGCGGCCTCCGCGCAGCAGCGCAAGCCTCGATACTGGCCATGTTCCATTATCGGTGGCATTGGCGCTATCGGGTTGCGCTGTCGGGGGGCGCTGCCGGGGGGCCGGTTAAGGCTTCTTTACGCGTTATTTACCAAGCTTTGCGTACTAACCGCCGCAAGGCAGGAGGCGATTTGATGGTGGATCACATTCCCGGACGGGATGCTGCAGCCGGGTTGCAAGGCCCCGCCCTGTCCGTTGTCATCCCCTGCTACAACGAAGCGGATGGCCTCGCGGAACTGCACCGCCGCCTCGTCGCCGCCATCGAACCCCATTTCGCCGATGATTTCGAGATCGTGCTTGTCAACGATGGCTCGCGCGATGCGACCTGGGCCAACATGGTGGCCATTTCTGATGCCGATCCGCGCGTGCTGTGCGTCAATCTTGCGCGCAATCATGGCCACCAGCTCGCGCTTACCGCCGGGCTGGGGCAGGCAGCGGGCGAGCTGATCTTCATCCTCGATGCCGATCTGCAAGATCCCCCGGAACTGATCGGCCCGATGCTGGAGCTGATCCGCGCAGGCAACGATGTCGTCTATGGCCAGCGCCGCAAGCGCGAAGGCGAAACCGCGTTCAAGCGCGTCACCGCCGCCGCGTTCTACCGCGTGCTCGACCGGCTCGTCGATGTCGACATACCGCGCGATACGGGCGATTTCCGCCTGATGACACGCCGCGTGCTGAATGTCCTGCAGGCGATGCCCGAACGCTACCGCTTCGTGCGCGGCATGGTCAGCTGGGTCGGTTTCAAGCAGGCCCCCCTGCAATATGATCGCGATGCCCGCTTCACGGGTGAGACCAAGTACCCGCTGCACAAGATGATTTCCTTCGCGATCGACGCGATCACCAGCTTCTCGGTCGCGCCCTTGCGCATCGCTTCGTGGATGGGCGTCTGCGCCGGATTGGGCGCGCTGCTGATGCTCGGCTATGTGCTCGGCGCGTGGATCCTCGGCTATGCGATCAGCGGGTGGACCTCCACGCTGGCGATCATCCTCGTGCTTGGCTCCACCCAGCTGATGATCCTTGGCATCATGGGCGAATACCTCGGGCGCATGTATATGGAAGCCAAGCGCCGCCCGCTCTATATCATCGAGCAGGTCCACGGGGTGCGCGGTGCGCGCGGGAACGCCGTCCACCAGTTGCACGAAAGCATCAAGGAGCGCGTCAATGGGTGAAGTGCTCACCGTTTCCGCCGAGTTCGATGCTGTCGCGCAGGACTACCGCGCCCAGCACGCCCATTCCACCGGCGTCTCCGAAGACGCACTCGATTACTTCGCCAGCTACAAGATCGAATACGTCCGGCAGCTGTGGCGCGAAAAGGGCCGCACCCCGCGCACGATCATGGATTTCGGCGCAGGCATCGGCAACGCCCTCGCCCCGATGCACGAAGCCTTCCCGGAGGCCGAGATCATCGCGCTCGACGTCTCGCGCGCCAGCCTCGATCTGGTAGACGCGCAGGCCATCCCGCAGGTGCGCACCCTGGCCTATGACGGGCTGCACGTGCCCCTGCCCGATGCCAGCCTCGACTGTGTGTTCATTGCCTGCGTGTTTCACCATATCCCCGCCGAACACCACATCGCGCTGCTGAAAGAGCTGCGCCGCGTGCTGCGTCCCGATGGCGTGCTGGTGCTGTTCGAGCACAACCCGCTCAATCCCCTCACCCGCCTCGCCGTCGCCCGCTGCGAGTTCGACCGCGATGCCGTGCTGATCGGCGCGGGCGAGATGCACCGCCGCCTCAAGGCGGGCGGCTTCATTCGCACGGAACGCAAGTTCTGCCTGTTCTTCCCGCCGGTTCTGGCCCTGCTGCGCCCGCTGGAACGGTTCATCGGCTGGCTGCCGCTGGGCGCGCAGTATCATCTGGTCGGCAGCTGAATGGACGAGGGTTGAATGGACGAGGGTCCACCCTCTTCTGCGCCTGATCGGCCTTCTGCCGCTGCCCTGCCCCCGATTGTCCGCTTCGCCATCACCGGCGTCGGCAATTCGGTGGTGGGCTTTGCGGTGCTGCTCTTCGCACTGAAGCTCGGCTTTACCGACATCGCCGCCAACCTCACCGGCTTTGCTGCGGGGCTGACGCTGGGCTTTGTCGCCAACCGGCAGTGGACATTCGCGGTGGAGGGCCGCGTCAGCCTTGGGGAGATCGTGCGCTATCTCACCGGGTTCGCGTTGGCATGGTCGCTGAACATCGCGGTTGTCGTGGCTGGAATCCGTGCCGGATATGCCGGTTCCCCCCTGATCCACCTTGCGGGGATCGCGACCTATTCGCTGGCGTTCTTCTTCATCTCGCGCAGCTTCGTATTTGCCCCGCGCCCCGAAACGTCCGCGCCGCAGGACTGGCTCGGTGAGAGCATCGTGGTGCCGGCTGCTGCGCTGTTGATGCTCGTCATGCGCCACCTGCCGCTGACCCATGATGTGATCTGGCAGCTGTGGATTTCGCGCCAGATGCTCGGCGGGGTCGAGCTCTACAGCCAGATCAACGAGATCAATCCGCCACTGTGGTTCTGGATGGCCATGCCGCTGCACCGCATTGCAGCCGCGCTCGCCCTGCCCGCGCCGACGATCCTCGTGTGGTTCATCCTGCTGCTCGCGCTCGCCTCCGCGCTGCTCGTGGGCCGGATTGGCCGCTTCGAGGGTCCGCGCGAACGGGCCTTCGCGATGGTGATGACGCTGGTGATCGGCCTGTTCACCTCGCTCTACGATTTCGGCCAGCGCGAACAGATCCTGCTGATCGGCGCGATCCCCTATGCCCTGCTGATCGCCGCACGCATCCGGGGCGAACGGCCCCCCGCCTTGCTGGCCGCCACCATCGGCCTGCTCGCGGCGCCGGGTTTTGCGCTCAAGCACTATTTCGTGCTCGCCCCGCTCGGTCTGGAAGTGCTGCTGCTGTGGCACCTGCGCCGCGCATGGCGGCCGCTGCGGGTTGAAACGCTGGTTCTGGCCCTCCTCGGCGGGGCTTATGCCCTCGCCGTCTTCACGCTTGCACCCGCATTCCTTGCGGTGATCGTGCCGATGGTGAAGGCCGCCTACTTCGGGTTCGAAACGCCGGTGTGGATGTGGTTCGACGAGCCGATCCAGGCCTTCTGGCTGCTCATCCTCCTCGCGCTCGTGGCTTCCGGTGCGCACCGCCAGTTTCGCGCGCGGCCGGAATTTCAGGTCTTCGCGCTGGCGGCGCTGGCTTTCCTCGCGGCCTACTTCCTCCAGCGCAAGGGCTGGCAATACCACGCCGTGCCGGTCAGCGGCATGCTGCTGATGCTGCTCGCCAGCCTCGGCTTTGCGCATGGCCAGCGCCTCGCCGATCTCAAGGCGCGCCCGCTGGTCTGCCTTGTCATCGCCATGTACCTCTCGTTCAGTTTTCTGGAGCGCCCCTACGACAACGAGCGCGAACCGTTCGTCGGGCGCTACATCGATCAGGCTCCGGCAGGTTCGGCCGTGCTGATCATGGCGAGCAATCCGATGTGGGGCTGGCCTGCGGTCGAGCACCGCCACCGCGTGTGGGCGAGTCGCTACGGCGCGCTGTGGATGCTGCCCGCTTTTGGCCGCGCCCGCACCGATCACACCGAAACCCCCGCGCTTCTCGCCCTTGAGCAGACCGTGCGGCAGGAGAACTATGTTGATATGGCCTGCGCCGCGCCCGGCCTGATCCTGATCGAGAACCACGAGCCCAATTTCCTGACCCGGCCGATCAACTTCGACACCCTTGCATTCTTCTCCCAGGACAAACCCTTCCGCGACTACCTCGCCGCGAACTACCGCCTGATCGATAAAGGTTTTTATCTGCGCGCCTATCTGCGCAAAACCGCAATTGCGGCGCATCGCCCGCCCGGCTGCCGCTCCGTGGTGCCCCCTTTCGGCACAGAATGACACATTTCGGGACCAGTTTAGGAAATCCTGAAGGTTTCGGCGGTATTCACCACGCATCGGAAGCTCGTGCTGACCATTGCCAGTGCAATGCTTCCGCGTTGAAAACAGGGATATCTGCATGAGCGCATTTGGCCGCAAACCCGGAGCCAGTGGGGGCAGCACTGCGATGCGCCCGTCGTTCGGCGTGGCGCGCCCGATGAAATCGGGCGACAGTTCGGCGCCGCCCGCACCGGTGCCGGTGGGCGGTGAACAGTTCCCGCCGCTCCCGACCATGGATGCTGCCGCCGACTCCGGTGCCAACAACAAGTCAGACGCGATGACCCGGCTTGCGGACCGCATCAACGGGGTCAACGAACCGGGCTACAAGGCCGAAGGCTTCGAAGCCTCGGTCCACAAGATCAAGGAGCAGGTGCTGCCGCGCCTGCTCGAACGCGTCGATCCCGAAGCGGCGGCCACGCTGACCAAGGAAGAGCTTTCCGAGGAATTCCGCCCGATCATCATGGAAGTGCTGGCCGAACTGAAGGTCACGCTCAACCGGCGTGAACAGTTCGCGCTCGAAAAGGTGCTGATCGACGAGCTGCTTGGCTTCGGCCCGCTCGAGGAGCTGCTCAACGACCCGGAAATCACCGATATCATGGTGAACGGGCCGGAGCAGACCTACATCGAAAAGAAGGGCAAGCTGGTCATCGCGCCGATCCGGTTCCGCGATGAAAGCCATTTGTTCCAGATCGCCCAGCGCATCGTGAACCAGGTCGGCCGCCGCGTCGACCAGACCACGCCGCTGGCCGACGCTCGCCTCAAGGACGGCAGCCGCGTCAACGTCATCGTGCCGCCGCTTTCGCTGCGTGGCACTGCGATCTCGATTCGTAAATTTTCCGAGAAGCCAATCACGATCGACATGCTGCGCGATTTCGGCTCGATGTCGGACAAGATGGCCACCGCGCTCAAGATTGCCGGTGCCTGCCGCATGAACGTCGTCATCTCGGGGGGGACGGGTTCGGGCAAGACGACCATGCTCAACGCGCTTTCCAAGATGATTGATCCCGGCGAGCGCGTGCTGACCATTGAAGACGCCGCCGAACTTCGCCTCCAGCAGCCGCACTGGCTGCCGCTCGAAACCCGCCCGCCCAACCTTGAAGGCCAGGGCGCGATCACCATCGGCGATCTAGTGAAGAACGCGCTGCGTATGCGTCCTGACCGGATCATCCTGGGCGAAATTCGCGGCGCGGAGTGCTTCGACTTGCTCGCCGCGATGAACACCGGCCACGATGGCTCGATGTGCACCCTCCACGCCAACAGCCCGCGCGAATGCCTTGGCCGTATGGAAAACATGATCCTGATGGGCGACATCAAGATCCCCAAGGAAGCCATCAGCCGCCAGATCGCCGAATCGGTCGATCTCATCGTTCAGGTCAAGCGTCTGCGCGATGGTTCGCGCCGCACCACCAACATCACCGAAGTGATCGGGATGGAAGGCGATGTTATCGTGACGCAGGAACTGTTCAAGTTCGAGTATCTGGACGAAACCGACGACGGCAAGATCATCGGCGAGTTCCGCCCTTCGGGCCTTCGCCCCTATACGCTGGAAAAGGCGCGCCAGTTCGGCTTCGATCAGGCCTATCTTGAAGCCTGCCTTTGATCTGAACACTTGATCGGCGCGGTCCCTGCCCTATGGCCGGGACCATGCCGGTCAACCAACGCCCGATATATGCTCTGGCGCTGCGCCTCATGGCCATGCTGGCGCTGTCGGCGATGCTGCTGCTGGTGAAGCTTACCGGCGAACGCGGCATTCCCCTCACCGAAACCCTGTTCTGGCGGCAGTTCCTGCCCGGCATCGCGCTACTGGGCTGGCTGGCCTCGCGCGGCGAGCTCGCGCGCCTGCGCACGCAGCGCCTGTGGAGCCACGCCCGCCGCGCTTTCGTCGGCGGTACCGGCATGTTCTTCACGCTTGGCGTCGTGCAGATCCTGCCGCTGGCCGAAGCGACCGTGCTGGGCTTCACTTCCCCCATCTTCGCGGTGATGCTGGCAGCCGGGCTGCTGGGCGAAAAGGTCGGCCCCTGGCGCTGGATGGCGGTGCTGCTGGGCCTTGCGGGGATCGTGATCATCGCCGGGCCAGACCGCGCGCATATCCCGCTGAACGGCCTTGCCACCGGCATCTGCGCGGCCTTCCTGGTTGCCGTGATCTCGATCCAGCTGCGTGATCTGGGGCGCACCGAAGAGCCGGTGAGCGTGGTGTTCTGGTTCTCCGCCTTCTGCACGCCCGTTCTGGCGCTGTTCTTCTTCCGCAACGGGTCGCCGCACCACGATCTGGCAGGCTGGGCCATGCTCGCAGGCATCGGCGCAACAGGCCTTGCCGCGCAGCTGCTGATGACGGCGGCGCTGCGCTACGGCAGCGTCGCCAGCGTGATTGTCATGGACTATTCGCAGTTCGGCTGGGCCACGCTGTGGGGCTGGCTGGTATTTGCCCACGTGCCGGGGCCGCAGACCTGGATCGGCGCGCCTGCGATCATTGCCGCTGGCCTCATCATCGCCTGGCGCGAACAAGTGCGCGGCAGCGCCGCCGGGCCAAGGCCGCCCGCCGCCTGACCTTCGCCCTCCCATATTCGCCAGCTAGGCGGTGCCCCGGTGCGGGGGCAACGTGGCGCGCAGCGGAGAGGAAAAACAATGACATCGCAATCAGCGGGGCAATCAGCCGGAGAAGCCGCGGGCGCGTTCAACTTGGTCGTCGTGGGCAGCGGCGCCGCAGGGCTGGTCGCGGCGATCACCGCATCGCAGTGCGGCCTGCGCCCGCTGATCATCGAAAAGGCCGATGGCTGGGGCGGCACCACCGCTACCTCGGGCGGGGTGCTGTGGGTGCCCGGCAATCCGGTCATGGTCGCCGATGGTGATGTCGAGGATCCTGCCAAGGTCCGCCGCTATGTCGAAGGGCTGCTGGGCGAAGCGGACGCGCGCAATCTGGCCAAGGCCCATGCCTTTCTCGAAACCGCGCCTGCCATGGCGCGCATGCTGGCAGGCGAAGGCATTCGCTGGATCCGCAGCCGCACCCACCCGGATTATTACCCCCACGTCGATGGCACTGGCATTGGCCGCACGCTGGAATCCGCCGAGTTCGACGGCACCGCGCTGGGCGAACGCTTCGCCACGATGCGGGGCGCGGCGCTCGACGTTCCGGCGCTCAGCAGCGACCAGTTCGGCACGGTTGCGCTGGCGAAATCGCGGCTCGGGCCGCTGGTTGAAACCGCGCTGACCGTCGGGCGCTACAAGCTGAAGCGGATGCTCGGCAAGAAGCCGCTGGGCAATGGCCGCGCGCTGGTGGCCGCGCTGATGCAGATCGTCATGGCGCGCGGCATTGAACTGCGCCTCGGCACCGCGATGGTCGAACTGGTCACCGATCACGGCGCGGTGACGGGCGTTGTCGTCGAGCGCGGCGGGCGGCGGGAAACGCTCCCCGCGCCTGCCGGGGTCGTGCTCACGGCGGGCGGTTTCTCGCGCAATCCCGCCTTGCGCAAGCAACTGCAAGGCCGTGATCAGGTCTGGCCGAATGCGATCCCCGAAGACACCGGCGATGCGCTGGCCGCCGGTCTCGCGGTGGGCGCGGATCACGAACGGACGGACGATAGCTGGTGGATGCCCTCGATCCAGATCGACGATAGCGCCAATGCCCTTGCGCTAGGCCTGCGCGCGCTGCCCGGCAGCATCGTCGTGAACGCCGAGGGGCAGCGCTACATGAACGAGGCGGCCTCCTACATGACCACGGGCCGCGTGATGTTCGAACACGGCGCCGCTACCAGCCAGCACTGGCTGATCATGGACGGCAAGTTCCTGAACAAATACGTTTTTGCCGAGCTTTCGCAGGCCCGTGTTCGCGCGAAGATGCTGAAGACGGGAACCCTCCACCAGGCCCCCACCATCGCCGCCCTCGCCCAGCAATGCGGCCTCCCGACCGCCGCGCTCGAAGCCACGGTCGCGCGCTTCAATGCCTTCGCCAAGGCCGGGCGCGACGAGGATTTCGCGCGCGGCGACACCGCCTACGATCGCCACTGGGCCGATCCGGCGCACAAACCGAACGCCAGCCTCGGCGCGCTCGAGAACGGGCCGTTCTGGGCAGCCCTCATCCGCCCCGGTGATCTCGGCACCAACGGCGGGCTCAAGACCGACGAGAACGCACGCGTGCTCGATACGGCGAACAAGCCCATCACCGGGCTCTATGCCGCGGGCAATTCGGCCAGTTCGCCCTTCGGCCGGACCTATCCCGGCGCAGGGGCGACCATCGCGGCGGCGGCCACGTTCGGCCACCTCGCCGCGATTCATGCCGCCAAGCGTTACAGCAACGCCTAGTTGACCTGCCGGTCCATGCCTGCCCAGTAAGGCTCGCGCAGTTCGCGGCGCAGAATCTTGCCCGAAGGATTGCGCGGCAGCGCCGGGATCACGTCGACCGACTTGGGCACCTTGAACCCGGCGATCCGCTCGCGCGCCCACGCGATGACGCTGGCCTCGTCCACCTCGCAGCCATCACGCGGGACGACGCAGGCCTTCACCGCCTCGCCCCAGCGCGCGTCCGGCACGCCGATCACGGCCACTTCGGCGACCTGCGGGTGACCGTAGATCGCGCTTTCCACTTCGGCCGGATAGACGTTCTCCCCGCCCGAAATGATCATGTCCTTGATGCGGTCCTGAATGAAGACATAGCCGTCCTCGTCCATGTAGGCGGCATCGCCGGTGCAGATCCAGCCATCGGGCGTGAGCGTCTTGGCGGTCGCTTCGGGCAATTGCCAGTAATGCAGCATGTTGGCGGGCGAGTGGATCTGGATTTCCCCGACCGTGCGGCGGGGAACTTCGTTGCCTTCGGTATCGACGATGCGGATCACCACCCCCGGGCAAGCCTTGCCCGCCGAGCGCATCCGCTCGTTACCAGCGAGATCGTGATCCGACGGCGGCAGGATGGCGATGGTGCCGGTCGTCTCGGTCATCCCGTACATCTGCATGAAATCGGCGTTGGGGATGGTGGTGACTGCCTGGCGCAGCAATTCGAGCGGGATCGGTGCCGCGCCGTAGAGCACGTAGCGCAGCTTCGAGAAATCAGTCGACTGGGCCAGCGGATGCTGGATCAGCATCTGCAGCGCGGCGGGGACGATGAAGAACCGGGTGATCCCCTGCCCGATTGCCGTCAAGGCGCCTTCGGCCGTGAATTCGGCTTGGATGATCGCGCGTGCGCCGCCGCAGAACGCCATCGTGCCAAGGCCCGTTCCACCGATATGCGCACAGGGCATGCACACCAGAATGGCATCGTCATCGTGCCATTCGGCCCAGGGCAGCCCGGCCTCGAGCGCAGGTCCGCGCAGGCCCATGAAATTGCGCTGGCACAGCACCGCGCCCTTGGGCTTGCCGGTGGTGCCCGAAGTGTAGAGCTGGAGGAATGCGGCTTCCGGTTCTGCCGCAACGATGGGATCGGCAGGCGCATTCGGGATCGCGGCCCGCGCTTCACCTTCTTCGATCACTTGCGGCCTGAGCGGCGCGGCGGCGGCAAGTTCGTGCGCGACGGCCTCGAACCCCTCGCCCGCGAACACCAGCTTCGCCCGCGTATCCTCAAGGATATAGGCCATTTCCGCCGGGGCAAGCCGCCAGCCAATCGGCACCATGACGACCCCGATCCGGCCGCAAGTGAGCAGCATCTGGAAGTAGACATCGCAGTTCTTGCCGATCCACGCGATGCGGTCGCCCTTCACCACGCCGTGCGCGGCAAGGAATGCGGCGTAGCGGCGCGAGAACACTTCGAGCTGAGCGAAGGTCGTCTTGCGGCCATCCTGCTCGTGTGAGACGGCATCGGGCTTGTGCTCTGCCCAGTGCCGGAAGAACGCGTCGAATGTCTCGAAACCTGCCGTCTCGCGCATTTGGTCATCCTCTTCATGGTGCCGCTGGTTTCGGGCCGGCCTGCTCACCGCGCATTCACCTGCGCCGTGGCAGGAATACGTGGACAGCGGTTGGCCCCGCGACTTAACCATTCGATTAAAGGGACAAGACCCATGGTACGCAAGGTGATTTTTTCGGTTGCCCTCACCGGCCTGATGCTGGGGATGACGGCGTGCAAGACAGTGAAGGGTCTTGGCGGCGATATCCAGTCGGTCGGACAAGCCGGATCGGACGCGATCCACAAGCGGTGATGGCCTCTAGACGTTACTTAGGCCTTCCGGGCGCTCGCCGAAAAGTTTCGCGTAAGCGTCCATCGCGTACTTGTCGGTCATTCCGGCCATGAAATCAGCGATGTGGCGGCTGCGCGCTGGTTCGCCATTTGGCAGGCTTTCGCGCCAACTCTGAGGCAGATTCTCGGGCGCGGCGCGATAGGCGGCGAAAAGCCGGGCGATGACGGCGCGCGCCCGGTTCGCCGTCTCGACCTGCTCAGGATGCAGGTAGAGCGTCTTGTACATGAAGGCCTTGAGCGTGCGCTCTTCCGCCGCCATGTCCGGCGAAAACCCAGCGAGCGTGCGGCCAGCGGCGCGCACTTCAGCGGCGCTGCTGACGCCGGTTTCCGCAAGACGGCGCTGCGTTTCGCCGATCACATCGTTAACCATGCGGCCGATCTGCCCGCGCACCAGTTCGCGCAGCAACCGGTCACGCGGGGCGCCGGGGAAGCGCACTTCGATATCGCGCCACTGCGCTTCGAGCGACGGCAGCGCGAGCAGCGTATCGAGCGTGAGGAACCCCGCGCGAAGGCCGTCGTCGATGTCGTGGTTGTCGTAGGCGATATCGTCCGAAATCGCGGCGACTTGCGCTTCGAGCGAGGCGTGCTGGGCAAGGTCCAGCGGGAACGCGGCATCAAGCTCGGCCAACGCCCAGGTCGGTTCGTAAACCGGCCCGTTGTGCTTCGCGAGACCTTCGAGCAGCTCCCAGGTGAGGTTCAGCCCCTCATGGCGGGGATAGGGGCTTTCGAGCCGCATCAGGACGCGCAGGGTATTCGCGTTGTGATCGAAGCCGCCGCACGCGGCCATCGCCTCTTCCAGCGCATCCTCTCCCGCATGGCCGAAGGGCGGATGACCGATATCGTGCGCAAGGCAGAGCGCTTCGGTGAGGTCTTCATCCAGCCCCAGCGCGCGGGCGATGACGCGGCCGATCTGTGCAACTTCGAGGCTGTGGGTGAGCCGCACGCGGTAGTGATCGCCATCGGGCGCGATGAATACCTGCGTCTTGTGGCGCAGGCGGCGGAACGCGATGGAGTGGATGATGCGGTCGCGGTCGCGCTGAAACGGGCTGCGCGGGCCGCGCGCGGTTTCCCCGGCGATGGCGAACTCGCGCCCGCGCGAGGCGGCCGGATCGCAGGCCCAGAGCGCGCGCTCCATCATGCCGTGACCTTGATCTTGGGTGAAAGCGTGAGGGAAAAGCGCATGGCGCGCCCTAGCCCGGCTTCCTCTCGGGCGCCAGACCGCTGGCGCAGAGCAGCGCGGAACCAACCGTGACTTCGATCAGTTCCCGGTCGCCCACGCGGCGCACGGTCATCACATAATCCGCGATGGAACGCTTGGGGCTTTGCAGCGCCTGCAACTTGCGGAGCTGGCCGAGCGTGAGCCGGTCGGTCATCCGCTCGGCCATGCAGGCCGCGTTGGGCTGCGAGAGGCCGGCGTCCATCAGCGCAGAACGCACACGGCCCTCGGCCAGCTTGGCCGGGGTGCATCCTGCGAGCATGATCGAAAATGATGACAACGAAATGCCGATCTTGATAATAATTGCCATTTTGCAACCTCTGGAAAGGCAATAATTATTTAAATGCGTCAGCCACTGAATCATCTGAATCAATAGTATCTCGAAGCTTTAAGCCCCTCTTCGTTGCAAAAAAACCGACTACTAGCATCCCTAAAAAGTATAGAAAAAAACCATCAGGACGCCAAGGACCACCGCGAGCAGTAGTGAATCCATAAATAATCGAGGCACAAAAATAAGCAGCTAACGTCGAGCCCACTTTCCCCTTGAGCGGGTCGTTGAAAATTCGCTTAAAAATCAACCATTCCAGAATTTGCTGGAGCACATAAATACCAACAATGCCACCGACCAAAGAGCTAATCTGGAACATCCAAAACCCCCTTTAATCTAGCTCAGTGCGCCAGAGCCTTGTTGATGTCCTCGACCATCTTCTTGGCGTCGGCGAGGAGCATCATGGTCTGGTCCATGTAGAACACGTCGTTGTCGACACCGGCATAACCGACACCGCCCATCGAGCGCTTGATGAACATGACCGTCTTGGCCTTGTCGACGTCGAACACGGGCATCCCGTAGATCGGCGAGGACTTGTCGGTCTTCGCCGCCGGATTGACCACGTCGTTCGCGCCGATGATGAACGCGACGTCGGCTTGCGCGAACTCGCCGTTGATGTCTTCAAGCTCGAAGACTTCATCGTAAGGCACGTTCGCTTCGGCGAGCAGCACGTTCATGTGGCCGGGCATACGGCCCGCGACCGGGTGGATGGCGTACTTGACGTTGACGCCTTCCTTCTTGAGCAGATCGCCCATTTCACGCAGCACGTGCTGGGCCTGCGCCACCGCCATGCCGTAGCCCGGGATGATGATGACGTTTTCGGCTTCCTTCATCAGGTAGGCCGCGTCTTCCGCCGCGCCGCGCTTCCATGGGCGCTGGACCTTGGCCGCGCCGCCGCTGCTCACTTCGGGCGCTGCGCCGAAGCCGCCTGCAATCACCGAGATGAAGCTGCGGTTCATCGCCTTGCACATGATGTACGAGAGGATCGCGCCCGACGAGCCCACGAGCGCGCCGGTGATGATCATCGCGGTATTGTGGAGCGTGAAGCCCATCGCCGCCGCGGCCCAGCCCGAATACGAGTTCAGCATCGAGACGACCACCGGCATGTCCGCGCCGCCGATCGGGATGATCAGCAGGAAACCGATGAGGAACGAGAGCGCGGTGATGACCGCGATCACCCACGGGCTCTGGTCCACGGTGAAATAGCCGACAAGGCCGAGAATGCCGAGCAGCGTGCCGAGGTTGATGGCGTGCCGGCCGGGCAACATGATGGGCGATCCGCTCATGTTGCCGTTGAGCTTGAGGAACGCGATGACCGAGCCCGAGAAGGTGATTGCACCGATGGCGATGCCGAGGCCCATCTCGATCCGGCTCTGCACCTCGATCACCCCGTCCGGCCCGGCAATGCCGAACGCGATGGGGTTGAGGTAAGCGGCAAGACCGACGAGCACCGCCGCCATGCCGACGAGCGAGTGGAAGGCCGCAACGAGCTGCGGCATGTCGGTCATCTTGATCTTGCGCGCGGTGACGAAGCCCAGTCCGCCGCCGACCGCGATAGCGGCGGCGATTTCAGGCAGGCTGGCAAGGCCATGCGTGGCCAACGTGGTGACCATCGCAATGGTCATGCCGACGATGCCATAGCGGTTGCCCGCGCGCGAGGTTGCCGGGCTGGAAAGACCGCGCAGCGCCATGATGAACAGGACGCCAGCGGCCAGATAGGCCAAGCCTACCCAGGAGGGAGGAGCGACGTGTTCCATCACTTCTTCTCCTTCTTCTTGTACATCGCCAGCATGCGCTCGGTGACCGCGAACCCGCCGAAGATGTTGACCGAAGCCAGCACCACCGCGAGCAGCCCCAGCCACTTCGAGACGGCCGAACCTTCAGCCGCTCCCGCAACCAGCGCGCCGACGACGATGACCGACGAAATCGCATTGGTGACCGCCATAAGCGGCGTGTGCAGCGCCGGGGTGACCGACCACACCACGTAATAGCCCACGAAGCAGGCCATCACGAACACACTCAGAATCGAAATGAAGTCCATGTCAGCCCCCCTCAGCCCAGCAGTCGTTCGTTGACGACCTTGCCGCCCTGCGTCAGGCGCACGGCATTGCCGATTTCCTCGTCGAGCACGGGCTTGCCCTGCTCCTTGTCCCAGAAGGCCGAGAGGAAATTGAACAGGTTGCGCGAAAACAGCGCCGAAGCGTCTGCCGCGAGATGCGTGGCGGTGTTGGAATAGCCGATGATCTTGACGCCGTGCTTTTCAACGACCTGATCCGCGACCGAACCTTCCACGTTGCCGCCTGCCGAAACCGCGAGATCGAAGATCACCGAACCGGGCTTCATCGTCGCGATCTGCGCATCGGTGATCAGGCGCGGGGCCGGACGGCCCGGAATCAGCGCGGTGGTGATCACGATATCCTGCTTGGCGATGTGGCTGGAAACCAGTTCGGCCTGCGCCGCCTGATATTCCGGGCTCATCTCGGTGGCATAGCCGCCCGCGCCTTCGCCCTCGATCCCCGCGACGTTCTCCACGAAGATCGGCTTGGCGCCGAGCGACTGGATCTGTTCCTTGGTGGCCGAACGCACGTCAGTTGCGGAAACCTGCCCGCCGAGGCGGCGCGCGGTGGCGATGGCCTGAAGGCCGGCGACGCCGACGCCCATGACGAAGACCTTGGCCGCCGAAACCGTGCCAGCTGCGGTCATCATCATCGGGAAGGCGCGGCCATAAAGGTCCGCTGCCACGATCACGGCCTTGTAGCCCGCGAGGTTCGACTGCGAGGAGAGGATGTCCATCGACTGCGCGCGGGTGATGCGCGGCATGAACTCCATCGCCAGCGCCTCGAGACCCGCCGATGCATAAGCATCGACGCGGGCACGCTGGCCGAAGGGATCGAGCGAGGCAACAACCCACGCGCCGGGCTTGGCGCCCGCCAGCAGCTCAGGCTCCGGCCCCTGGATGCCCAGCACGATATCCGCACCGGCGGCAGCACCGCTGGCGACGATTTCGGCTCCGGCAGCCTGATAGGCCTCGTCGCTGATCGAAGCGGTCATGCCCGCCCCTGCTTCCACGCGCACAGCCGCGCCAAGACCGATGAACTTCTTCACCGTCTCAGGCGTCGCCGACACCCGGTGCTCACCGCTAGCCCGCTCCCGCAGGACCGCGATCGTTGTTGTCGCCCCCATTCGCGGATCAGGCGATGAGATAGATGACGAAAGCCACGATCAGAGCGATCACCGGCGTGGCGACCTTGATCATGCCGACGAAGCCTTCATACGTGGCCGTCGCTGCCTTCATGTTGTTGTTGCTGGCGCCCATGACAAACCCTTCCTGATTGCGTTTTAAACGACCGATTGACCGCATCCTCTAGCGGCCCCTCCACCCCGGCTCAAGCGGAACCGATGCTTTCGCACTTAATCTGGTCTTTACCCAATTGGGCTAGACCCCGGCACTATGCAAAAGGACCGGGGAAGCCATGCCAGAGCCAACTGATCGGCTGCTATTGCTGATCGACGATGAACCGGCGCAATGCCGCCTCATCTCGTCGCTCGCAGCGCGCGAGGGGTGGCGCACGATCATTGCCCGCGATTCCGAGACGGCCATCGCCACACTCGGCACCCGTCAGGGCATGCAGCTCGATGCAATCATTCTGGATCAATGGGTTCCGGGCGACGAGGCTTGCGAGCTGATTGCCGAACTGAAAGCCCGTCGCCCAGCGCTGCCTATCCTGATGATCACCATCAGCGCCTCGCCGCTGCTCGCCGTCGAGGCGATGCGCGCGGGTGCTTCAGACTATCTCATCAAACCCGTCGCGCCCGATCGGCTGCTTCAGGCGCTGCGCAGCGCGGTCCGGCGCGAAGAATCGCCCGATGAACTGCAACCGCTGACGGAAAAGTTTTCCGGCACGCTCGATTTCGATTCGATGATCGGTGCTGCCCCCGGATTCCGCGCCGCGCTGGCCGTGGCGGCAAAGGCCGCGCGCACGCAGAACAGCGTGCTGATCGAAGGCGAAAGCGGCACCGGCAAGGAAATGCTGGTGCGCGCAATGCATGCCGCAAGCCCGCGCTCCAAAGCACCCTTGCGCATCGTGAACGCCGGGGGAATCCCGGCCAACCAGATCGAATCGGTGCTGTTTGGCCATGAAAAGGGCTCGTTTCCGGGGGCCTTCGAACGCCATGTCGGCGCGCTGCAGCATGCCGATGGCGGCACGTTGGTGATCGACGAGATCGACCGGCTGTGCCTGCCCGCGCAGGCCCGCCTCGCGCAGTTCCTCCAGCGCGGCGATATCCAGCCCATCGGCGCGCGCCACAGCTTCCGGCTCGACGTGCGGGTGATCGTGTGCAGCAATGCCGCGCTGGGCGATCTGGTCGACGTCGAGCTGTTCGATCCGGCGCTGCTCGAAGCCTTGAGCGGCGTGCACGTGCATCTGCCTGCGCTGCGCGAACGCGCGGGCGACATTCCGGCGCTGGCCCGCCATTTCCTCACGCGCATCGGCGAACAGCCGGGGCTGAGGCCGCTGGGCATCACCGATGGCGCGCTTTCGTTGCTCGCCGCCTATGATTGGCCGGGCAACGTGCGCCAGCTTCAGGCCACGCTGTTCCGCGCTGCCGTGTTCTGCGACGGCGAGGCGCTGACCGCGCAGGACTTCCCCAACCTTTCAAGCCTGATCGGCGAAACCCCGCGGTCCGCACCGGCGCAGAGCGAGGGGGCAGGCGTCATGCTCTATTCGCCTGACGGCAACTTGCGCCCGCTTGAGGAAATCGAGGCCGACGTCATCCGCCTCGCCATCGGGCACTACCGCGGCCGGATGACCGAAGTGGCGCGGCGGCTCGGCATCGGGCGCTCGACGCTTTATCGCAAGCTCTCAGAACTGGGCATCGACAACGTCGCTTGATGCGGCAGGGGGATCGGGGTTAGCCTGCCCCCATGGCAGGTGAACTCGACTTTTCCGGCAAGACCATTCTTATCACCGGTGCCGCATCGGGGATCGGCGCGGCAACGGCACGCTGGCTCGATGCGCATGGCGCGGCCGAACTGGTGCTTGTCGATATCGACCGCCCGGGGCTCGATGCTCTGGGCCTGGGGTGCAGGATACGGCCTTTTGGCGGCCATGTTGGCGATCCTGCGCTGTGGAATTTGCTCTCGCGCGAAATCGGGCGGCTCGATCACGCGGTGATCAATGCCGGAGTGGCTGGGGCCGGAAAGGCCATCGTCGACCTGGACATCACGGACTGGCGGGCCACGATGGCGGTCAACCTCGATGGCATGTTCCTCGGCCTGCGATGTGCGCTGCGCAACATGATGCGCCCCGCAGCAGATGGCGCGCGTTCCGGCTCGATCGTGCTGATGGGTTCGGTTTCGGGCCTGAAGGGCACTGCGCCGGTGGACTATGGCGCGTCCAAGGCAGCCGTGCTCCACATGGCGCGCATTGCCGCGCATGAAGCAGCGCCCCACGGGATCCGGGTCAATGCGATTGCGCCGGGGGCGGTCGATACGCCGATCTGGGATGCGGCGGGAATGATGCAGCAGGCCATCGCGCAGCACGGCAGCCGCGAGGCCGCCATTGCCGAGATCGGCCGCGCCGGATCGCCGCTGGGCCGCATGGCGAGCGCGGAGGAGATCGCGGCGCAGGTCGGCTTCCTCCTGTCAAATCTGGCAGCGCCCATCACCGGCTCGGTGCTGGTAAGCGATGGTGGATATTCGATCTAGAGCCCGGACTTCATCGGGCCAGCGGGGAGGAAAGCGCATCATGGCCGGGCAGAAGCTGCTGGAAGGCATTCGCATCGTTGATCTGACCAGCGTGGTGTTCGGGCCTTACGCCACCGAAACGCTGGCCGATCTGGGGGCCGATGTGATCAAGGTCGAAGTGCCCGTGGGCGATATCTTCCGCCATGCCGGAAAGGTCGCGGCAACGCCCGGCATGGGGCCGTGCACGCTCAATCTCAACAAGGGCAAGCGCAGCCTCGCGCTCGATCTCAAATCGCCCGAAGGCAAGGCGGCGCTGACTGCGCAGCTCGCCGAAGCCGATGTGTTCATCCACAACGTGCGCGGCAAGCCGATCGAGCGGCTCGGCTTCGGCTATGAGGCGGTCAAGGCGATCAAGCCCGACATCATCTATGTCCACTGCACCGGCTTTGGCTCGGGCGGGCCTTATGGCGATCTTCAGGCCTATGACGACGTGATCCAGGCAGCGACCGGCACGGCCAACCTGCTATCGCGCGTCGATGGCAATCCCGTGCCGCGCTTCCTGCCCTCGCTGATCGCCGACAAGGTTTCAGGGCTACACGGCGCTTATGCGGTGATGGCCGCGATCATTCACAAGCTGCGTTTCGGCGAGGGCCAGTTCGTGGAAGTGCCGATGTTCGAGAGCTTCACGCACTTCATGATGCAGGAGCATCTCTACGGGCTGACGCTGGTGCCACCAAAGGAACCTGCAGGCTATCCACGCCAGCTCGATCCGTTTCGCCAGCCCTTCCCCGCCAAGGACGGCTATGTGGTGATTGTGCCCTATACGCCCGACGCCATCGACACGGTGATTGAGCTGCTCGAAGCGCCCGAATTGGCCGCAGACCCGCGCTTCATCGATTACCCCTCACGCATGCGCAATATCAGCGCGTTCTACGAGGAAATGGCCAAGCGCACGCCGAAGCTGACGATGGCGGAATGGGCGGCGAGGATGGCCGAGCACCAGATCCCCTGCATGCCGGTGCGCGATCTCGATGACATAACCGAAGACCCGCACCTGAAGGCGGTCGATTTCTTCCAGCAGCGCACCCACCCCACTGAAGGCGAATACCTCAAGATGCGGAGTCCGGTAACGTTCTCGGTCGGCGGGTTCGAAGTGCAACCGGCACCGCATATCGGCCAGCACAACGAGGCGCTGGGCGCCCCGCCGCTGCCGGTCAAGCGCCCAGCTGGCTGAAGTCGGTCAGCGCCGCATCGCGCAGGCCGCGCCACACGCGCAGGGCCTGCACGGTTTCGGCCACATCGTGCACGCGCACCATCTGCACGCCCGCTTCGAAGCCCTTGGCCGCCAGCAGCAGCGAGCCGCCGAGGCGCTCATGCGCGGGAGCTTCCCCCGATAGCGCCCCGATCATGCGCTTGCGGCTCGCTCCCAGCAGCAAAGGCTGGCCAAGCGCGTGGAACAGCGGCAGGGCATTGATGAGGGCGAGGTTCTCGGCCAGCGACTTGCCGAAGCCGATGCCGGGATCGAGCAGGATCTTCTCGCGCGCGATGCCGCCCGCGATGGCGGAGTCGCGCCTTTCGCGCAGGGCATCGAACACGTCGAGCACCACGTCGGCATAGTGGCCATCGGCGTGGAGGTCCTTCTCGCCGCCGGGTGCGTGCATCAGGATGACGGGCGCGCCGCTCGCCGCCACGACTTCGATGGATCGCGGATCGTGGCGCAGGGCGGAGACATCGTTGACGATATGTGCGCCTGCCGCGAGTGCTTCGGCCAGCACGGTCGAGCGGCGGCTGTCGATGGAAATGGCCGCGCCGCTGGAGGCAAGCCGCGCGATCACCGGGACGACGCGCTTGGCCTCGTCCCCCTCCCACACCGCAGGCGCGCCGGGGCGCGTGGATTCTCCGCCGACATCGATGATCGCCGCACCCGCTTCCAGCATCGCGGCGGCGTGTTCAAGCGCGGCTTCGGGCTTGTCGAGGAACTTGCCGCCATCGGAAAAGCTGTCGGGCGTGACGTTGAGGATGCCCATGACTTGCGGCTGATCGAGCCGCAGCATGCGCGCGCCGCAAGCCAGCGGGCCATGCTGCATCTTGAGATTGGCCCACTGCGTATGGGCTTCGGCGGCAAGCGCATCAGGCAGAGCGCCGAGTACGGCAACGGCTTCATCGGCACCGAAGCGCTGGCGCGACACGACTTTCGTGCCTTCCCGCACGATCAGCGCAAAGCGTGAAGCATAGACCAGCCCTCCGGCGAGGCGGACCGCCCCGCCCTCCTCGCTCTGCGGGCTTTCGGCAAAACCGATGGGGCGAATGTAGAGCTTTCGCATGGATCAGCGCCGCGCCGCACGCCGGATCGCGCGCATCAGCATCGCGCGCGTCCACTTCGCATGCGCGCGCAGCACGAGCGCATGCGGCATGAGGCCGAGCAGCGGCAGCACGTCAGTCTTCCACCGCAAGCAGGTACAGCTGGCGCAGCGCATCGAGCGGCTTGACCTCGCCCTCGTGCTCGATGTGCCAGAACGTCCAGCCATTGCACGAAGGCGCGCCCTGCACCGCCGAGCCGACGCCGTGGATCGAGCCAGTGGCGGCGTCGGCCATGACCGAACCATCTGCGCGCACACTCGCCGTCCAGCGCCGCTTGCGATCAAACAGCTGCGCCCCCGGCGCGATCATGCCGCTTTCGATCAGCTGGCCGAAGGCGACGCGCGGGGCGCTGCGCTTGCTCATCATCGTGGTGAGCGCGCTTTCATCCAGCGGGAGCGCGGCGGCAATGCGTTCCTCGGCCACCGCGATATAGCTTTCCTCGCGCTCGCAGCCGATGAACTCGCGGCCCAGGCGGCGCGCCACTGCGCCGGTGGTGCCAGTGCCGAAGAAGGGATCGAGCACGACATCGCCGGGATTGGTCGTGGCCAGCATCACGCGGTAGAGCAGTGCCTCGGGCTTCTGCGTGGGGTGGGCCTTCACGCCGTCCTTGCGGATGCGCTCCGGCCCGCCGCAGATCGGCAGCACCCAGTCAGAACGCATCTGGAGCTCGTCGTTGAGCGTCTTCATCGCGCGGTAGTTGAAGGTGTACTTCGCCTTCTCGCTGCGCGAGGCCCAGATCAGGGTTTCGTGCGCATTGGTGAAGCGCGTGCCCTTGAAATTGGGCATCGGGTTGGCCTTGCGCCACACGATGTCGTTGAGGATCCAGAACCCCAGATCCTGCAGCAGCGCGCCGACGCGGAAGATGTTGTGGTACGAACCGATCACCCACAGCGCGCCATCGGGCTTGAGCAGGCGGCGCGCCTCGGTCAGCCATTCGCGGGTGAAGGTGTCGTAGCGTTCGAAGCTGTCGAACTTGTCCCAATCGTCGGTGACGGCATCGACATGGCTGCCATCGGGCCGCGCCAGATCGCCGCCCAATTGCAGGTTGTAGGGCGGATCGGCGAAGATCAGGTCGATCGAGCCGGTGGGCAGCTCGCGCATCCGTTCGATGCAATCGCCGCGCAGGATCTGGCCCAGCGGCAGCGCCAGCTTGCTGATCGTTGCCGCCTGCGCCGCCCGCAGCGCGCGCGCCGCACCTTTTGCCGGACGTTCCTTTGTCAGAGCCACCATTACCGCCTTGTCCCCCGCTGATACGCGCTGACTGGTGAATCATCGCGGACTCGCCGTCAAGCCGCGACTCGCCGGATTCTCGCGAGTCGCAGAGGGTCTAAGCAGAGGAACGGAACGAGTCCGTATCCATATCTGGAGTCCTGCCGGCACGGCTCACCCCCACATCTGGTGGTGTGGCCGGGCGGACTCGCGGGGTGAAAAAAGTTTCGCGCCGCTTAGCTGACGACGGCAGCAACCGGCGCAAAGCTGCGGCGGTGATGCGGGCTGGCCCCATACTGCTGCAGCGCGGCGAGGTGCTGCGCCGTGCCATATCCGGCATTGCGCTCCCACCCATAGTGCGGGAACTCCACCGCCGCCGCGCGCATCACGCGGTCGCGGTGTTCCTTGGCGAGGATCGAGGCGGCGGAAATGCATGGCTCGCTCGCATCGCCGCGCACGATGGCGCGGGCGGGCCAGATCCACCCCTCGCAGCGCCCGGCAGGCGTGAGGTTGCCATCGATCAGCACCGTGCCGATGCGGTCTTCCGCCAATGTAGCGACAAGCGCGCTCACCGCGCGGGTCATTGCCAGCATGGTCGCGGCAAAGATGTTGAGGCGGTCGATCTCCTCGACGTCGGCCACGCCCAGCGCCCAGTGGCAGGTTTGCTGGATCAGAGGCTCAAGCCGCGCCCGGCGCAGCGCGCTGAGCTTCTTGGAATCGCCAAGCCCGTTGGGCGGCGCAGCCCCGAGCACGACCGCCGCGGCCACCACCGGGCCAGCCAGCGGTCCTCGCCCCGCTTCGTCCACGCCGACGACAAGGCCCTCGGGTAGCGCCAGAGCGTTTTCGGCAGACGCCGAAGCGGCGCTGACAAGGGGCCTCTGCACTGGCATGGTGCGATCCATGAGAAATTCTGTCCTTTCCGCGCTGGCGCTGGCCGGTTTCGCCATGACTGGCTGCTCGAGCCCTGCCGAGGCTGGTGACAACGTCATCGTCACCAGCCCCACGCCGCAGCTCACGCAAGTGACCATAACGGACGAGGCAACGTTCAACGAACCTTGGGCGATGGCCTTCCTGCCAGGCAGCAATTTCGCGCTCATCACCGAAAAAGCTGGCAAGCTCAAGTTCTGGCGTCCGGGGCGGCCGGTGCGTGACGTCAAGGGTGTTCCACCGGTCGCCTATGGGGGCCAGGGCGGCTTCGGCGATGTGGTGCCGGCGCCCGATTACCGCACTTCGCAGCTGATCTATCTCAGCTGGGTGGAATTGGGCGCGGATGGCAAGCGTGGTGCTGTGGTCGGACGCGCGAAGATCGAGTTCCCGACAACCGGGCCGCGCCTCAGGGGCTTGCAGGTCATCTGGCGGCAAGGCCCCAAGACCTTTGGCGAAGGCCACTTTTCCCACCGCATTGCCTTCTCGCCCGATGGGCAGCACTTGTTCGTCAGTTCGGGCGAGCGGCAACTGTTCAGCCCCGCGCAGAATCTCAAGGTCACGCTTGGCAAGATCGTGCGCCTCCTGCCCAATGGAAAGCCAGCGCCCGGCAATCCCTTTGCCGGCCAAACCGACAAAAACCCACAGATCTGGTCCTATGGCCACCGCAACGCGCTGGGGCTGGCGTTCGACAGCAACGGACAGCTGTGGGATCTGGAACACGGGCCCGCAGGGGGCGATGAGCTCAATCTCGTCCAGCCCGGCAAGAACTATGGCTGGCCGCGCGTGTCCAATGGCGACAACTATGACGGCACCCCCATCCCGCGCCATGCCACGCGGCCCGATCTCGAAGCGCCAGCGATCAGCTGGAACCCGGTGATCGCGCCGGGCGATCTCATCTTCTACAAGGGCACCTTGTTTCCTGGCTGGCAGGGCCACGCGATCTGCGCCGGTATGGTCAGCGGCGGGCTCGTGCGGGTCGCCACGAGCGGGACGGGTTCCCGCGCGCGCGGCACGGAAATCGAACGCATCGCGCTGGGCACCCGCATCCGCGAAGTGGAGGAAGGGCCGGACGGGGCGCTTTATATCCTTGAAGACGGCGGGAGCGGCCGGTTGCGCAAGCTGGTCCCGGCCGCGGTGGGGAGCTGAACCTTGGTGTTTGACCCCACGCGCGTTGATTGCTGGATCTTCGATCTCGATTACACGCTCTATCCCCCGGCCTGCGGCCTGTTCGGCCAGATCGACCAGCGCATGGGCCGCTTCATCGAAGACCTGCTCGGCTGCGATCCGATCGAGGCCAAGCGCGTGCAGAAGCTCTATTTCCACGATCACGGCACGACACTGGCGGGGCTGATGCACTACCATGCCATCGACCCGCGCGAATTCCTCGATTTCGTCCACGATGTCGACATGAGCGTGCTGGCGCAGGCGCCGCGCCTGGCAGATCAGATCATGGCGCTGCCCGGGCGGCGGCTGATCTTCACCAATGGCGACCAGACTTATGCCGAGCGGGTGCTGGCGGCGCTGGGGCTGGCGCATTGCTTCGAGGGCCTGTGGGACGTGATCGCGATGGACTACAAGCCCAAGCCCGAGCCTTCGGCCTATCACGGCCTGATCGAAGCCTTCGGGTTCGATCCGCAGCGCGCGGTGTTCGTCGAGGATTCGGCGCGTAACCTTGCGCCTGCCAAGGCGCTGGGGATGCAGACGGTGTGGCTCGACTGCGCCAGCGAATGGGGCGACCGGGCCAAGGACGATGCCGCGATCGATCTGGTGATCGATGATCTGCCGCAGTGGCTGGAATTGGTTTGCGCAGAGCTTGCAGGCGGCGCTGCGCTCCGTTAGGCCCCGCCATCTGTTTTTCCCGGAGCCAAAGCCATGACCGCAGACCTGCAGGCCGCCATCGAAGCCGCGTGGGAAGCCCGCGCCGACGTCACTCCTGCCAGCAGCGCTGTGCGCGAAGTGGTGGAAGCCGCGCTTGAACTGCTGGATAGCGGCAAAGTGCGCGTGGCCGAAAAGGTCGGCGGGGAATGGATCGTGCACCAGTGGTTAAAGAAGGCCGTGCTGCTCTCTTTCCGCTTGAACGACAATGCCGTGATCGAGCACGGCGCGGGCGGCGCTCCGGCTTACGACAAGGTGCCCTCGAAGTTTGCCGGATGGGGCGAGAACCGCTTTCGCGAAGCCGGTTTCCGCGTGGTGCCGGGCGCGGTGGCGCGGCGCGGCGCGCATATCGCCAAGGGCGTGGTGCTGATGCCGAGCTTCGTGAACATCGGCGCGCGCGTCGATGAAGGCACGATGGTCGATACCTGGGCCACGGTCGGTTCCTGCGCGCAGATCGGCAAGAATGTGCATATCTCGGGCGGCGCAGGCATCGGCGGCGTGCTCGAACCGCTGCAGGCCGGCCCCGTGATCATCGAGGACGGCGCCTTCATCGGCGCGCGCTCCGAAGTGGCCGAAGGCGTGATCGTGGGCGAAGGCGCGGTGCTGTCGATGGGCGTGTACCTCGGTGCATCGACCAAGATCGTCGACCGCGCGACGGGCGAAGTCCACATCGGCCGTGTGCCGCCGTATGCCGTGGTCGTGCCGGGCGCGATGCCGGGCAAGCCGCTGCCTGATGGCACGCCGGGGCCTTCGCTCTATTGCGCGGTGATCGTGAAGACCGTGGACGCGCAGACCCGGAGCAAGACCGGGATCAACGAACTGCTGCGCGACTGAGCCGTGGCACGGGCCGTCACCCGCTGGGTACTGGCCCTGCTCTACGCGCTGGCGGGCGCGGCGCATCTGCTGCTGCCGCGCCCGTTCCTTGGCATCATGCCGACATGGGTGCCCGCGCCTGAACTGGTGATCGCGCTGACCGGCGTGGCCGAACTGGCGGGCGCGGCGGGCCTGCTGCAACCGTGGTTCCCAGCGCTCCGCCGTGCGGCAGGCTGGGGTCTCGCCGCTTATGCGGTGTGCGTGTTCCCGGCCAACATCGTCCATTTCATCCGCGACATGGCCCGGCCCGATCACGGGCTGGGGCTTGGCTATCATGTGCCGCGCATGTTTGTGCAGCCAGTGCTGGTCTGGCTCGCGCTATGGGTTGGACAGGTCCTGCCCTTTCGGGCAAGGGCAGCGCATGAGCGATGAAGATTATGTGTTCGACGAGGACAGCGGCGAGTGGATGCCAGCTTCCGAACTGGCAGCCAAGATTGCGGCGCAAGGCACTGTTGAAGTGCGCGACGCGGTGGGCAACCTGTTGGCCGACGGCGATCAGGTAACGCTGATCAAGGATCTTGAGGTCAAGGGCGCGGGCCAGACGCTGAAGCGCGGCACGCTGATCAAGTCGATCCGCCTGACCGGCGACGCGCAGGAGATCGATTGCCGCTTCGATGGCATCAAGGGCCTCGTCCTGCGCGCCGAGTTCGTCAAAAAGCGCTGATGCTCAAGGCACTTGCTGCGCGTCCGTCAGCGCGTAAGTGCCATCGAGGCGGTGCCAGACGACCACGTTCCAGCGCGTGCCATCGGCCATGCGCAAGGCCATGCGCCAATTGGTTCCGGCCACCACCTGCGTTTGGGCAGACATCACTTCGGCAAGTGCGCCATGCCCTGCGGGCAGCTGCGATACAGCATAGCGGGCGGCGGCCTGAACCCACTCGCCGGCAGGATCGGCAGCGCTCCACCCGCCAGCGATGACCGGCATCGGGACCGGCTCCACCGCCTTGGGCGCACACGCCGCAAGGCCTGCACAGAGCGCGAGCGCAAACACCGAAATCAAACGATTGCGCGTTTTGCAACTGGCGCGACGATCATAGCAATTGCCGCTTATTGTGCGGTGCATCATATCACTTTCAACAAGAAAACAGGGGTGCTCGAAGGCAATTTCTTCCGACTCAAAAGGGGATATTGCCATGTTTATCAAGTCTTTCCAGATCGCTGCCGCCGCCGCCCTGATCGCTGCTCCGGCATTTGCGCAGGCTGAAGAAGCCAAGGCGCAGTTTTCCCACGAAGGTGTCACCTACACCTACACGACGCAAGTCTCGGGCGGCGAACGCGTGATCCGCGGCTCCGCTTTCAACGGCAAGGCGCCGTTCGAACTCCACGTTCGTGGCCGCTACGTGACCGGCACGTTCAACAACCAGCCGGTCGATTTCACGCAAGCTGAAGCCAAGGCGCTGGGCATCCAGGTCGCCTCCAACTGAGCCTGCGGGCAGCATCGCTGCCCTGCTGACCGAAAAAAGCCCCCGCAATGTGCCAATCAGGCGCGCTGCGGGGGCTTTTTCGTGCGCGCGCAGGATTGCTAGCCAAGCCCGGGCCAAAGGCCTAAGCCTGATCCCCGGCCATACCGTCGGAACGGAGAGCGAGCATGGCCAAAGGGCAGAAGAAATCGAACCGCGAAGCGCGCAAGCCCAAGGCCGAAGCGCCGAAAAAGCTGAACGCTTCGAACCCCAGCCAGAAATCCGGTGTGGTTGCAGGCCTCGATAACATGAAGAAGAGCACCTGAACCGGCAGGACTGCGATCCCTTCTGTCGTAGCCACGCAGGCTGTGGCAAGGGCCGCGCATGAACACGCCCCCTGCCCCCAGTTCTGGCCCCAGTCCTGGCCCCATCCGCATTCTGGTCGATGGCGATGCCTGCCCGGTCAAGGACGAGATCTACAAGGTCGCGTGGCGGCATGAAGTGGCCGTGGTGGTGGTGAGCAATTCGCCGTTCCGCGTGCCGGTGCACCCGCTGGTCCGGCGCGTGGTGGTGGATGGCGGATTTGACGCAGCAGACGACTGGATCGCGGAGGAAGCCGATCCGCGCTGCGTGGTGGTGACCGCCGATATCCTGCTGGCGGACCGCTGCCTGAAGGTGGGAGCGCAAGTGCTTTCCTCCACCGGCAAGCCTTTCACCACCAACTCCATCGGCAGCCAGATCGCCACCCGCGCGATCATGGCAGACTTGCGCGCGGGCGGCGATATCATCGGCGGGCCAGCGCCGTTCTCCAAGGCCGACCGGTCGCGATTCCTGTCAGCTCTCGATGATGCGCTGGTGCGGCTGAAGCGCGGGTAAGGCCTAGCGCCTTACCCTTCCGCCTCGCGCTGGATGGCTGCTTCGCCGCCGATGCGCGAACTGATCCGGCCGAGGATCGTCAGCACCGTGACCGCCAGAACAGTCGCGACGATCGCATAGCTGTAGAGCCCGGCGAGGTTGTCGCCCATGCCCAGCATGGCGAGCGTGGCCTTGATCGCCTCGTTCCACGCCAGCGCGGCGACGAGGCCGAGCGAGGCGGAGGCGAGCGCGATCATCGTCTGGATCATGGCTTTGGCGTCGGTCATTGATGTTCCCTTGGTTGATTGTCAGCCAAGGGTGACGCGGGGCCGGGGTGATTGCAAGACTTGGCGTTTACCCCTCCACCACCCGCTGCGCGGGCGGTCCCCCTCCCCATTTGCACTTCGTGAAAATGGGGAGGATTGAGGACTATTCTGCTGCCGGCAAGTATAGTTCGCTGCCCGCTTCGCGGTACTTCTCGCTCATCTGCGCCATGCCCGCTTCGGCCTCGGCTTCGTTCGCCACGAACGTGGTGATGTCAGCGTTCTGCTTGGCGGCGAATTCGCGCACTTCCTGGCTGATCTTCATCGAGCAGAACTTCGGCCCGCACATCGAGCAGAAGTGCGCCGTCTTCGCGCCTTCGGCCGGGAGCGTCTGGTCGTGGTACTGCTCGGCCGTATCCGGATCGAGCGACAGGTTAAACTGATCCCGCCAGCGAAAATCGAAGCGGGCGCGGCTGAGTGCATCGTCGCGGAACTTGGCTGCGGGGTGGCCCTTGGCCAGATCGGCCGCGTGGGCCGCCAGCTTGTAAGTAACCACGCCGACCTTGACGTCATCGCGGTCGGGCAGGCCAAGGTGCTCCTTGGGCGTGACGTAGCAGAGCATTGCGGTGCCGAACCAACCGATCATGGCCGCGCCGATGCCGCTGGTGATGTGGTCATAGCCCGGCGCGATATCGGTCACGAGCGGCCCGAGCGTGTAGAACGGAGCTTCGCCGCAAACGGCGAGCTGCTTGTCCATGTTTTCCTTGATCTTGTGCATCGGCACATGGCCGGGGCCTTCGATCATCACCTGCACGTCCTGTGCCCACGCACGCTTGGTCAGCTCGCCCAGCGTGTAAAGCTCGGCGAACTGGGCTTCGTCGTTGGCATCGGCAATGCTGCCCGGACGCAGGCCATCGCCCAGCGAATAGGCGATATCATAGGCCTTCATGATCTCGGTGATATCGTCGAAGTGTTCGTAGAGGAACGATTCCTTGTGATGCGCGAGGCACCACTTGGCCATGATCGAACCGCCCCGGCTGACGATGCCCGTAACGCGCTTGGCGGCGAGCGGGACATAAGGCAGGCGCACGCCGGCGTGGATCGTGAAGTAATCGACGCCCTGTTCGGCCTGTTCGATCAGCGTATCGCGGAAGATCTCCCAGGTCAGTTCCTCGGCAATGCCGCCGACCTTTTCGAGCGCCTGATAGATCGGCACGGTGCCGATCGGCACGGGGCTGTTGCGGATGATCCATTCGCGCGTGTCGTGGATGTTGCGGCCCGTGGAGAGGTCCATCACGGTGTCCGCGCCCCAGCGGATCGACCAGACCATCTTGTCGACTTCGTTCGCCACGTCCGAGGCGACGGCAGAGTTGCCGATATTGGCGTTGATCTTGACGAGGAAGTTGCGCCCGATCGCCATCGGCTCGCTCTCGGGGTGGTTGATGTTGTTGGGGATGATGGCGCGGCCGCGCGCGATCTCGTCGCGCACGAATTCAGCCGTCACGTAATCGGGGATCGCAGCGCCCCAATCCTGTCCATCGCGCAGCGCGGCTTCCTTCAGCTGCTTGCGACCAAGGTTTTCGCGGATGGCGACATATTCCATCTCGCGCGTGATGATGCCCTGGCGGGCGTAGTGCATCTGGCTGACGTTCGCGCCGGGGAGCGCGCGCAAGGGGCGCTTGGTGGGCATCGGGAACGGGGGGACGCCGCCCGAACGGTCCGGCCCGAGCTGGCCGTTGTCTTCCGGCTTCACTTCGCGCGCATCGTATTCCGCCACATCGCCGCGGCCCATGATCCATTCGCGGCGCAGCTGGGGCAGGCCCTTGGCGATGTCGATTTCGGCGTTGGTATCAGTGTACGGCCCGGAGGTATCGTAAACGCGCAGCGGCGGTTCGTTCGCGCTGGGCTCAAGCGCGATTTCGCGCATGGCGACTGTCAGGCCGGGGAAGCGCGGGCTTTCGACGTGGATCTTGCGGCTGCCGCGAATCGGACCAGTGGTGACGCCGATGGGCGTGGCCTGCGGTCCATTTTCGAGGCGGGAATTGATATCGGCCATCTGTACGCTCCTTTGAACGGACGGATTGCGGGCGCTGGCGTGCAGGCTGACCGCTCCCTCCGCCCGTGCTAACGGGTTCAGGTTCGACGGGTCGGGCTGCGTGACCAGCCCCTCTCAGCCATGCTTGCTCACTGGCTCCCCGGGGAATGCACCCGTTCTAGTCCGGTCGGGTGACCGCGTCCACCGTGTTTGGCACAGTGGTTGGCACCCTGTTTGGGGCTGGACTTTAAGCGGGCGCTTAAACATACTTCTTCCCAAGGCCGCGCCGGATTGCGAGCGGGGCCAACGGAGCAGGACATGGCGAGCCAGACGCTGACGCGGGACCGCGCGATCAATCCCTATGACGTGAGCGTGGACGCGCTTTACACCGAGGATACCTGGCGCGAGCCGTTTGCGGTTCTGCGCCGCGAGATGCCGGTAAGCTGGCGGCCGGAAAGTCCGTTCGGACCGTACTGGTCGGCGGTGACGCATGAGACGATCCAGGAAATCGAGCTGATGCCGGAGGTGTTCTCCTCTTCATGGAAGCGGGGCAACATCACGATCGCCGAGTCCGTCAACGAAAGCGAGTTTCCCAATTTCATCGCGCAGGATCCGCCGATCCACACCGCGCAGCGCAAGGTGATCGCGCCGGCCTTCAGCCCGGGGCAGATGATCAAGCTGGAGCAGCAGGTGCGCAACCGCGCGAAAATGCTGTTCGATGCGCTGCCAATGGGCGAAACGTTCGATTGGGTCGAGCAGCTCGCCATTCCGCAGACGCTGGGGATGCTGTGCAGCCTGTTCGACATGCCGTTCGACGAATGGCGCGATCTCAAGCGCTGGTCGGATTATGGCAGCGGGGTTTCGGCGGACAACCTGACGCCGGAATACCGCGCCGAATGGATGAAGCAGATGGGCGAAATGCTCCAGCGCTTCGACCGCGAGCTCGAT
The DNA here is from genome assembly GCF_002278815.1 of Novosphingobium sp. PASSN1. Lineage (NCBI taxonomy): Bacteria > Pseudomonadati > Pseudomonadota > Alphaproteobacteria > Sphingomonadales > Sphingomonadaceae > Novosphingobium > Novosphingobium sp. PASSN1. The sequence continues at coordinate 472,297 of NZ_NKIS01000001.1, read as the reverse complement.
GCGCGGCGCGTGCTGCCGCCGACGGACGACCTGCTCAGCCGAATGGTGCATTCCGAGGCGATGGGGAATCTCCCGCCGCTGGAGCGCCTCGCCAATATTGCGCTGCTGATCGTGGCGGGGAACGACACCACGCGCAATTCCATCGCCGGGCTGGTCGAGGCACTGACGCTCTACCCGGAGCAGATGGACGTGCTGCGCGCCGATCCGACGCTTTCGGCCAATGCCGCGCAGGAAATCATCCGCTGGCAGACCCCGGTGACGCACATGCGCCGCACCGCGACGCGCGATGTGGAAGTGGGTGGGCAGCAGATCCGCGAGGGCGAGAAAATCGTGATGTGGTACATTTCGGGCAACCGGGATGAAAGCGTGTTCCCGAATGCCGAGCGGTTTGACGTAACCCGCGACAATGCGCGGCGGCACATCGGGTTTGGCCACGGCATCCACCGCTGCGTGGGCGCGCGGCTGGCCGAAGTGCAGATTGCCGCGGTGATCGACGAGATCGTGGCGCGAGGGCTGCGGCCGGTGATGGCTGGCAAGCCAGAGCGGCTGGCGAGCCCGTTCCTGCATGGTTTCAATGCGATGCCGGTGCGGCTGGAGCGCGACTGATATGACCGGAACCGACAAACGCGTTTGCATCATCGGGGCGGGCTGCTCGGGGATCACGGTCGCCAAGCGGCTCAAGGACTACGGCATCAGCTACGACCAGTTCGACGCCTCCGACGATATCGGCGGGAACTGGTATTACAACAATCCCAATGGTTTATCGGCCTGTTATCAGAGCCTGCATATCGATACCTCGAAGTGGCGGCTGGCGTTCGAGGACTATCCGGTGCCGGCAGACTGGCCGGATTTCCCGCACCATTCGCAGCTCCTCCAGTATTTCCGCGACTATGCCGCGCACTTCGGCTTGCGCGAGGCCATCACCTTCAACACCAAGGTGGAGAAGGCGGTGCGGAAAACCGGTGGCGGCTGGGAAGTACGGCTATCGAGCGGGGAAACGCGCGAATACGAAGCGTTGGTGGTGGCCAACGGGCACCATTGGGCGGCGCGGATTCCGGACTATCCGGGCCACTTTGATGGCGAGCAGCTCCACAGCCATTCGTTCCGCAGCGCGTTCGAGCCTGTGGATTGCCGGGGCAAGCGCGTGCTCGTCGTCGGCATGGGCAATTCGGCGATGGACATCGCCTCCGAGCTTTCGCAGCGCGCGATTGCGGAGCGGCTCTACGTCTCGACCCGGCGCGGGGTGTGGGTGCTGCCCAAGTATTACAAGGGACAGCCGATCGACAAGAACCCCGCCCCGGCATGGATGCCGCGCAAGGTGCGCACCGCGCTCGGCACGCGCATGATCAAGGGGCTTGTCGGCAAGATGAGCGACTATGGCCTGCCCGAGCCGGAGATCGGCCCGTTCGACGCCCATGCCACGGTTTCCGGCGAGTTCCTGCTGCGCGCAGGCTCTGGCGATGTGACGATGAAGGGCGGGATCGAGCGGCTCGATGGCGGCGGCGTGGTGTTCAAGGATGGCAGCCGCGAGGCGATTGACGTCATCGTCTGGGCGACGGGCTATGATATCCGCTTCCCGTTCTTCGACGATCCCGCGTTCTGCGCCGATGCCGACAACCGGCCGCCGCCGCTGTTCAAGCGGATCATGAAGCCCGAAGTGCCGGACTTGTTCTATGCCGGACTCGGCCAGCCCCTGCCGACGCTGGTAAACTTTGCCGAGCAGCAATCAAAGCTGATCGCAGCCACTCTCGCGGGGGAATACGCCCCTCCCCCGGCGGACGAGATGCACCGCATCATCAAGGCCGACGAGGAATACCACACCGGGCATTACTACGCGGCACGGCGGCATACGATCCAGCTCGATTTCGATGACTATGTGCGCGATCTGAAGAAGGAAATCGCGCGGGGGACGAAGCGGCGCACGGCGGCCTGAGGGGCACAATCGCCACCGCCCCCAACCCCCTCCTCTGAAGAGGAGGGGGCTTTTTTAGCGCAGGTTTATTCCGCTGCTTCCAGCGCTGCGGCTTCGGCACGCTGGCCGTCGTAGACGAACTCCGCTGCCGCCGGATCAATGGCCGGGATTTCGTTGCGCTCGCTCCAGTAATCCTGGTTGTGCTGCCATTCGGGCTTGTCGCCGCGCTTGGGCATGCGGTCCAGATCGCGCATCAGGTAGGTCGGGTTGAAGTTGTCGCCATCAATCCACGGCAGGATCGGCATGTCCGCATCTTCCGGCCGCAGCGCGACTTCGACCTTGTGTGCACCCTCTGAATCCATGTGATTCAGCAATTTGCAGACGAAATCTCCGACGATATCGACACGCAGCGTCCACGAAGCGCGGAAATAGCCGAACACCCAGACGAGATTGGGCACGCCGGTGAACATCATGCCGCGGTAGTTGACCGTATCGGCCCAGTTCACCGCCTGACCATCGACGCTGAAGGGAATCTCGCCGAGCACCGAGAGGCGGAAGCCGGTGCAAGCGACCACGATATCCGCCTCGATCTCCTGACCGGACGAGGTGCGCACGCCGTTTGCGGTGAAGGTGTCGATCGTATCGGTGACCACGGCGGCATTGCCCGCGACCACATGCTTGAACATGTCGCCATCGGGGAGCTGGGCCAGGCGCTGCTGCCACGGGCGATACTTCGGCGTGAAGTGCGGCTCGAAGTTGAAGTCTTCACCCACATAGCCACGGATCAGCGCGCGCAGATCCTCAGCCATGGCCTCGGGTTCCTCGCGGCTGCGGCGGTCCATCTCGTAGAAATTGTAGATGTAGTCCTGCCGCACCACGCGGTGGACGGTCTCCTCGTCGACGCCGATGGTGCGCAGGCGGTCGGCCAGTTCGCTGACGTTGGGCGCGCAGTAGAACCAGGTCGGCGAGCGCTGGAGCATGGTGACTTTCGCGCCTGCATCACAAAGCGCCGGGACAATCGTTGCCGCCGTGGCACCCGAGCCGATGACGAGCACGCGCTTGCCCGAAACGTCCGTCTTGGGATCCCAGAGCTGGGCGTGGACGAACTGGCCCTTGTAATCGGCCATGCCGGCCCAATCGGGGATATAAGGCGTCTTGTGGTCGTAGTAACCCTGGCACATCCACAGGAACCCGGCGGTGAACACCAGTTCGGTGCCGTCCTTGCGGCGGGCGTTCACGGTCCACAGGTTGTCCGCGCTCGACCAGCTGCACGATGTGATCGTGTGGCCATAGCGGATGTGCTGGTCGATATGGTTGTCTGCGATCACTTCGCCCATGTAGCGCAGGATTTCCTCCGCGGAGGCAATCGGTGCACCGACCCACGGCTTGAAGCGGTAGCCGAAGGTGTAGAGATCGGAATCGGAGCGGATGCCGGGATACTTGTGGGTTTCCCACGTGCCGCCGAACGTGTCCTTGCTTTCGAGGATGGTGTACGTCTTGCCCGGGCACTGGTCCTGCAGGTGCTTGGCTGAACCAATGCCGGAAATCCCGGCGCCAACGATCAGGACATCCACGTGCTGCGGTGCTTGCACTGCCATCATTCTCTCCTCTTCTGGCGGGCCTTGCCCCCTTGCAGCCCGCGCCGCAGCGGCGGTGCATGGCTGTTCGGAGGGCAGATCGCCCATTGCTGGCGGTTCTCGCCTTGTGGGTGCAAGGAGGCCTTGATCCGCATCAAAACGCAACAGGAATCTGGCCCCCACTGGGTGCGTCAGGGGCAAACATTGCCAATTGTTCATGTGGCGGAACGGCGGCGGACATTTGCGCCGTGGCATACGCTGATTGTCGCACCGGTCGGTTCTGATCAACACGCCTTCAGCGCCTGGCCAAGCGGCAATTCCTGGGAGAAGGGCCTCTCCCCCCGGCGGCCCTTTGCTGGTAACCCCCGGAGGCGGCGCACCTTCACCGCCGCCCCCGGGGCCCCATCGCGCCTTTGCCGATCCCCCGCCGCGCGCAATCCCCCGCATTCACGAACGGGCAGTACCGGCCCGGTTGCGCACGTGCCGCCCAGCGCCTATTCCCGGATGCGATGAATGCACGGCGCTGCGATATCGCGATCCTTGGCGGCGGGCTGGCAGGCGGGCTGATTGCGCTCGCGCTCGCCCGCTACCGCCCCGATCTTTCGCTTCTGCTGGTGGAACAGGATACCTGTCTCGGCGGCAATCATGTCTGGTCGTTCTTCGCGACCGACACCGATCACGAAGCGACCGAACTGCTCGCGCCGATGATCGTCGCCACCTGGGACGATTACAACGTCCATTTTCCTCGCCATTCCCGCAAACTCCACACAAGCTACAGCGCGATGACATCAGAGCGGTTCGACGCCGCCCTGCGCGCGGCGCTCCCGGATGACGCGATCCTTACGTGCCAAGCGGTAAAGGGCTGCAACGAGACCGAAGTCATGCTCGGCGATGGCACGCTCGTCAGCGCAGGCGGGGTCATCGATGCGCGCGGGCTGCGCGATGTTTCGCACTTTACCGGGGGCTGGCAGAAGTTCGTCGGCCGCAAGTTCAAGCTCAAGGCGCCGCACGGGCTGGAACGGCCGATCGTGATGGACGCGACGGTGGAGCAGCTTGACGGCTACCGCTTCATGTACGCCCTGCCCTTTGCGCCGGACGTCGTGTTCCTTGAAGACACCTATTATTCGGACAGCAGCGTGCTGGATCGGCCCCTGCTCGAACAGCGCATCGACGCCTATATGGCCGCGCGCGGCTGGGAAGCCGAGGCGCTGATCAATGAAGAACACGGCGTGCTGCCGGTGGTGGCGGGCGGCGATTTTGCTGGGTTCTGGCGTGATGGCGGCGAGGAGACGGCGCGCGCCGGTTCGCGCGCGGGGCTGTTCCATTCGCTCACCAGCTATTCGGTGCCCGATGCGGTGCGCTTTGCCCTCGCGCTCGCGCACCACGATGCGCTCGATGGGGCTGGCCTCAAGGCGTTCTCGGCCAAGTGGGCTAAAGGGCACTGGGAAAACCAGAGCTATTACCGCATGCTTTCGGCGTTGCTTTTCGGCGGAGCTTATCCGGAGGAGCGCCTGCGCGTACTCGAGCGGTTCTATACGATGAAGCCGCAACTGATCGAGCGGTTCTATTCGGGTCGCTCGACCTCATACGACAAGTTTCGCATTCTGGCGGGCATTCCGCCCATTCCAATCCCCCGCGCGCTTGGCACGATCACGGGCTTTGGCAGGCAGCCGGCGCCGCTCAAGTTTTCAGGAGTCTAGAGTTTCATCATGAAGAAAGTAGCCGTCATCGGAGCCGGTTTCGGCGGACTGGCGCTGGCGATCCGCCTGCAGTCGGCAGGTATCCAGACCACCGTCATCGAAGCACGCGACAAGCCGGGCGGCCGCGCCTACTACTGGGAAAAGGACGGCTTCACGTTCGATGCGGGGCCGACGGTCGTGACCGATCCCCCGTGCCTCGAGGAGCTCTGGGCGCTTTCGGGGCATCACATTTCCGAGGACGTCGAACTTCTGCCCGTGAAGCCGTTCTACCGGCTGAACTGGGCTGACGGGACGAACTTCGACTACACCAACGACGAAGCCATACTCAACGCCGAGATCGCCAAGCTCAACCCGCGCGACGTGGCGGGCTATGCCGAATTCCTCAAGTTCTCGGCCGGGGTGTTCGAGGAAGGCTATGTCAAGCTCGGCTCGGTTCCGTTTCTCGATTTCGCCTCGATGATCAAATCGGCCCCGCCGCTGATCCGCTATCAGGCGTGGCGCTCGGTCTATTCGATCGTCTCGAGCTACATCGAGAACGAGAAGCTGCGCGAGGCGTTCAGCTTCCACTCGCTGCTGGTGGGCGGCAACCCGATGACCGCGAGCGCGATGTATGCGCTGATCCACAAGCTGGAGAAGGACGGCGGCGTGTGGTGGGCCAAGGGCGGCACCAACAAGCTGATCGCGGGGATGATCAAGCACTTCGAGCGGCTGGGCGGCACGGTGCGGCTGGGCGATCCGGTGGTGCACATCCATTCGCTGGGCGACCGGGTGACGGCGGTGGAGACCAAGAGCGGCTGGCGCGAAAGCGTGGATGCAGTCGCCTCCAACGGCGACATCGTCCATTCCTATGCCGATCTCATGCCCGATAACGGCCATGCGCAGCGGCGTGCCAAGGCACTCAAGAAGAAGAAGTTCTCGCCCAGCCTGTTCGTCGTCCACTTTGGCGTGGAAGGCACCTGGCCGGGGATCGCGCACCACATGATCCTGTTCGGGCCGCGCTACAAGGGCCTGCTCGACGACATCTACAAGCACGGCGTGCTGCCCGAAGACTTCTCGATCTACCTGCACCATCCCTCGGTAAGCGATCCGAGCATGGCACCGCCGGGGATGAGCACGTTCTACGCGCTGGTGCCGGTGGCCAACATGGGCAAGCTGCCGATCGACTGGGACGAAGTGGGGCCGCTGTTCGAAAAGCGCGTGCTCGATGAAGTGGGCCGCCGCCTGATCCCGGACATCCACAGCCGGATCGTCACGAAGTTCCACTATACGCCCAAGGACTTCTCGATCGATCTTTCAGCGCATCAGGGCAGCGCCTTCAGCCTTGAACCGCTGCTCACGCAGTCTGCCTATTTCCGTGCGCACAACCGTGACGATGCGATCCAGAACTTCTATCTGGTCGGCGCAGGCACCCATCCGGGCGCAGGAATCCCGGGCGTGGTCGGCAGCGCGAAGGCGACGGCGGGGCTGATGATCGAGGATCTGCTGAAATGAACCCTGCGCTCTTCGCTTTGGCGGCGGTTGCATCGGCTGGCGGCGGCGGCGAAGTGTTTGTCATGGAAACGCCGGGGCACACCCGCTTTGCCTATCTGGCGGACTCCCTCTCCGTGCGCCCGGGCGAAGAGGGTGACGTGCGGTCGGCAACGATCATCACGCACAATCCCGATGAGGGCACGCCCCGGCCCGGCGATCAGATCGGCGCGCGCGGAACGATGGAATTTCAGTGCGCGCGCCACGCCTACCGCGAAGTCAGCACGGTTTCGCTTCTGCGCAGCGGTGAGGAAATCGTGGCGGTTCCCGCCAATCCGGGCCGGGCTTTTGCCGTTACCAGGCCGGGCAGCTTCGAGCGGCAACTGGCTGACGCCGTTTGCGCGGTGAAGCTGTGAAGCGCCTCGCGGTCTACTGCGGTTCGGCTTCGCCCGCAGACGCACGCTATGTGGCTTTGGCGCGTGAGGTTGGCGCGGCGCTTGCCGGGCGCGGGATCGGCGTGGTCTATGGCGGCGGGCGGCTCGGCCTGATGGGCGCGGTGGCGGCTGGCGCGCTGGAGGCGGGCGGCGAAGTCATCGGCGTGATCCCGCGCGCGCTGGCGGAGGCCGAAGTCGCCAATCCCGATTGCACGCGCCTGACCATCGTGGAGACGATGCACGAGCGCAAGCAGGCTTTCACCGACCTTTCGGACGGGTTCCTGACGCTCCCCGGCGGCGTGGGCACGATGGACGAGCTGTGGGAAGCGGTGAGCTGGGCGCAGCTGGGCTATCACGCCAAGCCGGTGGGCCTGCTCAATGCCTTCGGCTTCTACGACAAGCTGCTGGCCTTCCAGACCCACATGATCGAGGTCGGCTTCATCCGCCCGGTACATGGCGGGATCATTCTGGCGGAGCATTCGCTCGATGTGCTGCTGGCGCGCATGGCCGCGCATGTGCCGCACACACCCATCATCCAGATGTCCGCGAAGGACTTGTGAGGCGGCGTGGCTGATCCTGTCGCAGCGCTGCCGAAGCCGGACCGCGCTGCCCTTGTTGCCCATGCCCGCGAGACGATTGCGCGCGGGTCGAAGAGCTTTGCCGCCGCATCGCAGCTGTTTGACAGGACGACGCGCGAACGGGTGTGGCTGCTCTATGCCTGGTGCCGCGCCTGCGACGATATTGCCGACGAACAGGATCTCGGCGGCGAACTGGGGACGACGCCGGGCGGCGACGCAGCGGGGCGGCTCGCGCTGATCCGGCGGCTGACGGCTCTGTCACTGACCGGGCGCCCCACCGGCAACCCCAACTTCGATGCGCTGGGCGTGGTCGCGGCGGAATGCGGGCTGACGCAAGCGATGGCCGATGATGTGATCGACGGCTTCGCGCTCGATGCCGCGGACTGGACCCCGCGCGGCGAGGCAGATCTCATGCGCTATTGCTTCCATGTCGCGGGCGCGGTGGGCGTGATGATGGCGGTCGTGATGGGCGTTGCGCCCGATGATGACGACACGCTGGACCGTGCCTGCGATCTGGGCCTTGCGTTCCAGCTCGGCAATATCGCGCGCGATGTGGCCGAGGATGATCGCGGCGGGCGCTGCTATCTCCCCGCCGAATGGCTGGCAGGGGCGGACATTCCGCCGGGCGAGCAGCTGCGTCCGTGCTACCGCGCCGCCTTGGTAGACGTCGCGCAAAGGCTTGCCATGCTGGCGGCTGAGTACGAAGCTTCCGCAAGGGTCGGTGCCGCGCGGCTCGGTTTCCGCCAGCGCTGGGCAATCCTTTCGGCCGCGGGCATTTATGGCGCAATCGCGCGCAAGGTGGCAGCGGGCGGACCGAGGGTGTGGGACGGCCGCGTCTTCACATCACGCAATGAGAAGATCGCGCATGTGCTGCGCGCCGGGCTTCAGGCATTGGGGCGGCCTGCCCCTGCCCCGCATCCACGCTGGTCGCGCACGAGCCTAAAGGCATTGGCTAGCGGGAAAATGCCACGTCCGCAGGAAGCATGACGGTGCCGCGATTGCCCGCCATGTCTGCCAGCAGGCGCGCGGCGGCGATTCTGCCCGACATTGTCGCCATCGGAATGCCCGGCCCCGGATGCACGCTGCCCCCCGCCAGATAGAGCCCCGGCACTTTCCCCCGCGCTCCGGCCCGCGCAAAGCTGCCCATCATGCCATGGTTCGCCCTGCCATAGAGCGCGCCACCGCTCGCAGGAAACAAGGCGTCGAAGCCGGCGGGATCGGTGATGAACGGCTCACCCTCTACCGCCAGTTCCAGCCCGCAATCGCGCATCAGGCCGACACTGCGGCGCGCAAGATCGGCAATTTCGGCATCGGGCAGCGGGCCTTTGTCGCCATCGGCGGGCGCGTTGATCAGCGCGAGGAGGCGTTCGGGCGTGCCGGGGGCATGATCGTTCCCCTCCCCCCGGTCCTGCGCGCAGAGGTATACTGTGGGCGTCTGCGTGATCCGGCGCTGCTTGAAGATGGCATCGAACTCGGCGCGATAGTCAGATCCAAAGAACACATTGTGGTGGGCCAGATCGAAGCCGGAGGTGCGCGCGGCAAGGCACCAGGTGACGGCGGAGAGCGAACGCCGGGCGGGCGTGGTGGCAGGAACCGGGCGAACCTCGTCGGTCAGCGCCGAGATATCGCCGTTGAACACCACGGCATCGGCAGCAAGGCGTTCGCCCCCCGCCAGTTCCACCCCGGCGACACGGCCTTGCTCGATGATGATGCGTTCCATCTGGGTATTGCACCGAACGCGCGCGCCGTGCCGTTCGGCCAGCCCGGCGATGGCGCGCGCCACTTCGTGAATGCCGCCCCGCACCAGCCAGACGCCTTGCTGCTCGACATGGGCGATTAGCATCAGCGTAGCGGGTGCCGCCCACGGCGAGGCACCGACATAGGTGGAATAACGTCCGAACAGCTGGCGCAGGCGCGGATCCTTGAAGTGATCGCCCAGCGCGCCCCACAGGTTCCGCATCGGCACGGTGCGCATCAGCGCGGGAAGGCCCAGCGGGCCGAGGCGCGCGACAAGGCCAGGGATGGAAGGTCGCTCTGCCGCGATGAACGCGGCGGCTAGCGTCTTGTAGATATCGGCGCTGCGGGCGCAGAAATCGCGGTAGGCGCGCGCTTCGCCGGCTCCGGAGAAATCCCCGATGGCGTCGGCGGACCGAGCGACATCGGCGAAGAGATCGAGCTTGCCGCCATCCTGCCACGCGTGGCGCGCGAGGGTTTCGGCCGGGATCAGGCCAAGATGATCCTCCAGCCGCTGCCCGGCATCGCCGAACAGGCCATCGAAGATCCAGCGCATGGTGAACACGGTGGGGCCTGCATCGATGGCAAGCCCGCCGCTTTCCACCCGGCGCATCTTGCCGCCGACGCTGGCCGCGCGCTCGATGACCGTGACATCGAGACCGGCGCGGGCCAGATCGGCCGCAGCGGCAAGGCCGCCCATCCCGGCTCCGACGACGACGACCTTGCGGGCGGACATATCAGTCCCCGACTCAGTCAGACGTTGCAGCGCGGCGCGGACGCAGCACTTGCGGGATGAGGCTGATGCCGGCCTTCTGGTCGATACGAATGCGGTGATAGATCAGGATGATGAGGCCCGTGACGAGCGGCACCGACCACATCGCCGGATGTAGCGCGAGCGCGGGGAACAGCCGCACCGAACCGAACGCAAGAAACGCCGTGTAGACCGAAATACCCGCGCCCACGAGCGCCTTCACATGTTCCTTGAGCCACATCACCGGCGAGGGATTGCGCGAATAGAGGAACACGAGATTGGTGATCCCTGTGGCCATGCCGACCACGGAAATCAGCATCATCAGCGGCTGATTGATCCGCGCGCCGTCCCACGCGCAGACCACGGCGGCGATCATCACCGCGAATTGCAGCGCGATATTGAGCGGCGTGCGATTGGCCGCAACGTTGCGCCGGTTTTGCACGCAGAGCCAGCCATACCACGCCAGATTGAGCGTGAGGATGGCGTTGTGCAGCATCATCACGCCGAAGATGCCGCGCACGAAATCTGCGTCGAACCGCCCGGCAAGGTGCGGATGAACGCCCATTGGATCGTAGAGCGTAAGCAGGCTCATCGTCAGGGCAAGGCAGCCGGTGATGAGGATCGCCTTGGTGAAGACGCGGCCCCACTTGCGGTGATTGACGTCACCCTTGCGGCCCACGACCGGAATCCAGAACGCAATGGCCCCGGTCGCTCCGGCGGCGATGTGCGCTGCAATCAGGCAGCGGAACAGCAGCAGTTCCATCGCATCCCCCGGTTCTTCTCCATGCGACTATTCCACTGGACATGGTCCGTGTAAACATAAGATGACACATCGAAGCCACACGGGAAGCCTCCTTGAACCAAGTTGCCGCCTATCGCCCGCCCCGCCCCAGCTCGCTCGGCGCGATCACGGCGCTGCTGCGCGTGGCACTGCGCGGGGATGGCGATCTGCTCAGCCTGCTTCCGGCCAGCGCCTATCGCTGCGATGTGGGGCCGCTGGGCTATTCGCGGCGCTCGATCCTGATCGTGAACCGGCCCGACGAAGTGCGGCGGGTGCTGTCCGATCCGGAAGGCATCTTCCCCAAGAGCGACTTGATGGTCGATGCGCTCGCCCCGCTGATCGGTGATTCGATCTTCGTCTCCTCGGGCGAGACATGGCAGCGCCAGCGCCGGATGATCGATCCCGCTTTCACGATGATGCGCGTGAACCGCGCGTTTCCGGCGATGCAGGAGGGGGCCGAGGCCTGCGAGGATACGTTGGCGGCGCGTGCGGCGGATGGCACGGCGTTCTCGCTCGACCTCACGATGAGCCATCTGACGGCAGACATCATCTGCCGCACGGTGTTCAGCTCGGGCCTCGAAACCGGGGCGGCGCACGATGTGTTCGATGCCTTCACGGTGTTCGAGCACAGTGTGGCGCAAGTCGAGATTCGGCGGCTGATCATGGACCCGGCATGGACGGCGGTGCCGCAGAAGGACTTCGTGCTGGAGGCCTGCACCCGCATCCGGCGGCATCTGGGCGATCTGCTCGATACGCATGCGGGGCCGAATGGCGAGCACTTCGACGATATCGCGGCAGCGGTGATCGCGGCGCGCGACGACTTCACGAAGACGGCGTTCACGCGCGAGGAACTGATCGACCAGCTCGGCGTGCTGTTCCTTGCGGGCCACGAGACAAGCGCGAGCGCGCTGACCTGGGCGTTCTATCTGCTGGCGATGCAGCCCGATCTGGTGGCGCGGGTGCGGCGCGAAATCCGCGAAGTTGCTGGCGAGGACGGGCCGATCGGGTTCGAGGAGACCAAGCACCTCCTCACCATCCGCAACCTGTTTCGCGAGACGCTGCGACTCTATCCGCCGATCACCTTCCTGCCGCGCGTGGCGACCGAGGCGACGACGATCGGCGGCAAGCGGGTGAAGCGCGGGGCGCTGGTGATGGTCGCGCCGTGGGTGCTGCACCGGCACAAGCGCTATTGGAAGAACCCCGATGTGTTCGATCCGGACCGCTTCCTGCCTGCGCGCGAGAGCGAGCTGACGCCGGGGGCGTATATTCCCTTCGGACAGGGACCGCGCGTGTGTGCCGGGGCTGCCTTCGCGCTGACCGAAGCGGTGCTGCTGATCGCGCGGCTGTTCCGCAAGTTCGATTTCCACATCGAGGATGCCAGCGCGGTCCGCCCGGCGGCGCGGCTGACGACGCGGCCCGCCAAGCAAATCATGGTGCGGGTAACCCCGGTGACGTCCGGAGCGTGACGTCATGACGACAGTCCTGCTCACGCTGGGGCGGCTGCCCAAGGCGCTCGATCTGGCGCGCGGCTTTGCCAAGGCGGGGTGCCGGGTGCTGGTGGCAGAGCCTTATGGCTGGACGCTTGCCGGGGCATCGCGCCACGTTGCGCAGGAATTCAAGGTGCCGCCGCCAAGCGCAGGCAAGGCGGCATACCTTGCGGCGCTGGCCGAGATCGTGCGCCGCGAGGGTGTCGATCTGGTGGTGCCGGTTTCGGAAGAGACAATGCATGTGGCGCATCTGGCGGGGATGCTGCCGGAGGGCGTGCAGCTGTTCACGATGCCGCCCAAGCAGGTAATCGCCCTGCATGACAAGGCGGGGTTCGTCCGCGCGGCGCTGGCGATGGGGCTGGCGGTGCCGCAAAGCGCGCCACTGGGAAGCGCGGAAGCAGCGGCGCTGGCGGCAGGCGGGCCGGTGGTGGTGAAGCCGCTGTTTTCCTGCTCGGGCAATGGCGTGCACATCCTGCGTGCCGGCGAACCCCTGCCCGCGCCCGATCCCGCCGCGCCCGCCGTCGTGCAGCGCTTCGTTACGGGACGCGAGCACAGCACCTGCACGATTGCCCGCGAAGGCCGCGTGATCGCCACGTCGGTCTATCGCGGAGCCGTCATGTCCGGCTCGGTCGCGGTGGCGTTCGAGCGGGTGGAGGTGCCCGCCATTGACGCATGGGTGGCGCGGTTCGTGGCCGAGATCGGGTGGAGCGGGTTCATTTCCTTCGACTTCATCGTCGATGCGGGCGGCGTGCCCCATGCCATCGAATGCAATCCGCGCGCCACGAGCGGGGTGCATTTCTGGGAGGATGTGGACATTGCCCGCGCGGTGCTGGACCCGGCATCGACCGGGGCGGTGCGCGTGCGGCGGCACAAGGTGCTCCAGCAGTTCTACGCCTGCCTCACTGAAACGCAGGCGGCGATGCTGCGCGGAAAAGGCTTCCTCGCCAGCCTCAAAAGCCTCGTTACGACACGGGATGTGAGCTGGGACGCGCGCGATCCTTGGCCCTTCCTCAGCATGATCGGCACGTCCTGGCCGATCATCTGGCAATCGATCACCAAGGGCGCGCGCTTTGGCGAGGTGGCAACGGCGGATGTGGGCTGGTATGAAGACTGACGCGCGCTATGGTGCGCGCCGTGCCCGAAGCGGGTTGCGGGCATGGCAGGAGCGGGAATGATGGCGACACGGCCTGAGCTGATCTACCGCACGCGCCTTCCGGTGCGGATCTGGCACTGGATCAACGCGCTTGCGATCTTCGTCATGCTGATGAGCGGGATGATGATCTTCAACGCGCATCCCCGGCTCTACTGGGGCGAATACGGTGCGAACCTCGATACGGCATGGCTGGTGATCGGCAACCGGGGGACAAGCGGCTTCCTGTCCATCCTCGGCTTCGAGATCCCGACGACGGGCGTGCTCGGCTATGCCCAGGGGACAGCCGAAGCCTTCCCGCCGCTGGTCACCATCCCGTCCAGCTACAGCATCGCAGGCGCGCGCCAATGGCACTTCTTCTTCGCCTGGGTGCTATTGGCGAGCGGCACGCTGTTCCTGCTCTATACGCTATTTTCCAAGCATTTGTGGAACGATCTTGCGTTAAAGCGTGAAGAATTGAGCCTTGCGCACTTGTGGCATGACATCAAGGACCATGCGCGGCTGCGCTTCCCAACAGGCGAGGCTGCACGGGCCTATAACCCGCTGCAGAAGATCGCCTATCTCGGGGTGCTGTTCGTGCTGATCCCGGTGGTGATCCTGACCGGGTGCACGATGTCGCCCACGCTCAACGCCGCGTTCCCGTGGCTGGTGGAGCTGTTCGGCGGGCGGCCTTCGGCGCGGTCGATTCACTTCCTCTGTGCGCTGGGGTTTGCACTGTTCATTGTGGTGCACTTGCTCGCGGTGGTGTTGGCCGGGCCGGTCAACGAACTGCGCTCGATCATCACTGGCTGGTATCGCTTGCCGAAGGAGCGCGGGAAATGAGCGATCAGATCATCACGCCACCAACTTCCCTCATCACCCGGCGCCATGCGCTCGTCGGCGGTGCGGGTCTGCTGCTGGCGGGCTGCGACCAGATCAATGCCTCGCCCGCAGTGCAATCGGTGCTGAGCCTGGGCGAAAAGGCGACGCAGGGTGCGCAGCGTCTCGTAACGGACCGCAATGCGCTGGCGAAGGAGTTCAGCCGGGCCGAAATGTCGCCGGTATTCCGCGAGAATGGCAACCGCGATCCGGGCACGAGCGAGTACAAGGCGCTGGCGGCAAACACGTTTGCGGACTGGACGCTGATGGTGGACGGCATGGTGGCGCATCCGCTGCGCATCAGCCTCGCGCAGATGATGGCGGCCCCCCGGCGCACGCAGATCACCCGGCACGATTGCGTGGAAGGGTGGAGCGCGATCGGCGAATGGAGCGGCGTTCCGCTCGGCCTCATCCTCAAGCGCGCCGGGATGTCGTCCAGTGCCAAGTTCGTGGTGTTCCACTGTGCCGACAGCACCGGCGGCGTGCCCTATTACGAAAGCATCGACCTGATCGACGCATTCCACCCGCAGACCATCCTCGCGACACACATGAACGGCGCGCCGCTGACCGTGGGCCACGGCGCACCGCTGCGCCTGCGGGTCGAGCGGCAACTGGGCTACAAGCAGGCGAAGTATGTCATGCGGGTCGAGGCGGTCGCCTCACTCGACGGCATCCACGGCGGCAAGGGCGGGTATTGGGAAGATCACAAGGGGTATCAGTGGTTTGCGGGCATCTGAGGGCTAGCCACTGATGACTTGCCATTAATCTGCTTTCCGTCACCCCGTGCTCGACACGGGGTTCGGCTTTTATTCCTGCGTGACGCCGCAAAAGAAAAGCCAAGGCCCGGATCAAGTCCGGGCCGACGAACCCATTTGACACCCTTTGTTTCTAGACCCTGACCACCCCCTGCGCGATCAGGCTTTTCGCGCAATCGACGATGGACTCCTCGCTCGGGCGCGTTTTCCAGCCAAGGCGTTCGAGCGCATGGGCAGAGCTGGCGTCGCGCACATTGCCAAGCTCACCCACCACTTGCCGGATCAGCGGATTGAACGTGGCGGAAAAGCGCACGATCCAGTTCGGCAAGCGGCGTGTCGTTACGTTGCGCGCATCGAGCGGCATGTGCTGGCGCAGGATCGCGGCGACTTCGGCCATCTTGAGGAACGGGCCAGACGCGATGAAGCGTTCGCCATCGAGGCCCGGCTCGGTCAGCGCGCGGACGTGGAGATCCGCCAGATCGCGCACATCGACAATGCCGAAGCCGAGATCGGGGCAGCCCGGCAGCGCGCCGGAAAGGAGCTGGCTGACCAGTTCGATGGAGGCTGAGAAATCTTTGCTCCACACCGGGCCAAGCACGGCAGAAGGGTTGATCGAGAGGAATTCCATGCCGGCTCCCTCCTTCGCCATCCAGTCGCGCGCGGCGCGCTCGGCAATCGTCTTGGATTTGACGTAGGCATAGGCATCGCGGCTGTGAACGTTGGTCCAGTCGGCCTCGGTGAACTGGTGGTGCCCCTTGCCGTGGCCATAGGCGATGGCGGCGACCGACGAGGTCTGGACAAAGCGCAGGACACCCGCCGCCTTGGCGATACGCAGCGTGCGCACGGTGCCTTCGCGCGCGGGGATGATGAGGTCATCGGGATTGCGCGGCGGCTTGCTGCTGAAGGGTGAGGCCACGTGGAGCACATGGGTGCAGCCCGCCATCGCCTCGGCCCAGCCCGCATCCGCAGTAAGATCGGCGGCGAAGAAGCGCAGCGTTTCGGCGCTACCGCCCAGCAGCGGGCGCAGTTCGGCCTCGCGCTTCAGGCTGCGCACGGTCGTGTTGACCGTCCACCCGTCGGCCAGAAGCTGCTTGATGATGAACCCGGCGATATAGCCGCTGCCGCCGGAGACGAGGACTGTCTTGCTCATGGACTGTTCCTTCAGAAGCGCAGCATGATGGAACGGGCAAGCGCGGGCGAGAGCGAGTAGACCGCACGCAGCACTTTCACCATGCCGACATTGGCCTCGTCCTTGCCGGTTTCCATTGCCGCAATGATCTGGCGGGCGCATTCCTCCGGGCTAAGCTTCTTGTTGCCGCGCCCGGCGGTCATCGCCGTATCGACCACCGGGGGAAGCGCTTCAAGCACGAGGATGCCGGTGCCTTTCAATTGCGCGCGCAGGCCCTGCGTGTAGCTGCGCAGCGCAGCCTTGGTGGCGCAATAGAGCGGCGCCCCCGCGCTAGGCGCGATGGCAAGACCCGAGGTGACGTTCACGATCATGGCCTCGGGACGCGCCCGCAGCACGGGCATCAGCGCCGCGATCAGGCGGATCGGCGCGTGGAGATTGAGCCAGAGCGTGCGCTCGTCGTCCTCCGGGACAGGCGGTGCGACGCGGAAATCGTGGTCCGCACCCATCCCCGCGTTGTTGATCAGGATATCGATGGCGCGGCCGCCCAGCCCCGCGATCACGGCTGCGATGCCGTCCGGTCCGGCGAGGTCGGCAGGAATCACTTCGAACCCTTCCGCCTCGGCAGCGGTGATGCGCTCCGGGTTGCGTCCCGTAACGATCAGCATTGCGCCTTTTTCGCGCAGCTGGCGAGCAAGGCGCAGGCCGATGCCGTCGGTCCCGCCCGTCAACAGGATCGTCTTGCCTTGAAGTTTCACGCTATTCCCCCGCATTGTTGTGCGGGAGACTAGCGATCCCGTTGCAAGCTGCAACCTTCACTTCATCAGCACGAGTTCCTCGGCCATCGAGGGGTGCAGCGCCACGGTCGCATCGAAATCGGCCTTGGTCAGCCCGGCCTTCACCGCGATGGCGGCGGCCTGGAGGATTTCCGGTGCTTCCGGACCGATCATGTGGAGCGCCAGCACCCGGTCGGTCGCCGCATCGACGATCATCTTGTAGAGCCCGCGCTCGGGCCGGTGGCCGAAGATGTTCTTCATCGGGCGGAAATCCGAGGAATAGACCTTGATCGAGCCGTACTTGTTGCGCGCCTCGCCCTCGGTCGGCCCGACGCCTGCCAACGGCGGCTGCGAGAAGACGGCGCTGGGGATGCAGCTGTAATCGATCGTTACGTGCTTGCCGCCGAATACGCGGTCGGCAAAGGCCTGGCCTTCGCGGATGGCGACGGGGGTGAGCTGGACGCGGTCCGTTACGTCACCCACCGCGTAGATGCTGGGGCATGATGTCTGCGCGTGATCATCGACGAGGATCTCGCCATTGCTGCCCAGCGCCACGCCTGCGGTTTCAAGCCCCAGACCATTGGTCTTGGGGCGGCGGCCGGTGGCAACGAGCACCTGATCGGCCAGGATCGGATCGGGCTGGCCCTTGAGCCAGACTTCGAGAAGGCCGTCCTCGCGCTTCACCACCTTTTCGAACGGGCAGTTGAACCGGTACTGGATCCCTCGCGCCATGGTGATCTGGAGCAGCCGGTCGCGCAGCGCTTCGTCATAGGTGCGCAGCAGCGTTTCAGAGCGGTTCACCACCGTTACGTGACTGCCGAGCGCATTGAAGATCCCGGCAAATTCGAGCGCGATGTACCCCGCGCCCGAGATGACGACGCGGCGGGGGAACTGATCGAGATGGAATACCTCGTTCGAGGTGATGCAGTGCTCCGCGCCTTCGAATTCGGGCATGACTGGCCAGGCGCCGGTGGCCACGAGGATATGCTTTGCGGTGATCTCGCGCCCCGAGGTGGTGAGGCGCACCGAATGCGGGCCGGTAATTTCGGCACGTTCGAGGAAGCGCTCGACCTTGTGGCTTTCGAGCGTCGATGTGTAGGCCGCGTTGAGCCGGTCGACATCCTTGAGCACGGCATCGCGCAAGGTCGGCCAGTCGAACGTAGTGTTCTCAACCGTCCAGCCATAATTGGCCGCGTCCTGCAGTTCTTCGGCAAAGTGCGAGCCGTAGACAAGCAGCTTCTTGGGCACGCAGCCCCGGATCACGCAGGTGCCGCCGACGCGGTATTCCTCCGCCACCGCAACACGCGCGCCGTGGCCCGCCGCGATGCGGCTGGCGCGAACGCCGCCGGATCCTGCGCCGATGACGAAGAGGTCGTAGTCGTACTGCGTGTCGGTCATTCGTCAGGCTCCTGCTGCGTGCGCCCATATGGGCTATCAGGGTGCCCTGCAACAATGCCGATTCGCCATCGTTTGGTTGCCTCCGGAACACGGAGTGCCTCCGGCGCGTTATGGCGTCACGCGGCCAGTCCGGTCGTGCCGGGAACAGCAGCCATGCAGCATGAAGGCGAAGAGGTGCACATCGACACCGAGGAAGTCAGCGGCGGCGACAAGGACAGGAGCCTCGTCAGGATGGTAGTGATCGGCACCGTGCTGGCAATCGGGCTACTGTCGGCAGTCTGGATCACCGGCGCGGTGCGGTTCGATCAGGCCCATCCGGAGGCCGAAGCCACCACCGCCGGACCCTGAAAAAGCCCGTTACCTAACGATCAATCCCGGCGGCTTCCAACAGCGCCTCGGTGCTGGCATCGAAGCGCGTGCTGCCGACGTCGTCCATCGCCTTGGCCATGGCCTTGCCCAGTTCCACGCCGAACTGGTCGAACGGATTGATCCCCAGCATCATCGCGGAAACGAACGTGCGGTGTTCGTGGAAGGCGATCAGGCTGCCGAGCGTGGCAGCGCCAAGTTCGTCACACAGGATCGTGGCCGAGGGGCGGTCCCCCGGATAGTCGCGCGCCGCATCATCGCCGCCCGGCTTGCCCGCCATCAGTGCCGCGCCTTGCGCAAAGCAATTGGCCAGCAGGGTGCGGTGGTGCGCCGGATCGAAATCGTGACCGGGGATGCTCACGGCAAGGAAATCGACCGGGATCAGGTGCGTGCCCTGATGGAGCAGCTGGAACACGGCGTGCTGCGCATCGGTGCCGACCCCGCCCCAGGTGACCGGCGCGCTGGGCCGGGCGAGCGGAGTGCCCTGTGCCGTAACGCGCTTGCCGTTCGATTCCATTTCGAGCTGCTGGAGGTAGCTGGGCAGCAGGCGCAGGCGCTCATCATAGGCAAACACGGCGCGGCTGCCGCAGTGGCGGGCCTGCGTGTAATAGAGGTCGGCGAAAGCGGCGCGAATCACGACGTTTTCGGCGGCGGGCGCTTCAAGGAAGTGCCGGTCGATCGCGGCGGCACCGGCAAGGAACGCGGCAAACCCGTCCCACCCCAGCGCAAGCGCGATGGGAAAGCCGATCGAGGACCACAACGAGTACCGCCCGCCGACCGTTTCGGCGAACGGCAGGACGCGGGTTTCATCGACGCCCCATTCAACCGCCTTGTCCGGCGCGGCGGTGAGGGCGACGACGCGGCCGAAGGGGTCTTCCACCCCGCCAGCCCGCAGCCAATCGAGCGCGCTGACGGCGTTCATCAGGGTTTCGGTGGTGGTGAAGGTCTTCGAGGCCACCGCGATCAGCGTGGTGGCCGGATCGCATTGCGCCACGGCGGCCGCGAGCGCTGCGCCATCGACGTTGGAGACGACATGGACCGCAACCCGCGCGTCCTCGCGCGCCAAGGCATCGATGGCGAGCGCGGGGCCAAGCGCGGAGCCGCCAATGCCGATGTGGATCAGGCTCTTCACTTCGCCCAGCAGACCTTCGTGGATCGCCTCGACCAGAGCCTGCATCCGCTCGTGGAAGCGTTCGGCTTCCTCGGCAGCCTCCGGATTGCCGACGCCGCGCTCGGCCATATGCGTGGCGGCGCGGCCTTCGGTGTTGTTGATGAGCGCGCCTGCAAACAGCGCTTCGCGGCTGCCGGGGAGATCGACCGCGTCCGCTATCTGGCCGAGCACGGCCTCGACGTCAGCGGAAAGGTGCGTCTTCGACCAGTCGAAGCGAATCGGGCCGCCGGGAAGGTCGAGCACCGTCGCGTAACGACCAAGCCGGGCCGGATCGGCGAACAGGTCCGTCAAGGTCGGACGCGGAAGCGCCTCAAGCGCGGTCCAGAGCGGGGCGGTGTCAGTGGCGGCCATGGTGTCGTCTCCTGCGGAATGGCGCGGGCGTACCCTGCCCTTTCGACCAAGCGCAAGGGATGGCCGACCGGCGAAGCTCCTAAATTCGTCTGCATAGCGCTATCGGTGCAGTCTGCGCTTGACGGATGCGAGGCCCCTCCACATGACCGCGACGATGACAGAGACCCCCGAGAACGCTCCGGACAGCACGGCCAGCGCGCCGCAGCCGCTGGCAGATACGCTGCCGCCCGCGAAAAAGCCGGCCGCAAAAAAGAAGGAGCGCAAGGAAGATAGCTTCCCGGTGTTCGTGATCAAGCTGGTGCTGATCGTGGCCTTCTTCCGCAGCTTCGTGTTCTCTCCGTTCAACATCCCTTCGGAATCGATGCTGCCACGGCTGGAGAACGGGGACTACCTGCTCGCCGCCAAATGGCCGTTCGGCTATTCCTCCTATTCGTTGCCGTTCAGCGCGCCGCTGCTGCCGAAGCGCATCCTTGCAGGGCAGCCAAATCGCGGTGATGTGGTGATCTTCAAGGCACCGCCGGGCAATGATGTCGATTA
The DNA here is from genome assembly GCF_002278815.1 of Novosphingobium sp. PASSN1. Classification (NCBI taxonomy): domain Bacteria; kingdom Pseudomonadati; phylum Pseudomonadota; class Alphaproteobacteria; order Sphingomonadales; family Sphingomonadaceae; genus Novosphingobium; species Novosphingobium sp. PASSN1. The sequence goes on along the minus strand of NZ_NKIS01000001.1, from coordinate 451,388 downwards.
CATCAAGCGCGTGATCGGCCTGCCGGGCGATACGGTGCAGATGATCGGCGGCCAGCTGCACCTCAACGGGGTGGCGGTGCCCAAGGTGAAGATCGCCGATTTCGTCATCAAGGTTTCGGCCAACACCAGCTGCATCGCACCTGAATTCGAAGCGGTGGAGAAGGACGGCACGCCCAGCTGCCACTACCCCCAGTTCCGCGAGACGCTGCCGGAAGGCAAGCAGGTCAACGTGCTCGATCTCGGCTATAGGCCGCAGGACGATACCCCGCCGGTGGTGGTGCCCGCAGGCCAGCTGTTCCTGATGGGCGACAACCGCGACAACTCGATGGACAGCCGTTTTCCGGCAGTGGAAGGCGGGGGTATCGGGCTGGTCCCGCAAGACAACCTGATCGGCCGCGCCACCATCGTGATGTGGTCCACCGATGGCAGCGCCAACTGGCTCCTGCCGTGGACCTGGTTCACCGCCGCCCGCTTTGACCGCATCGGGGGCACGTTCTGAACGCCGCCCTTCCGGACGAGACCGCCGGCTTCATTGCCGCGCTGACAGGAGCGCCCCCTGCCCGGCCCACGCTGTGGCACGAGGCGCTGACCCATGGTTCGATGGGTGAGGCGCGCGATTACCAGCGGCTGGAGTTTCTGGGCGACCGCGTGCTGGGCCTCGCGATTGCCGAATGGCTCCATGCGCAGAGCGAGGCCGCAGAAGGCAAGCTTTCGCAGCGCCTCAACGCGCTCGTCAGCCGCGAAACCTGCGCCGATGTGGCGCGCCGACTGGGGATCACGCCGCATATCCGGCTGGGCAAGCAGGCGCGCAGCGATGGCGCCGGGCAGAGCGACAATGTGCTGGGCGACGTCATGGAAGCGCTGATCGGAGCGCTGTTCCTCGAACGCGGGTTCGATGCGGCTCGCGATTTCGTGCGGACGGCATGGGAACCGGCGATGGCGGGCGGCGCGGGGCAGCGCAAGCACCCCAAGGCCGCGCTGCAGGAATGGGCTGCGGGCAACCGGCGCAAGGCCCCGATCTATACGCTGGTGGATCGCAGCGGCCCCGATCATGCGGCGGTGTTCACCGTGCAGGTCGAAGTGCCCGGCATCGGGGCCGAGCAGGCAACAGGTTCAAGCAAGCAGGAAGCCGAGCGCGGCGCTGCCGAGGCTTTCATGGCGCGCTATGGGTGATACGAAAATGACGGAACATTGTGGTCTCGTGGCGGTGATCGGCGCGCCCAATGCGGGCAAATCGACCCTGGTCAATGCGCTGGTCGGGCAGAAAGTGGCGATCGTCTCGGCCAAGGCGCAGACGACGCGCGCGCGGCTGATGGGCATCGCGTTGCAGGATCTGGGTGGGCAGGATTCAGGGGGCGGCGAACGCGTGCAGATCATTCTGGCCGATACGCCGGGTCTGTTCGAACCCAAGCGGCGGCTGGACCGCGCGATGGTCCACGCCGCGTGGGAAGGCGCGGACAGCGCCGATGCGATCCTGCTCGTTGTCGATGGCCGCAAGAAGAAGCGCGACTATCTGGAGCCGATCCTTGAAAGCCTGAAGGACCGCAGCGAGCGCAAGATCCTCGTGCTCAACAAGGTCGATGCGATTGCCAAGGAGCCGCTGCTGGAAATGGCGGCGGAGCTTGCGCCGCTGGGCGGGTTCGACGAAGTGTTCTTCGTCTCGGCCCTGACCGGCGACGGGGTGGCCGAACTGAAGCTGAAGCTGGCTGAACGGATGCCGGAAGGCGCGTGGCATTATCCCGAAGATCAGGTTTCGGACGCCAGCGAGCGGCTCTTGGCAGCGGAAATCACCCGCGAGCAGCTCTACCGGCAGCTCCACGACGAACTGCCGTATGATAGCGCGGTGCGGCCCGAAAGCTACGCGACGCGGCGCGATGGCTCGATCGAAATCCACCAGCAGATCGTCATTGCGCGCGATAGCCAGAAGGCCATCGTGCTCGGCAAGGGCGGATCGAAGCTCAAATCCATCGGCGAGGCCGCGCGCAAGGAGCTGGCGGAGCTACTGGGGGTGAAGGTCCACTTGTTCCTCCACGTCAAGGTTGAGGAAGGCTGGGCCGAAGCCAAGGAAATCTACGAGGAAATCGGGCTCGACTGGGTCAAGTGAGGGGACGGCGATGGCGTTGATCCTGTCAGGACTGGGCCTGCTGCTGGCAATGACCGTGCTTTGGCGCGTGGGCACCGCGCTGCACCGGCGCGCGGGTGAAGGCGGCGAAGCGCCTACCCAATCTGGCGGCGAGAGCTATGTCCTTTCCGGCGCGTTCGGGCTGCTGGCCCTGCTCATGGCGTTTGCTTTCAGCCTGGCCATCGGGCGTTACGAGACGCGGCGGTTGCTGGTGGTGGACGAGGCCAATGCGATTGGCACCATGGCGACCCGGCTGGCGCTGCTTGAGGACAACCATCGCAGGCCGCTGGACACGATGCTGTCGCGTTACGCCATCGGGCGTGCGGCAGCGGGCAAGAACGCCACCGACGAAGCATGGCAGGCCGCGCATGACGCAAGCGCGCGGGACTGCGCGGCATTCGGCGATGCGCTGTTTGCCGCGCTGCGTGCGATGCCGCCCGATACGCGCGGTCCGCTGCTGGTGCAGGCCTATAACGCGATGTGCGATATCACCACGTCGCGCCATGCCGCCCGGTCCGCTCGCCTGCCCAGCGAAGTGCTACTGCTGCTGGCGTTCTATTGCTGTGCCTGCACGGCACTGCTGGGCTTCACCACCGGGCGCAGCGACCGGCGAAGCGCTGTCTCCTCGATGCTGTTCTTTGCGCTGCTTTCCGCCGCCTACGTGACGATCCTCGATCTCGACAGCCCACGCAGCGGCGCGATTTTGGTTCCGCAGGAAGAGCTGGATAAAGTGGTGCAGAGCCTGAAATGAACCCACTTCAAAGGACTTACGGATGATCCAGCGCGAACTGCTCGGCACGGCGCATGTGCCGGGAGGCACCGAGCTGCGGCTGTTTCGCCACGACCGCGATTTCATGATCGTGATGGGCCACAATGAACTGATGAGCAGCCGGATGAGCGGCTCTGAAGTTGCATTGGCGACCGAGACGATCCGGCGGCTGAAGGACCGCCCGGCCCCGACCCTGCTGATCGGCGGTTATGGCATGGGCTTCACCTTGCGCGCGGCGCTGGAAGTGCTGGGGCCGAAGGCGGAGCTGATCGTGGCCGAACTGGTCCCCGAAATCATCCAGTGGGCGCGCGGGCCGATGGCCCATATAGCCGCTGGCTGCCTCGATGATCCGCGCGTGCGGCTGCTGATGGGCGATGTGGGCAGCGAGATCGACGGCGCAAACGGCGACTACGATGCGATCCTGCTCGATGTGGACAACGGGCCGGACGGTGTGGTGCGCGATGGCAATGGCGCGCTCTACACATCATCGGGCCTGCGCGCGGCGCGGCGGGCCTTGCGCCCCGGCGGCGTGCTCGCAGTGTGGTCTGCCGGGCCGGATCCGGCGTTTACCCGGCGGCTCGAAAAGACGGGCTTTGCCGTGGATCAGATCCGCGTACCGGCACGCACGAACGGCAAGGGGCCGAAGCACACGATCTGGTTCGCAACCCCCGCTTGAGGCGGCCCGCGCAGAGCCCCCACCCCATGCGGGGTGAGGGTTCAAGGCGCGTTACGTGGCGGATTTCTTGGCCGCGGGCTTCTTTGCTGGGGCTTTCTTGGCAGGCGCCTTCTTCGCAGCCGGCTTCTTGGCTGGTGCATCTCCGGCGGCCTTCTTGGGCGCGGCCTTCTTCGGCGCAGCTTTCTTCTTCTTGCCCTTGGCAGGCGCTGCGGCGGCGCGGGCGTCGATCAACGCGATGGCCTGTTCGAGGGTCAGGTCTTCGGGCTTGGTGTCCTTGGGCAGCGTGGCGTTGGTGGTGCCATCGGTCACGTAGGCACCATAGCGGCCCGCGAGCAGCTTCATCTCGCCGCCGGACGTCGGGTGCGGCCCGAAGGTGTTGAGCGGTTCGACCGGCGTGCGATTGCCGCGCGCGCCTGCCCCCGCTGCGGCTTCGGCCAGTTTGACCACGGCGGCGTTCATGCCCGTCTCGAACACTTCAGCGGTCGATTTGAGCCGCCCATACTTGCCATCGTGTGCGAGGTATGGGCCATAACGCCCTATGCTTGCAGTGATAATCTTGCCCGTTTCCGGATGCGCGCCGATCTCACGCGGGAGTGACAGCAGCTTGAGCGCCCATTCCAGATCAAGCTCCGGGATGTCCTTGGGGATCGAGGCGCGCTTGGCTTCCTTGCCCTCACCCAGCTGGATGTATGGCCCGAAACGGCCCGTGCGGCGCGTGACGTCCTCACCGGTCACCGGGTCCTTGCCCAGGCTGGCATCATCGCCCCCGGCCCCGGCACCCTCTCCGCCGCCCTGCGCGAACTTGCGGGTGAACTTGCACTCCGGATAGTTCGAGCAGGCGACGAACGCACCGTAGCGCCCGCCGCGCAGCGCAAGGCGGCCCGCCTCGCACTTGGGGCACAGACGCGGATCGCTGCCGTCCTCGCGCTTGGGGAAAAGGTAGTCCTCCAGGAAGATATCGAGCTCGGCGGTCACCTCGCTCGGCTTCTTCTCCATCACCTCATCGGACTTGGGCTTGAAATCGCGCCAGAAGGCTTCGAGCACGGCCTTCCACGCGGCGCGCCCGCCCGAGACGTCGTCGAGTTCGTCCTCCATCCCGGCGGTAAACTGATACGCAACGTAACGCTCAAAAAAGCGTTCGAGGAACGCCGTCAGCATCCGTCCGCTTTCCTCGGCGAAGAAGCGGTTCTTCTCGGTGCGGACGTAGTTCCGGTCCTTCAGCACCTGCAACGTCGCGGCATACGTCGAAGGGCGGCCAATGCCGAGCTCTTCCAGCCGCTTGACGAGGCTGGCTTCGGAATAGCGCGGCGGCGGCTGGGTGAAGTGCTGCAACGCCTCCACGCCGCGCTTGGCGGGCATGTCGCCGGTGTTCATCACCGGCAGCAGGTTGCTCTCGTCGTCGCCGTCATCGGGGCCATCAGCCTTCTGGTCCCGGCCTTCTTCATAGACGGCGAGGAAGCCCGGGAACTTCACGACTTGGCCGGTGGCGCGCAGCTCATGCTTGCCGGTGCCTTCGCGCAGCGTGACGGTTGTGCGTTCGATCAGCGCAGAGGCCATCTGGCTGGCCATCGCGCGCTTGTAGATGAGGTCGTAAAGCCGGGCCTCGTCGCCTGAACCGTAACGGTCATGGTTGAAATCGGTGGGCCGGATCGCTTCGTGCGCTTCCTGCGCGTTCTTGGCCTTGGTTTCGTAGTGCCGGGGCTTTTCCGGCAGATAGTGGCCCGAATAGCGGCTGCTGATCGCGGCACGCGCGGCGCTGATGGCGCTGGAATCCATCTGCACGCCGTCGGTCCGCATGTAGGTGATCGCGCCCGCTTCATACAGCGTCTGCGCCACACGCATGGTGTGGCTGGCGGCAAAGCCGAGCTTGCGCGCGGCTTCCTGCTGCAGTGTGGAGGTGGTGAACGGCGGGTACGGGTTGCGGCGAGTCGGTTTGGTTTCGACCTCTTCCACCCGGAAGGTTGCGGCCTCAACCGCCGCCTTTGCGCGCATCGCCACGCCTTCATCGCCCAGCGAAAGCCGCTCCAGCTTCTCGCCCTCGAAGCGCACAAGCCGCGCCTTGAACGGCGTGCCGCCCTGCTCCAGCATGGCCGCGACCGACCAGTACTCCTGCGACTTGAAAACCTCGATCTCGCGCTCGCGCTCGACGATCAGGCGCAGCGCGACCGATTGCACGCGGCCCGCAGACTTCGCGCCGGGCAGCTTGCGCCACAGCACCGGCGAAAGCGTGAAACCGAACAGGTAATCGAGCGCGCGGCGGGCGAGATAGGCGTCGATCAGATCCTGATCGAGCTCGCGCGGGTGCTTCATCGCCTCGGTCACCGTGGCCTTGGTGATCGCGTTGAACGTAACCCGCTCGACTTCCTTGGGCAGCGCCTTGCGCTTGGCCAGAAGCTCGCGCACGTGCCACGAGATCGCCTCGCCCTCACGGTCAGGGTCGGTGGCGAGGATCAGGCGGTCGGCGGTCTTGGCCGAATCGACAATGGCCTTCACCCGCGCCGCCTTGTCGCCATAGAGCTCCCAATCCATCGCGAAGTCCTCGTCCGGACGGACGGAGCCGTCCTTCACCGGCAGATCGCGGATATGGCCGTAGGACGCGAGGACCTTGAAGCCGGGACCGAGATACTTCTCGATGGTCTTGGCCTTGGCCGGAGATTCAACGATGACAAGTTGCATGAGGCGAACTGAACTTTCCTACGCGTATACGTACACGCGAGGGTGGGGAGTGATCCCGCCCCGCGTCAAGGCCCCGCGTTCTGCGCAGGTTTTGCGGAAAGTCCAGCCCGAAGGCCCCCCGAGCGCCCCCCGAGCGCCCTTTGTCACTCCCCAGCGTTCATTTCAGGGCATTGATCTGCCCCATCAGCACATCGTTGGCGAGGCCGGCGGCCTTGGCTGCGCCCTCCTCGTAGTTGCCGGGCTTGGCGTCGAACTCGAATTTGCGGGTCTTGCCGAACATCATGCCGCCATGCCCCATCGCTGCCATGAGCCCGCCGGCCACGTTGGCGGCAGCCTGCGTGGTCTTGGCCATACCGCTGGAGGCATCCTTCCGCTCGATAAAATCACCATCGACCGAGACCGACTGGTTGAGGGTGACAGTTGTCGTCTTGCCGTTGGCGCCAAACACGGTCATCCGGCTGAAGCCCGGCACGACCGAGAGATTGGCGTTGACCTCAAGCCCGCCGAAACTGAAGGCGCCCGGGCGCTTCTGGTCCGAAAAATCGATCAAGTACGTGACGTCAACCACCGGCACGCCCGCCGCCTTGGCGTATTGCGAAAGGGCATAGCTGGCCTGCCCGGCATCCATGGAAAGGCCCATGCTGGAAAAGCCGCTGCCCTGGAAATCACCTGCAACCATGATCAGGGTGGGGAGTGCGGCGGGCTTCACGTAAGTCGCCTTGCCCTTGCTGCCCTTTTCAAGCGTGATCGAAATGTCGAGCGGTGAGGTCTGGCCATGGGGTTTGGCCATTTCCGGCGCGGCAAACACGCTCGCTCCATCCTTTACTGCAAGGCCCGAGGCGGCAAGCTTGGCGGTGAAATCGGCATACGCGGCATCGGCGATCTTCTGCATCATCTCGGGCGTGACGCCAACGAGCGAGGACTTGGCTTTGGTGGTACCGCCAAACGCGCCCATGAGGCCGCCGGTTGCCTTGGTCTGATCAGTCGACTCGAAGATGAAGCCGACATTGAATGCGGCCACGGCAACGCCCGTCGCGCCCTTGACGGCTTCCTTGCCGGAAACCTTTACCGGCGCGCTATCCCCTGCATAAGCCGCAGCAGGCAGGGTGAGCGCGGCCGCAGCGAGCGCCAGAGCGACGGAATTTCGAGCTTTCATGGTTCCATATCCCCTTCCACCTCGCCCCCCGGCGAAGTCCGGATTGGATAATAGTAGGTAAATTTCGCTAGCGTCAATCGAAGCGGGGTAATTGCGGTACGCAAGGCTACCCGAGCGAGACGCGGCCCCCGGCGTGGCGGATGAGCCGCCCGGCAAGTTCCAGTTCGATCAGCGCCATCTGCACCGCGCCCGCGCTGGTGCCGCTCTGGCGGATCAATTCGTCGATGGCGACGGGAGCAGTCCCTAGAAGGTGCGCAATCTCGGCAGGTGCATCGTCCTGCGGGCCGTGGCCGAAGTCCGGTTCGTCCGCATAGGGCGCGCCGCTGCCCGTCCACATCGGTTCCCGCAGTTTCAGCCGTGCCGGTCCGTCGAAACGTTCGAGCAGTTCGGCAATATCGTCGGCAGACTGGACGAGGACCGCGCCGTCGCGGATCAGTTCGTTGCACCCGCGCGAGCGGCTATCGAGCGGGGAGCCGGGCACGGCCATGACTTCACGCCCCGCTTCTGCGGCGAGGCGCGCGGTGATCAGCGAGCCGGAACGCGGCGCCGCTTCGACCACGACAGTGCCTGCCGCGAGCCCGGCAATGATCCGGTTGCGAAAGGGGAAATGGCGCGCCAGCGGCTCCGTGCCCGGCGGCATTTCGGCGATCAGCAAGCCGCGCTGCGCAACATCCTCCTGCAATTCGGCATGTTCGGGGGGATAGGTCACATCGATCCCGCTGGCGATCACGCCAACCGTCCCGCCGCCATGCCCCATCGCGGCGAGCGCACCGCGATGCGCCGCCGCATCGATCCCGCGGGCAAGGCCCGAGACGACGGCGTATCCGCGCGCAGCGAGCGACGCGGCGTATTCGCGCGCAAGCCGGCAGGCACCCGCCGAGGCATTGCGCGCGCCGACGAGGGCGACGGCTCCCTGCCCCAGCAGCGCCAGATCGCCGCGCCAGGTCAGCACCGGCGGCGGGGTTTCCAGCGCGGCGAGAAGGCGGGGATAAGCCGGGGAATCGTGAAACAGGTACTGCCCACCCGCTGCCCGCAGACGGGCGATCTCCGCCTCTATCCGTTCGGCCGGAACGGGACGATAGCGCGCCCCGCCCCGCGCGGCGAGTTCAGGCAAGGCATCGAGCGCTGCGGCGGCATCGCCAAACCGCCCCAGCAGCTGGAAATAGCTGACCGGGCCGATCCCGGGCGACCGCAGCAGGCGGATGCGCGCGAATATGTCCGCATCCGAAAGCAGCGCGACCGACGCGTTCATCCCTTGGAACCGATGCGCGGCTCGGTCCCGGCACGCAGTCGGGCAATGTTGGCACGGTGGAGCCACAGCACGAGGAGCGCGAGCGCCGTCAGCACGGGCGCATAGGCAGCGTGCCCGGTGAACAGCGCGGCAATTGGCGCGGCCACCACCGCGCTCATCCCGCCGAGCGAGGAAATGCGCGTTACCCCCAGCACGCCGAGCCAGACCACGGCATAGGCAAGCCCGATGGGCCAGGCGAGTGCCAGCGCAACGCCCATCGTGGTGGCAACCCCTTTGCCGCCGTTGAAACGCAGCCAGACAGGGAAGCAATGGCCGATCACGGCCGCCAGTGCGGCCAGTGCTTCGGTGCCGGGAAACAGCGCGCGCGCCAGCAGAACTGCGGCGGCCCCTTTGGCAAGATCGAGCAGCAGCGTGGCTGCGGCAAGCCCCTTGCGCCCGGTGCGGAGCACGTTGGTTGCGCCGATATTGCCCGAACCGATCGCGCGCAGATCGCCCGCGCCGAACAGGCGGGTGAGCAGGAGGCCGAAGGGGACCGATCCGAGCAGATAGGCCCCTGCGAGGATGAGAAGCCGAAGAAGAAAAACCGTGATCATAGCCAAGCCATAACCGCCCCCGGGCACAAAGGGGAGAGGCATGGTTTCCTTTTTGCCACCACTCCCGATAGAAGGCCGGTCATGACCCCCAACCCCGCCGCCCCGCTGCTCCTGTTTGATTCCGGTGTCGGCGGGCTTTCCGTGTTGGGCAAGGTTCGAGCGCTGCTACCTCAAGCGCCGGTAATGTATGTTTCGGACAATGCCGGGCTTCCGTATGGCACCAAGACCGAAGCACAGATCGCGGCGCGGGTTTCCGGGCTGCTCGGGAGGCTGACCGAACGCTTCCGTCCGCGCCTTGTCTGCATCGCGTGCAACACCGCCTCGACCATCGCGCTGGCTTCGGTGCGCGAGGTGCTGGAGGTGCCGATTGTCGGCACGGTCCCCGCGATCAAGCCGGCCGCCGCGATGACGCAGACCGGCGTGATCGGCCTGCTCGGCACCGAGGCGACGATCCGGCAGGGGTATGTCGACCGGCTTGAGGCCGAGTTTGCCGCAGGCAAGCGGCTGCTGCGCCATGGCGCGCCCGAACTGGTCGCGGCAGCCGAAGCGAAACTGCGCGGGCAACCGGTTGATGCTGCGGTGTTTGCGCGCGCAGCGGCGGCCTTGCGCGCCATGCCTGATGGCGAGCGGATCGATACGGTCGTGCTGGCCTGCACGCACTTTCCGCTGCTGGAGGCAGAGTTGGCGCAAGCGTTTGGCCCGGGCGTGCGGTTCGTCGATGGATCGGACGGGATTGCGCGGCGCATTGCCTTCCTCACCGCAGGGCAGGCCTGGGAGCGTAGCCCGCAAGGCGATCTTGCGCTCTTCACCAACGACGATCCCGCCGATGCTCTGCTCGGCCCTGCGCTGGCGCGCTACGGCCTGACACAGCGGCTGGTCTTCTAAGCACAACGGGGATAGTTCAGCCGCACATGTTCACGCGCATTGCCCTTTCGCTCATCGTCATCCTGGCAGTACCCTACTATTGGCTGCTGATGGACGCAGGGCCGACCGCAGTGCCGCCGCGCGATATCGACATCGCACGCCTCAGAACGCTCGCCGACAGCCAGAGCGGACCGCGCCCCTTGGGCATCGAGTACGCGGCGGTGGCGGCGGAGCAGCAGCCCGGCACCCTGCTGGTGGCGGGCGGCGGGCTGAAAAGCGAAGAGGTCGCCGCGTTCACCTGGCGGCTGATCACCCCGGGCGGCGATACGATCATCAATTCCGGCCTGACCGAGGATCAGGCGATTGCCAGCGGTTATGGCGACTATCACCCCGAAATGCAGGCGACAGTCGACCGCTGGTTGCAAACGGCGCGGCGGATCATCTTTACCAGCGAGGAAATCGACCATGTCGGCGGGTTTGTTTCGATGCTTCCGGAGGAGACCGCCATCGGCGCGAAGCTTGTGGCCAATCCCCAGCAGTATGAATACATCCACGCACTAGCGCCGATAGCAGGCGAGATGCTTGCGCCGCCCGTTGCTGCGCTCGCTGGTGCCGCAGCATATGGCGCCATTGCGCCTGGGATCGCCGCAGTGCGGACGCCCGGACACCTGGCTGGATCACAGATGATCTACGTGCGGTTGCAGAACGGGCGCGAGTTCCTGTTTGCCGGCGATTCCGCGCCGATGCGCCGCAATGTTGAATGGCAGCGGCCGCGTTCGCGCTATGCGGCGCAATGGCGAGGACATGAGGACCGCGCGGCAACACTGGCCTGGATCAAGGGCTTGGCGCGCCTGCACGAACGGGAGCCCGGCCTCAAGCTGGTTTACGGCCATGACTTTGGCTGGATCAAGGATCCCGATGATGGACCGCGCTTTGCACCGGCCCCCGCTACGGCGCTCCTTGCGAAGCAGCCTGCCACTGCCCCCTGAAATCTGAAATACGGCCCCCTGAAATGGCGCGAAGACTGGAAAATATGACCCAAATGCCGCTGGCAATGCCCGGACAAGCGGCGTAAAGCGCGCTTCGCTTTCTCGAGGCCGGGGTGCGTTGCTGCAACCCTTTGAGGCCGGTTTCGAGGCAAGGTGACGCGCAACTGGTGCATAGGGAGCCGCGGGTGAATTACGATCAGGTTTTCGATTCCGCGATCGACCGTCTGCACACCGAAGGCCGCTACCGCGTCTTTATCGATATCCTGCGCAACAAGGGTGCCTATCCCAATGCGCGGTGCTTTGCCGGGCACAATGGCCCCAAGCCGATCACGGTCTGGTGTTCGAACGACTATCTGGCCATGGGCCAGCATCCCAAAGTGATCGGCGCGATGGAAGAGGCGCTGCACGATGTCGGCGCGGGCTCTGGCGGCACGCGCAACATCGGCGGCAACACGCATTACCACGTCGATCTCGAAGCCGAACTGGCGGACCTGCACGGCAAGGACAGCGCGTTGCTGTTCACCTCGGGCTATGTCTCGAACGATGCCACGCTCTCCACACTTGCCAAGATCCTGCCGGGCTGCGTGATCTTTTCGGATGAACTCAACCACGCCAGCATGATCGCGGGCATCCGCAATTCCGGCGCGGAAAAGAAGGTTTTCCGCCATAACGATGTGGCGCATCTGGAAGAACTGCTGGCCGAAACCGATCCGGCGCTGCCCAAGCTGATCGCGTTCGAAAGCGTCTACTCGATGGATGGTGACATCGCGCCGATCCACGCGATCTGCGATCTGGCCGAAAAGTACAACGCGCTCACCTATATCGACGAAGTCCACGCTGTCGGCATGTACGGCGCGCGCGGCGGCGGCATTTCAGAGCGCGACGAGGCGGCGCACCGGATCGACATCATCGAGGGCACGCTGGGCAAGGCGTTCGGCGTGATGGGCGGCTATATCGCTTCGGACGCCCGGATCGTCGACGTGATCCGCAGCTATGCGCCCGGCTTCATCTTCACCACGTCGCTTTCGCCGGTGCTGGCCGCTGGCGTGCTGGCGGCAGTGCGCCACCTCAAGGCCTCCAGCATCGAGCGCGAAGGCCAGCAGGCGGCAGCGGCCTTCCTCAAGCAGGCCTTTGCCGATGCGGGCCTGCCGGTCATGCCTTCCACCACGCATATCGTTCCGCTGATGGTGGGCGATCCGGTGCACGCCAAGAAGGTCAGCGATATCCTGCTGGCGGAATACGGCGTCTACGTGCAGCCGATCAATTACCCCACCGTGCCGCGCGGCACCGAACGGCTGCGCTTCACCCCTGGTCCTGCGCATACCGAGCCGATGATGATCGAGCTGACCGAGGCGCTGATCGAGATCTGGCACCGGCTCGGGCTTGATCGGCGCAAAGCGGCCTGACCGCCGGCCGCACCGAGGTGGTGGCTATGGCCGCTTGTCCCTTGGCCCAAACCTGAACGGCTCAACGAAAAAGGCCCCGCGAACAATCGCGGGGCCTTTTTCATGCGAACCCAGCGACTGGGTCCGATTTCAGGGCATCAACGCAGCGATACCACGTTGTCCGATACCCGCGGATCGCGGCGATCACCGCGGTACTGGCTGGCCATCGGCTCGTCCGAGACTTCGAACACGTCGGTCGCGCCAAAGCCGTTGAACGCGGTCTTCATCGCCGCACCATAAGCGCCGAGCATGCCGATCTCGATGAAATCGCCCGCCTTGATGTCCGTCGGAAGCGCAAACGGCCCCTCCATGCGGTCCATGTCGTCGCACGTCGGGCCCCAGAAGCTGAAGCCTTCGGTTTCCGTCTCACCGTCCTCGTTCGCGGCGCTTTCGCGCAGCAGGCGGACGGGGAAGCGCCAACCCACGTGTGCGGCATCGAACAGGGCACCATAGGCACCGTCGTTGATGTACAGCTCGGTCCCGCGGCGACGTTCGACGCGCACGATCATCGAATTGTATTCCGCGCAAAGCGCACGGCCCGGCTCGCACCACAGCTCGGCCGAGTACGAGACGGGCAGCGATTCGTAGGTACGGTCGATCACGCCGAAGTAGTCTTCAAGCGGCGGCGGCTCCATGCCGGGATAGATCGACGGGAACCCGCCGCCGACATCGATGATGTCGACCGTGACCGACGCATCGACGATCGCCGCGCGGACGCGTTCGAGCGCCTGCACATAGGCATGCGGGCTCATCGACTGGCTGCCGACGTGGAAGCAGATGCCGAGCGAATCGGCGACCTGACGCGTTGCCTGCAAAAGGTCTGCCGCGCCCGCGAGATCACAGCCGAACTTCGAGGCAAGGCTGAGCTCCGAATACTCGGACGAGACGCGCAGGCGCACGCACAGCGTCAAGTCCTCGGGCAGCACGCCGCCGTTGGCGATGGTGGTCGCTTCGCGGATCTTCTCCAGTTCCTCGATCGAATCGAGGCTGAACACGCGCACGCCGTGATCGCGGTACGCTTCGATGATCGCGCTGGGCGTCTTGACCGGGTGCATGAAGCACAGCGTGGCATCGGGCAGAGCCGCGCGCGCCATGCGCACTTCGGCAACCGAGGCCACGTCGTAATGGGTGATCCCGGCATCCCACAACACGCGGAGCAAGTCCGGCGAAGGGTTGGCCTTGACCGCATAGAGCGAGCGCCCGGGAAACTTCTCAACGAAGAAACGGGCAGCGCGCGCCGCAGCGTGCGGACGGTTCAGAATGGCGGGTTGGTCAGGCGCGAATGCGCCCGCTACAGCCAATGCGTCAGGATGGATGTGCAACTCAAGGGACCCCCAAACGGAAAATTGCGACAAAGCTGCCTTGCGGTTTGGAAGTCCCCATGGGGCAGCGGAGGCGGTAATAGCCCCCCGCCCCTGAACATCAAGTGAAAAAAGGGGCACCTCATGAACGGGTCACAAATCTGAAACATTTGGGGCCAGGTGCGCGGAAAACCTCAGGAATTGAGGGCTTGCGCAAGGGCTCGCCATGCCGGGAGCGAGTGCGGATCGTTCGCGCCGTTGGCTGCCGTGGGGTGCGAAGCGAATCGCGCGATCACCATTTCGCTCACCGGATCGATCCACAAGGTCTGCCCGTGGATGCCGCGCGCGCTGAAGCAGCCGTGGTTGTCCTGCGCATGCCACCATTGGCTGCCATAGCTCCACCCGGTGAGCAGCGGATAAGCCGTCTTGTGGAAGCGCTCGGGATCACCGCCCTGCCGGATGCGCTGAACATCGCTTGCAGGGATCACACCCAGCCCGCCAAGCCGCAGCGCCTCGCCGAACCGGGCGAGGTCTTCGAGGCGCAAGTTCAGCCCGCCGCCGGCAAAGGGCGCGCCTGCCTCGTCCACGATCAGGTCTGCATCGCCCAGCATGCCCAGCGGCTGCCACAACCGTTCGGACAGGACTTGCGCAAACGGCTTGCCCTCCACGCGGGTGATGATCCACGCGAGCACATCGGTGTTGGGCGTGCGGTAGACGAACTGCTCGCCATGCGTGCCTGCGCCGGGAACGGTGGTCAGATAGTCCCACAGGTTGTGCGGGCCGGTATAGCTGGCAGGGCGGGGCGTCAGGCCAAGCGCCGCGCTATAGGCCCCGATGCCGGAGTTGGGATTGCCATACTCTTCGGAGAAATCGAGCGCGGTCGTCATGTGCAGGACCTGACCGATGGTCGCGCTGCCGAACCCGCTGGGGGCAAGTTCGGGCAGCACGCTGGTGACAGGCGCGGCCAGATCGATGCGCCCTTCCCCGACCAGCATCTGCACCAGCGTGCCGACGAAGCTCTTGGTCACGGAAAACGCAATGTGGCGGGTTTCCGGCCCGGTGACGCCGAACCAGCGCTCGTACACGACAGTGCCCTTGTGGAGCACCAGAATGCCGTCGGTGAAGGCAGATAGCAGCGATTCTTCGAACGAAGTTTCAGTTTCCGCCCCCAGCGGGGTGAAGCAAACTCGCCCCAGATCGTCCTGCAGCGCGCGGGGAAACGGCGCGCCCTCCCCGCCCGCGGCGACGCGGACCGTCGGGCAGAAGCTGCGCATGTTGGAATAGGACCAGCGGATCATCGGGAAGCGCATGTGATCGGCGCGGGCGGCAAGAATGCGCTTTTCCGGCGGCGGCGGCGCGCCATGCATCCAGCCCATCGCCACCGGGTCGCTCGTCACGCCGTCCAGCACTTCGCCCGCCATTTGCACTCTCCGCCTTGTTTTTTCTTCAGGCGGACACGATGCCTCAGGAAACGCGGTCGCGGAAGGCCTCCCACGAAAAACGCTTCACGCATTCCAGCGTGTCGGTCTCGCTGTCCCACAGCCAGATGGAGGGAAGCGGCACGCCGTTGAAAGTGGTCGTCTTGACCATCGAATAGTGTGCCTGATCGAGAAACGCGAAGCGCGCGCCCGGTTCGGTCAGGCCGGGCTTGCGATAATCCCCGATGACGTCACCTGCAAGGCACGAGGGGCCGCCGAGACGGACGGGGGCATGGCCTTCTCCGTCTTCGTATTCGTCGACCGGCAGTTCACCGAGCATCGCGGGGCGATAAGGCGCCTCGATCACATCGGGCATGTGGCAAGTGGCCGAAATATCGGTGATGCCAAGGTTCATCCCGTTACAGTGCGTATCGAGCACGGTGCCGACGAGAATGCCGGCATCGAGCGCGACGGCTTCACCGGGTTCGAGATAGATCTCGCAACCGGTTTCGAGCTTAACTTGCTGAAGGAAGGCGACAAGTTCGTCGCGCTGGTAATCGGCGCGGGTGATATGGTGCCCGCCACCGAAATTGAGCCAAGTGAGCTGGCCGAAATAAGGCGCGATATGCGGCTTGAGCGCGGCCCACGTGCGCTCAAGCGGCGCGAAATCCTGCTCGCACAGCGTGTGGAAATGGAGGCCGGAAACGCCTTTGAGATGCTCGGGGCGCAGCTGGTCAACCGGGAAGCCAAGGCGCGAATGCGGTGCGCACGGATCATAACGCGGCACTTCACCTTCGGGATGCAAGGGATTGATCCGCAAACCGATATCGAAGGGCTCGCCAGCAGCGCGGGCGGCGGCGATCTGATTGGCAAAGCGCGCGTGCTGGCCCGGCGAGTTGAAGATCACGTGATCGGAATGCTGGAGAATCTCCGGCAGGTCTTCCGCCTTGTACGCCGCACAATAGGTCGCGATTTCTCCGGCATAGTGATCGGCGGCAAGGCGCGCTTCCCACAGGCCCGAAGTGCACACGCCGTCGAGGTATTCGCCGATCAGCGGCGCGACGCGCCACATCGAGAACGCCTTGAGTGCGGCAAGAACCTTGATTCCTGCGCGGTCACGCACATCGGCGAGAATGCTCAAGTTCTGCCTGAGCTTTGCGACATCGACCACGAAGGCGGGGCTATCGACGCGCGACAGGTCGAACTGGGTGAAAGCGCCCGGATCGCCGGCTCTGGTTTCCATCGGTCCTGTTCCTTCAACCCAGCGGCGAGCGGAAAATGAGCGCCGCTCCGGCCACGATCAATACAAAACCCGCCAGCTGCGACAGATTGGGCCGCGCGCCGAACAGGACATAGGCAACGCCGATAAAGGTGACGAGGGTGATCGCCTCCTGCATCGTCTTCAATTGCGCCAGCGAATAACGTTCTGCCCCGATCCGGTTGGCGGGTACGGCGAGCATGTATTCGAAAAAAGCCAGCGCCCAACTGGACAGGATCACAATCCAAAGCGCCCGGTGCGGCGCCTTGAGATGCGCATACCACGCCACATTCATCACGATATTCGAGCCGATCAGCAGCACCGGCGGCAGCCAGAGCGAAGTTGGCAGCACGTCAGAAAGCCAGCGGGCCGTCCAGTTCCTTCACCTGCCAGGGCAGGCCGTGCTTGTTCAGCATGTCCATATAGGGATCGGGATCGAACTGTTCGATGTTGAACACGCCTGCCCCGCCCCATGTGCCCGTGACCAGCATCGCCGCGCCGATCATGGCAGGAACGCCAGTGGTATAGCTGATCGCCTGGTTGCCGGTTTCGGCATAGGCCTCTTCGTGATCGCAGATGTTGTAGATGTAGAAGGTCTTCTCGACGCCGTCCGTCAGGCCCGTGGCGATATCGCCAATGTTGGTCTTGCCCTTGGTCAGCGCGCCGAGGCTGGCGGGTTCGGGCAGCACGGCCTTGAGGAACTGGAGGGGGACGATTTCCTTGCCCTCGTACATCACCGGATCAATCCGCGTCATGCCGACGTTCTGCAGCACGGTGAGGTGCGTGATATAGGCGTCGCCAAACGTCATCCAGAAGCGGATGCGCTCGATCTCGGGCAAGTGATGCGCGAGGCTTTCGATTTCCTCGTGGTACATCAAGTACATGTTCTTGGGGCCGACCGCTTCGAAATCGAAGGTCTGGCGGATCGTCAGCGCGGGGGTTTCGACCCACTCGCCCTTTTCCCAGCGCCGCGCCGGGGCCGTCACTTCGCGGATGTTGATTTCCGGGTTGAAGTTGGTGGCGAAAGGCTGGCCGTGATCGCCGCCGTTGCAATCAAGGATATCAAGCGTGCGGATCGTGTCGAACTTGTGCTTCTTGAGCCATGTGGCGAACACGCTCGTCACGCCCGGATCGAAGCCGGAACCGAGCAGCGCGGTGAGCCCGGCTTCCTTGAAGCGCTGCTGATAGGCCCACTGCCACTTGTATTCGAACTTGGCCTCGTCGATCGGTTCGTAGTTCGCGGTGTCCATGTAGTTGACCCCGGCGGCAAGGCAGGCCTCCATGATGTTGAGGTCCTGATAGGGCAGCGCGAGATTTACGACGAGCGCGGGGCGCAGCTCGTTCAGCAGCGCGGTAGTCGCCGCGACGTCATCGGCATCGAGCGCATAGGTGGCGACCGTCCGGCCGGTGCGCTGCTTCACCGAGGCGGCGATGGCTTCGCACTTTGAGAGCGTGCGGCTGGCGAGCACGACTTCGCTGAAGATATCGGGGTTCATCGCCATCTTGTGAACGGCAACCGAACCGACGCCGCCTGCGCCGATGACAAGGACCTTGGCCATAGGGAAACTCCACAGTGGATCGCCGCAGCGTCTGCTGGCGCTTCGAAAGCGGTGCCTTTAGGGTATGGGCATGACAAACCCAAGTCCCGAAATGACCCCTGCCCCCTTGGTCCGCGAACCGACGCGCGCCCCAACTCAAGAGGGCGTGCTGCGCGCCGCCGCCAAAGTCAGCGCGCTGGTGCCGCATACGCCGCTGCTGGCGCTGGAATTGCCTGAAGGAGGAACCGTGTGGTGCAAGGCGGAATGCCTCCAGCCAGTGGGCGCGTTCAAGCTGCGCGGGGCGTGGCACCGCATGACCGACCTGACCGAAGCCGAACGCGCACGCGGTGTCGTCGCCGTGTCGAGCGGCAACCATGCGCAAGGCGTGGCTTGGGCCGCGCGGCGGCTGGGGATCGCGGCAACCATCGTGATGCCATCGGACGCGCCTGCGGTGAAGCTCAATGAGACGCGGCGGTTGGGGGCGGAAATCGTGCTCTATGAGCGACTGACCCAATCGCGCGATGCCATCGCGGCGCAGCTTTGCGCCGAGCGGGGCAGCGTGCTGGTCCATGCCTATGGCGATCCCTGGGTAATCGAGGGTCAGGGCAGCACCGGGATCGAGCTCAGCAGCCAGATGGCGTGCTTCGCAGGCGGTTCGCCAACCCGGATCGTGGCACCATGTGGCGGCGGCGGGCTGGTTTCGGGGCTGGCGCTGGCGTGTCCTGAGGCCGAAGTCGTGCCCGTTGAGCCCGAAGGCTGGGATGACGTCACGCGCAGTCTGGCGGGCGGCGCAATTGTCGGCGTGGGGTCAAATCCACCGCCGACGGCCTGCGATGCCTTGCAGACCATGGCAACCTATCCGATCAACTTCGCCGTCATGACGTCACACGGCATGCAGGGCTTCGCAGTGAGCGAGGCAGAAGTGCGGGCGGCGCAGCGCTATGCTTTCAGCAAGCTGCGGTTGGTGGTCGAACCGGGCGGTGCTGCGGCACTGGCGGCAGTGCTCGCGGGCAAGGTCTCGGTGGATGGACGGACGGCGGTCATCCTCTCAGGCGGGAATGTCGATCCCACGGCCTTTGCCAAAGTCATTGCGGAGAGCTGATCAGTTGCAATTGACAATCCATTGGCGGCTGTTCACTCCTTCGCGATAAGAAAAAGCGGGGGTGATTTCGGATGCAACGGGAAATGCTCGCACCGGCGGCGGTGCTTGTGCTGTGGACGTTCGTCATGCTGATCTGGCTGGCGGCAAGCCGCTTGCCTGCGCTCAAGGCCATGGGCGGCCTCGCCAATGCGAAGCCGGGCGGGCGCGGCCAGGATCTCGAAGGGGTGATCCCGGCGAACATCAACTGGAAATCCCATAACTACACGCATCTGCTGGAGCAGCCGACGCTGTTCTATGCGGTAAGCACGATCCTCGCGCTGACCGGCGCGACGCAGACCGACGTGCTGCTGGCGTGGGGCTATGTGAGCCTGCGGATCGTCCATTCATTGTGGCAGGCGCTGGTCAACACGGTCCCGGTGCGCTTCACGCTGTTCATGGTTTCGACCACGCTGCTGGTCGCGCTCGCGATCCGCGCGGCGGAGCAGACGCTTTTTCCGTGAAGAATGAAAAATGGAGGGGACCGCAATGATTGGCATGGAAATTCTGAAGCCGGTGGTGGCGCTGGCGGCGTGGACGATGGTGATGTGGGTGTGGATGTATGCCACGCGCATCCCGGCGATCACGGCGCTGCCGAAATCCGATGATCCGAATGCCGATGTGGGCTGGACGGGCGCCAAGCTAGAGGGCCTGCTCGCGCCGAGCATCCAGTGGAAAGCGCATAACTACAACCACCTGCACGAAGCTCCTACGGTGTTTTATGCCGTGGCGCTGGTGCTGGCGCTGATCGGCCAGGGCGATGGGGTGAACCTGATGATCGCATGGGCCTACGTGGCCTTGCGCGTTGTGCACTCGATCTTCCAGTCGACCGTGAACAAGGTTGCGCCGCGCTTTGCGCTATTTGCGCTCTCCAGCGTGGCACTGATGGCGCTGGTGCTCCACGCCGCGATGGCGGTGTTCAGTCTCTGATAAACAGGCTCGCCAGCTCGACGTGGGTGGACCAGCGGAACTGGCCCACCGGCACGAGCCCGGCGAGCCGGTAGCCGCCTTCAACCAGCGTGGCGGCATCTTTGGCCCAGCTGGCGGGATTGCAGCTGATATAGACCACCTTCGGCACGGCTGATTTCGCCAGCAGCAGCACCTGCTCGCGCGCGCCGGCGCGCGGCGGATCGAGCAGGACGGCGGCAAAGCGGTCAAGCTCCGCTTCCTGCAGCGGATTGCGGAACAAGTCCCGGTGCAGGCAATGCACCGGCTTGCCATGCAACCGCGCGGCAGCCTGGCAGGCCATATGCGCATCGCGCGCCGCCTCGACCGCGAGGACTTTGGTTTTCGGACCGGCAAGCCCGAACGCGAACGTGCCGAGGCCGGAGAACAGATCGGCCACCGTCGGCGCGCCTTTCAGCCATGCGCGTGCAGCGTCCATCAGCGCCGCTTCGCCGTCGCGCGTCGCTTGCAGGAACGCGCCCGGCGGCAAGCCGACCGCAACGCCGCCGAGTGTCACGGTGACGGGCTCGGGCTCCCACACGGTCTCCGGCCCGTCGCCCTGATTGAGCGTGAGGCGGGCAATACCGTTGTCCCGCGCGAAATCGAGGATGGCTTCGGTCTGCGCGAGCCCTTCCATCTTGATCCCGGCGAGATCGACCGTTGGCCCCTGATCAGCCAGCGTCAGCGAGATATCGGCCGCGAGGCTGCGCGCGGCCCGCGTTTCGAGCAGGCGGCGCAAGGGGGCAACCAGCACCGCCAGTTCGGGCGCGAGGACCGGGCAGTCCTTCAGATCGACGATCTTGTGCGAGCCCTGTTCGCGAAAACCGAGGACAATGCGCTTGCCTATGGCCTGCGCATGGAGCGTGGCGCGGCGGCGCGTGTGCGCTGGCGAAAGGTGCGGCGGCGATACTTCGCCGGGATCGAGTCCCTGCCCCCGTGCCGCGCCCTCCACCCGCCCCGCGACATAGGCCGCGAGCGCGCTTTCCGAGAGGTGTTGCAGCTGGCAGCCGCCGCATGCCGGGAAATGGCGGCATGACGGCGCAGCGCGGTCCGGCCCCGGTGTCAGCGTCCCGTCTTCCTCCAGCACATCGCCCGGTGCCGCGAGCGCTGCATAGCGGCCGTCGGCGGTCTGCCCTTCGCCCTTGGCGGCGATGCGAATGATGAGGCCGGGATTTGTCATGGTTGAGCCGCCCTTAGGGCATGGCCGGTGCTGGCGGCAAGGTCTCCGGCTGTGAAGGCCGGGCCGCATTGGCGCGCCGCTTCGCCGTGGAGCCAAAGGCCTTCCTGCGCAGCCTGAAATGCATTGCCATGGACGGCAAGGCGGCTCGCGATGATCCCGGCAAGCACATCGCCGCTGCCGGCCACCGAAAGCCATGGCGAAGCGCGCGGGCTGACAATGACGTCTCCGCCAGGTGCGGCAATCAGGCTGTCGGGCCCTTTAAGGAGCACCACGGCTTGCGCAGCCCGTGCCAAGGCAAGCGCGCGGGCGCGGCGGGTGCCGGTGGCGGACAGCGCGAAAGCGGCTTCGAGAGCGGCCATTTCGCCTTCATGCGGGGTGAGGACTCGGGGGGCCTTGCCGGGGCTGTCTGGCCGCAGCAGCGTGAGCGCATCGGCATCGATCACCACAGGGCGGTTGGCGGCGAGAGCGGCATCAAAGCGGGCGGCAGCTTCGCCGCTACGTCCAAGGCCGGGGCCGACAAGGATGGCGGCGATGCGCGGATCAGAAAGCGCGGCAAGGTCGGCGTCATCGCAAACCAGCGAAGGCGGCACGCCCTCGGGCCGTGCGGCGGCCAGCAGCTTGACATAGCCTGCGCCGGACCGCTGCGCCGCTTCGGCCGAGAGCAGCGCAGCACCGGGCATCGCACCTGCGATGACCGCCAGCAGCCCACGGCGGTATTTGTGGGCATCGGGCGCAGGCGGCAAAATGCAGGGCTTGGTGAGAACCCGCGCCGCGCCCGGCACAGCATTCACGCCGATATCGACAAGCCGCAGCGCGCCCATCAGCGGCGCGGCAGGCATGGCAAAGTGCGCGTGTTTCCACGCCCCCAGCGCCACGGTGACGTCAAACGCCGGCAGGCCGGGGTTCAGCACCGCGCCGCTGCCTGCCTCGATCCCGCTGGGGAGATCAGCGGCGATGTGCAGGGTATGCTGCTGCGCGAGACCAATGAGCAAAGCAAACAGGTCGTCCGGCAAGGGCCGTGAAAGGCCGCTGCCGAACAGGCAATCGAGCATCACACCGCCGTGCGGCAATGCGCCGGGGGACTGGACCTCACCCTTGTAGAGCGAGCGTGCCGTCATGGCCTCATGCGTGGTCGGTTCACGCGCGGCTATGACGGTAACGGGGACGCCGTGCTCCATCAGGTGCCGCGCCGCGACATAGCCATCGCCGCCGTTGTTGCCGGGGCCGCACAGCACGGTGACGGAGCGCCCTGCCCCAAGCCGCCGCGCCCATTCACCGAGCGCGCGGCCAGCGACTTCCATCAGGGCCTGCGCGGGTGTGCCGCCAGCAATGAGCACCGCTTCGGCAGCGCGCATCGCGGCAACATCGAGGACTTGAGCTAAGTCAGCCTGCATCCTGCGAGCCGCTGCGGCGCACGAGGCCCGCAAGATCGCGCACGGCACCGCGCGCGGCGCTGGTGGTCATGGCGGCGTAGGCCTGCAGCGCGAGGCTGACCTTGCGCGGACGCGCCTTGACCGGCTGCCACCCGCGCGCTTCGGCGGCCTTGCGGCGCTCGGCCAGCACAGCGTCATCGACGATCAGGTTGATCGAGCGGGCGGGAATGTCGATCTCGATCCGGTCGCCGTTTTCGACGAGGCCGATCGTGCCGCCTTCCGCCGCCTCGGGCGAGCAATGGCCGATGGACAGGCCCGAAGTGCCGCCCGAGAAGCGCCCGTCGGTAACAAGCGCGCAGGCAGCGCCAAGGCCCTTCGATTTGAGGTAGCTCGTCGGATAGAGCATTTCCTGCATGCCCGGACCGCCGCGCGGACCTTCGTAGCGGATCACGACAACGTCGCCCGCCTCGACCTGCCCGGTGAGGATCGCGGTGACGGCGGCGTCCTGGCTTTCATAGACTTTGGCCGGGCCGCTGAACTTGAGGATCTTGTCGTCGACGCCCGCCGTCTTCACGATGCAGCCGTCCTTGGCGAGATTGCCGAATAGCACGGCGAGGCCGCCGTCCTTGCTGAACGCGTGTTCGGCCGAACGGATCACGCCGCTCTCGCGGTCGAGATCCAGCTCCTTCCAGCGGCGCGACTGGCTGAAGGCGACTTGCGTGGGCACGCCGCCCGGTGCTGCCTTAAAGAATTCATGGACTTGCGGGTCATTGCTGCGGGAAATATCCCACTTGTTGATCGCATCGGCCATCGTCGGGCTGTGGACGGTCGGCAGATCGGTATGGAGCAGCCCAGCCCGCTCCAGTTCGCCCAGAATGGCCATGATCCCGCCCGCGCGGTGGACGTCTTCCATATGGACGTCGGACTTGGCAGGCGCGACCTTGGACAGGCACGGCACCCGGCGCGAGAGGCGGTCGATATCGGCCATGGTGAAATCAAGCCCGGCCTCGTGCGCGGCGGCCAGCAGATGGAGCACGGTGTTGGTCGAGCCGCCCATCGCGATATCGAGGCTCATTGCGTTTTCGAAGGCCTTGAAGCTGGCGACTTCGCGCGGCAGCACGCTGGAATCGTCCTGCTCGTAATAGCGGCGGCACAGCGTGACGGCGAGACGGCCGGCTTCGCGGAACAGGCGCTCGCGGTCGGCGTGGGTGGCCAGCACCGAGCCATTGCCGGGAAGCGAGAGGCCCAGCGCTTCGGTAAGGCAGTTCATCGAGTTGGCGGTGAACATGCCCGAGCACGAACCGCAGGTCGGGCAGGCAGACCGCTCGATCGCCGTGACTTCCTCGTCGGTGTACTTGTCGTCTGCTGCCGCCACCATCGCGTCGACGAGGTCGAGCGCAACTTCCTTGCCGTTGAGCACGACCTTGCCCGCTTCCATCGGTCCGCCCGAGACGAACACGGCGGGGATGTTGATGCGCATCGCGGCCATCAGCATGCCGGGCGTGATCTTGTCGCAGTTCGAGATGCAGACCATGGCATCGGCGCAGTGCGCGTTGACCATGTATTCGACGCTGTCGGCGATCAGATCGCGGCTGGGGAGCGAATAGAGCATCCCGTCGTGGCCCATCGCGATGCCATCATCGACCGCGATGGTATTGAATTCCTTGGCAACACCGCCCGCCGCCTCGATCTCGCGCGCGACGAGCTGGCCGAGATCCTTCAAGTGAACGTGGCCCGGCACGAACTGGGTGAAGCTGTTAACGACCGCGATGATCGGCTTGCCGAAATCGCTGTCCTTCATGCCCGTGGCGCGCCACAGACCGCGCGCGCCCGCCATGTTGCGGCCGTGGGTGGTGGTTCTGGAACGATAGACCGGCATTGGCATTCTCTCTTGCAAAGTCTGGACTCGCCCATGCGGCGATGATGCTGCGCACCTAGCGCAAGCGGGCTTTCGGGTCGAAAGTAATCTCCGCAACCATCCGGCTAGCTGCCAAGCGCGATGGCAACCTGATTGGCAATCCGGGCAAGGCGTTCGGCCCATGATGCGTGGCTGGCGGGATCGGCAATCTGGTCCTGCCGCACTTCGATGCCGAGATAAGGGCGGCCTTCAGCTTCGGCATGGCGGTTCATCGTCGCGTTTAGCAGGCGGCCCGAATAGGGCTCCTGATCGCCGACGATAAGGCCTTCGGCTTCGAGCAGCGGAATGGCGAGCCGCGCGGCGCGGTCGTCCTCGTTGTAGAGCACGCCGACCTGCCACGGGCGCTGCTGCGAAGGATCGCTGGCAAGCTGCGGGGTGAAGCTGTGCAGCGAGAGGATCAGCGCAGGCGGGGCTTCGTCGAGCAACTGGGCGAGCGCCTCGTGATAGGGCCGGTAGAAGCGCGCAAGGCGGGCTTCGTGACCGGCATGGTCCAGCGCGTTGCCCGGGATGGCGTGGCCGTCGCTGGCAATGGGGCAGACGGTGGGCCCGTGTTCGTCGCGGTTGAAATCGCAGACGAGCCGGCTGACGCCCCCGAGGAACGCCGCAACGCCGGGGCGCTGCGCCATGTGGCCCGCAACACCTGCAACGCCGATATCGACCGCGATGTGTTGTTCCAGCAGCGCCGGGTCGATGCCAAGGTCGATGTCATCGGGCACACGGTTGGACGCGTGATCGGACACGACGAGAATGCCGCCGAAGCGCGGCGTGCCGATGACCTGGTACGCTTCGCTCATCTCAGTTTTCCGGCAAGGCGCCACCATGCGGGCGGCAAGGCGTCAGCGGCAACGTCGCGGGCCTCGACGCTATCATAGAGCGCAAAGCAGGTCGCGCCGGAGCCAGACATGCGGGCAAGCCACGCGCCGCTGGCCTTGAGCGCGGCGATGACGTCAGCGATCTGCGGCACGAGCGCGATGGCGCTGGGTTCGAGATCGTTGCGGCCTTCGCGCGCGATGGTCCGCAGATCGCCTGACGGCATGGGTCCACGGTCGATCTGGTCCCACCCCTTGAACACGGGGCCGGTGGCGAGCGGGATGCGCGGGTTGACGAGGAGGACCGGCGTTCCGGCAAGATCGCCAGCGACGGGTTCGAGTTCGGTCCCCGTCCCGCGCCCGATGCAGGTCTGGCTGAGAACGCAGGCAGGAACATCGGCCCCAAGCTTGGCCGCGCGCTGCTGCCAGTCATCCGGCAAGCCATGCGCGCGCTCCACCATGCGAAACACCGCGCCCGCATCCGCCGAGCCGCCGCCGAGGCCAGCGGCGACGGGGAGGCACTTTTCGAGGGTGACTGACCAGCCCTTGCCATGGGGCAATGAATTCAGGGCTTTGGCGACGATATTTCCGAACGGATCGGAAAGGCCGATCGCAAATTCACCGGTGACATGCAGTGTGTCGCAGGCGGCAGGCTCCGCCGCCAGTTCATCACCCGCATCGACAAAGGCGAACAGCGTCTCAAGCTCATGATAGCCATCCTCGCGCCGCCGCCGGACGTGGAGCGCGAGGTTGATCTTGGCGTAGGCGGTTTCGCGCATGACGAGCCCCCTCCCCGTTCCGGGGAGGGGCATCCATCACATGTTCGGATAGTTCGGGCCGCCGCCGCCTTCGGGCGTGACCCACTCGATGTTCTGCGTCGTATCCTTGATGTCGCAGGTCTTGCAGTGGACGCAGTTCTGGGCGTTGATCTGCAGGCGCGGGTTGCCGTCCTCGCCGGTGAGGAATTCATAGACGCCTGCGGGGCAGAACCGCGCTTCGGGCCCGGCATAAAGCGGCAGGTTGATCGCGGTCGGAACGCTCGGGTCCTTGAGCACGAGGTGGCACGGCTGGTCTTCCTCGTGGTTGGTGTAGGAGAACGAGACCGAGGTCAGGCGATCGAAGCTGATAACGCCATCGGGCTTGGGATATTCGATCGGCTTGAACAGGTCCGCGCGCATCGTGGCGTCGCTATCCTTGTGATGCTTCATCGCGCCCAGCGGGTTCACCTTGAGCACGCGCGCCCACATGTCCGCGCCTGCCAGCGCGGTGCCGAGCGAGCCGCCGAACTTGGCAACCAGCGGCTGTGCGTTCTGGACGAGCTTCAGTTCCTTGGCGATCCAGCTTTCGCGAACGGCGCTGTCGTATTCGCCCAGTTCATCCTGCTCGCGCCCGGCTGCCATCGCAGCGGCAATCGCCTCGGCGGCGAGCATCCCGCTCTTCATCGCAGTGTGGCTGCCCTTGATGCGCGGCACGTTGACGAAGCCCGCCGAGCACCCGATCAGCGCGCCGCCGGGGAAAGCGAGCTTGGGCACCGACTGCCAACCACCTTCGTTGATCGCGCGCGCGCCGTAGGACACGCGGCGGCCGCCTTCGAGGATTTCGCGGATCGCCGGATGCTGCTTCCAGCGCTGGAATTCCTCATAGGGGTAGACGTAGGGGTTCGCGTAATCGAGCGCGGTGACGAAGCCCAGCGCGACCTGGTTGTTCGCCTGATGGTAGAGGAAACCGCCGCCCCACGAATTGCTTTCCGAAAGCGGCCAGCCTTGCGTGTGGAGCACGCGGCCCGGCACGTGCTTGTCGGGATCGATATCCCACAGCTCCTTGATGCCGATGCCGTAGACCTGCGGCTGGCAATCGCGCTCGAGGTCGTACTTCGACTTCAGCTGCTTTGTGAGGTGTCCGCGTGCACCCTCTGCAAACAGGGTGTATTTTGCGAGGAGCTCCATGCCCGGCTGATAGTCCGGCTTGCGGCTGCCATCCTTGGCAATGCCCATGTCGCCCGTGGCAACGCCGCGCACTGCGCCCTTGTCGTCATAGAGAATTTCGGCGGCAGGGAAGCCGGGGAAGATTTCCACGCCCAGCTCGCCCGCCTGCTCGGCCAGCCAACGGCAGAGATTGCCGAGACTGCCGGTGTAGTTGCCGTGGTTGGAAAGGAACGGCGGCATCATCAGATGCGGCAGCGCGGTCTTGCCGGTGCGCGTGAGTACCCAGTGCCAGTTGTCCGTCACCGGGGTTTCCGCCATCGGGCAACCCTGCTCGCGCCATTCGGGCAGAAGTTCATCGAGCGCTTTGGGATCGACAACCGCGCCCGAGAGGATGTGCGCGCCGATTTCCGAGCCTTTTTCGAGGATACAAACCGACAGTTCGGAATTGACCTGCTTGAGGCGGATCGCCGCTGCAAGGCCAGCAGGCCCGCCGCCGACAATCACGACGTCATACGGCATCGATTCCCGTTCGCTCATTCTCTCTCGCTCCGACCCCATGCGTTCAAACACGAATTGGGCACGCCATGCCCCAAAACATCATGTGCTTGCCTTGAAAGCTGCGGCCAGCAAGGTCAAGACCGCACAAGTATGAGAACGCTTGACAGAAACGACAGGTCCTTGGGCGAAAGCCTGATCGCAGCCCTCGCGTGGTGGCGCGAGGCGGGGGTCGATCTGGCGTTTGTCGATGCGCCGCAGGACTGGCTGGCGCTGCAGGCTCAGGCTGCTGCCACCAAGGGCGCGCCCGCTGCTGCCCTTCCCCCCTTGCCGCAAAAGACGCCGCGCGTTTCGGCGCAGGAAAAAGCCCTCGAACCAATTGCAGCAGACCGGTCCAACTGGCCGGAAAATCTGGAAGATTTCGCACCCTGGTGGCTGACCGAACCTACGCTTGCACCGCGCGGTGCGAACCGCTTTGCGCCTGCCGGGCCACACGGCGCAGCACTGATGGTGATCGTGCCGATGCCGGCGGAAGATGATGGCGAAGCGCTGCTGTCCGGCCGGACCGGGCGACTGCTCGATGCCATGCTCGGCGCGATGGGGCTCGATCCGGCGCACGTCTATCGTGCTTCGGCGCTGCCAGCGCGAATCGCCCTGCCCGATTGGGCAGGACTTGGCACCGCAGGGCTTGGCGCAGTGCTCCAGCGCCATGTTGCGCTGGCCGCGCCGCAGCAGGTGCTGGTATTCGGGCGGACCGACATCTCGGCGCTATTGGGGCACGGCTCGGCGCATAGCGCTCACGATTTACGCGGCTTTAACCATGAGAACGGTACAGTTCCTGCGGGTTTCGAGTACGATCTGGAAACCTTGCTGGCAAAACCGGGCTGGAAGGCAGGGGTCTGGCAGCGCTGGTTGGACGGGGCGGCAACAGAAGCCGATCCAGCATGACGATGAGCGCTGGCGGGATTGAACGGAAAGAGATCCGAAGTGAACTATTCGTGCAGGGTCAATCGTTCGTGAAATCCGTGCGCGCAGGCTTGCTCGCCATGACGGCCATCGTCGCAGCCGGAATGGCCACGCCCGCGGCCGCCAACAGCGCCGCCGCCGAATACTTCCGCTCGCGCGCCGACCGCACCGCTGTGCCTGCGCTGCTGAGCCAGGAAGACCGCACTTATTACAAGCAGATGTTCGGCGCGATCGAGCGCGAGGACTGGCAGGCGGTGCAATCGCTGCTGGCACAGCGCAGCGATGGGCCTCTGCACGCCGTGGCGCGTGCGCAATATATCCTGGCGGCAAATTCGCCGCGCGCCGAACTCGCGCCGATCACCCAAGTGCTGGCCGCTGCGCCGGAACTGCCCTGGGCCGAGCAGCTGGGACGCCTTGCGCTGAAGCGCGGCGCAACCGAACTGCCCGCCCTGCCCAGCGCGCAGCCGATGATGACGCTGCCGGGCTTGCCCAAGCGCATCAAGCCGCGCCCGGTTTCCGATGGCACGATGCCCGAAAGCGTGGCGCTGGCGATACAGGACCGGATCAAGAACGACGATCCGATGGGCGCGCGCGTGCTGCTCGATGGCATCGAATCCGGGCTGAGCCTTGAGGCGCGGGCTGAATGGCACCAGCGCGTGGGCTGGGCCTTCTATATCGAGAACGACGACGCCAACGCGCGCACTGTCTCGCTGGGCGCGCTGCAGGGCGCGAGCGGCCCGTGGGTGGCCGAAGCGCTGTGGACCGCAGGGCTTTCCGCGTGGCGGCTGGGCGATTGCCAGAATGCCGCAAACAGCTTCGAGCAAGCGGCAAGCGCTGCCCAGAACGACGAACTTGGCGCAGCGGCACACTATTGGGCGGGCCGCGCTTGGATGCGCTGCCGCGCTCCGGACAAAGTGGCCAACGCCCTGCGCGGGGCCGCGCGCCTGCGCGATACGCTCTACGGCATGATCGCGAGCGAGGCGCTGGGCATCAAGGAAACCAGCCTTGCCGCCGCCCCCGATTTCAGCGCCGACGATTGGCAGCACTTGCGGCAGGTCAGCAATGTCCGCCTCGCGGTGGAACTGGCCGAAATTGGCGAGGACGGCCTTGCCGACGAACTCTTGCGCCATCAGGCCCGCATCGGTGATCCCTCGCTCTACGCGCCGCTTTCGCGTCTGGCGCGGGATCTGGGCCTGCCCGCCACGCAGTTGTGGATGGCTTATAACGCGCCCTCAGGCGCAAAGCCCGATGCCGCCGCCCGCTTCCCCGCGCCGCGCTGGGTTCCCGCAACCGGCTGGAAGGTCGATCCGGCGCTGCTGTTTGCGCATTCCTTGCAGGAATCGAACTTCCGCACTGCGGTCGTCAGCCCTGCGGGCGCGCGCGGGCTGATGCAGGTCCTGCCGGGCACGGCGCGCGGCCTGACGCGCAACGAACCGGCGATGGTGGGCCGCGAAAAGCAGCTCGATCTGCCCGATGTGAACATGGCCTTCGGGCAAGGCTATCTCGTCCAGCTCAAGGATTCGGGGGCAACCGGCGGCCTGCTGCCCAAGGTCATCGCCGCCTACAATGCCGGGCCGATGCCCATCGGGCGCTGGAACACCGAAATCCGCGACAACGGCGATCCGCTGATGTGGATGGAATCGATCCCCTATTGGGAAACGCGCGGCTACGTTTCCATCGTGATGCGCAATTACTGGATGTACGAACGGCAGGCAGGCGGCCCATCGGAAAGCCGCATCGGCCTTGCGCAAGGCATGTGGCCGAAGTTCCCGGGCCTGACCGGCGCCGAAAGCGTGAGGATGGCCTACAGTGGCAATTGATACCACGCGCACGTTCAAGCCGATCAACATCGCGCTGCTCACCGTTTCGGACACGCGCGGCCCGGAGGATGACACATCGGGCGATATCCTGGCCGAGCGGATCAAGGCGGCGGGGCACCATCTTGGCGCGCGCGCCATCGAAAAGGATGACGCCTCGCGCATCGCGAGCCGGCTGAACAACTGGATCGATGATCGGGGCATCGATGCCGTCGTCATCACCGGCGGCACGGGCCTGACCGGGCGCGACGTGACGCCCGAGGCGCTCGACCGCGTGAAGACGCGCGATATTCCCGGGTTTGGCGAACTTTTCCGCTGGATCAGCTTCAAGACCATCGGCACCAGCACGATCCAGTCGCGCGCCTGCGCGGTGGTGGCGCGGGGAACCTACATCTTCGCCCTCCCTGGTTCGAACGGCGCAGTGAAGGATGGCTGGGACGGTATCCTTGCCGAACAGCTCGACAGCCGCAATCGGCCCTGCAACTTCGTCGAACTGATGCCCCGCCTGCTGGAACAGTAAGCCAGCCTGGGCAGCAAGGCACCGTTGACGATTGCACCGGACCGGACCAGTAACCCCGGTGCCGCGCCCTGCCATACAGCCAGCGTTCAGGTCGTCCTGCGACATTTGGCGCGTGCGGCGGGCCTTGCTCGGCGCAGCACGATATGGGGGACATTCCGGATGCCGCTGCCAAGCCCGCGCCTCGCGCGCGCAATTTTCGCCTTTGCCTGCCTCGGTTTCGTCGGCGCAGGCCTCCCTGCATCGGTTTCCGCCCAGACTGCTCCTGACCAGCTAGCGCCTGACCCAACCGGGCGCGGCCCCTACACGGTCGATAGCGCCGAATACAAACTTGCGGCAAAGCGCGATGTGCTGGTCGCTCCCTTCACGGTGACCGAGTTGTGGGCGCGGGTCTATCGCCCCGCCAATGCCAAGGGCGCGCGGCCCGTGATCGTGATGCTGCATGGCAACCACGGCACTTGCGGGCGCATCGACCCGGCAGTTCCCGGCCGGATCGACGACGATTCCACGTATACCGATACCGGCCGCTGTCCCGAAGGTTATGTCGTTGCGCCAAGCCATGAAGGCTACGCCTATCTGGCCAAACAGCTGGCCTCGTGGGGCTATGTCGTCGTTTCGATCAATGCCAACCGCGGAATCAATGCCGCGTGGGGGGATGACGAGGACTTTGGGCTCAACCTCAGGCGCGGGCGGCTGATCCTGCGCCATCTCGTCCTGCTGGATCGGTGGAACACCTCGAACGCCTCGGCCAAGGTGCTGGGGTTCAGCTTGCGCGGGAAGCTCGATTTCAACCAGATCGGGCTATTCGGCCATTCGCGCGGCGGCGAAGGCATACGCGCGGCGCTTACCCAGTACCGTGATGTGGGTAGCATCTGGCCCAGCCAGTTCCGCAGCAAACCGACGTTCCGGGCCCTGTTCGAGCTTGCCCCGGTCGATGGGCAAGCTGGCCGCGTCCTGAATGCGGAGGGCGTTGCGTGGAACGTGCTGCTGCCGACCTGCGACGGCGATGTCTCCGATCTTCAAGGTCAGCGCGTGTTCGATCGGATGATCACCGCCCGCGCCGAAACCGTCCCCACCCCGAAATCCATGTTCACCGTGGAGGGGGCCAACCACAATTTCTACAACACCGAGTGGCAGCAATCGGACTCGCAAGGGTGCTCCAGCACCGATACCAAGCAACCGGTGGTGTTCGATCCCGCAGCAGCCGGGTCGGAAGCCCAGCGCACGACGGCGCTCTATCCGGTGACGGCATTCTTTCGTGCCCACCTCGGGGCTGATCCGGTGGCCGTGTTTGGTGCAACGTTCGATCCCGCATTCCGCCTCCCCGGAAAACTGAACCGGATCACGCGCTACCGCCGCACTTATGCCGACAACGTGGCGCGCAAGGGCAGCATCGTGCTCGACAACTTTATCCGCACCAGCGGGGCGGGCGAAACCGGCATCGGCAATGCGGTTGGCGGCCTGAAATACTTCGCGCAAAGCCCGCTGCCCGAGCATGAGCCGACCGCGCAGTTTGGTGTGCTGGGCTGGGATACCACCGTTATCAGGAGCAAGGGCGCCAGTCCGTTTTATCAGGCCAACGCCGCAGTGCCGGGCAAGGGCGTTTCGCTCGCGGGCTTCGAAACGCTGGAGTTCCGCGTGGGTCTGGCCTGCAACGGCTATGACACCGGCACGCTGTACGGCTGCGAAGTGAACCCCAAGCTCAATCCTTCGGGCACGACCAATTTCAGCATAGCGCTGGTTTCTCCCGATGGATTCGTGTCGCAGGCGGTGCCGCTGGCGCGCTATGCCCGGCCGCTTGCGCCTGTGGGCGTGAGCTATGGCCCGATCATCATCGACCGCCCGGAGCCTCGCCCGGGCGGTCAGATCCTGCCGGGTAATGAACCCCCGGTCGAAACCTTCGGCAGCGGGCACCCGGTGCTTGAATCGGTGCGCATTCCGCTGACGGATTTCGGCCTCGCCAAAGGCACGGCGGTGCGCGGTGTGCGCCTGACGTTCGACCGTGCCCCGGTCGGCGCAATCTATCTGGGCAACGTGCGCTTTGCCCGGGTGCTTGAAACGGCACCGGACCAAGGCCCAGGTCCGATCCCCGGGCCGTTTGTGGCGGCAGATGCAACTGCACCAACGATCGCAGCAACGATGGCAGGGGCGATCCCGTCAGCGCCCAGCCCGGCAGCCCGCCCTGCGGCGCGCCTCATCTCCGGCGGG
Organism: Novosphingobium sp. PASSN1; assembly: GCF_002278815.1. Taxonomy (NCBI): domain Bacteria; kingdom Pseudomonadati; phylum Pseudomonadota; class Alphaproteobacteria; order Sphingomonadales; family Sphingomonadaceae; genus Novosphingobium; species Novosphingobium sp. PASSN1. The sequence goes on along the minus strand of NZ_NKIS01000001.1, from coordinate 418,040 downwards.
CGGGTAACCCAGATCCTGCGCGAACGCCGCCCAGTGGTGACGGCGACGCAGGCGATCATGAGCGCGCGTCGCGGACCGGCAACCGTCTGGCCCGCGCCGCGCCCGGTGGTGACGGTGGCCATCGCCGTGCCGGAAACACTCGTGATCGGCGGTGCGCTGCTCACGCTGCGGATCGGGGAGCAGAGCTTCAAGCTGGGCCAGGCCGTTTCGGTGCCGACGCAGGGCCTGAAGGCCGCGCGGTTCATCCTCAGCCCCGAAGCCTTTGACGCCTTGCCGCAAGGCGCGCCGATGGTGCTCGAAAACGGGGCGCAGCGCTTCGAACTCGGCGCGCTCGACAAGGCGATGCTGCGCTGATGCGTCAGGTGCGGCGCAGCACCATCACCGTGTTGGCATGCATCGGCAGCGGGCCGTAGACCAGGCGGATGGCGTTGTCGGCAAGGCCGCGGACAAAGTCTTGCGCTTTGCGCGCAACCCGGCCTGCCATGCCGCCAACGTAAGGGCGGAACGCGCGGCCCGCGAACACGATATCGAGCGGAAGCCCGCGCGCCATCTGTTCGACAATCGGTGCCGAAAGCACCGAGATATGGGTGTGATCGCCATGCTGGATTGGCAGCGAGAGCGGGCTCTGGCCGTTGGGGAACCGTACAAACAGCAGCCCGCCCGGCTCCAGCAGGCGCGAGGCGGCGGCCAGCAGCGCGGCGTTCTGTTCGCGGGTGAGGTGCTCCATCACATCAATCGCGGCCATCACGCGCAGGCGGCCGGGCAGCACGGCCTGCCACGCCCCGAATTCAAGCGGGAGCAGGCCGACCCCCGCCGTGACGGCCTTGTCGCGCGCGGCGGCCTGCACTTCCGAGCCATAGACACGTGCCCCGCGCGCCGCCGCCCAGCCCAGAAAATTGCCGTTGCCAAAACCGACTTCGGCGACCAGCGAGCCTTTGCTCACAGCATCGGCAAGATAGTGTTCGAAGAACTGCACATCGGTGCGCGTGGGCTGCATGAACGGCGCTTCGTGCCAGCCCTTCAATTCCTGATAGTGTAGATACCCGTCTTCCATCGAACGCTCCGCCTGCATGCCGGCGAAGTGAAGCGTGCCAGCGGCGGGGCTGCAATCGCAGTCCGCCCCGAAATGGAGCGACAACGGGTGAGGCACCCCATCGGATTCCGCTGGAACTCCGCAAATGTTCCTTATATGTTCCAACAATGGCAAAGCCCGAACCCACCTTTCATGGACGCGGTGCGCAATCCGCGCGGGTGCCGACACGCTTTGCCCTGCCGACGCGGGAAGCGGATGGCGACTGGCGGGACATGGCGGAAACCATCGATGGGCCGGGGCCGAAATTGCGGACCACCGTGGCCGAGGAATTTCCGAAAACGGCGATGGCTCGGAACACTTCACCCGATATTCCGTTTGACCGCTCGCTCAATCCTTATCGCGGCTGCGAACACGGCTGCATCTATTGCTATGCGCGGCCCACGCACGCCTGGCACGATCTTTCACCCGGGCTCGATTTCGAGACGAAGCTGTTTGCCAAGCCCTCGGCACCGGCCTTGCTGCGCCAAGCCTTCACGGCGCGGGGGTATCGCCCTGCCCCGCTGGCACTGGGCACCAACACCGATCCGTATCAGCCCATCGAAGCGCATTACCGCATCACCCGCCGCGTTCTGGAACTGTGCCTTGAGGTGGGGCATCCTGTCACGATCACCACCAAGTCGGCGCGGGTTCTCGACGATCTCGATCTGCTGCGCGCGCTGGCACAGCGGAACCTGACCGCTGTTTCGATTTCGGTGACGAGCCTTGATCCCCGGCTTTCCGGCATTCTGGAACCACGCGCCTCCGCTCCCGCCAAGCGCCTGGCCGCGCTGCAAGCTTTGGCGAAAGCGGGCGTGCACACCAATGTCTCGGTTTCGCCGATCATTCCCGCAATTACAGACAGTTTCATCGAAGCGACGCTGATTGAAGCGGGCGCGCGCGGTGTAGCTTCGGCCAGCTGGATCATGTTGCGCCTGCCGCACGAAGTGGCGCCCTTGTTCCGCGAATGGCTGGATGTGCATTTCCCGGATCGCGCCGCGAAGGTCATGGCCATCGTGCAATCGGTGCGCGGCGGGAAGGATAACGACGCCCGCTTCTTCAGCCGGATGAAGCCGACCGGCGTGTGGACCGATCTGGTGCGCAAGCGCTTCCGGCTGGGGCTGAAGCGCGCAGGAATTGCGCAGGCAAGGCCCGTGCTCGATTGCAGCCAGTTCCGCGCGCCGGAGCGGGACGGGCAACTGGCGCTTTTCTAGACGCGCTTGCGGCCAAACCCGCCGCCTGCAGGGCGCGGCGCAAGCGAAGGAGGTGGCGGCGCGGCAGGCGGGAGTTCATGGTAGGACGCGGGCGATGGCGCGGAGGGCTTTTCGCGCTGGGGCCTGCCAGCCTGCCCCGGTTTGGCCTCGACCACGCCCATCAGCCGCTTGAGCTGTTCGGGCGCAAAGACCGACATGCCAACAAGGCCAAAGAGAAACAGCACCATCACCATGCCCGGCATCGCGCTGGGCGGGCCATCCCGCTCGCTCGCCTGATCCTGTTCGGCCGTACCGGCGGGCAGATCGGGCGACCAGGTATTGCGGCGCGCGGGCTTGGCGCTGAAAGTACCAGAAGTCTGGCCGCCAGTGCAGGTTCCGTCAGGATAGGAAGGGCCTTCGCAGAACGGCTTGTCCAGCCTGACCATGTCGAAGGTCTGCGCCAGCTTGGCCGGACTGAAGGTATCCAGCATCCGCGCCGGATCGTTGTTGGCTGGCCAGTGGAACACGAGCAGGAATGCCGTGACCGAAACCACCGGGATGAGCATCTTCGGCGTGAGGCCGAGCGCATTGCGCTGATCGGAAACGCGCCATTCATACCAGGCAAAGCACGCCTCGTTCCAGCGGCGGTAAGCAGGCGGATCGGTGAAGCGCAGCAGCTGCAGCGCCAGCGTGGGCGTCGGCGGCTGCTCGAGCGGGCGGCCTTCCTCGTCGCAAGGGTATTCCTGCGCGCTTGCCGTCTTGGGCCGCACGCCGAAGCGCGGCCGGATGGTGGCGGGTCCGCGCGTGTCCTTGCGCTGGCGGCCCGGCACCATCAGATCACGGCCCAGCGCAGTGATCGCGGCAATGCGCTCAGCAACCGGCGGGTGCGTGCCGCCTTCGTGGTCCGATGGCCCTTCGAACAGCAGCGCTTCCACGCGGCGGCTGCCATCGAACCGGCCCTGCCCGCGAATCTTCCCGAGCGCGCTGACGAGTGCTTCGGGGAAGTGCGTCATCCGCACCGCCTCGCCATCGGCGATGTGATCGCGGCTCAGCTTGATATCGCGCCGCGCGGCCTTGGCGAGGCGCATGGCCAGCATGGTCGCGGCGCTGCCCGCAATCAGGATCGGCAGGAAGGGCGGCAGGAACAGCGGAATGATCATCTGCCGCCAGTCTTCGATCCGCAGCGGATTGTTGACCTGCAGCGTCACCGCCGTGCGCATCAGCGCATGGTTGGCCGAAAGCACCTGCGTATCGCCATTGCGGATATGCGACGCTTCGTGCGCGAGGACCGCGGCGAGTTCATCATCGTCAAGCCGTTCGAGCAGGCCGCGCGTGACCGCGATCAGCCCGCGCGCCGGGCCATCGCCCACCGTGAGCGCGTTGAGCGCGTCCACCTCGATCACCCCGAAACGCGGCGCACGCACACCCAGCGCGGTGCATTGTTCCTCGGCAATGGCGACAAAGCGGGGTTCGTCCGCGCGGGTTACGTCGCGGATATCGAGCGCGGCGCGCACGGCATCGGCGTGGCCGCGATAGATGCTCCAGAAGATCAGCGCGCTGATCACACCGAGCGGCACTGCATAGCGCAGTGCGTAGCCAGCGGGGTCCGACAGGATGGTATGCAGCGGATCGAAGATGAGCAGCGGAGCGGTGAGTGCGAAGGCCCCGATCAGCTGGAAGGCGGCGATATAACCCGCAATGGTGCGCGCAAGGCGGCGCCGGTTCTGCGCCGCATGCGTGACATAACCGAGCGGCTTGCTGCCTTGCGCCATCGGGCCTGCTCCGCCAGCTTAGAACGCGATCTGCGTGGTCTCTTCGTAAGCGCCGCGCCGTTCTCCGAGCGAGAACTTCTCGCGCAGCGGCAGACGGCTCAAAGATGCGATCACATTGCCTGGAAACGCACGGGCGACCGAATTCAGCTCCTCGACCGCGAGGTTGTAGAACTTGCGCGCGGCGGTAATACGGTCCTCGATGCGCACGAGATCGCTGCGCAGCGTGGCGAAATGGCTGCCGGATTCGAGTTCGGGGAAGTGTTCGCCGAGTGACACAAGGTTCTGGAGGAACGCGGCGTTCTGCTGGCCGATCATGGCCCCATCACCCAGCGCGGCAATCGCCTCGACCCGCGAAGCGAGGACATCGCGGATCACATCGTGCTCCTTGGCGGCAAAGGCGCGCACCACTTCGACGAGATTGCCGACAAGCGTCTTGCGTTCGAGCAGCAGCGCGTCGACATCGCCGAAAGCGGCATCTGCGCGCTCATCAAGCTGCGCGATCAACGCGTGCTGCGAACGGATGCGCAGGGCCAGCCACAGCAGCGCACCCACCACGAGCCAGAGCCACCACAAATCGAGCATGGTGTTGGCCGAACGCACCGCGCGGCCCCACAAGTCGATGGCCTGCCAGACGTTCTGCGTATCGGAAGCTTGCATGATCGGGGTCCGCTGCTGTTCAACTCAGCGGATTTACCGAGTACATGGTTTAGAACATGCTAACTGGACAGGTCAGGAAATGGACCGCTTCGGTCCAAACCGCACGAGCCGCGAGGTGGCGACAGCCGCCTGCCGGTGGATGACGACCGGCGCATAGTCCGGATCCTTGAGCATGCTGAAGAACGCCGCCGCATCGGGATAGGCCATCACGAAGGTCTCGTCCCACTCCCATTCCGCCGGGCCGGTGACCATCGCTTCGAAGGCGCCGGCCCACACGATCTGCCCGCCCGAGCGCGCCAGAACCGGCTGGATGGTGCGCATGTACTCGGCGTAGGCCTGCGCGCCGGTCAGGCCCTTGCCTGCCAGTTCGTGGCCTTCGGGATAGGTCGCCTGCGGCTTGAAGCGCACCAGATTGAGCATGTGGATCGGCGTGTCGCGCGGGAGCGCCTTGAACTTTGCAAAGTTCTCGCGGCTCGGATCGATATAGGCTTCGTCCATGCTCAGGATTCCCATTTCCAGTCGCGGAACTCGTCGCGCAGGTCCTTCTTGCTGATCTTGCCGGTGCCGGTGTGCGGGATCTCGTCGACGAAAGCGACGGCATCGGGCAGCCACCACTTGGCGACATGACCGGCAAGGTAATCCCGCAGCGCGTCACCAGTGAAATCGGCACCGGGCTTCTTCACCACCACCAGCAGCGGGCGCTCGTCCCAGCGCGGATGATAGACGCCGATGGCCGCCGCTTCGGCCACGCCGGGGAAACCGATAGCCGCGTTTTCCAGCTCGACCGAGCTGATCCATTCGCCGCCCGACTTGATCACGTCCTTGGTACGGTCGGTCAGCTGCAGCGTGCCATCGGGGTGGATCACCGCGACGTCGCCGGTATCGAACCAATTTTCGGCGTCGGTTGCGGGCTTGTCGGCCTTGAAATAGCGGCCAACGACCCATCCCCCGCGCACTTGCAGCGCGCCCGAGGTCTTGCCGTCACGCGGGAGCACCTTGGAACAATCCCCCAGATCGACGCAGCGCAGCTCAACCCCAAAGGGCACGCGGCCCTGCATCGCCTTGATCGAAACCTGCTCGTCGAACGAAAGCTCGTCCCAGTTCCAGGTCTCAGTGCCGGTCGTGCCGATGGGCGAAGTTTCGGTCATGCCCCAGGCATGGGCGACGCGTCGGCCCGCTTTCATGAAACGCTCGATCATCGCGCGCGGCATGGCCGAGCCGCCGCAGACAACAGTGTTGAGGTGCGCGGGAATATCCTTCCCATGGGCGTCGATGTACTGGAGCAGGCTCAACCAGACGGTGGGCACGCCTGCCGACGTGGTGACCTTTTCGCGCTCCATCAGTTCGCACAGCACCGAAGCCTCATTGACCGCGCTGTAGACAAACTTCGCGCCTGCTGCCGCACCTGCCCACGGCAGGCCCCAGCTGGCCGCATGGAACATCGGCACGATAGGCAGCGCCACGCTGCGGCAATCCATGCCGAAGACTTGCGGCGTCAGCGCGGTCATCGCATGGAGCACGGTCGAGCGGTGTTCGTAGAGCACGCCCTTGGGATTGCCGGTGGTGCCGCTGGTGTAGCAGAGCATGCAGGGATCGCGCTCATCGCCGTCGGCCCATTCGCCCTGACCGTCTTCGGTGGCGATCCAGTCCTCGAAATGCTCGGCGGGGCTGCTGCTGTCAAAGCAGATGTAGTGCTCGATGGTTTTCCAGCGCGGCTTCATGCGCTCCACGATCGGAGCGAAGGCGGCATCGAACAACAGCACGCGGTCTTCGGCGTGGTTGGCGATGTAATCGAGCTGGTCATCGAACAGGCGCGGGTTGATCGTGTGGAGCACCCCGCCGACACCGACCGCACCGTACCACGTGACGAGGTGGCGGTGGTGGTTCATGGCGAGGGTGGCGACGCGGTCCCCCGGCTTGATGCCCAGCTTCGCCAGCTTCTGCGCCATGCGCATCGCATCGTGGCGGATACCGGCCCAGGTGGTGCGGGTTTCGCTGCCATCGGCCCAGCGCGAGACGATCTCGCGCCCACCGTGTTCACGCGCAGCATGATCGATGAAGCGCGTTACGCGCAGTGACCAATCCTGCATGGCACCCAGCTGCATCCCAAACTCCCCTTGAACGTGTTGTTTTATTCGACAAGCCGCAAGTGCCGGTCCGGTCTTGCGGTGAGGGCCACATTGGCAAGCCCTTCCACCGGAATCAATCGCTCGATGACATCCGAATCGAGCGCGAAGTCCGCGCCGAGGCGCATGACCGGTTCGCGCGCGCTGCCGGTGCGCAGGCGGGCGAGCACTTCGCCCCGCGCACCCTCGGCACGCGGCAGCAGCAGCGCGAGTTCGGACATGGCTTCGGGCTTCGTCACATCGAGCTTGAGCAGCATCCGCGCCGCGCTGCTGACCGAAGCCAAGGGACGCGCCCCGCGCACGGTGATGCGCGGTGGCTCATCCGGATTGGGCCGGTCAAGCTCTACGTTGAGCAACACGCAAGTCCCCTCGCGCGCCCATTGCTGGAACGGCTCGACCAGCGCTTCCTCGAAGCACGAGGCGGAGAACTGGCCGGTGCTGTCGGAGAAATCGGCCGCAATGAAATCATTGCCCTTCTTGGTCTTGCGCCGGTTCACGTTCTCGACCAGCGCTGCCATGACGGCACCGCTGCGGCCCCCGGCAGCGTCGCCATCCCCGCTCATCAGGCTGCCATAACTGCGCGCGCCATTGGCGGAAGCCACGGCGCGGTATTCGGTGACGGGGTGCGCGGCGAAGTAGAACCCGAAGGTATCGCGCTCAGCCGCCATCTGGTCCGTGCGAGACCAAGGCGGCGTTTCGGCGAGGCGGGTGGCGGGAACGGCGTGATCCTCTGCGCCGAACAGGCCCGCCTGCCCCGATGTGCGCGAACGGACGGCTTCGTCCGCCACGGCCATGAGCAGTTCCGCGTTGGCGGTAATCTGCGCGCGGTTCGGCTCCAGCGCATCGAACGCGCCCGCAGCCGCCAGCGCTTCCAGCCCGCGCCGGTTCATCGCGCCTGCGGGCAGGCGGCGGAAGAGATCATCAAGGCTGGTGTAAGGCCCATTGGCCTCGCGCTCGGCCACGATGGCGTCCATAGCCTTTTCGCCGACATTGCGCAGGCCCGCCAGCGCATAGCGCACGGCATAGCCATCTCCGGTGCGCTCGACCGTGAACTCGGCCTCGGAGCGGTTGATATCCGGCCCGTGGAGCGCAAGGCCCGACCGGCGCATGTCGTCGACAAAGACCGCCAGCTTTTCCGACTGGTGCATATCGAAGCACATCGAGGCGGCGTAGAACTCGTGCGGGTAATGCGTTTTCAGCCACGCGGTCTGATAGGCGAGCAGCGCGTAGGCGGCGGCGTGGGACTTGTTGAAGCCGTAGCCTGCGAACTTGTCGATCAAATCGAACAGCTCGTTGGCCTTCTTGGCGTCGATCCCCGAAACGGTCAGGCAGCCATCGACGAAGCGCTGGCGCTGCGCGTCCATTTCGGCCTGAACTTTCTTGCCCATCGCGCGGCGCAGCAAGTCTGCGTCCCCCAGCGAATAACCCGCAAGGATCTGCGCGGCCTGCATCACCTGTTCCTGATAGACGAAGATCCCATAAGTCTCGGCAAGGATGACCGAGAGCTTCTCGTGCGGGTATTCGATCTCTTCGAGGCCGTTCTTGCGGCGGCCGAACAGCGGGATATTGTCCATCGGGCCAGGCCGATAGAGCGAGACGAGCGCGATGATGTCGCCGAAATTGGTGGGCTTCACCGCGGCCAGCGTGCGGCGCATGCCTTCGGATTCCAGCTGGAACACGCCGACGGTATCGCCCGACTGCAGCAGTTTGTAGACCGCCGCATCATCCCACGCGAGGCGGTCGAGATCGATCTGGATGCCGCGCTTGGCCATGAGATCGACCGCCTTGCGCAGGACGGACAGCGTCTTGAGGCCGAGGAAGTCGAACTTCACGAGTCCCGCTTCCTCGACGAACTTCATGTCGAACTGCGTGACCGGCATGTCGGAACGAGGATCGCGGTAAAGCGGCACGAGCTGCGCCAGCGGCCGATCTCCGATCACAACGCCCGCCGCGTGGGTCGAGCTGTTGCGCGGCAGGCCTTCCAGCTGCATCGCCAGATCGATCAGGCGGCGCACTTCGGGATCGCGGTCGTATTCGCGCTTCAAGTCGGCAATGCCGTTGAGCGCGCGGGGCAGCGGCCACGGGTCGGTCGGATGGTTGGGCACCATCTTGCACAGGCGGTCGACCTGCCCGTAGCTCATCTGCAGGATGCGCCCCGTATCGCGCAGCACCGCGCGGGCCTTCAGCTTGCCGAAGGTGATGATCTGCGCGACGTGATCGTCGCCATATTTGCGCTGAACATAGCGGATCACTTCGCCGCGCCGCGTTTCGCAGAAGTCGATATCGAAGTCCGGCATCGAGACGCGTTCGGGATTGAGGAAGCGTTCGAACAGCAGGCCCAGCTTGATCGGATCGAGATCGGTGATGGTGAGCGCCCACGCCACAAGGCTGCCCGCACCCGAACCGCGCCCCGGCCCCACCGGGATGCCCTGTTCCTTGGCCCACTTGATGAAGTCGGCCACGATCAGGAAGTACCCGCCAAAGCCCATGCGGTTGATGATGCCGATCTCGAATTCGAGCCGGTCGCGGTATTGCTTCACCTCGTCCCAGTGCCCTTCGGCGCGCAGCACATCTGCGGGAAGGCTGTCCATCTCCTCGACCGGGCACGTCAGCGCTGCCGCCAGTTCATCGGCCGCGGCCTCGGGATAATAGGGCAGCATCCGCGCGACGAGGCCGCGGCGCGAATCTTCGGCCATCATCCGCGCCTCGCCTTCCTTGTCGCCCGCAAGGCTGGGCAGGATCGGCTTGCGATAGGGCGGCTTGAACGCGGTGCGCTGCGCCACGACCAGCGTGTTGGCAATCGCTTCGGGGAGATCGGCGAACGTCTCCTCCATCAGCGGCGCGGGCTTGATCCACCACTCCTTGGACGAACGCGGGCGATCCGTGGAATCGACGTGCGTGGAACTGGCGATGCACAGCATGGCATCGTGCGCATCATAAAAGCTGCGCTCGGCAAAGCAGGCCGGATTGGTGGCGACGAGCGGCACATCGCGCGCATAAGCCAGATCGATCAGCGCCTCTTCCGCCGCCATTTCCGCCGCATCCCCGCGCCGGGCGAGTTCGATGTAGAGGCGCTGCGGAAACAGCGCTTCGATTTCGGCAAGATAGGCCTCGGCAGCGGTCTGCTGGCCATCGGCGAGGAGCCGGGTGAGCGCCCCCTCCCCCGCCGCCGTCAGGCAGAGCAGGCCATCGGTGTGGCCCGCGAGCTCCGCCAGCGGCACATGCGGCGCAAATTCGAGCGGACGCGCGAGGTGCGCCTGACTGACGAGGTGGCACAGGTTGTCATACCCCGCCGCATCCTGCGCATAGAGCGCGAGCCAATCGATGGTGGGCGCAGAGGCCCCGAACCCGGTATTCGCCGCCCCTTCGCGCGCAGGCCGCGCCACCGCGAGCATGGTGCCGATGACCGGCTGCACGCCCGCATCGAAGCATGCCTTGGCGAAGGCGACGCTGCCATAAAGCCCGTTGCGATCGGTGATGGCAATCGCCGGAAACCCCCGCTCCGCCGCCGTCTTGGCAATCGCCTTGGGATCAATCGCGCCGTCGAGCATCGTGTATGACGAGAAGACACGAAGCGGAACGAAGGGGGCGTGGGACATTCGGAGAGGCTAGGGCTTGGGCGGTGATTCTGCGAGGGTTCGGAGGAGCATTATCCACGTGGGATTGGTGCGCCCTCCCCGCCCTTTTAAAGCAAAGCCTCGATATCCGCCGCCAGCTTCTCCGGCTTGTCCGTCGGCGCATAGCGGCGCACGACTTTGCCATCGCGGCCGATCAGGAACTTGGTGAAGTTCCACTTGATGCCCTTGGTGCCGAGCACGCCGGGTGCTTCGGCCTTGAGCCAGGTGTAGAGCGGATCGGCGCCGTCGCCATTGACCTCGATCTTCGACATCAGCGGAAAGCTCACGCCGAAATTGACCTTGCAGAAGCTTTCGATCTCGTCCGCCGTGCCCGGCTCCTGCCCGCCGAACTGGTTGCACGGGAAGGCCAGCACTTCGAAGCCGCGCTCGCCGTACTTCTTCCAGAGCGCTTCCAGCCCGTCATACTGCGGGGTGAAGCCGCACTTGGAGGCCGTGTTGACGACGAGGAGCACCTTGCCGGCCTTGTCGGCGAGGCTCAAGTCCTTGCCGCCGGGCATCTTCACGGTGAAATCGGCGATGGTCTGCGGGCTGGTCATGCTGCGGGCTCCCCTGATGTGCTTTGGCCGCAGGCTGGCACGGCAGGGCAGCGGGATCAAGCGGGGAGCGTTATGCCAGCAGGCCTTCGTGCAAGCGCACCACGCGGTCCATGCGCAGCGCAAGGCGCTCGTTGTGCGTGGCCACCAGCGCAGAGCTGCCTTCGCCGCGCACCAGCTTGAGGAATTGCTCCAGCACCTTGTCGGCGGTCGCTTCGTCAAGGTTGCCGGTCGGCTCGTCCGCCAGCACAAGGCCGGGGCGATTGGCCAGCGCGCGGGCAACGGCGACGCGCTGCTGCTCGCCGCCCGAAAGCTGGCTGGGCCGGTGCGTGAGCCGGTGGCCGAGGCCGAGCGCGGTGAGCAGTTCCTCTGCCCGCGCCTTTGCCTCGCCCGCACCCTTGCCCGCAATCAACTGCGGCAGCACCACGTTCTCGGTCGCGTTGAAATCGGGCAGCAGGTGGTGGAACTGATAGACGAAGCCGAGGTGATCGCGGCGCAGCGTGGTGCGCGCGTCAGCCGAAAGCGCGCTGGCCTCGACGCCCGCAATCTCGATCTGCCCAGTGAAACCGCCTTCTAGCAGCCCGACCGCTTGCAGCATGGTCGATTTGCCCGAACCCGAAGGCCCCAGCAGCGCCACGATCTCGCCGGGGCGAATGGCAAGGTCGATGCCGCGCAGGACTTCGATGGTCTCTCCGCCCTGGCTGAAGCTGCGCTTGAGCCCGGCAAGCCGGACGAAAGGATCATTCATAACGCAGCACCTGCACGGGATCGGTGCTCGCCGCTGTCAGCGCGGGATAGAGCGTGGCGAGGAAGCTGAGGACCAGCGCCATTGCGCAGATCACGACGATCTCGACCGGATCGCTGCGGCTCGGCAGTTCGGTGAGGAAGCGGATCGAGGGATCCCACAGCGGCCGGCCCGCAAGGAATTCGACCCCGTGGATGATCGGCTGGCGGAAATAGAGGAACACGAGACCGAGCCCCAGCCCCACCGCCGTGCCCAGCGCGCCGATCACGAAGCCGATGGTGACGAAGACCTTGAGCAGGCTTTTGCGCGTGGCCCCCATCGTGCGCAGGATCGCGATATCGCGCGTCTTGGCGCGCACCAGCATGATCAGCGAGGAGAGGATGTTGAACACCGCCACCAGCACGATGATCGAAAGCACCACGAACATCGCGACGCGCTCCACCGCCAAGGCCTCGAACAGGCTGGCGTTGATCGTCTTCCAGTCGGTCACTTGCGCGCGGCCCACCAGCGCCTGCTTGATCGGCGCGAGCGTTTCGGCGGCGGTATCGGCGTCGGTCGTGGTCACCTCGATCATGCCGATGGTATCGCCCGTCAGCAGCAGCGTCTGCGCGTCTGCAATCGGCATCACGACATAGGCCTGATCGTAATCATAGACGCCGATCTCGAAGATCGCGGCCACGCGGTAGCCGATCTGGCGCGGCACGGTGCCAAACGGCGTGGCGCGGCCCTGCGGGTTGATGATCGTGATCGTATCGCCGATTTGCGCGCCAAGGCTTTCGGCAAGGCGAGAGCCGATGGCGACATTGGTAGAGCCGGGGCGCAATTCGTTGAAGCTGCCCGCGCGGCGCTTGGCGGAAAGGCGCTTCAGATCGGCGTTGGTATTGCCGCGCACGAGGATCGCCTCGACCCGGCCATTGAACGTGGCGAGCAAGGGCTGTTCGATCAGCGGGCTGGCCCGCGTGACGCCCGGGGTAGCCTCGACACGTTTCAGGATATCCTGCCAGTCATCGAGCCGACCGCCATAGGCCTGGATGATCGCATGGCCATTAAGCCCCACGATCTTGTCGAGCAATTCGGCGCGAAAGCCGTTCATCACGCTCATCACGATGACCAGCGCGGCGACGCCGAGCATGACCGCGGCAAGACTGATGCCCGCAACCATGGCGATGAATGCTTCGCCCCGGCCCGGCAGCATATAGCGCTTGGCGATGGTCCATTCGAAGGGCGAGAGGATCAAGAGCGGGCTCGCTTCATCATGTGTCCGGCCATCTAGGCGCATGTGCGGGACGTGGCAACCATGGCATCGGCATGGCATCGGCATGGCATCGGCATGGCATCGGCATGGCATCGGCCCATCCACCGGGCGAAACTGCGGATTGCAGGCACTTGCTTTAAGGCCCAAAGCTCGCCACATGGCCGCAGAAGGTGCCGGTACAGGCACCGCAGCGCAAGTTTCCGGAACGCCCATGAACCTCCCTGATCCCCTTTGCGGCGCAGCCCATCCCTTTTTCGATGAAAACGGGGACAAGCTGCGCGAGGAATGCGGCATTTTCGGCGTGCTCGGCGCGCGCGATGCTGCCGCCATTTCCGCGCTCGGGCTGCACGCGCTGCAGCACCGCGGCCAGGAAGCGGTGGGCATCACCAGCTTCGATGGGCAGGAATTCTATTCGCGGCGGGGCATCGGCCATGTCGCCAGCATCTTTTCGAGCAGCGAAGCGATTGCCGAACTGCCCGGCTCGATGGCAGCAGGCCATGTGCGCTATTCGACCACCGGCGGCTCGGGCCTGCGCAACGTGCAGCCGCTGTTCGCCGATCTGGCCACCGGCGGCTTTGCCATCGCGCACAACGGCAATATCTCCAACGCGATGACGCTGAAGCGCGATCTGGTTGCCAAGGGCGCGATCTTCCAGTCGACCTCCGATACCGAAGTCATCATCCACCTCGTCGCGACGAGCCGCTATCCCACGTTGCTCGACCGCTTCATCGATGCGCTGCGGCTGGTGGAAGGCGCCTATTCGCTGATCTGCCTCACCAACGAGGGCATGATCGCCTGCCGCGATCCGCTGGGTATCCGCCCGCTGGTGATGGGCAAGCTGGGCGATGCGGTGGTCTTCGCGAGCGAAACCGTGGCGCTCGATGTGATCGGCGCGGACTTCGTGCGCGAGGTCGAGCCGGGCGAAATGATCCAGGTCGGCCATGACGGCGAAATCCGCTGCCACCGCCCGTTCGGTCGCCCCAGCCCGCGCCCGTGCATTTTCGAGCACGTCTATTTCAGCCGCCCGGATTCGATCATGGGCGGCCGCTCGGTTTATGAAGTGCGCAAGGCCATCGGTGCCGAACTGGCGCGCGAATCCGAGGTTGAAGCCGATCTCGTGATCCCGGTGCCCGATAGCGGCGTTCCTGCGGCACTCGGCTTTGCGCAGGCCTCGGGCATTCCCTTCGAGCTTGGCATCATCCGCTCGCACTATGTGGGGCGCACGTTCATCCAGCCTTCGGACGGTGCGCGCCACGCCGATGTGAAGCGCAAGCACAATGCCAACCGTGCGCTGGTGGCGGGCAAGCGCATCGTGCTGATCGACGATTCGATCGTGCGCGGCACCACCTCGATGAAGATCGTGCAGATGATGCGCGATGCCGGCGCAAGCGAAGTCCACTTCCGCGTCGCCAGCCCCCCGACCGAACATTCCTGCTTCTACGGCGTCGATACGCCAGAACGTTCCAAGCTGCTCGCCGCAACGATGGACGTGGAGGCGATGGCCAAGTTCATCCATGCCGACAGCCTTGCCTTCATCTCGATCGACGGGCTCTACCGCGCGGTGGGTGAGGCCGAGCGCAACAAGGCCTGCCCGCAATATTGCGATGCCTGCTTCAGCGGCGAATACCCCACGCGCCTGACCGATCTGGTCGGCCGTGATGGCACGGATCAGCTTCCGCTTCCCGTCGGGAAAGTCGCATGAGCGGCAGCGGACCTCTCGACGGCCAGCTCGCCCTCGTCACCGGCGCAAGCCGCGGGATCGGGGCCGCCACGGCCAAGGCTCTTGCGGCAGCTGGCGCGCACGTGATCATCACTGCGCGCGCGGGCAAGGACCTCGAAGCGACCGAGCAGGCGATCTACGACACGGGTGGCAAGGCCACGATCGCGCCGGTCGATCTGGCCGAGCCTGATGGCATCGCGCGCCTTGCCGCCGCCATTGGCCGCCGCTGGGATGCGCTCGATATCCTTGTCATCAATGCGGCGGTCCTGCCCACGCTGACTCCGGTGTGGCAGATCGAGCAGAAGGACCTGACGCGGGCGATGACGCTCAACGTCCTCGCCACCCAATCCCTGATCGCCGGGTTCGATCCCATGCTCAAGAAGAGCAAGGACGCGCGCGTGATCGGCGTGACCTCCAGCGTCGGCTCCGCCCCGCGCGCCTACTGGGGCGCCTACGGCGCAACCAAGGCGGCGTTCGAGAACCTGCTCGATGCCTATGCGCAGGAAGTCCGCAACCTGTCCGCCATCCGCGTGGCGATCCTCGATCCGGGCGCCACGCGCACGGCGATGCGCGCCAAGGCCTATCCCGGCGAAGACCCCGCCAGCGTTAAGGCTCCGGAAGTGGTTGCCGATTATATCACGGCTCTGCTTGGTGAATCATTTGCCAGCCCTGCCCGCGTATCGGTTAACCAGCCCCGCGAACCACAAGTCCTGACAAACGGTTAAGCCCGTCCGGCGATAGTCGGCCAAGGTCTTCCCGCCAGGGGGAGGCCGAATCGGCTCAGGACAATCGCCATGCACAGGGACTGGGATCCTTACGCGAACGAAGCCTACTATCAGGCGACCCAGGAAGATCGCTGCGCGCCGCGCAGCAAGGTCAACATCCCGGCCAGCCTGCGGCCTTCGGGCGCAAAAAGCTTTCACACCGTGGTCCACGATCTCTCGCTGGGCGGCTTTTCGGCCACTTCGCTCAATCGGATGCATGTCGGCACGATCTGCTGGCTGACGTTGCCGGGGCTGGAATCGCTGCAAAGCGAAGTCGTCTGGTGGCAGCGCGGCCAGGTCGGCTGCGCCTTCGCCAGCCTGCTCAGCCCCATCATCCACGACAACATCCTGCAGCGCTATCGCGGCGACGGGGTTTACCGCCCGGTGGCGTGAGGCAGGATGGTAAATTTTCCCTTGGTCTTTTCAGAAAACCTCAAGGCGGCTTGAGACCGCTATCGGGCCGTCAGCCGCGCGCGTCGTTCCACCGAGCATAAGCCGCCAGCGCCCGGGCGCGGGCTTCGGCATGGCCGATAATGCGCGGCGGATAGGCGCGCGGGCGCACATCGGGATCGTGGATGCGGGCATCGTCCAGATGCGCCAGCTCAGGCACCCACTGGCGGATATAGGCGGCCGCATCGAACTTGGGGGACTGGGTCAGCGGCGCCATGATCCGCACGAACATGTTGGAATCGACGCCCGTGCCTGCGCTCCACTGCCAGTTCACGGCATTGGAGCCGTAATCGGCATCAACCAGCGTATCCCAGAACCACTGTTCGCCCTGCCGCCAATCAATCAGCAGGTGCTTGATCAGGAAGCTGGCCGCGATCATCCGCACCCGGTTGTGCATCCAGCCCGTCGCCCACAGCTCGCGCATCCCGGCATCGACGATGGGATAGCCGGTGCGGCCCTGCTGCCATGCCTTGAGGCCTTCGGGGTCATCGCGCCACGCAAAGGTGTCAAAGGCCTCCCGCGCAGGCTTTCCGGCATAGTCCGGCATCTGCAGGATTACGTTCTGCGCGTAATCGCGCCAGCCCAACTCGCCGAGGAACGTGCTCACCGACCCACCGCACTCTGCCGCGGAATGCCAGATCGTCGCGGGCGAAATCTCTCCGAAATGCAGGTGCGGTGATAGCCGCGAAGTGCCCGGCACCGAGGGCAGATTACGGCGTTCGGCATAGGCGCGCCCGCGCGGGAGGAAGGCCTCAAGCCGGTCAGCCGCGCCCGCCTCGCCCGGCGCCCATTCGCCGCGCATCCCGCCCGCCCAATCCGGCTTGGTGGGAAGGAGGTCCCAGTCCTCCAGTGCGTCCGATGCTGGCCACGCCTCGGACGCGGGCAGGCTTGCCGGGGCGGGAAGCGGCGCGGGCGGCGGCATCCGCGCTTCGAGCGCGCGCCAGAACGGGGTGTAGATCTTGTAAGGGCTGCCGCTGCCCGTCGTCACCGATCCCGGCGGAGCGAGATAATTGCCGTGATGGCGTACCAGCTTGACCGCCTCACCCACCGCGCGCTCGGCATTGCGCCACCACGGTTCATAATGGCGCAGGCAGTGGATGGTTGCCGCGCCCGTCTCGCGGGCCAGCTCCGCCAGCACCGCCTCGCACCGCCCGCGCCGCAGGATCAGGCGCGAACCAAGCTTGCGCAGATCGGCATCGAGGCTGGCAAGGCTGTGGTGCAGCCACCAGCGCGATGCTCCGCCCATGCGGCGATGGCGCGGGGTCTCGTCATCCAGCACATAGACCGGAATAACCGGGCCAGCGGCGGCGGCAGCGACAAAGGCGGCCTGATCGGCAAGGCGCAGATCGCGGCGCAGCCAGACGATGGAAGGTGTGGTCATGGCAAAGGCCTATCGCACAGGCCGCTGGCCCCGCCCACTGCCCCGGAGGGCGCGCGTTACTCCACCGTCCAGGTCTGGCCCTTGCTGAGCAGTGCAGCGAGGTTCGCGGTCTTGCCGGCTGCGGCGCGGGTGCGCTCCTCGATCACGCTGGCCTCGAAGGTCGGGCGCGGATCATCGTAGATCACGCCCAGCGCCATCGGGAACGGGCCGAACGGCATTTCGACAAGGAGATGCGCCATCGCGCGGTTCTTCACATCGTGGACGCGCACGCCCGCCGCCTGCCAATCGCCGTCCACCACATCGACCACCTTGAGGCTGAGCGTCTCGGTATCGAGCGCAATGCCCTGGGTGCCCTTGTTGAACAGCATCGGCTCGCCGTGCTTCAGCCAGAGCTGGCCCGTGGCGGCACCGGCCTTTTCGGTGAAATCGGCAAAGACGTCCTTGTTGTAGACAATGCAGTTCTGGAAGATTTCCACGAACGCCGCGCCCTGATGGGCGTGTGCGGCTTTCAGCACCGAGGAGAGTTCCTTCGAAACGTCATAGGCCCGCGCGATGAAGCGCCCGCCTGCACCCAGCGCAAAGGCGCAAGGGGAAGCCGGACGGTCAACTGAACCCAGCGGCGTGGTTGGCGAGACGGTGCCGGGGCGGCTCGTGGGCGAATACTGCCCCTTGGTCAGGCCGTAGATCTCGTTGTTGAACAGCAGGATCTGCGTGTTCAGATTGCGGCGCAGCACGTGCATCGTGTGGTTGCCGCCGATCGACATGCCGTCGCCGTCACCCGTCACCAGCCAGACATCGAGTTCCGGATTGGCGAGCTTGAGGCCCGTGGCAAAGGCGGGCGCGCGGCCATGGATCGTGTGGAAGCCATAGCTTTCGACGTAGTACGGGAACCGGCTGGAGCAGCCGATGCCCGAGACGAATACGGTCTTGGCCGGGTCCGCGCCGATTTCGGGCAGCGTGCGCTGCACCGCCTTGAGGATCGCGTAGTCGCCGCAGCCTGGGCACCAACGGACTTCCTGATCGGTTTCCCAGTCCTTGAGCGTGGTCTTGATGGGGGTCATGTCGTTCATGGCTTCGCTTCCCTCAGGCCAGCGCCGCGGCAATCGCCGCCTCGATTTCGGCAATGGTGAACGGCTGCCCGCTCGTCTTGTTGAGCGGCTTGGCATCGACCAGATACTGATCGCGCAGCACGGTCTTGAACTGGCCGGTGTTCATTTCGGGCACCAGCACCTGATCGTAGCCCTTGAGCAATTCGCCAAGGTTTTCCGGCAGCGGCCAGACGTGGCGGACGTGGATCTGGCTCACATCAAGCCCCTTGCGGCGGGCGCGGCGCACGGCCTGATGGATCGGCCCGTAAGTCGACCCCCAGCCCACCACCGCGAGCTTGCCGCTCGCTTCGCCCAAGGTGACTTCCTGCGCCGGGATACCGGCGGCGATGCCGTCGATCTTGTCCTTGCGCGCGTTGGTCATCGCCTGATGGCTGGCCGGTGCATAGTCGATATTGCCGGTGCCGGGGTTCTTCTCGATCCCGCCGATGCGGTGCATCAGGCCGGGCGTGCCGGGCTTGATCCATGGGCGCGCACCCTTCGCGTCGCGCGCGTAGGGCAGCACCTTGCCATCGGGGCCGTTGGCTTCCTCAAGGAAGGTCACCGGGAACGGCTCGAACCCCGCAGGATCGGGCACCTTCCACGGTTCGGCCGCGTTGGCGATATAGCCGTCCGTCAGCAGCATGACCGGGGTCATGTACTGGACCGCGAGGCGGCAGGCCTCGATCGCGCACTCGAACGCGTCCGAAGGGCTGCGCGCGGCGATCACCGGCATCGGCGCATCGCCGTTGCGGCCGTAGACTGCCTGATAGAGGTCCGATTGCTCGGTCTTGGTCGGCAGGCCCGTCGAAGGGCCGCCGCGCTGCGAATTGACGATGACGAGCGGCAGCTCGGTCATGATCGCAAGGCCCATCGCCTCGCCCTTGAGCGCGATGCCGGGGCCGGAGGACGAGGTCACGCCAAGGTGGCCGCCATAGGACGCGCCGATGGCCGCAGCGATGGCCGCGATTTCGTCTTCGGCCTGGAAGGTGGTGACACCAAACTCCTTGAGCCGCGCGAGGTTGTGCAGGATCGCCGAAGCCGGGGTGATCGGATAGCCGCCGAAGAACAGGTCCAGCCCGGCCAGCTGCGCACCGGCGACGAGGCCGTAGCTGATGGCTTCCGCGCCCGTGACGGTGCGATAAAGGCCCGGCTCGCTGGCGGCAGGCGCGAGGTGATACTGCTTGAGCGGGCCGGAAAGCTCCGCCGTCTCGCCATAAGCGTGGCCGGCATTGAGCGCGGCAATATTGGCGTCCGCCAGCACCGGAGCCTTGGCGAACTTGCCCTTGAGCCAGTCGATCAGCGGCGGCCGGTCACGGTCGAACATCCACAGCGCGAGGCCGAGCGTCCACATGTTCTTGCAGCGCAGCGCTTCCTTGTTGCCAAGGCCGAAGGGCTTCACGGCCTCCAGCGTCAGCGCCGAAATATCGAACGCGAGGACCTGCCACTTCTCGAGGCTGCCATCCTCCAGCGGGCTGACGTCGTACTTCGCCTTTTCGAGGTTGCGCTTGTTGAACTCGCCGGTGTCGGCGATGATCAGGCCGCCCGCTTTCAGCGCGCCGACGTTCGTCTTCAGCGCCGCCGGGTTCATCGCGACCAGCACGTCGGGCGCATCGCCCGCAGTGTCGATCTCGGTCGAGCCGAAATTGATCTGGAAGGCGGAAACACCGAACAGTGTGCCCTGCGGCGCGCGGATTTCGGCGGGGAAATCGGGGAACGTGGCTAGGTCGTTGCCCGCCAGCGCGGTCGAGAGCGTGAACTGGCCGCCGGTAAGCTGCATGCCATCACCCGAATCGCCCGCGAAACGCACCACGACTGCATCGGGCGCAGGAGCAAGATCGCTCCCGCCGGTAAGGCCTTCGGGTCCGCTCTCAAGAACTGTCGCCATATGATCCTCTGCTATCCGCGCGGGCTGCTCGGCGCCCCTCGCGTCCTCTTGCGCACGTTGCTTCGTCTTGAGGCGCCTATGCCCTCATCTAGCCGTTCGCAAAGAAGAAAAACTGATGCACCGCAAATCTCGCGCTCGCTCTTGATTCCGATTGCCCCTGTCCGTCAAGCCCCGCAAATAACAGTACTGTCAGTTGCCGGGCTTGCCGAATCAGGCGCAAAAGGCCCGCACGAGGAAGAGGAAACCCATGTCAGACACTGCAAACGCTCCCTATGTCCGGCCCGATGTGAAGGCCTTCCTCGATTTCATGGCCTCGGTCCCGGGGCCGACGATGTCCGAAATGGGCCCGGAAGGCGCGCGGGCGAGCTATGTGCAGATGGGCGTGCTGGCAGAGGCCGAACCGCGCGAGCTGGCGGTGATCAAAGATATCACCTGCCCGGGCCCGGCAGGCGACATCCCGCTGCGCTTCTATGATGCGCGCGAAGTGCGAGAGCCCGGCCCGGCGGTGATGTTCTTCCACGGCGGCGGCTTCGTCATCGGCGATCTTGATAGCCACCATTCGCTTTGCACCGAAATCGCCGCAGAGCTCGATCTGCCGGTGATCGCGGTGCATTATCGCCTCGCCCCCGAACACCCCTTCCCCGCCGCGCCGGATGATTGCGAAGCGGCCTCGCGCTGGGTCGCCACCAGCCCCGAGGCGCTCGGCCGCCAGATCACCGGCCTCATTCCCATGGGCGATTCGGCGGGCGGAAATCTGGCGATCGTGGTCACGCAGGCCCTCGCCGCGCAGCCTGCCGCCGCCCCCGTGGTGCTGCAGGTGCCGATCTATCCGCTCAGCGACGACAAGCCCGATCACGCCTCGTTCCACCAGTTCGCCGATGGCTTCGTGCTGACGGCAGAGACGATGGCGTGGTTCTCGAACGCCTATGCCGCCGAGCCCGGCCATCCGCGCGCTTATCCGATCTATGGCAATCACGCCGATACCCCGCCGACAGTGCTGGTCACCGCCAGCCTCGATCCGATTCGCGACAGCGGACGGGTCTATGGCGCAGAACTGATCCGCGCCGGGGCCGAAGTGGTGTTCCTTGAAATGAAGGGTACGACCCACGCCTTCGCCCAGCTGCGCAAGGCCTACGCCAGCGCGCCGGGCGACATGCAGCGCATCTTCGCCGCCGCGCGCCTGCTGCTGAACCGCGCCTGATGAGCATGGATCCTGCCGGGCTTCCCTATCGTCCCTGCGTGGGCGTCATGCTCGTCAATGCCGAGGGCCGCGTGTTTGTCGGCCAGCGGATTGACAGCAAGGCGGCTGGCACAACCGAAGGGGATGCCTGGCAGATGCCGCAAGGCGGGATCGACGAGGGCGAAGACCTCCATCCCGCCGCGCTGCGCGAGCTGGAAGAGGAAACCGGCGTCACCGCCGACCTCGTCACGATCATCGCCGAAAGCCGCGAGGAATATCTCTACGACTTGCCCGATCACCTGATCGGCAAGCTGTGGGGCGGGCGTTATCGCGGCCAGCGCCAACGCTGGCTGCTGGTGCGCTTCACCGGGGCGGACGAGCAGATCCGGCTCGATGCGCACAAGCACCCTGAATTCCGCTCGTGGCAATGGATCGATGCCGAACTGCTGCCCGAACTGATTGTGCCGTTCAAGAAGCGGGTCTACCGGCAGGTGGTCGAGGAATTCCGCAACCTGATCTGAGGCGTTTGCGCCTCAGTTGGCCTCAACCTCAGGTTCCGGCTTCACAGCATCGGCGGAAAGCACCCGTGCTACAGGGCCCTTGGCGATCACGCCGGCAAGGCTCTGCGCCTCAGGGCAAGTGCGCCCGCACAGGCCTTCGAGCCGCGCAAGATTGCCCTTCGCCTTGTCCAGCGCGCCCTTTTCGGCCATCGCCCCGCCTTCACCGGCCAGCGCGGCAAGGTTGTTGGGATCGCGCTCCAGCGCATCGCGGTAATAGTGAATCGCCTTGCCCTGCATCCCTGCCGCGCGCGCGGCATCGCCTAGCGCAAGATAGGTAGCAGGATTGCCCGGATCGATGGCCAATGCGGCCTCGAAACTGTCGGTAGCGCCGGTCACATCACCCTGAACCAGCAGGCTGCGGCCCGCTTCGACCAGCGATCTGGCGCGCGGATCGGTCGGGATGGAAACACCCGCCGTCCCGGCACTTCCCGTCACCAGCACAAGAACAGACAAAGCCATCGCCAAAGGCATGTAGCGCATCAACAACTCCCAGAGCCCGCCATGCGGCGCGCGTGATCCCCCGGCCTCCATGGTCCTGCTGCGTATCATAGCCGATGAAGTGTTGCGAAGAAAAACCCGTCTGTCGCGTCGTCCCAAGGGGTAAGCCTCAGCCCGTCACCGCGCGGGGTACCTGCGCCAACTTGCTGGTTCGCCGCGCGCCACGCGGGGTTTTCCGCCAGAAACGCGGTGACCACGTCAGGCCCCTCGGCATCGAGCAGCGAACACACGACATAGGTCAGCCGCCCGCCGGGCCGCACCAGCTGCGCGCCGATGCGCAGCACTTCGGCCTGCGTCCGCGCATAACGGGCGAGCCCCTGCGATGTGAGCCGCCAGCGCGCTTCCGGGCCGCGTCGCCACGTGCCCGTGCCCGAACACGGCGCATCCACCATCACGGCGTCGGCCCGGCCCTGCCAGTCCGCCAGTGCCGCACGCTCCTTGCCCGGATCGAGCAGGCGCGTTTCCACCGCCGCACCGGCGCGCGCGGCACGGGGAGCAAGGCGCGAGAGCCGCGCGCGGTCGATATCGCAGGCCAGCAGGTGGCCCTCCCCCTGCATCGCTGCCGCCAGCGCCAAAGTCTTGCCGCCAGCCCCGGCGCAAAGATCGACCACTGCCTCGCCGGGGCGAACCTCAAGGGCACTGCAGGTCAGCTGGCTGCCACTATCCTGAACCTCGAACAGGCCATCGGCAAACTCCGGCCATGACTCCACCGGTGTGCCGCCCGGCAGGCGCAGCGCGTCCGGTGCCTGCGTATGGTCCGCGGCCGCGGGCAGGCTTACGGCAAGCCTGTCGCGCGTTGTCTTGAGCCGGTTGGCCCGCAGATCGAGCGGCGCCCGGCCCAGCAGCGCCGCGCCTTGCTCAGCCGTGATGCCTGATGCCAGCAGCCGTTCTTCCAGCCACGCGGGTGCAAGGCCAGCAGCCGCCACCGGCTCATCGTCAAGGATCGGCGCGGGGCCATAGTTCGATCCATCGAACAGCCCCGCCAGCGCCGGATCGCGCGCGGCCAGCGCAAGCATGGCGGCGCGGCCGGTTTCAGGCACTTCGCCGCACAGCCGGATCGCGTTCCACGCCAGATCACGGATCGCGCGGCGGTCCTTCGAGCCGATAAAGCGCCGCGTCTTGAGCCAATCCGCCGCCACGCGCTCTGCCGACGCGCCTTCGCGGCGCGCTGCGGCGATCACCGCATCGAGAACGTCGATGGCGGATTGCACCCGCGCGGCGGGAGTCATCGCCTGAGCTTAGCGCGAAGGATAGTTCGGTGCCTCACGCGTGATCGCAACATCATGGACGTGGCTTTCGCGCAGGCCCGCATTGGTGATGCGCACGAACCGGGCATTGTCGCGCAGTTCATCGAGCGTGCGGCTGCCGGTGTAGCCCATCGCCGCCTTGATCCCGCCGACGAGCTGGTGGACGACATCCTTGGCCGGGCCCTTGTAGGGCACCTGGCCTTCGATGCCTTCGGGCACCAGCTTCATCGAATCCTTGATGTCCTGCTGGAAATAGCGATCCGCCGAACCGCGCGCCATCGCGCCGACCGAGCCCATGCCGCGATATGACTTGTAGGCACGGCCCTGATAGAGGAACGTCTCGCCAGGGGCTTCTTCGGTGCCTGCCAGCATCGAACCGACCATGATCGTGCTCGCGCCCGCCGCCAGCGCCTTGGCCGCATCGCCCGAAGTGCGCAGGCCGCCATCGGCGATCACCGGCACGCCAGACTTCGCCGCTTCCGCCGCGCATTCGAGCACCGCCGTCAGCTGCGGCACGCCGACACCCGCCACGATGCGCGTGGTGCAGATCGAGCCCGGCCCGATGCCGATCTTGATTCCGTCCGCGCCCGCATCGATCAGCGCGCGCGTGGCTTCCGCCGTGGCGACATTGCCGGCGATCACCTGCACGGTGTTCGAAAGCGCCTTCACGGCTTCCACTGCGCGGGCAACATCGCGGTTATGGCCGTGCGCGGTATCGATGATGATCACATCGCATTCGGCATCGACCAGTGCGCGGGTGCGCTCGAGGCCCTTTTCGCCGACCGTGCTGGCCGCCGCGACGCGCAGGCGTCCGCCTGCATCCTTGGTCGCGTTCGGGTAGGTAACGGCCTTTTCGATGTCCTTCACCGTGATCAGCCCAATGCAGCGGAAGGCATCGTCCACCACCAGCAGCTTCTCGATCCGGCGCTGGTGCAGCAGGCGGCGCGCTTCATCGCCCGACGTGCCAAGCTTGACCGTAGCGAGGTTGTCGTGCGTCATGAGCTCGTGCACCGGCTGCGCAGGGTTATCTGCGAAGCGCACATCGCGGTTGGTCAGGATGCCGACCAGCTTGCCGCTGTGTTCGACGACCGGAATGCCGCTGATCTTGTTGGCGCGCATGATCGCCTGCGCATCGCCCAGCGTGGCATCGGGCGTGATCGTGATCGGATTGACCACCATCCCGCTCTCGAACCGCTTCACCGCGCGCACGGCGGCGGCCTGCTGTTCGACCGTGAGATTGCGGTGGAGCACGCCGATCCCGCCAAGCTGCGCCATGACAATCGCCATGTCTGCTTCGGTCACGGTATCCATCGCGGCCGAAATCACCGGGATATTCAGCGTGATCGAGCTGGTCAGGCGGGTGCGGGTATCGGCCTGCGTCGGCACCATGTCCGAAGCGCCGGGGCGCAGCAGGACGTCGTCGAAGGTAAGGCCGAGAGGGATATCCATGGGGTGCGCCACTTGCGGGAGGGGGACGATTCGTGGCGGCCCATGTAATCAAGCAGGGCGGTTTAGGCTAGCCCCGCTGCCTATTTTGCACCTGCGACCTGGCTGCTGGTGGGCCCAGTGGCAGGCCACACCTTCGCATCGGCGAAAAACCGCACCAGTTCGGTCTGCACCAGCACATCATCGACCATGCCGCCATAGACCACGCGCGAGGCATCGTCGGTCGGGCGGTGATAGACATTGTCCATGAACGCTTCGAGCCGGGCCGGGTCGGAATAGCTGGTGCTGACCATGACCGAGGGCACATCGTGCTGCATCAAGGCCCAGCTGTCCTGTCGCCGGGCAAAGGCATTGGCGGCGTCGCCGGAGGCCAGCTTGCGCTTCATTGTCTTGAGCACTTTGGCAATGCCCGGATCGAGCGGGGTCATGCCCTGCCCGATCACGCTGACCGGCAAACCGGCAGGCACAAGGCCGCTGCTGTCCACATTGAAGGCGGCAACCACGCTGCCCAGCGGCACGGGCGGGTTCTCGGCAAAGGCGAGCGCGCCGAGCAGGCCCAGTTCCTCGCCGGTTGTCGCGACGAGATAGACATCGCGGTCCATCGGCTTGCCCGCAGAGAGCAGGCGCGCAACTTCGGTGATGACCGAAAGGCCTGAGGCATTGTCGACCGCGCCGGGGCAGATCTGCTTTTCGGCGGGCGCTTCGGCGCATGTGCCGAAGTGGTCCCAGTGCGCCATCAGCACGACTGCGCCGGAACCGGGGCGGCGACCTTCGATCTTGCCGATGAGGTTGTGCGTCTTGATCCGTGTCTCGCGGTTGGTCGCCTCGAACGAACCGGTGATGCCCAGCGCCTTCGCGCTGAAACCGGGCACCGCGCCCGCGGCTTTCAGCCCCGCCAGATCGGGCGCACCGGCCGCCGCCAGCAGCTGGCGCGCGGCATCAGGCGCAAGGAAGACTTCGATATCGCCGCCGAGGCGTTCGCCCGAAAGCGCATAACCGGCGCGGCGGCGGCGCGCCATGACATCCTCCAATGTGCGATCGCCATCGAGCACGGTGAGCACCGCCGCCGCGCCGCTGGCGAGGAGCAGCCCGGCCCGATCAACCGGCCGGACGGCAGCTGGCGCAGCCCCCGGTTTTCCCGATTCCGCTGGCGGCGCCTCACTGTCGAGGATGACCGCGACGCGTCCAGCCAATTCGGTGCGCGCGCCGTCACCGCCCGAATTGCGCCCGACATAGATCAGCGGCGCGTTCTCGATCAGGCTGCGCAGGCCCGAGGTGACGACAAAGGTGCTGGTGTCCGCCACCGCCACGCGCCGCTTGCTGTGAAGAAACTGCGCGCGCGATCCCTGCGGTTCGCGCTCGACCAGCTCGACCGGCGCGAACCAGGCGTTGCCGGGTTCATTGGTGCCCGATTCGAGGCCGATATCGAACCATTCGCGCGCGAGATAGCGCAAGGTCAGCGTCTCGCCCGGCGTACCCGGTTCGCGCCCGCCATATTCGTCGCTCGAAAGGGTGGTGACATGCTTGCGCAACTGCGCCTCGATCTGGGCGAGCTGGCGCTTGGTTGGGGCCGCCGCCATGGCCGCAAGTGGCACCAGCGCGAGAACGGCCATGGCAACACCGGCCAACCGCTTGGGCCTTGCGCCGGTCCGGGCAGAAAGGTTCATGGCAACCGGCTTACCCACAACGACTCATCGCCATCCTTGAACGCTCCAACGCAGCACCCGTGCTCGCAAATGCAGCCCCGCTGCGCAAGTTCCCTCTGCGGCAGATCCAGGCGGGCGTTACGTACCCCCTTGCGCGTCGGGCCTGCTTGCGGGCAATCCCGATCCCGGACAGGAGACACAACGATGCGGCTCGATGATTTCGACGGTTCGATCAATGTCGAGGACCAGCGCGGCGGCGGCGGGCGATTGGGCGGCAGCGGCGGCAAGATCGGTTGCGGCAGCGTGATCATCGCGCTGATCGGGGCGCTGGTGTTCGGGATCAACCCTCTTCAGACGCTGGGCACGCTGCAGAACATGCAAGGCGCATCAGGCCCCGCCGCCGAAGGCAAAGCGCCGCGCCAGGGCTCAAGCCTTGCCGAAAGCTGCAGTGTGAATGCCTTCAGCCGCGAAAGCTGCAATGCGCTCGCCTCGCTCAACAAGACATGGGCGCCGCTGTTCCAGAAGGCGGGCGTGGATTTTACCCCGCCCAAGCTGGTGTTCTATGCGCGTGATGGCCAATCAGGCTGCGGCGCGGCGCAAAGCGCGATGGGGCCGTTCTATTGCCCGGCGGACCAGGGCATCTACATCGACACCGATTTCTATACCGAGATGGAGCGCCAGATGCAGGCGGGCGGCGATTTCGCGCGGGCCTATGTGATGGCGCACGAATATGGCCACCACGTGCAGAACCTTGTCGGCACTTCGGATCAGGTGAACGAGGCGCAGCGCCGCAATCCGCCGATGGCGAACAAGCTGTCCGTCGCGCTCGAATTGCAGGCCGATTGCTATGCAGGCGTGTGGGCGGCACGCAACAAGGACAAGATCGAGCCCGGCGATATCGAGGAAGGTCTGCGCGCTGCGCATCAGATCGGCGACGATACCCTGATGGCGTCTGCCGGGCGCACCCCGGTGGAAGCCGCTTTCACCCACGGCAGCAGTGCCCAGCGCATGGCCTGGCTGCGCAAAGGGCTGGAAACCGGCAACGAGGACGCTTGCGACACGTTCAGTGTGCGCTCATCGGGTGGAGCGCAATAGCGCGGCAGCCACAATGCCGGCTACGCGGGACCCCTTCATGCAGCACAGCCATCTGGCTCTCGCACTCCTAGTCAGTGCCGTCGCCGCTCCTGCCTTGGCGCAGACGGCGGTTGCGCCTTCGAATGTCACCGCAGGCGAGGTGGCGACAACCCCGCTTTCCGATCTCAATCTCAAGAAGGAAGAGATTCCGCCTATCCTGTTCGCCGCGCGCGAGGCGACTTATGATCTGGGCGGCCTGCGGTCCTGCCGCGCGATCGGTGCCGAGATCGTGCAGCTCGATGCGGTCCTTGGGCCGGACATCGATATCGCCACTGAAAAGACCCGCGATGAAAAGCGCGGTAATGCCGTGGGGCACGTGGCGAAATCGGTCCTGTCCAGCTTCATCCCGTTCGGCGGGGTGATCCGCGAGGTTTCCGGCGCTGCTTCACGTGAGCGGCAATGGCAGGTTGCGCTCTATGCCGGGGCAAGCCGCCGCGCGTTCCTGAAAGGATACGGGCAGGCGCGCAGCTGCCGCTATCCGGCGCGCGCGGCCAGCGCAGCGCAGGCAGCAGCGCTTCAGGCCGCCGCCGAACAAGCGCCGACAGAGGCAGTAACGCCCACGCCCCGGCAAACCCGCAAGAAACCGAACCGGCGGCGGCATTGAAGCCGCGCCTCGGTCAGCCAGTTCAGGACTTGGGCTCGACGATCAGATAGACCCCGGTGGTGCGCCCGATGTTGAGGCCTTCGTGCCAGGGAATGCCATCGCTCCACCAGCTGTTGCCCGCCTTGAGCTTGCGCACGACGGTGCCGCTGGCGGTGGTGATGCGCATGGTGGAGCCTTTGAGGATATAGCCCCAATGCGGCGCATGGTGGTGCCGTTCATGGCCCCAGCCCGGCGGAAACGTGCAGCGCAGCACCCGCATCCGCTCGTTGTCCTTGAGCACCTCGCAGACGTGCTTGCCCTTCCAGCCCGCCTGTAGCGGATCAGGCAAGGCCGCCGGTTCGGGCGGCGGAACGGCAATGGCCGGGCCTGCCATCAAGGCAAGCCCGGCCACCAGAAGCCATATCCCGCGCCCCATCATCTTGAGCGCGGGCATCCGTCAGTAAACGCGCTTCTTCGGCTTGATGTACTCGACATCGTCCGTCAGCGTGTATTCGTGCACCGGGCGATAATCGAGCTTCACCGCTCCGCCCTTGCCGCCCCAGCCATCAAACCAGCTGGCGGTGTGCTTCATCCATTCAGCATCGTTGCGCTCGGGGTAATCCTCGTGCGCGTGGGCGCCGCGGCTTTCCTTGCGGTTTGAGGCCGAATGCATCGTGACCGACGCCTGCGAGATCAGGTTGTCGAGCTCAAGCGTTTCGATGAGGTCCGAGTTCCAGATCAGCGAACGATCCGAAACCTTGATGTCCTGCATCCGCTCATACGTCGCGGCGAGCTTGACCTTGCCTTCGTTCATCAGTTCATCGGTGCGGAACACCGCCGCGTGGGCCGACATCGTGCGCTGCATTTCGGTACGCACCGCTGCCGTTGGCGATCCGCCATTGGCGTGGCGGAACGTATCGAGCCGGGTGAGCGCGAGGTCCGCGCTGTCCTTCGGCAAGGCCTTGTGCGACGAACCCGGCTTGATGATTTCCTTGAGGCGCAGGCCCGTGGCGCGGCCGAACACGACAAGGTCGATCAGCGAGTTCGAGCCAAGGCGGTTTGCGCCGTGGACCGAAACGCACGCCGCCTCACCCACCGCGAACAGGCCGGGGATCACCGTTTCCGGATTGCCATCCGCGCCGATGGTCACCACTTCGCCGTGGTAGTTACAGGGGATGCCGCCCATGTTGTAGTGCACCGTCGGCACAACCGGCAGCGGCTGGCGCGTCAGGTCGACGCCCGCAAAGATCTTGCCGCTTTCGGTGATGCCCGGAAGCCGCTCTGCCAGAACGCCCGCGTCGATGTGATCGAGGTGCAGGTAGATGTGGTCCTTGTGCGGACCGACGCCGCGCCCTTCGCGGATTTCCAGCGCCATCGAGCGGCTGACCACGTCGCGGCTGGCAAGATCCTTCGCGGACGGCGCATAGCGCTCCATGAAGCGCTCGCCTTCGGAATTGGTGAGATACCCGCCCTCGCCGCGTGCGCCTTCGGTGATGAGCACGCCCGCGCCGTAGATGCCGGTTGGGTGGAACTGCACGAACTCCATGTCCTGCAGCGGCAGGCCCGCACGCAGCACCATGCCGCCGCCATCGCCGGTGCAAGTGTGCGCCGAAGTGGCGGTGAAATAGCTGCGGCCATAACCGCCCGTGGCGAGCACGACCGCATGGCTGCGGAAGCGGTGGATCGAGCCATCGTCCATGCACATGGCGATGACGCCCCGGCATTCGGGAACGCCGTTCGCGCCGGGTTCCATGATGAGATCGATCGCGAAGTATTCGATGAAGAAGTCCGCGTCGTACTTCAGGCTCTGCTGATAGAGCGCGTGGAGCATGGCGTGGCCGGTGCGGTCTGCGGCCGCGCACGTGCGCTGCACCGGCGGGCCTTCGCCCATGTTCTGCATGTGGCCGCCGAACGGGCGCTGGTAGATCGTGCCTTCTGCGTTGCGGCTGAAGGGCACGCCCGCGTGCTCCAGTTCGTAGACCGCAGCCGGGGCTTCGCGAACCATGTATTCGATCGCGTCCTGATCGCCGAGCCAGTCGGAACCCTTGACGGTATCGTACATGTGCCAGGTCCAGTGGTCCGGGCTGTTGTTGCCGAGGCTGGCTGCAATGCCGCCCTGCGCGGCAACGGTGTGCGACCGCGTCGGGAAGACCTTGGTGATGCAGGCGGTGCGCAGACCAGCCTGCGCCGAGCCCATCGTGGCGCGCAGGCCCGAGCCGCCAGCGCCGACGACGACGGTGTCGTAAGTATGGTCGATGATCTTGTAGGCAGGATTGGAAGCCATGACTCAGGCGCTCCCGAGAGCGATGCGCACGACCGAGACGATGCCGAAAGCAGCGCCCGCCAGCGGCAGGATGTTGACGAGAAGCCAGGCCGCGATCTTGCCGCCCTCTTCGTGGATGTAGTCTTCCAGCATGACCTGCACGCCAAGGCGCGCGTGCTGGAAGGTGTTGATCATGATCAGGATCAGCGCAGTGGCCGGCAGCGGCTTGGCCGCCCAGGCATGGACCGTGGCGTAATCATGCGAAGGCATGAGCGCGAGGCTGATCATCAGGAACGGGATCAGCACGAGATTGCCGACCGCCGTCAACCGCGACGACAGGAAGTGGTGCGTGCCGTGGTGGCTGGAGCCGAGACCGCGCACGCGGCCGATGGAAGTACCGTTACCCATGAAAAGTCCTTGAAAAGGGTATGGATCGCAGGATCGGAAATGGGTTCAGCGCAGCAGCACGAAGGCCCAGAACACGCTGGTGGCGGCAACCGCAAACAGGATCGTCAGCGAGGACCAGCGCGCATTGGCTTGAAGCTCGTAGCCTGCGCCGATATCGAGCACGAAATGGCGGATGCCAGTGGCCATGTGCTGGAAGAACGCCCAGGTCAGGCCGACCAGCACGATCTTGCCGAGAATGGCCGTCACCGTCTGCAGGCCGCCTTCGGGGGCAAGCCAGACCCAATCGAGGAAGGTCTGGTAGCTGGCCGGACCGCCTGCCAGCGCGCTCACCCACCACAGCAGCAAGCCGAGGCCCGCAAAGGCGAGGCCATTGCCAGTGATGCGGTGCAGGATCGAGACCAGCATGGCCGGCCCCCAGCGCCAGATTTCAAGATGCGGCGAAAGTGGCCGTGGCCCGCGCGCCTGCGCCATAGAACCCCCTCAAAAAATTGATCAAAACAGCCATGCCCTTGAAGCACGGCCCGATAGCGATTCCTATTAGCCCAAATGCCAGCCCGTGCAACCGTCGCGGTGGGGCAATTGCCCACCTAGATGCAGGCGCCTGTTGCAGGGGGCCTAATCACTGGTAGAGCAAGTGCCCATGCAAACACCCGCCATCCTCGTCACCGGCTCGACCCGGGGCATCGGAGCCGCTCTGGCCGCCGCACTCGATACGCGCGGCGCGGCTGTCATCCGCCATGGCCGCAAGGAGGCGCCGGGGGTGATCGGCGCAGACCTTGGCGAACCGGCTTCAGCGGAAATGCTGTGGGAAGAATCCCTCGCGCAGGCAGGCGGCGAAATCGACATTCTCGTCAACAACGCCGGGCTTTTCGCCGCCAACCCCATCGACGGATCAGACATCACCTGGCTCGACGGCTGGGAGGAGACGCTGCGGATCAACCTGACCTCCGCCGCGCAGCTTTCGCGCCTCGCGGTGCGCCACTGGCAAGCGCGCGGCGTCGGTGGGCGCATCGTCCATGTTGCTAGCCGCGCGGCCTATCGGGGAGATTCGCCCGCACACTGGCACTATGCAGCCGCCAAGGGCGGGATGATCGCGATGCACAAGACGATCGCGCGGGGCTATGCATCGCAAGGCATCCTCAGCTTTGCGATCACGCCGGGCTTCACCAACACCGATATGGCCGGAGACTATCTGGCAAGCCGGGGCGGCCCCGGCCTCCTCGCCGATATCCCGCTGGGCCGCGTGGCGAGCCCTGAGGAAATCGCCGCCATCGGCGTGTTCTGCGCGCTCGATGCGCCAGCGAGCATGACCGGCGCGGTGATCGATGCCAATGGAGCTAGCTTTGTCCGCTAAGATCGCCCTTGCGCTCGCCCTGCTGGTGGCCCCCGGCCACGCCCTTGCGGACGCCGGGCCAGACCGTGCCGCGACGCAGGCGCTGGTGAAGCAGTGCGCGGGCAAGGAAGACTTTTCTGATCCCGCCCCGCCCGCCCGGCTTCATGGCAACACATATTATGTCGGCACCTGCACGGTTTCGGTCCTGCTCGTCACTTCGCCGCAAGGGCACGTGCTGGTCGATGCCGCGACGGAGAAGGCGGTGCCCTCGATCCTCGCAAATGTGCGCGCGCTGGGCTTCGATCCGGCGGACATTCGCTGGATCGTGACGAGCCACGAACATTTCGATCATGTCGGCGGCCTCGCCGCGCTGGTGAAGGCAACGGGCGCGAAAGTGGCGCTGAGTGCGCCTGCGGCAGCGGTGCTGGCCACCGGCAAGGCAGACCCGGCGGATTCGCAGTATGGCGATCTCAAGGCTTACGCCATCGCGCCGGTGCAGGCGGACCGGATCGTCAAGACAGGCTCGGTCGTGCGCGTCGGGCCGCTGCGCCTCAGCGCCTCCTTGACCCCGGGACACACCACCGGATCGACCAGCTGGACCTGGCAAAGCTGCGCAGGCAAGCGCTGCCGCACGGTGAGCTATATCGACAGCATCTCGGCGCTGGCCGCCCCGCCCTATCGCTTCAGCGATCACCTCGAAGTGGCCGCGCGCTTTCGCCGGACGTTTGCGGCATTGGCCAACCGGCGCTGCGGCATTATCGTCACGCCGCATCCCTCGGCGAGCGCGTTGTTCGAACGCATGCTGGGCGAGCAGCCGCTGGCCCCTGCCAGCGCCTGCCGCCGCTATGCCAAAGCCGGGCGCGAGCGGCTCGATGCGCTGCTGCAAAAGGAAACGCAATGAGCTGGAAAATCACTGTCCGCGCTGCGGCAGACGTCGTGCGCGCCGCGCTTGTCGCGCATGAGGACGCCGAGGACTGGGACTTTTCCATCGTGCTCGGCGGCGGCCTGATCGATCCGGCGCAGCCCGATGCCTGGCAGCTTGAAGCATGGCTCGAACGCAAGCCCGATGCGGCTGACAAAGCCGCAATTGCGGCGCTGTTCGCTGGCGGTGCGCCCAAGCTGATCGTTGAAGAACTGGCCGATGCCGATTGGGTCACGCTCAGCCAGCAGAATGTCGAGCCGATCACCGAAGGGCCGTTCCATGTGCGCACGCCCGATCATCCGGCTGCGCCCGGTCTGCGCGATTTCCTGATTCCCGCCAGTCAGGCCTTTGGCACCGGGCACCATGAAACCACCTCGGGGTGCCTCGCCATGCTGGGCCACATGAAGGCCCAGGGCCTGGTGGTGCGCAATCTGGCCGATATCGGCACCGGCACCGGCCTGCTCGCCTTCGCCGCCCTGCACTTGTGGCCGCACGCACGGGCGACGGCGAGCGATATCGATGCGGTCTGCGGGCCGGTCGTGGCGGAAAACGCGGCGCTGAACGGGTTCACGCTAGGCGATGGTCCGGGCAAGCTCGCGATGGTGATTGCGCCGGGCATGGAGCATCCGCTGCTGCGCGCCGCCGCGCCTTATGATCTGCTGATCGCCAATATCCTCGCCGGGCCGCTCGCCGAACTCGCGCCCGATTTCGGCAAGGCCGTGTCGCCGGGCGGCAGCGTGCTGCTGGCGGGCCTGCTCACTGCGCAGGAACCCACGGTGCGCGCCGCCTATACCCGCGCCGGGTTTTCCCTGCGCGCGCGGATGCAGCGCGGCAACTGGTCGATCCTCTGGCTCAGGCGGCGTTCAGCCCGCTGAGGAGCAAATCCAGCGCATTGCGGGTGAAGGCGATCATGTTGGCAAGGCGGTCGTCATGCCCCGTCTCGACCACCAGCGCCAATTCGATCCCCGGCCCGACCACCGCCGCCGCGCTGGTGCCCGAAGCCACGCCAAGCGGATGCACCCCCGGCCCCGCCGCACCGGTTTCCGCCACGCCCCAATCGCTCTCATACCGCGCGCGGATCAGCCGCGCCTGCGCCAGTGCATAGGCCTCGGTGGCAGACGTCAGCCCGCGCAAACTGCCCGGCTCATGCCCGAGCACCATGCGCCGCCCTTTGAGCGTGTAGATCACCCCGCCGCCGCGAAAATAGGCCGAAGCCCCCGGCATGGCGAGCAGCGCCGCCGATATGAGGCCGCCGGTTGCGCCATCGACCACGGCAACAGATTGGCCCCGCGCCTTGAGGAGCGTGCCCGCTGCGGTGCCGATGGGGGTGAGGTCTTCGAAGGTCATGTCCGGATCATCCTGCTGCCTTGACGATCTCGGCCCAGGCCGCTTCGTCGATCACTTCAATGCCCAGCGCCGCCGCCTGCTTCAGCTTCGAGCCTGCGCCCGGCCCGGCCACAACCAAACCAGTTTTGGCCGAAACCGAACCCGCCGCTCGCGCACCCAGCGCTTCGGCTTGCGCCTTGGCCTCATCGCGGCTCATCGTTTCCAACTTGCCGGTAAACACCACGATCTTGCCCGCAACCGCGCTGGCCTTGGTCTCGACGATGTAAGCGGGCGGCGAGACTTCGCCGAGAAGGTCATCCCAAACCGCCACGTTGTGCGGTTCGTGGAAGAAATCACCCAGCGCCTCGACCACCACGGGACCGACACCTTCAATTCCCAACAGTTCCGCAGCGGCGTAGGCGTCTTCAGCCTTGGCCCGTTCGGCCACCGCGCGAAGCGCTGGCAGCGTGGTGAACCGCTTCATCAGATCGCGCGCCGTCACCGCGCCAACGTGGCGGATGCCGAGGCCGAACAGCAGCCGCGCCGCATCGGGCGACCGCTTGGCCTCGATAGCCGCCAACATGTTATCCACAGACTTGTCCTTCCACCCCTCGCGCCCGACAATGTCGCTGCGGCGCTGGTGGAGGCGGAAGATGTCGGCAGGACTTTCCAGCCAGCCCAGCCCGAAAAACTCGATAATCGTCTTCTCGCCCAGCCCCTCGATATCAAGCGCGCCCCGGCTGACGAAATGGCGCAGCCGCTCCACCCGCTGCGCCGGGCAGATCAGGCCGCCAGTGCAGCGCACATCGACTTCGCCTTCCTCAGCCACGGCTTCAGACCCGCATTCGGGGCAGTGATCCGGAAACGGATAAGGATCGCGCGGCTCCTCGCGCGTCAGGTTCTCCACCACTTGCGGGATCACGTCGCCCGCGCGCTGGAGCACGATCCGGTCGCCCACCCGCACGCCAAGCCGGCCGATTTCATCGCGGTTGTGCAGCGTCACGTTGGTCACGGTCACGCCGCCCACCAGCACCGGGCGCAACCGGCCCACCGGAGTCAGCTTGCCGGTGCGGCCGACCTGAATGTCGATGGCCTCGATCACCGTTTCGGCGCGCTCTGCCGGAAACTTGCGCGCGAGGCCCCAGCGCGGCGCCTTGGCCACGAAGCCGAGCCGCTCCTGCCAATCGAGCCGGTCCACCTTGTAGACCACGCCGTCGATATCATAGGGCAGCGAAGGCCGCTGCGTGCCGATGGCGCGGAAATGCTCAACCATCGCCTCAACCGAAGTACAGCGCACCAGGAGCGGCGAAACCGGCACGCCCCACGCTGCAATCCGCTGCATCACCGCGAACTGCGTTTCGCCCGGGACATCACTCGCCGCGCCCCAGCCATGCGCGAGGAACCGCAAGGGGCGGCTGGCCGTGACCGACGCATCCTTCTGCCGCAGTGAACCGGCAGCGGCATTGCGCGGATTGGCGAAAAGCTTGTCGCCCTTCTCCTCCTGCACGGCATTGAGCGCGGCAAAGTCGGCCTTGGCCATATAGACCTCGCCGCGGATCTCGAAAACGGGCGGCGCATCGCCCGCGAGTTCCTGCGGAATATCGCGGATGTGGGCGACATTGGCGGTCACATCCTCGCCCACTTGCCCATCCCCGCGCGTGGCGGCGCGCACGAGGCGGCCATTCTCGTAGCGCAGCGAGCAGGAGAGGCCGTCGATCTTGTCCTCGGCGGTCATCGCCACTTCGGCATCGCCTGGGAGCGCCAGGAAGCGGCGGACGCGTGCGACGAACTCCTCGACTTCGTCGTCAGAGAACGCGTTGTCGAGGCTCATCATCCGCACTTCGTGCGCCACTTTCGAAAGCGGCGATGCGGCAACCTCGTGCCCCACCTTGCGGCTGGGGCTGTCGGCCCGGATCAGGTGCGGGAACGCAGATTCAAGCTCGGCATTGCGGCGCACGAGCGCGTCATACTCCGCGTCGCTGATCTCGGGTGCGTCGTGCGCGTGATAGAGCCGGTCGTGATGCGCGATCTGCCGCGCAAGGCGCATCAGTTCGTTTGCGGCATCGGCTTCGTTCATCGTCACTCCGCCCTCCCCAGCACCGTCACCACAAGCGCATGCCGTGCGCGGAAGCCGAGCGATTCGTAAAGGCGGATGGCATGCGTGTTATAGGCATAGCTGTGCAGGAACGGGGTTTGCCCCTCTGCGATGAAGCCTGCCAGCACGCGGCGGATCATCCGGCCGGCAAGGCCCCTGCCCTGCCGATCCGGCGCGGTACACACGCCGCTGAGTTCGGCGAGGCCCGGCGCGGGGCGCATGCGTTCGCCCGCCATGGCGATCAGGCGGCCTTGTTCGCGCAGGCCATAATACGGGCCGTAACGATGCGTGTGGGAGCGCCACGGGCCGGGCTGCGTCTCCAGCGCCAGCGCGGTCATCTCCGGGGCGTCGGCCTCTTGCATCAGGGCCAGTTCGGGATCGATGGGGAAGGCTTCGAGCGGGCCATCGGCGATCATCTGGAGCAGCGGCGCGGTGCGCAGCACGCGCGTGCCGGGCGGGGCCACTTGCTCCTCGGCTTCGAGCAGCCAGATCTCGTCTTCGGCGCTGGTGAGCAGACCGGCTAGCTCCGGCTCATGCCCCGGCGCAGCGGCGGCGAAGGGGCCATATGTCGGGTCGATGCGGCAAACCGCGCCGCTGGCCACCGCGAGCGAAGCCTGCGGACCATTGAGCAGCGACCAGATCGGCCGATCAAGCGGATGCGCCATCATTTGCGGGCTCTCAGGCTTGTTCGAGCAGGCGCTCAGCCTGCGCGCGGGCTTCGGGCGTGATTTCCGCGCCGGAGAGCATGCGGGCGATTTCCTCCTGCCGCCCGCCTGCATCAAGCTGCACCACCGATGTGCGCGTGACGACCCCTTCGGAGGATTTCGCGATCAGGTAATGCGCCGTTCCGCGCGCGGCCACTTGCGGGCTATGGGTGACGGCCAGCAACTGCCCTCCGCTGGCAAGCCGCGCCAGACGTTCGCCGATGGCGCTGGCCACCGCGCCGCCCACGCCCCGGTCGATCTCGTCGAAGATCACCGTCGCCGCCCCGCCCTCTTCGGCCAGCGCCACCTTCAGCGCGAGGATGAAGCGCGAAAGTTCGCCGCCCGAGGCGATCTTGGCGAGCGGTGCGAAATCCGCGCCGGGATTGGTCGAGATCAGGAACTCGGCCGCGTCCACGCCCTGCGGACCCCAGCGGTCCTCCGGCAGGCGCACGACCGCCGTGCGGAAGCGGGCCGCATCCAGCTTCAGCGGCGCCAGCTCTGCCGCAACCGCCGCATCGAGCCGCTTGGCCGCCTCGGCACGGAGAACCGAGAGGCTTTCCGCCTTCGCGCGGTAGTCCAGCCCAGCGTCCTGCGCGGCGCGGGCCAGATCGCCGATGGCCGCCTCGCCGCCCTCGATCCGGTCCAGCGCGCTGCGCATTTCAGCCATGCGCGCGGGGAGTTCGTCCACCGTGCAGCCATGCTTGCGGCCCGCCGCGCGCAAATCGAACAGGCGCGTCTCGATCCGATCGAGCAGCATGGGATCGTGCGCCAGTTGCTCGGCGGCCTTTTCCAGCTTGTCCTCGGCCTCGCTCGCCTCGATCACCGCGCGGTCGAGCGCTTCGAGCGCCTCGGTCAGCAAGGGATGCTCGTGCGCGATCCGGTCAAGCCGGCGCGAGGCGCTGCGCAAGCTGGCGAGCGCCGAGTCCGAACCGGTCCAGAGGTGCTGCAATTCGGCAAGATCGCCCGAAAGCCGCTCGCCCTTCTGCATCGCCGCGCGCTGCCCGGCGAGTTCGGCTTCCTCGCCCTCTTCGGGCGCCAACAGCGCGAGTTCGGCAAGATGGGCGATCAGCAGATCCTGCTCCGCCGAAGCCGCCGCAAGCCGCGCTCTGGCATCGGCCAGCGCCGTTTCCGCCGCGCGCCACTTTTCCCATGCGGCGGCCACTTCGCCCACATGGGCGCGGGCATAGCGATCCAGCAGGGTCCGGTGGCCCCGCGCATTGACGAGGCCGCGATCATCATGCTGGCCGTGAAGCTCGACAAGACTGCGTGCCAGTTCGCGCAGCAGGGCGACACTGACCGGCTGATCGTTGACAAAGGCCCGGCTGCCGACCGCGTTGCTGCCATCGCTGCGCAGACGGCGACGGATGATGAGCGGTTCGCCCGGCTCGACCATGATCTCCGCCTCGGCCAGCGCTGCGCCCAGCGCCTCGGGCAAGGTTGCGAACTCGAACGTCGCGGTCACGCTCGCCTCGTCCGTACCGGCGCGGATCAGCCCGCCATCGGCGCGATCCCCAAGCACGAGGCCCAGCGAATCCAGCAGGATCGACTTGCCCGCCCCCGTCTCGCCGGTCAGCACGCCGAGCCCGCGCCCGAACGCAAGGTCGAGCGCTTCGATCAAGACGACATTGCGAATGGACAGACCCGTGAGCATTGCCTGCGATCCTTACCGGCTCGGCAGCGCCGCGTCACCTTGTTGATCAGTCTGTGGATAAATCGGGCAAAGCGTCGGTTCGATGACACCGGGGTGACAGGGTGCAACATGCGCGACACGCGCGTGTGACAGGGATTCTGCTCAGTGAGCAAACTGAGAGGGGTTCCGCCGATGACGCGCCGCGCACAGGCTTGGGGGCTTTCGCCCGCAGCAACCGAACTGGCCAAGTCCATTCCCGCCTGGCTCGATCTTCCCGAGCCGCGCGGCTTTCGCCCCAAGCGCAAGCTGCGCACGGTGTGGATTTCCGATATTCACCTCGGCACGCGCGGCTGCAATGCAGAGATGCTGCTTGATTTCCTCGCCAGCATCGAATGCGAAACGCTCTATCTGGTGGGCGATATCGTCGATGGCTGGCGGCTCTCCCGCGGGTGGTACTGGCCGGACGCGCACAACGAAGTGGTGCGCCGCGTGCTCAAGATGGCGCATCGCGGCACCCGCGTGGTGCTGATCGCGGGCAACCATGACGAGATGCTGCGGCCTTATGCCGGGATGAGCTTCGGCGGCGTGGAGATCGCGCTGGAAGCGGTTCACACCACCGCCGATGGCCGCCGCCTGCTGGTGACGCACGGCGACAAGTTTGACGGCGTGGTGCTCTATGCCCGCTGGCTCGCGTTTCTGGGCGATCAGGCCTACGCCGTGCTGCTGCGAGCGAACCGCTGGTTCAATGCGGCGCGCCGCCAGTTCAAGCTGCCCTACTGGTCGCTGTCCGCCTATCTCAAGAAGCGCGTGAAGAACGCGGTCCAGTTCGTCTGCGCGTTCGAGGAAGCCGTGGCCCACGCCGCGCGCGACATGGACGTGGACGGCGTGGTCTGCGGCCATATCCACTGCGCCGAAATCCGCCAGATCGGCGATGCGACGTATTACAACGACGGCGACTGGGTCGAAAGCTGCACCGCGCTCGTCGAAGATCACGCGGGCGCGGTCACCATCATGGATTGGGCCGCGATCTGCTTCGAAGAAGCGCAGGCCAAGGCGGCCAGCGCACCTGCCCAACCCGCGCGGATCAAGGAAGAAGCATGAAGATCGCGCTTTGCACTGATGCCTGGCACCCGCAAGTGAACGGCGTGGTGCGCACGCTGGCCACCACGGTAGAGCATGTCACGGCGCGGGGGCATGACGTCATGCTCGTCACGCCGAACCAGTTCTTTACATTCGGCTTGCCTGGCTACAGCGAGATCCGCCTCGCCATGCTGCCGCGCTTCCGCACACGCCGCAAGTTGCACGATTTTGCGCCTGATATCGTGCATATCGCCACCGAAGGCCCGATCGGCTGGGCGGCGCGCGGCTGGTGCAAGGCCAATGGCGTGCCCTTCACCACCGCGTTTCACACCCGCTTTCCGGACTATGCCGCCATGCGCACCGGGCTCAGCCCGGACCGGTTCTGGCCGATCATGCGCCGCTTCCACGGCCCGAGCCATGCCGTGCTGGTTTCGACCCCCACGCTGGCTGCGGAACTTGCCGGGCATGGCTTGACGAAGGCGGCTGCATGGACCCGCGGGATCGATGCGGGCCTGTTCCATCCCGGCCATGCGCCGCTGGCCGCTCTCGCCGACCTGCCGCGCCCGATCATGCTCAATGTTGGCCGCGTCGCGGTGGAAAAGAACCTCGGCGCGTTCCTTGATGCCGATGTGCCGGGGACGAAAGTCGTGGTGGGCAACGGGCCGGATCTGGCGCAACTGCGCGCGCGCTACCCGGGTGTGGTCTTTCTGGGCGCGCTTTCCGGC
This sequence comes from Novosphingobium sp. PASSN1, assembly GCF_002278815.1. Taxonomy (NCBI): domain Bacteria; kingdom Pseudomonadati; phylum Pseudomonadota; class Alphaproteobacteria; order Sphingomonadales; family Sphingomonadaceae; genus Novosphingobium; species Novosphingobium sp. PASSN1. The sequence continues at coordinate 376,984 of NZ_NKIS01000001.1, read as the reverse complement.
ACCGCGCTTGCGCAGGCCTACTGCTCGGCCGATGTCTTCGTCTTTCCGAGCCGGACCGATACGTTCGGCCTGGTGATGATCGAGGCGCTCGCCTGCGGGCTGCCGGTTGCGGGCTATCCCGTGGCGGGGCCGGTCGATGTTGTTGGCGCAGGCGGGTTCGGACCGCACCGCCAGCTCTCAAAGCCAGTGGGGGCACTCGATGCGGATCTGGCCAGAGCCATCAGGGCAGCGCTGGCTTGTGATCCTACGGCGGCGGCGGTCTATGGCGCGAGCTATAGCTGGGAACGCGCGACGGACCAGTTCCTGGACGCACTGAGCAGCGCCGCTGAAACGCGCAGGCTGCGCGTAGCGGCCTGATAAGAGTGGCCTGATCAGCTGGCCGTGGTGCCGGGCGCCTTGTCGTTCATCAGCTTGTAGGCGCGCTCGTACCACTCGTTGCCGGGGTAGTTCGAGCCGAGCACGGCGGCGGCCTTCTGCGCCTGTTCGGGCAGGCCGAGAACGAGATAGCTCTCGACCAGACGGTACAGCGCCTCGGGCGTGTGGCTCGTCTGCTGGTACTTCTCGACCACCGAGCGGAAGCGCAGCGTGCCGGCCAGCCATTTGCCGCTGCGCTGGTAGAAGCGGCCGATCTCCATTTCCTTGCCGGCAAGGTGATCGTTGACGAGATCGAGTTTGAGCCGCGCGTCGGTCGCGTAGCTCGTCGTCGGATAGCGGCGCGTCACTTCGGTCAGCGCGGTCAGCGCCTGCTGGGTGATCTTCTGGTCACGCGTCACGTCGCTGATCTGCTCGTAATAGCAAAGCGCGACGAGGTAGTAGGCGTAGGGCGCGTCCTTGTTGCCGGGGTGGATCGAGAGGAAGCGCTGCGCCGACTGGACCGACTTGGCATAATCGCGTGCCGCATAGTAGCTGAACGCGCTCATCAGCTGCGCCCGGCGGGCCCAGGGCGAATAGGGGTGCTGGCGCTCCACTTCGTCGAACAGGGCAGCGGCCTGCTTGGCATCGCCCCGGTCGAGCCGGTCCTTGGCGGCGGCATAGAGCGTGTCGACATCGCGCGCGACGTAGGCGACGTCCTTCTTGGCCTTGCTGCCAGCGCACCCTGCGGTGAGGCTGAGAGCGGCAGTGGCGACGGCAAGGAAAACGAGGCGCAGCGGGCTGCGGCCGGAAGAAGAAGCGATCATGGGCGGTGCTATAACCAGCGGGGGCATGAACGCCAAGTGAAGTTCGCCGGTTTTGCCGATCACGCTCTATTGCGCGGCCAATTCCTCGAACGGGGGTTCAAGCGTGATCGGATCGGCCAGCGTGATCCGATCGAGCATCGCAGCCATTTCATCGCGCAGTTGCAGCATCAGGCCGCGCAGACGGCATTCGGCCTCGGGCAGGCAATTGTTGCAGGTTTCGTGCGCATTGCGGCTGGCGCAGGGCGTGAGCGCCAGGCTGCCGCGCGTGAGGCGGATGATATCGCCATAGCGGATATCGACCGGCGGCAGTGCGAGTTCATAGCCCCCTTCCCGCCCCCGGTGCGAGATCACGATGCCCTCGCGCGCCATTTCGGAGAGGATCACCGTCAGGAACTTGCGCGGGATGTTCTGCGCCTCGGCAATCGCGTCAAGCCGCACCGGCCCCTGCCCGAACGTATCGGACAAGTGCTGGAGGGCGCGGATGGTGTAGCGCGTCTTTTGCGATAGCATGACGCGAAAATGGCAAGCCCCGGCGGAATGTCAACGCCGGGAGTAGAATTCAGTTCATCCTTCGAGCGGGGCAACCGGGCGCTGGGCGAAAAACCCGAAGCCGACAATCACCGCATAGCACAGCGCGGGGAGCGCGAGCGCGGTGGTGAGGCTGCCGGTCATGTCGGCCAGTGCGCCCGTGGCGAGCGGGACAACCGCGCCGCCGAAGATCGCCACGTTGATGATCCCCGAACCATCCGCCGCACGCGGGCCGAGCCCTTCGCAGGCCAATGTGAAGATCGTGGGGAACATGATCGAGTTCATCAGGCCGATGGCAAGCAGGCTGTAGGCCGCGACAAGGCCCGAGGTGTGGGTGGAAACCGCGAGCAGTGCAATCGCACCGGCCGCGCAGCCCGCCAGCGTCACGCCGGGGTTGGCAAAGCGCAGCACGGCAGAGCCGATGAACCGGCCGACCATCGCGCCGAACCAGTACTTCCAGATCTCACCGCCCGCGGCTTCATGATCGAGGCCCATGACGGTGGGGAGCGCGAGATAGTTGACGATGACCGAGCCGATCGAGACTTCGGCACCGACATAAAGGAAGATGCACAGCGCGCCGAAGCCGAAGCGCGGCCGCGAAAGGAGCGCAACGCTGGCGCCGATGGAGCTGGCTTCGTGGTGCTCGCCCTTGAGACGGTGGCGGTTCGCCCAGACCACGGCGGCAACGAGCGCAAGGCTGACGGCGAGACCGATGTAGGTGTTGACGACCAGACGGCTCTCGGTGACGCGGTAGGCATCGAGCGCGGGGCCGACGAGTTCATCGACCTTCACGTCCTTGATCTTGCCGAGGATCACGCTGGCGCCGACAAGCGGGAACAGCACGGTGCCGAGCGAATTGAAGGCCTGCGCGAACGTCAGGCGGCTGCTGGCGGTCTTTGCCGGGCCAAGCAGCGAGATCAGCGGGTTCGAGACGACCTGCACGAGCACGACGCCGCTGGCGAGGATGAACAGCGCAAACAGGAAGAGAACATAAAGCGCGCTTTGCGAGGCCGGGATGAACAGCAGGCAGCCCGCCATCATCGTGAGCAGCCCCACCGCCGCGCCGCGCATGTAGCCGATGCGCTTGACCAGCAGCGCGCCCGGAATGCCGATAACCGCATATGCGGTGAAAAAGCAGAACTGCACCAGCATGGCCTGGGTGTAGTTGAGCGTGAAGAGGTCCTTCAGCTTCGGGATGATCACATCGTTGAGCGACGTGATCCCGCCGAACAGGAAGAACAATGCCATGACGAAGATGCGCAGTTCAGGCGCATCAATGTTAGCGTTCACATTATTGCTTGAACCGGCGGCGGCATTCGGGGCCATGGCCATGGCGTGATCTCTCCCACGAGCCGGTCACCCCCCGGCTTCTTCGCGCGCTGTTGTGCCAAGCGGCGCGGGAATGTCCACCTGCATATGCGGCGCATACGTATCGCCGTGGTGGAAAGCGCGCGGTTCTGAGTGGTTGGAGGCGACCCTCCGGCCCGCAATTGGCGGGCGCCCTCCCCGAGCCTGGCTCGGGGAGGGCCTGGTATGTCTTACTTCGCCGATTGCTTCAGATAGGCGATCACGTCGGCGCGTTCCTGCGGGTTGGAGAGGCCCGGGAAGGCCATCCGCGTGCCGGGAACGTACTTCATCGGGCCGGTAAGGAACGCATCGAGCGTATCAGGGGCCCAGGTGACGCCCTTGGTCTTCATTGCGGTGGAATAGCCGAAATTGGCGACCGAACCCGCCTTGCGGCCGATAATGCCCTTGAGGCTGGGGCCCATGCGCACTGCACCGGTGTTGAGATCGTGGCAGGCTGCGCAGCGCGCGAAGACCGTCTTGCCGCGGCCGGCATCACCGGCCATCGGGCCAGCAGCCTGCGCAGCGCCGGCAGCGGTCAGCGCTGCGAGTGTTGCCGCGCCGAACGCGATGAAACCAAGACGTGCCTTCGAAATCGTCATGAGAAACTCCCCTGTCTGTCCGGGATGGTATGGCCACGCGGGCCTGTATGCGAGCTTAATGGGCTGTTTTGCAGCCTGAAAGGTTCAGGTCCGGCCGGGGACCGATAGATAGACCTTGATGATCAGCCGGTAGAGTTCGGCCTGCTCCTCGGTGGTGAGCGGGCTGAGCAGGTCCGCCTCATCGGTGAAGATGATCTCGCGCGCGGCGGTGAGCGTGGCGGCACCGGTTTCGGTGATCCACAGCCCGCCTGCGCGGCGATCGAGCTTCGAGGGTTCGGACACGAGGTGGCCGTTCAAGGTAAGCTGGCGCACGAACTGGTGCACCGTGGGCCGCTCGATCTTGAAAAAGCGCGAAAGATCGGACTGCTTGACGCCGGGGTTGGCGTTGACGAGCCAGAGGATCGCGACCTGCTTGGGCGTGACCTTGAAAGATTCCAGTTGGCGTTCAAGGCGCGAAAGCAGCAGCGTGTTGAACGTGCCGACGTGAATGCCAAGCACCTGATCCAGCCCGTCAAGATCGAGTCCGGGCGTCACCGCCTGACGGCTGAGGGGCGGGGATTTAGTCTCGCTCGACGTCGCCATGGACGGGGACTGGCCTTTCTTCACTGTAGCGCGCGGGCGTTCTCTTAGGTTGCGCGAATGGCGGACGCAACTTTTGTCGCGGCGCAGCATGAAATGGCTGCGATTGTTGCGGCTGGAAGCCCCTCCCCGCCCGGAAAGAGGCTTCCAGAGCCGCCTAGTGCCGGATCAGGTAATCAAAGGCGGACAGCGCGGCCTTGGAGCCTTCGCCCATCGCGATGACGATCTGCTTGTAGGGCACGGTCGTCACATCGCCCGCAGCGAATACGCCGGGGAGATTGGTGGCAAGGTGGCTGTCGATCTCGATCTCGCCCCGGTTCGTCATGGCGAGCGCGCCCTTCAGCCATTCGGTGTTGGGCACGAGGCCGATCTGCACGAAAATGCCTTCGAGCGCGATGGTGTGGACTTCATCCGTGGTGCGGTCGCGGTAGACGAGGCCCGTCACCTTCTCGCCGTCGCCCGTCACTTCGGTGGTGAGCGCCGAGGTGATCACGGTCACGTTCGGCAGGCTGCGCAACTTGGTTTGCAGCACCGCATCGGCGCGCAGTTCGCTGTCGAACTCGATCAGGGTGACATGCGCAACGATCCCGGCGAGGTCGATTGCGGCTTCGACGCCGGAATTGCCGCCGCCGATGACGGCGGTGCGCTTGCCCTTGTAGAGTGGGCCATCGCAGTGCGGGCAATAAGCCACGCCCTTGTTGCGGTATTCGTCCTCGCCCGGCACGCCGATCTGCCGCCAACGCGCGCCAGTGGAGAGGATGACGGTCTTTGCCCGCAGGCTCGCGCCACTTTCCAGCTCGACCGTGGCGAGGTCGTCGCCGTTGGCAGGCTTGAGGCCAACGGCCTTCTGCAGGTTCATCACGTCGACATCGTAGTCCTTCACATGCTGTTCCAGCTGCGCAACGAGGCGCGGGCCTTCGGTGTGCGAAACCGAGATGAAGTTTTCGATGCCCATCGTATCGAGCACCTGCCCGCCGAAGCGTTCGGTGACGACACCGGTGCGGATGCCCTTGCGCGCGGCATAGATCGCCGCCGCCGCCCCGGCAGGTCCGCCGCCGACGATCAGCACATCGAACGGATCCTTCGCGGCGATCTTTTCCGCCGCGCGGGCAACCGCGCCGGTATCGATCTTGCTGGCGATCTGCGCGAGGTCCATGCGGCCCTGCCCGAACGGCTCGCCGTTCAGGAAAACCTGCGGCACGGCCATGATCTTGCGGCGCTCGACCTCGTCCTGGAACAGCGCGCCGTCGATGGCGACGTGGCTGATCGACGGATTCAGCGCTGCCATGATGTTGAGCGCCTGCACCACATCGGGGCAGTTCTGGCAGGTGAGCGAGAAGAACGTCTCGAAGTGCAGCGGGCCTTCAAGGCTGCGCACGGTTTCCAGCAGGTCCGCCTCTTCCTTGGGCGGGTGACCGCCGACATGGAGGAGCGCGAGGATCAGCGAGGTGAACTCGTGGCCCAGCGGGAGCCCGGCAAAGCGCACGCGGGCCTCTTCGCCCGGCTTGCCGATGGCGAAGCTGGGGCGGCGCGCATCGGTGCCGTCGAACCGGACGCTTACCTTGTCCGAGAGGACGGCGATTTCCTCGACGAGGCTCCTCGTGTCCGCGCTCTTGGCATCATCGCCAAGGCTGGCGACGAGCTCGATCGGATGGCGCAGATTGCCGAGATAGGCCTTGAGCTGGGCAGTGGTGACAGCATCGAGCAGCGGCATGACACGGGTTCCTGACAAGGGGACGCAAGACGGGGTTCGCGCGGGCAGAAGCCGCGCGGGCTGGCGGAATATGGGAACTAAGGTGCGGGAAAGGAAGTGCCGGGCGGCGGGTCTGGAGGGGGGATGATCGCCGCCCGGCGGGTCCGCTGCCCGGGCTGGTTACCGGGCAGCGGGGGAATGCACGAAAATCAGATCTTGCCGACGAGGTCGATCGAAGGCGCAAGGGTCTCGCCGCCTTCTTCCCACTTGGCCGGGCAGACCTGGCCGGGGTGCTCGCGCCAGTACTTGGCAGCCTTGATCTTGCGGACGAGCTCGGCAGCGTTGCGACCCACGCCCTCGGGCGTGATTTCGATCAGCTGGATGATGCCATCGGGATCGACCACGAACGTGCCGCGATCGGCAAGGCCGACGCCGGGGCGCAGGTTGTCGAAAGCGTTGGTCAGCGCGTGGTTCTGGTCACCCACGAGGTAGTAGGTGATCTTGCCGATGGCGGGCGAGCTATCAGCCCAGGCCTTGTGGCTGAAGTGCGTGTCGGTCGAGACGCCGAACACTTCGACGCCCATGCCCTGCAGTTCGGCATAGCTGTTCTGGAGGTCTTCCAGCTCGGTCGGGCAGACGAAGGTGAAGTCGGCCGGGTAGAAGAAGAACACCGCCCACTTGCCGGCGATATCGGCATTGGTGATGTCGACGAACTTGCCTTCCTTGTAGGCCGTGTTGGCGAAAGGCTGAACCGGGGTGCTGATCAGGGACATGGCTTTGGCTTCCTTGATGGGGCGGACCGGAATAGCCCGCCTGAATGGCGTGTGTCGTGATGACGAGGGCCGTTTAGCGCGGTTCGATGCGCGGCGCTAATGATCAATCCTGACCAGATTGATTGATTGGCTCGATCAATCGCCCCGCCCGCCGTGCTCGCGCGAATATGGTTAGCATGGCCCCGCGCGGCAATAGGCACTCGGCCAGATGTGCCGCTTCACCCGGCGCGCGCCGCTGTTGTGCCAAGGCAGGCCCACACAGGGCTTGCCGAAAGTATCCGAGCGATGAAGGGCGTCATTTTCAACTTGCTGGAAGATGCCGTCGTTCGTCAGCACGGCATGCCCGCATGGGACAGCCTGCTGGAAATGGCCGGGCTCGAGGGTGCCTACACCTCGCTGGGCAGCTATCCCGATAGCGAAGTGATCCGGCTCGTCGATGCCGCCTCCACCGCGCTGGGGCTCAGCCCGGGCGAAGTGCTGCGCTGGTTCGGCCGCAGCGCGATCCCGCTGCTGCATGAACGCTATGCCGTGTTTTTTGCGCCGCACCGCACGGCGCAATCGTTCGTGGGAAGCGTGAACGACATCATCCACCCGGAGGTGCGCAAGCTGTATGCCGGATCGGGCTGCCCGCGGTTTCATTTCCACGATCTCGAAGATGGTCGCACCGGCGTGGCCTACACCTCCCCGCGCCGGATGTGCCGGCTGGCGCACGGGTTCATCGAAGGCGCTGCGGACCATTTTGGCGACACGGTCGAAATCGAGCATCTCTCGTGCATGGGCGACGGGCAGCCTGTGTGCCGCCTCGCGCTGCGGTGGCAATCTTGAAGCAGGAGGCCATCCCCCTTCCCCCTGAGAGCGCGGCACACGGCGCGGCCGCCATCGCGCGGCTGGAGCGGCTGGTGCAGCGCGAGCGCGAAGGGCGCCTTCAGGCCGAGGCGATTGCCGAGCGGGGACTGCGCGAGCTTTATGAAAGTCAGGTGCGGCTGGCGCTGCTGCAGCGGATCACCGAGTGCGCCAATCGCTCGAACGATTTCAGCGATGCGATCGACGAAGTGCTCAAGGAAATCTGCGAGCACATGAACTGGGCGTTCGGGACGGCCTACCGGGTTGATCGCGGCGGGACGGCGGTTTCCTGCAATGCCTGGTATACCGCGCAGCCCGCGCGGATGTTTGCACTGGTCGAGGCAACGCGCGAGGCTTCGTTCCCGTGCGGCGAAGGCGTGCCGGGCCGAGTGCTGCGCGATGGCCATCCGCACTGGATCGACGAAGGGGATATCGAGACCACCTTCTGCCGCCGGAGCGAGGCGGCGGACTGCGGCATCCGTTCGGTCTGCGGATTTCCGGTGATGATCGCCGAGGAAATCGTCTGCGTGCTGGAGTTCTTCTCGGCCGCCGCCATGATCGACAAGGACGCGATCCTGCTGACCGTGACGCAGGCCGCAACGCAGCTGGCGCGCGTGATCGAGCGCGAGCGGGCGCGCGCGGCGTTGCTGCACGATGCCCTGCATGATGCGATGACCGGCCTGCCCAACCGTTCACTGCTGGATGAACGCTCGCGCGCGGCATTCGAGCGGCTTCCGGAAAGCCGCGAGGGGCTGGCGGTGCTGGTGATCGACCTCGACGGGTTCAAGGCGATCAACGACAAGTATGGCCACCACGCGGGCGATATCGTGCTGGTGGAAACGGCGCGGCGGTTCGATGCCGTGATCACATCGCGCATGGGCGGGCGGCGCAACGGGGATCAGCCCGGCTGGCGCGCGACACTGGCGCGGGTGGGCGGCGACGAATTTGTCGTGGTGCTCGATGCGCTGGCCGATCCGGGCATCGCACTGGACCTCTCCGGCGCGCTGATCGAAGCGCTCAAGGCACCGATCCGGGTGGCGGACGAGTTTGTCAATGTCGGCCTCTCCATCGGCATCGCACACAGCGGGCCGGGGTATGCGTCGGTCGAGCAGCTGCGGCAGGATGCGGACCTGGCGATGTACGAGGCCAAGTCTGGCGGGCATGGCGGCGTGGTCACGTTCTCCGAGGCGCTCGGCAGCGAACGGCGCAACCGCATGGCGCTGGAAAACGAACTGCGCGACGCGATCCGCGAGAAGCAGTTCACGCTGTTCTATCAGCCGATCTTTGCGCTGGGCGGCGCGGCCATAAGCAGCGGGGCCATCGGCAGCGCAAACCGGCGCGGGCGGCTGCGCGGGTTCGAGGCGCTGATCCGGTGGAACCATCCCGATCAGGGGCTGGTAGAACCCGGGCACTTCATCCCGGCAGCCGAAGCGGGCGGACTGATCGTGTTCATCGGTGATTGGGTGCTGCGGCAGGCCTGCAGCGCAATGGCGCGGCTCCACGCGGACCTTGCCCGCAGCGGGCTGCAGGCAGGCGAGCTACCCTATATCAGCATCAACATCGCCCCGCAGCAGTTCCTCCAGCCATCGTTCTCCGCCCATGTCCAGCGGGTGCTGCTGGAAACCGGTGTGCTGCCCGAACTGGTCCGGCTGGAAGTGACCGAGGGCGTGGCCATCATCGATCCCGACCAGACGCGCCAAGTGCTGGAACAAGTGCGCAGCTGGGGGGTGAAGACCAGCCTCGACGATTTCGGGACCGGCTATTCCTCCTTGAGCTATCTGCAGAACCTGCCGTTCGATACGCTCAAGATCGACCGCTCGTTCATCGCCTCGATGGACGATCCCAAAAGCCGCAAGATCATCCGCGCGATCCTCGATCTGGCGAGCAACCTCAACCTCTCGGTCGTGGCCGAGGGGATCGAGACCGGCGAGCAGGGCGCTTCGCTGCGCGAGATGGGCTGCGAGTTCGGGCAAGGCTATCATTTGGGCCGCCCGCTCGACGAGGCGAGCGCGTTTGCGCTGATCTGGCCCGAAGCGGTTGCTTCTCCGGCATAAAAGCTTGCTGCACGCCGCGCTGGAATAGGTATTGTGCGCATCGGAGCAACCACCTGAGCAAGCAAGGACCGACCGATGGCAGGAAACAGCCCCTGGAGCCATACCCGCAGCGCCAGCAGTGCCGATGACATCGATTTCGAGATCAAGGGGCAGGAGCTCCAGTTCGTCGAGATCGAGCTTGATCCGGGCGAAAGCGCGGTGGCCGAAGCGGGCGCCTTCGTGTGGAAGGACGGCTCGATCGAGATGACCACCGTGTTCGGTGATGGCAGCGCGGATCAGGGCGGCGGCTTCATGGGCAAGCTGCTGGGCGCAGGCAAGCGCCTCGTCACCGGCGAGAGCCTGTTCACCACCGTGTTCACCCATAACGGCCACGGCAAGGCGCGCGTCGCGTTTGCCTCCCCCACCCCCGGCGTGATCCTGCCGCTCAAGCTTTCCGAGCTGGGCGGCACGCTGATCTGCCAGAAGGACAGCTTCCTGTGCGCGGCGCGCGGCGTATCCATCGGGATCGCCTTCCAGCGCCGGATCATGACCGGCCTGTTCGGCGGCGAAGGCTTCATCATGCAGAAGCTGGAAGGCGATGGCTGGGTCTTCGTGCAGATGGGCGGCACGCTGACCGAGCGGACGCTGGCCCCCGGCGAGGAACTGCATGTCGATACCGGCTGCCTTGCCGCCTACACGCCGGGCGTGACCTTCGACCTCATCGGCGCGGGCGGCGTGAAGAGCGTGCTGTTCGGCGGCGAAGGCCTGTTCTTCGCGCGGCTGACCGGGCCGGGCAAAGTGTGGATCCAGTCGCTCCCCTTCGCGCGCCTTGCGGGCCGGATGCTGGCGGCAGCCATGCCCGGCGGCGGGCAGAACCGCGGCGAAGGCTCCGCACTCGGCGTGTTGGGGGATTTCATTCAGGGCAACAATTGAACGGCCAAAGGGACCGGCGCGCGAACGCCGGCCCCTCCCCGCTGCGCAATCTTCAAAACGTCAGCTTGATCGTGCCGCCAAACGTGCGCGGATCGCCCACGTTGCCAACGATCAAGCCGGTGTTGCCCGGCGCGACCGCAAGCTGTTCGATGTAGTTCACATCGAACGCATTGCGCACCCAGCCAAACACATCGATCCCCTTTTCCGACCGGAAACCGAGGCGGAAGTTCGAAAGGGCATAGCCATTGACCCCGGTATAGGCCGAAGGGCTGGCGTTCGACGACCAGTCCGAGCGGTAGTTGCCATCGAATCCGAGGTAGACCTGACCCTCTGCCCCGAACGCCGTGACCGGCACGTTGCCTTCGAACCCATAGGAGAACGACCACTTCGACACGCCGGGCAGCCGCGCGCCGGAAATGTCGCACTGCGCGGGGCTCACGCCGCCGGGCGTGCCGGGCAGATCGGTCGGGCCGCTGGGCACGCCATTGGCATCAAGCGCCTGCGCCTTGCCGCCAGACAGTTCGGGCGGGCACGGCGCATTGGTGAACTTCACGAACTTGGCATCGGTGTAGGCACCGTTGCCATAGATGTTGAAGCGTTCGCTCGGGCGGTACGAGGCATCGACTTCGATACCCTGCGTGCGCGCCTTATCGGCATTGGCGAGGTAGCCGCGGATCGTGCCGACCGCGAAGTTCGAGACTTGCGCCTGATAGTTGCTGATATCGGTCCGATAGGCCGAGATATTCAGCGTGGCCTTGCGGTCGAGGAACTGCGTCTTGATCCCGATCTCGTAGTGATTCACCGTTTCCGGCTTGATCGTTGCGAGTTCCAGCAGCGGCGCGCCGGTGACGGCATCGGCTGGCACGCCGTTGAGGTTGATGCCGCCCGTCTTGAAGCTCTTGGCATACGTTGCATAGAGGTGGACATCGCGGGTCACGTCCCACGCCGCCGTCACGTCGCCGGAGAAGTTCCAGTCGCTGAAATCGGCATTGAACCGCTGCGGGGCCAGAACTGCCAGCTGCGCCAGTTCGACCTTGGAGTTCACGTTCGCGCCGGTCGCATCGGTCTTGAACACGAGCAGATTGCCCGCCCCATCGGTGACGACCGAATTGTAGCGGCCCTGCTTCTTGTCGTAGTTCAGGCGGAAGCCGGGCTGGATCGAGAAGCTCTCGCTGACCTTGTACGAAAACTTGCCGAAGATCGCCGCGCTGGTGTTGCGGAAGTTGATGTCGTTGTTGGCGGTAAGCCCCTTGAGCACCGAGGGATCGTTCGACAGCGCATTGGTCGGGTTGATCAGCCATCGGCTGGCAGCAGCGCCCTGTTCCTGCACGCCGTCGGTCTGGATCTTCTGGTAGAAGCCGAAAGCGCCGAGCGTGTAGCCGAGCTTGCCGGTTTCGCCCGAGAGCCTGAGTTCCTGCGAATACTGATCCTGATGCGACGGGTTGTTGGACTTCGCGGTGATCGGCAGGCCAAGGAAATCGCGGTCGTTCGAGGGATCCCACGACCAGGTGCGCCACGCGGTGATCGAGGTCAGCGCACCGATCCCGGTATCGAGCTTGGCCCGCAGCGAGACGCCGCCAACGGAGTTCTTGGCGCGCAGCGGGCTGTCGACATCGGTCAGCCGGTCATAGGGATTGGTGCTGGGCACGGCATAGTTCTGCGCGGCGGCCAGCGCGGCATATTGCCGTTCGAGCGGGCGCTGGGTGGCACCGGTGCGGACGTAAAGCTGGGTGCAGCATTCCGGATTCTGGCGGCTGTAATCGCCAGCGAGCGTCACTTCGAGCGTTCCGGTGGGCTTCCACAGCAGCTGGCCGCGCAGGCCGAGGTTGTCCTGCTCACCCACAAAGCGCTTGGTCGTCACGTTGTAGATCGTGCCGTCGCGCTTGGTGTAGGAACCGGCAAGCCGCACCGCGACCGTGTTGGAGAGCGGACCCGACAGCGCGGACTTCAACTGGACGAAGCCGAGGTTGCCGAAGGTTGCTTCTGCCCGGCCCTCGAAATCAAAGGTGGGCTGGCGGGTGGTGATGTTGATCGCGCCCGCCGTGGTGTTCTTGCCATAGAGCGAACCCTGCGGCCCGCGCAGCACTTCGATCTGCTTCACATCGAGGAAATCGAACGTGCTGCTGGCAACGCGCGCCATGTAGACGTCATCGACATAGATGCCCACGCCCTGCTCGATGCCATCGTTGGTGAGGCCGAGCGGCGCGCCGATGCCGCGGATGTTGACCGAGGTGTTGCGCGGGTTGGACGAGGTGAACTGCAGCGTCGGGGTCAGCTGCTGCAGGCGGCCGACGTTGAACGCGCCGGTCGCATCGATATGATCGCCGCCGACAACCGAGATGGCGAGCGGCACGTCCTGCGCGGTTTCGGCGCGGCGGCGGGCGGTGACTACGATGGAATCGTTGTCCGACTGGCCGGTGCCGACCGAAGTGGATTGGTCAGCGGGCGCTTCGGCTGCGGCAGGCGCTTCGGCGGGAAGTTCGGCGGAAAAGGCAGGAGTGGCAGCAAGCGGCAGGATGGCCGCCCCCGCGAGGAGGAGAACACGCAAAGTCATCGTCGATCCTTGAGTTGGGTCTCACGATGCCTCCGGTGGTCCGGTGGGCCCAGTGATAGTGTTGGGTGATAGAGTTGGGTGATAAGGTTGGTTGGCAGGAAAGCGGGTTGGACGGGGTATCAGCTTGGCTTGAGGCGCTTCTTCTCGGTCACGTCGATCTGGACGACGCGGCCTTCGTGGATCGTCAGCGCGACAGTGCCGAAGCGCAGCCCGGTGAGCGCCTCGCGCACGCTGGCAAGGCTTTCTTCGAGGTGGCGCTGCACGTCGGCATTGCCCGAACTGGACGGCGCGGCAGGTGTGGTCATGGATGTCCTCCTTGGGTTTGCTCTCCAGCTGCGTTGAAAATGCGGGCACGATGGGGATGGAAGCGGACCGTCTCGCCCAGCGCGGGTGCGGGCTGGGTTGCGGGCAGATCGAGCTCGACGAACAGGCCGCTACCGGCAAGCAAGCCCTCGATCCGCCACACCGCGCCCTTGCGGAACACGTTGTCGACAAGCAGCGCTTCGCTGCCATCGGGCGTGACGGTGATCTCGTGCGGGCGGAAATGCAGTTCCCCAGCCGCGCCCGGAATGCGGTTGGTTTCCCCCACGAAATGCGAAACGAACGGGGTTTCCGGGTTCATGTAGACTGCGTCGGGCGCGCCGATCTGCTCGATCCGGCCCTGGTTCATCACCACGACGCGGTCTGCCAGTTCGAGGGCTTCTTCCTGATCGTGCGTCACGAAGATCGAGGTGAGGCCCATCTGCTTGTGCAGATCGCGCAGCCAGCGGCGCAGGTCCTTGCGGACTTTGGCATCGAGCGCGCCGAAGGGTTCATCGAGCAGCAGCAGGCGCGGTTCGATGGCGAGCGCGCGTGCGAGCGCGACGCGCTGGCGCTGTCCGCCCGAAAGCTGGCCCGGATAACGGCTGCCGAGGCCTTCCAGTTGGACGAGGCGCAGCAGTTCCTCGGCGCGGGCCTGCCTTGCGGGCTTGGCCATGCGGTTCTTGCCCCGGCGCACGCTGAGGCCGAAAGCGACGTTGTCGGCCACAGTCATGTGGCGGAACAGCGCATAGTGCTGGAACACGAAGCCGACATGGCGCTGGGCGACGGGCATGGTGGACACGTCCTCGCCGCCGAGGAGCACCGTGCCCGCGTCCTGGAATTCCAGCCCCGCAATGATGCGCAGCAACGTCGTCTTGCCCGAGCCGGAGGGGCCGAGCAGCGCGATGAATTCACCGGGCGCGACATCGAGATCGATGCCGTGGAGCGCCGGGTAATCGCCGAAGCGCTTGGTTATGCCGCGAAGGTGGATCAATGCCGTGCTCCTGCATGGAGGCCGAAGCGCCACTCAAGCACGGTCTTGGCGACGAGCGTCACCAGTGCGAGCAGCGCGAGGAGAGAGGCAACCGCGAAGGCGCCGACGAAATCGTACTCGTTGTAGAGAATCTCGACATGGAGCGGCATCGTGTTGGTCTCGCCCCGGATATGGCCCGAGACGACCGAGACCGCGCCAAACTCGCCCATCGCGCGCGCATTGCACAGCAGCACGCCATAAAGCAGGCCCCAGCGGATGTTCGGCAGCGTGACATGCCAGAACGTCTGCCAGCCCGAAGCGCCAAGCGAGATCGCGGCTTCCTCGTCGTCCTTGCCCTGCTCCATCATCAGCGGGATGAGTTCGCGCGCAACGAACGGGAACGTGATGAACACGGTGGCCAGCACGATGCCGGGCACCGCGAAGATGATCTTGAGGTCGTGCTCGGCCAGCCATGCGCCGAACAGGCCGTTGGCACCGAACAGCAGCACGAAGATCAGGCCCGAGACGACCGGGGAGACCGAGAACGGCAGATCGATCAGCGTGATCAGCAGCGCCTTGCCGGGGAACTGGAACTTGGTGATCGCCCAGCTGGCGGCAATCCCGAAGACGACGTTGAGCGGCACGGCAATGGCCGCGATGATCAGCGTGAGCCGGATCGAAGCCAGCGCATCGGGCGTGTGCAGCGCATCCAGAAACGGGCCTGCGCCTTGCTTCAGCGCCTCGCTGAACACCGCCAGCAGCGGGAGCAGCAGGAAGAAGCCGAGGAAGACCAGCGCGGTGCCGATCAGCACGACGCGCGTGACGGGCGCTTCGGTGGTAGGTGTCATGGTCATCCGCCGATCCTCCGGCGGCTGGCAGCCTGGATCAGGTTGATCAGCAGCAGCACCGCGAACGAGGCGAGCATCATCACCGTGGCGATGGCAGTGGCCCCGGCATAGGCATATTGCTCAAGCTGAGTGACGATCAGCAGCGGCGCGATTTCGGTGCGGCCGGGCATGTTGCCCGAAATGAAGATCACCGAGCCATATTCCCCAACCCCGCGCGCGAAGGCGAGCGCGAAGCCGGTGAGCAGCGCCGGGCCGATGGCGGGAAAGATGACATGGCGGAAAGTCTGCCAGCGGCTGGCACCGAGCGTGGCGGCGGCTTCCTCGACCTCGCGGCCAAGATCGGCCAGCACGGGTTCGACCGAGCGGACCACGAACGGCAGCCCGATGAACACGAGCGCGATAGTGATGCCGATGAACGTGAAGGCCACCTTGATGCCGAGCGGTTCGAGATACTGGCCGATCCAGCCTTCGGGCGCATAAAGCGCGGTGAGCGCAATGCCTGCAACCGCAGTCGGCAGCGCGAAAGGCAAGTCAACCAGCGCGCTGACGACCTGCTTGCCCGGAAAGCTGTAGCGCACCAGCACCCACGCCACGATCAGGCCGAACCCGGCGTTGACGAGGCCCGCCGCCGCCGCCGTGCCGAAGCTCAGCCGATATGCGGCCATCGCGCGCGGGCTGAAACCGACCGCGACGAATTCCGCCCAGCCCATGCCCGCCGCCTTCAGGAAGATTGTGGCGAGCGGGATCAGCACGATCAGCGTAAGCCACGCAAGCGTGAAGCCGAAGCTGAGGCCGAAGCCGGGCAGGACGGATGGCTGCCGCCAGCGTGGGGTGGTGGTTGACATGAAACGCAGCGCCTACTTCTTGGCGGAAACGCGGTCGAACACACCGCCATCGTCGAAGAAGGTCTTCTGCGCCGCAGCCCAGCCGCCGAAATCCTTGTCGATGGTGACCATCGGGATCGCGGGGAACTGCGCCTTGAACTGCTCGGCGATGGCCGCATCGCGCGGGCGGTAGAAATTGTGCGCGATGGCGGTCTGCGCCTCGGGCGTATAGAGATAGCGCAAGTAGGCTTCGGCCACTTCGCTGGTGCCGTGCTTCTTCGCATTCGCGGTGACAACCGCAACCGAAGGTTCGGCGAGGATCGACAGCGAAGGCGCGACGATCTCGAACTTGCCCTTGCCCAGCTTCTTTTCGGCGAGGAACGCTTCGTTTTCCCACGAGATCAGCACATCGCCGATGCCGCGTTCGACGAACGTGGTGGTCGAACCGCGCGCGCCGCTATCGAGCACCGGCACATGGGCAAACAGCTGCTTCACATAAGCTTCGGCAGCCGCATCGGAGCCGCCTGTCTTCTTGCCCCAGGCCCAAGCCGCCAGGAAGTTCCAGCGCGCGCCGCCGCTGGTCTTGGGATTGGGCGTGATCACCTCGACGCCCGGCTTGATCAGGTCGCCCCAGTCCTTGATGCCCTTGGGATTGCCCTTGCGCACGAGGAACACGATGGTCGAAGTGTACGGCGCGCTGTTGTCCGGCAGGGCCTTCTGCCAATCGGCGGGGAGCAGCTTGCCCTTCTGCGCAATCGCATCGATGTCATAGGCCAGCCCCAGCGTCGCGACATCAGCTTCCAGCCCGTCGATGATCGCGCGGCTCTGCTTGCCCGAACCGCCATGGCTCATGCGGAAGGTCACGTCCTTGCCGGTCTTCTGCTTCCAGAAGGCGGCGAAGGCCGGATTGATCGCCTGATAAAGCTCGCGCGTGGGATCGTAGGAAACGTTGGTAAGCTCGACCGCGCCCGGCTTGGAGCCGCCGCCCGAACAACCCGCCAGCAGCAGACCCAGCGCCAGCGAACCAGCCACGAAAGCGCGCCGGGCAACAACGCGCCCGGGCTGACGGAAGGGCGTGGAATGGGGATCGGTCATGCGTTGTACTCCCGTTTGCGTCAGCCTTGCGGCGTCGGGTCGTCACTAAACTCAATTAAAAAAATAGACATTAGAGTTTTGCTTCACCGCCATGAAGTTAAGCTACCGCATGAGCCGCTTTGGGCTTGCTCACTGGTCCTCACCTCACTTCGAATCAGCTCGCTCTCGCCGCGGCCCACATTAACTCCACTTCAAAGGTAGAGAATAGCCGCGCGACCAAGTGAGGCAAAATCTCGACCAAATGAGTAGACATAATTCGTCACAAGCCGAGTAGTGCCATGGCCAGCTTCTTTCGCGCCGAGCAAAACCCGGCGCGATGGACCGGCAAAAACCCGGCGCGCCCCTTGCCTATCCCGCCCTGCCTCGTGCTATGCCGCGTGCATGTCATCGCTCTGTCGCAATCGGCCACCATGCCGCGCCGCGATCCGCCGCATTCCGGCGGCCGCACGGGGGAGCTTGGGCCATGGATGATCCGTACACAGCGGCAAGCAGGATTGCAGCCGCCGCCAAGCCGCGCCCAGCAAGCGCGGCAGCCGCGCCCACTTATCGTTTTTTCAACCGGGAGTTGAGCTGGCTCGCGTTCAACCGGCGCGTGCTCGCCGAAGCGGAGAACACCAACTACCCGGTACTGGAACGCCTGCGCTTCCTCTCGATCTCGGGCAGCAATCTCGACGAATTCATGATGGTGCGCGTCGCAGGGCTTGCCGCGCAAGTGCGGCAGGGGATCGACGAGCTTTCGATCGACGGCCTGACCCCGGCGCAGCAATTGCAGGCCGCCTACAAGGGCGTGGAGGAACTGGTCCGCGCCCAGCAGGCGATCCTCGCCAGCCTCACAGAACAGCTCGACAGCGCCGGTATCCGCATCATCGGCAACCGCAAGCTGGACAAGGTGCAGTCAGACTGGCTGGCACACTATTTCGAGGAACACGTCTTCCCCGCGTTGACCCCGCAGGCGATCGACCCGGCGCACCCCTTCCCTTTCATCAACAATCAGGGAACCGGCATCCTCTTCACCCTCACGCGCGTGGCGGACGGCGAAGCGGTGACCGAAATGATCCTCGTGCCGCCCGCGCTGCCCCGCTTCGTGCGGCTTCCGGGCGAACCGTCCTGCTGGATCAGCATCGAGGAACTGGTCCTGCGCGGGGCCGGAAAGCTCTTTCCCGGTTTTCGCATCCAGGGCCACGGCACGTTCCGCGTGCTGCGCGACAGCGATATCGAGGTGGAGGAAGACGCCGAAGACCTCGTGCGCTATTTCCGCACCGCGATCCAGCGGCGGCGGCGCGGCAGGGTGATCCTGCTGCAAGTGCAGGAAAACTTCGACCCCGACGCCGAGGCGCTGCTGCGCGACAAGCTGCGGCTCGATCATGCCATGGTGATCAAGGCGGGCGGGTTGCTGGCGATGAACGGGCTTTCCGCCATCGTCGATACCGACCGGCCCGAGCTCAAGTTCGAGCCGTATATCCCCCGCTATCCCGAACGCGTGAGCGAGCATGACGGCGATTGCTTCGCCGCAATCCGCGCCAAGGATCTGGTGATCCACCACCCGTTCGAAAGCTTCGACGTGGTGGTCGATTTCCTGCGGCAGGCCGCTTCCGATCCCGATGTCGTTGCGATCAAGCAGACGCTCTACCGCGCGGGCAAGCAATCGGCGGTGATCGCAGCGCTGATCGCGGCCGCCGAAGCGGGCAAATCGGTGACGGCAGTGGTCGAACTGAAGGCCCGCTTCGACGAGGAGCAGAACCTCCACTGGGCGAGCCAGCTGGAGCGCGCCGGGGTTCAGGTGATCTACGGTTTCGTCGACTGGAAGACCCACGCCAAAGTCTCGATGGTCGTGCGGCGCGAAGGCGAAGGCTACCGCACCTACTGCCACTTCGGCACGGGCAACTATCACCCGGTGACGGCGCGGATCTACACCGACCTCAGCTTCTTCACCGCAGATCCGAAGTTCGGGCGCGATGCGGGCCTGCTGTTCAACTTCATCACCGGCTATATTGAACCCAAGGCCACCGAAATGCTGGCGATTGCGCCCATCGGGGTGCGCCGCAAGCTGTATGAATGCATCGACCGCGAGATTGCGCTGGCCGGAGCGGGCAAGCCGGCGGCGATCTGGGCCAAGCTCAATTCGCTGACCGACAGCCAGCTGATCAACCGGCTCTATGCTGCCAGCGCTGCGGGGGTCGAAATCAACCTCATCGTGCGCGGCATCTGCTGCCTGCGGCCGGGCGTTCCGGGGCTTTCGGAGACCATCCGGGTCAAGTCGGTGATCGGCCGGTTCCTTGAGCACAGCCGCATCTGGGCCTTTGGCAATGGCGCCCCCTTGCCCAACCGGCGCGCGCGGGTGTTCATTTCCTCGGCTGACGGGATGACGCGCAATCTTGATCGGCGCGTGGAAGTGCTCGTGCCGATCCGGAACTCCACCGTACACGATCAGGTGCTCGATCAGGTCATGCTCGCCAACTTGCTCGATACCGAACAAAGCTGGATTCTCGATCCGGACGGTACGTATCACCGCGCCGATCCGGGGCCGAAGCCGTTCAATGTCCACCGCTATTTCATGACCAACCCTTCGCTCTCAGGGCGCGGCGCGGCGTTGGGCAAGGGCCGCAAGGTGCCCAAGCTGGCCCTGCGGCGCGGCGGGCAAACACCAGCGCTCCCCCTGCCATGATCCGGCCCGTGGCATGACCCGCATCACCCGCACCTCTGCCTATGTCCCCACCCGGGCGATCATCGACATCGGTTCGAACACCGTGCGTCTGGTCATCTATGGCGGCCCCGCGCGCGCGCCCGATGTGCTGCACAACGAGAAAGTCACCGCGCGGCTGGGAAAAGGCGTGGCCGAGAACGGCAAGCTGGGCGGCCGGGCTTCGGCAGCCGCCCTGGCCAGCCTTGCACGGTACCGCACGCTCCTCGATCTCAAGGGCATCAACGAGGTTGAGGTCGTGGCGACGGCGGCGGTGCGCGATGCGGTAAACGGGGCGGAGTTCCTCGACAAGATTCGCGCACTCGGCCTTACCCCCCGCCTGCTGAGCGGCGAGGAGGAAGCCGTGACCAGCGCACACGGCGTAATCGGCGCATTTCCGCAGGCGGACGGCGTAGTCGGCGATCTGGGCGGAGGGAGCCTCGAACTGGTCGATGTCGAT
Organism: Novosphingobium sp. PASSN1; assembly: GCF_002278815.1. NCBI lineage: Bacteria > Pseudomonadati > Pseudomonadota > Alphaproteobacteria > Sphingomonadales > Sphingomonadaceae > Novosphingobium > Novosphingobium sp. PASSN1. The sequence continues at coordinate 356,744 of NZ_NKIS01000001.1, read as the reverse complement.
GCGGCGGGATGCCGGCACGGCACATCGCTGCCACTTGGCACGCTGCGGCTTGCTGCGCTGCGTGCAGGCGGCGAACGCGCCTTCGGCCAAACCATCGCGCGAATGCTCAAGCGCGCGGACTGGCGCGCGGCACCGGGCTCGACGCTCTATCTCGTTGGCGGATCGCTGCGCGCCTTTGCCCGCCATGCGATGGTCGCAACCGGCTGGCCAATTGACGATCCGCACGGCTTCGAAATTGGTGCGGCGCAGGCGCAGGCCATCGCCAAGACCCTCGCGCGCCGCAAGCCCGAAACGCTCACGCCGGTGCCCGGCCTCTCCAGCTCGCGCCTTGCCGCCCTGCCGAATACGGCGGCGCTGCTGTTCGTGCTGATCCGCGCGCTGCAACCGGGCCGCCTCGTGTTCTCCTCGTGGGGGCTGCGCGAAGGGCTGCTGTGGGAACGGATGCCGCCGGGCGTGCAGATGCAGGATCCGCTCGTCGCGGGCGCCGCAGCGTTCACCAGCGAATACGGCATTGCCGCCGGAACCGCGGCGATGGTGACGGGGTGGACCGGCGCGGCGCGGTCTGCCGAGACGGCAACGGGCAGCGAACACTTGCGCCTGACGGCAACCATGCTGTGCCTCGCGTCCGCGATGGTCGAACCCAATTTGCGCGGCGATCTCGCGCGCGACTGGGCTTTGCGCAAACGCTGGATCGGGGCCAGCCCGGCAGACCGCGCAATGCTCGCAGCGGCCATGATCGCCAACACCGGGCGCGCTGATCTTCCGGCAGAACTGGCACGGCTGGCAACGCCGGAGCAGCTGCGCGAGGCGCAGGCTTGGGGCCTCGCGACCCGGCTGTGCCGCCGCTTCAGCGGCAACACCGCAGCCGGGATCAGCGGCAGCGCGCTGCGCGTGGAACATGGCGCACTGGTGCTGGAAGTGCAGCCGCGAACGGCGGTGCTGGTGAACGAAGGCGTGGAGCGCGATCTCAAGGTGCTGGCCGGGCACCTCGGGCTGAAGCCGCTCGTGCGCTAGGTCTTCTCGCGCCCAGCTTCAGCTTCAGCTTCGGCTTCGGCTTCTGCTTCTGCTTCTGCGGCGACGAGAACGCGCAGCACATTGCCCGACCAGACTTTCGCCACGTCCGCCTCGGTATACCCCGCCGCAAGCAGGGCCTTGGTGATCTTCGGCAGATCGACAATGTCCTCAAGGCCGGTCACGCCGCCGCCGCCATCCCAGTCGAGGCCGATGCCGACATGGTCGATCCCCGCGACCTTGATGGCGTGGAGCAGGTTGGCCATCACGTCATCGAAGCCGGCACGCAGTTCGGGATACATGGCATCGATCGCGCGGCGCTCGGCGAGCATGGCCTGCCGTTCTGCGGCGGTCATGGCCTTGTCTTCGGGGTACTTCGCCTCCAGCGACTTCATCGCGGCCTCGCGCTCGGGGCTTTGCTTGAGGCCTTTCACATAGACCGAGTTGATCTGGATGACGCCGCCTGCTGCAGCCAGCGCCTTCAGGTGCGCGTCGTCCACGTTGCGGGGGTGATCGAAGATCGCCTTGCAGCCCGAATGCGTGAGGACGAGCGGTGTCTTCGAAAGGCGCAGCGCATCATCGAGCGCCCGGTCGGAGCTGTGCGAGAGATCGGGGACGACGCCGAGGCGGTTCATTTCGGCAAGCAGCTGGACGCCAAGCGGGCTGAGCCCGTCCCATTTGGCCTTGTCGGTCGAACTGTCGGCAAACTGGTTGGTGCGGAAATGCGCGAAACCGGCGATGCGCACGCCAAGCGCGTGAAAGCTGCGCAGAAGTGTCGGGTCATCGCCTAGCGGCCAGGCGTTTTCGATGGAGAGATAGACCACGCGCTTGCCGCTCGCCTTGATCGCGGCGGCATCGGCCGCCTTGCTCGCCAGCGCGAAGCTTTCAGGGTGGGCGGCGACCATTTCGCGGATCGCGGCGGCCCGCATCAGTGCAAAATCGCGCGCCTTGCGGGTGGATTCGGCATCGAGCGGCCCTTGTGCGGTATAGATCGCCCAGAACCCGCCATCGAGCCCGCCCCGCTTCATGCGCGGCAGATCGACCTGCGTGTAATCGCCCTGCACCGTATGCGCATCCATGATCGACCAGCCCGGCAGCACCAACGAGGCGGGCGTATCGAGGTGGGAATCGAGCGTGAGCAGGCGCTGCTGCAATGCGGCGGCGGGATCGGCAGCCGCCTTGGGCGCGCTGTTGGCAGGGCCAGTGATGAGGATGGCCACCGTTGCGGCGGCGGCGAGAAGGGCAAAGCGCATGGACATGAGCGCAGCTTTCGCCCCCATGCCGGGAATGTCAATCTTGCCGGATCAAGGCCCGGCTGGGTCGATCACGCCGGATCCGCGTCTGCCTGCGCTTCCGGGCGCGCCGCCGCAAAAGCCGGATGCGCGAGGGCGGCGGCTTCGATGGCTTCGAGCCGGGGAAAATCAACCCGCGCACCAAACCGGCGGCCATTGGCCATCTGCGGGATCAGGACCACATCCGCCAGCGTGACCTTGTCACCAAAGCAGAACGGGCCGCTGCGATCTGCAATCAGGCGCGAACAGGCGGCAAGGCCGCTTTCGATCACTTCGCAGGCCCATGCGTCAATCACCGCCTGATCCAACCCCCGTTTCTTGAGCATGCGCAGCACGCGCAAGTTCTGCACCGGGTGAATATCGCACGCCACCGCCAGCGCGAAGGCGCGCACCCGCGCCCGCTCCAGCAGATCGGCAGGCAGCAGCGGCGGCTCGGGAAAGCGCTCCTCAAGGTATTCGATGATCGCCAGGCTCTGCGTCAGCACCGCGCCGTCGATCTCCAGCGCCGGGACCAGCCTTTGCGGATTGCGCGCGACATAGTCGGGCGCGGACTGCGCATTGGCGCGCAGATCATGCGGCACCGCTTCCCATTGCACGCCCTTGAACGCGAGCGCGGTGCGCACCCGCCATGCCGCCGAAGACCGCCAGTATGTGTGCAGGGTCGTGCTCATGCCCATGCGATAGCGCGCAATTGCGCTGCTCGCCATAATTTCCATCCGGTTAAAGAATTTGTAGTCATTGTGGTTCTATAGCGTTCACTGATCCCGTTCAGGGACCTGTCCGGAGATAGCATGTCCGCCGAAATGCCTGCCCAGCGACCGCAGCAGGAGCGCCAGTCCGAACGGCGCCCGCTGATGGTGCGCGTGCAGTATCGGCGCACGATCGTGCGGCTCGCAGCACAAATCCTCGATCTTTCGCGGCATGGGCTGCGGCTGGCGGGCATGGAGCGGCTGCGCGTGGGCGAATGCGTGTGGATCACACTTCCCGGCCTGCCGCCGCGTCAGGCCAAAGTGGTCTGGGTCGATCGCTTTGAGGCTGGCTGCGTGTTCGCCGAGCCGCTGCACGAAGCGGTGTTCGACGCGATTGTTACGGGCCACATGCACTGACGCTTTCCCCGCGCCCGCTGGGCGACTAGGGAAGCGTTCATGCTGCGCCTCACCGAACTCAAGCTTCCCCTCGATCACACCCCCGCCGAGCTTGAAGCCGCCATTGCCGAGCGGCTGGAGATCGAGCCTGCAGAGCTGCTGCGCTATGCCGTGGCGAAGCGCGGCAACGATGCGCGGCGCAAGAGCGCGATCAAGCTGGTCTATGCCATCGATGCCAGCGTGGTGGATGAAGCGGCAGTACTGGCGCGCCATGCCGGGGATACGCAGGTGCGCCCTTCCCCCGATACGGCCTATCGTTTTCCGGTGACGGCCCCGGCAGGCTGGCAGGGTCCGCGCCCGGTGGTGATCGGCGCGGGGCCGTGCGGACTGCTGGCGGCGCTGATCCTTGCGCAGATGGGCCTCAAACCCATCATCATCGAGCGCGGCAAAGCGGTGCGCGCGCGCACGAAGGACACCTGGGCGCTGTGGCGGCGCAGCGAGCTGACCCCGGAATCGAACGTGCAGTTCGGCGAAGGCGGCGCAGGCACCTTTTCCGATGGCAAGCTCTACAGCCGGATCAAGGATCCGCGTCATCTGGGGCGCAAGGTGCTGACCGAGTTCGTGAAGGCGGGCGCACCGCCCGAGATCCTCACCGAAGCGCACCCGCATGTCGGCACCTTCCGCCTCGTCACGATGGTCATGTCGATCCGCGAGACGATCGAGGCGCTGGGCGGCGAATACCGGTTCGAGACGCGGGTCGACGACTTCGTCATTGGCCAGAACGAACGCGGCGAACGCCAGTTGGAAGCCCTCGTCCTCTCAACCGGCGAAGTGCTTCCGGCGCGGCGCGTGATCATGGCGGTGGGCCATTCAGCGCGCGATACCTTTGCCGTGCTGCACAGCGCGGGCGTGCATATCGAGGCCAAGCCCTTTGCCGTGGGGGTGCGCATAGAACATCCGCAGCGGCTGGTCGATGTCGCGCGCTATGGCCCCGGCGCGGGCAATCCGATCCTTGGCCCGGCAGCCTATTCGCTGGCGCACCAGACGAGCGCGGGGCGTTCGGTCTACAGCTTCTGCATGTGCCCGGGCGGGCGCGTGGTGGCGGCAGCATCCGAGCCGGGGCGCGTGGTGACCAATGGTATGAGCCAGTATTCGCGCGCCGAGTTCAATGCCAATTCCGGCCTTGTCGTCGATATCAATCCGGAGCGCGATTATCCCGGCGGGCCGCTGGCGGGCGTGGCGTTTCAGCGCAAGTGGGAAGAACTGGCATTCACCGCTGGCGGCTCCAACTATCAGGCGCCGGGCCAGCGGCTGGAGGATTTCCTTGCCGGGCGGCCCTCCACCGCGTTCGGTTCGATCACGCCTTCGTATCAGCCCGGCGTGAAGCCGACCGATCTGGCGCAGTGCCTGCCCGATTACGCCGTGGCCGCGATGCGCGAGGCGCTGCCGGTGTTCGGCCGCCAGATGCCGGGCTATGATCACCCGGATGTGGTGCTGACGGGGGTGGAAACGCGCACCTCATCGCCAGTGCGGATCACGCGCGGGGCGGATCTGCAAAGCCTCAATACGCAGGGGCTCTACCCGGCAGGCGAAGGCGCAGGCTATGCAGGGGGCATTCTTTCAGCCGCCGTGGACGGCATCCGCGTGGCCGAGGCGCTGGCGCTGGACCTGCTGGGGCAGAACGCCTCGGATCAGGCCGCAGCAGCCCGCGTATAACTTGTCAGCAGCGTTTGGCGCAGCGCACCGAGCGGCGGCAGATCGAGCCCGCCGAGCTGGGCAATGCCGACGATCTCGTCCGCGCCGTAGCACTGCGAAAGCGTGATCACTTCGCCCTTGATCTTGCGTTCGAGCGGCCTTGACCAGAACGTATAGACCGTGGGCAGCGCGCGTTCGGTGGGGTCTTCATCAACCACCATGGCCAGCCGGCCCGAGCGCAGCTCGACAAATGCGCCGATCGGATAGATGCCGACCATCTCGATGAAATCGACCATGATCGCCGGATCGAGGCCGTCGCAGTGCTCGCCCATGTGGCGGATCGCCTCCGCCGGATCGAGCCCGGGATGGCCCCCGGAACTGCCCCCGGAACTGCCCCCGGAACTGCCCCCGGAACTGCCATTGCTGCCCGAGACGAGCAGGTCATACGTGTCGCAGATTGCGGCCATGCGCGAGAGTTGATCGATGTCGCTGCCGGAAAGGCGATGCGGGTAACCCGAGCCATCGAGCCGTTCGTGATGACGCAGGCAGACCTTGAGCACGGCCTCGGGAATATCGCCCGCTGCCTTGAGCAGGGCGTGGCCTGCCAGCACGTGCTGGCAATGCGCATCGGTTTCAAGATCGGAGGCAGGTCCAGCCCAGATATCCGCCGGATGCGGCGGGCCGCCGGTTTCCTGGCTCGCGCCGATATCGATCAGCAGGCCGGCCATGCCTGCCTCGCGCGTTTCGGCGGCGGAAAGGTTCATCTGCCGGGCGAGCGCGATCATCAGCGCGCTGGTGGCAAGCGCGTGGCGATAGGTTTCCTCGCTGTCCTCGCGGCAGCGCAGCAGGCCGTTGAAGGCATAGATGTTGCGCTGGACCGAGGCGTAGATGTCATCGATCAGCGGATCGACGGTGCGCGCGCTGATGCCGCGGCCGAGGCGGGCTTCGATGAACACGCGGCTCACGACTTTGGCATGGCGATCGGCGATCTTGCGCGCGGTGCCGAATTCCTTGGCGGTGGCGACCCGCGCGGCGGCAAACTTGTTGGCGGCGGGGCGCGGCGGCGCGAGCGACATCCCGCGCGCCTGAGGCGGCGCGGCGCTGCCGGTTGAAGCCTGCGCCGAGGCACCGACGTGCGCGGTTTCGCGTTCAGGCACATTATTGAGCCCGCGCTCGGTATCGATGATCACGGCCTCGACCGCGCTGCCCTGCAGCGCCTCGAGCATCCACATTTCCTCGAGCACGAACTTGCTCTTCCAGAAGGGATGCTTGAACCAGCTCCCCTCCAGCTTGTGGATGTACATGCCAAGCCGGAGCTCGGAGGTTTCGACGCGTTTCAACATGGTCCGGGCTGCATGGCACCTTTGTGGCTGAAACTGCCTCACCGGGAAGCTACGCATTAGCCCTCATCGGTGCCTACAAACGGCAATTCCCCCGCCAGCATTTCTTGGCTAGCGTTGGAATGACAGAACAATAACGAGGATGACCCGATGAGCACTGCGCCCCGCAATTCCGGCGCCAATCCCGGCATGGACCCCGAAGTCTTTGCCCAGTTCCTCGAACAGTTGCAGCGCTATGTGCGCGAACGGCTGATTCCCGCCGAGGCAGACGTGATCGCGGGTGACGCGATTCCCGAGGAACTGCTGGCCGAAATGCGCGAGATGGGCCTGTTCGGCCTCACCATGCCCGAGGAATACGGCGGCGCAGGCATGAACATCAGCCAGTATATCGAGACGATCCACGCGATCAGCTATGCGATGCCCGCGTTCCGCTCGATCATCTCGATCAACATCGGCATGGTCTGCTCGGCGATCAAGAACGCGGGCACGCCGGAGCAGAAGGCGCAGTGGCTGCCCCGGCTCGCGGCGGGCGACATTGCCGCATTCGGGCTGACGGAACCCGGTTCGGGCTCGGATTCGGCGGGGCTTGCCACGATGGCGGTGCGTTCGGGCAACGGCTACGTGCTCAATGGCACAAAGCGCTACATCACCAACGCGCCCTACGCCAAAGTTGGCCTGATCATGGCCCGCACCTCCAAGGAAAACCTGCCGAGGAACGCGCACGTTTCGGCCTTCCTCGTGCCGCTCGACACACCGGGCGTCACGCGCGGCAAGTCTGACCGGAAGATGGGCCAGCAAGGCAGCCATATCGGCGACCTCATTCTGGAAGACGTGTTCGTGCCAGGCGATGCGCTGCTCGGCGGCGAGGAGGGCCGGGGCTTTGCCACCGCGATGCAGAGCCTCGACAACGGGCGGCTTTCGGTGGGCGCGGCGGCGACGGCGCAGGCGCGGCGGTTCCTCGATACCGCAATCCGCTATGCCAATGAACGCAAGGCCTTTGGCGAACCGATTGCCCAGTTCCAGCTGATCCAGGCGATGCTGGCCGACAGCCAGGCCGAGATCTACGCCGCGCAGTGCATGATGCGCGACGCCATCGCGAAGGCCGATTTCGGGCAGAAGATCCTGATGGAAGCCGCCGCCTTCAAGATGTTCGCCTCCGAAATGTGCGGGCGCGTGGCGGACCGCTGCGTGCAGATCCACGGCGGCGCGGGCTATCTGGCGGAATACGAGGCCGAGCGCTTCTTCCGCGATGCGCGCATCTACCGGATCTACGAAGGCACCACGCAGATCATGCAGCTCGTCATCGCGAAGCAGATGCTGAAGGATTTCGCGGCGGGGGTCGGCTGAGCGTCAGATATCGGGGACGATGCTTGCGTCGCTTTCGCCCAGCGTGACAAACTGATCGAGCAGCCACTGCGCGGCTGGCCCCGGCGGGCAATCCCGCCGCCAGATCGCGGTGAAGCGATAGGCACCGCCGGGGTGATCGGGCATGGCGAGGCGCGTGAGCGTGCCCGCCGCCAGATCGCCTTCCACCATTGGCAGCGGCATGTTGCCCCAGCCGATCCCTTCGCGCAGCAGGGCGTGCTTGGCGCTCAGATCCGCCAATCGCCAGGTCTTCGGGCTGACCACGCCGAAATCGCGCCCCGCCGTCGTGCCGGAGCGGTCCGAGAGCACGAGCTGGATATAGTCCCTGCCAGCGCCGGGCAGAATCTCGGTCATGCGGCCCAGCGGATGATCGGGCGCGGCAACGGGGACGAGGAGCGTGGCCCCCGCCACCCTGCCCTCGATCTCGGGAACTTCGGCGGCGAGCGGGCCGGAGATGCCGATGGTGGCCGTGCGCGCCAGCACCATTGCGCTGACCGCGCCAAGCGCTTCGACATGCAGGCGCAGCTGGACCGTGGGGAACGCGCCCGCAAATCCGCGCAGCACGGCCGCGAGGCGTTCGGGCGGGACCATGACGTCCACCGCCAGATCGACTTCGGCCTCCAGACCTTCCAGCAGGCCTTTCACTTTGGCGCGCAAGCTGTCGACGCCTTGGGCAATGGCGCGCGCTTCGGCCAGCAGCGCGCGGCCCGCCACGGTGAGCTGGGGTTTGCGTGTGCCTTCCCGGTCGAACAATGAGACGCCAAGCTGCGCTTCGAGATTGGCGACCCCATAGCTGATCGCCGAAACCGCGCGGCCCAGCGTGCGCGCGGCGCGGGCGAAGCTGCCGGTATCAACTATGGTGAGGAAGATGCGCAGCTGATCGAGGGTGGGGGTGCCGGGCGTGGGCATTGTTCTGATCTTTCGAACAAATGAGTGCACTTTATCCCACTGAGCAGGTAAGCCGGCAAGCGCTATATCGGCTCCAACGCAAGCGCCCTGCCCTACACTGAGAGCGGGGGCGCGAAAGGAGAACAGGCCATGATCGAACTGCGTCCCTTTGCCAGCCTCGGCGGTGAGAACCACGGCTGGCTTGATGCCAAGCACCACTTCTCGTTCGCCGGGTATCACGATCCGGCGCGGATGAACTGGGGGAACCTGCGCGTCTGGAACGACGATACCGTCGCGCCGAAAAGCGGTTTCCCGCCGCACCCGCACCGCGACATGGAAATCATCACCTACGTGCGCGAAGGCGCGATCACGCACCAGGACAGCCTTGGCAACAAGGGCCGGACCGAAGCGGGCGACGTGCAGGTGATGAGCGCGGGCACCGGCATCCGCCATTCGGAATACAACATGGAGGACGTCACCACCCGCATCTTCCAGATCTGGATCATGCCCACCCGCAGCGGCGAAGCACCGGGCTGGGGCGCGCGGCCCTTCCCCAAAGGCGAGCGGGCCGGGCAGTTCGTGGCGCTGGCCTCCGGTTATGAAGGTGATGGCGATGCGCTGCCGATCCGCACCGATGCACGCGTGCTGGGCGCGGCGCTGCGCGCGGGCGAGACCGCGATCTATCCGCTGGGGTCTGCCCGCCGCGCCTACCTCGTCCCGGCGACGGGCGCGGTCAGGATCGAGGGCGTGACCGTGAATGCCCGCGATGGCGCGGCGATCAGCGATGTAGAGGAACTGCGCGTGACCGCGCTGGAGGACAGCGAGATCGTCATGGTCGACGCGGCCTGAAGACTTGGCAAGACGGCGCTCCGGTCAAAAACCGGGGCGCCAACCAAGATTGTGTAAATTTATTGCTGGAACTGGGCAATTCCACCTAGATCCATAACGGATCGTTTACCGGTTTCGGTCCATTGTGGTCTGAAGGCGCAGTGCTTGCGCTGATCGGCTAGATGCAAGGCAGTGGTACGATCAATGTCGTTCATGGCTCCCATTGTCCCGGAACATCAGGTGGCCCGGCCGCAGCGCCAGCCCCGCATCATCCGTGCGCGGCTTGTTCACCGTGATGGCGAGGTGCAGGACATCGTAATCCGCAACGTCTCCGAGATCGGACTTGGCGCCAGCGCGCGTGGGCCTGCCCCGGTGCGCGGCGAGCACGTCACTGTCGTGCTGCCGGGCGAGCAGGAAGCGACCGGCATTGTCCGCTGGTATGGTGGCCACACCTTCGGCATGCAGCTTGATCACCCGCTCGATCTCGAAGCGCTGGGCCGCGCGCTCCAACGTCAGGCGCATGTCGCGCAAGTTTCAGGCGAGTGGAAGGTGGAGACGCGCCACCGAGTCACTACGCCCATGTCCGATCCCTCCCGCATCCGCCGCGTCTGACTACCCATCACATGAACTGAACCTCCACATCAGACTTGCTAAGTGGCAACCGGCAGCCCCCCGGCCGGTTGACCAACCCCGCGCAGGCGTCATGCTCTGCGACCATGACAAAACAGATCGAAGAACCCGCCCGCCGGATCGATGTGATCCACGAGACCGACGTGCTCGTGGTGGGTTCAGGCCCCGGCGGACTTGCCGCCGCGCTCGCCTCTGCCCGCGCGGGCGTGAAGACCACACTCGTTGAACGCTATGGCTGCTTTGGCGGCAATATCACCCAAGTCGGCGTTGAAGGCTTTGCCTGGTACCGCCACCCTGAAACCATCGACAGCGAAGGCATCGGGCGCGAGTTCGAGGACCGTGCGGTCGCCATGGATGCCGCCCTGCCCGAACCGCAATCGATCAGCCACGCGCTCGATGCCGAAGCATTCAAGCACGTCGCCGACGTGCTGGTGACCGAGGCAGGCGTGATCCCCATGCTGCACCGCCTCGTCGTCGCGCCCATCATGGAAGGCGATACGATCAAGGGCGTGATCGTGGAAAGCAAGGCGGGGCGGGAGGCTATTCTTGCCGCCCGTGTGATCGACGCGACCGGAGACGCCGACCTTGCCCATCGCGGCGGTGCGCCGACGATCAAGCATCCGGTGGATGAGATGATGTCGGTCTCGGTCATGTTCTCGATGAGCGGCGTCAACAAGACGCGCTTCATCGACGCCGTGAAGGAAGATCCGCAGACGTATGGTGATTGGTCCGGCGGCGGCGAGTGGGACATCACCACGAGCGGCAAGGAGGACGCGATGTTCTCGCCGTTCCTCAGGAAGCCCTTCCGGCAGGCGCTGAAAGCCGGACTGCTGCCGCCCAATCTCGCGACCATCGCGGGCACATGGGGCACGGTTTCCGATCAGGGCGACCTCACCTACCTCAACCTCGTTCACCACTACCTCGATGGCACCGACCCTGACAGCCTGACGCGCGGCGAGATGGATGGGCGTGCTGATGCGATGCACGCGATTGCCGCGCTGCGCGGCTTCATGCCGGGCTGCGAGGGAGCCAAGCTGCGCAACTTCGGGATGACACTGGGCGTGCGCGACACGCGCAAGATCGATGCGGCCTACAACATGACCGGCGATGATGTGCGCGGTCAAGGCCGGTTCGACGATTCCATCGGCATCTTCCCGGAATTCATCGACGGCTACGGGCTGCTGATCCTGCCCACCACGGGGCGCTATTTCCACGTGCCCTATCGTTCGCTGTTGCCCAAGGGCATCCGGAACCTGCTAGTCGCGGGCCGCGTGATCGGCGGCGACAAGGTGAGCCATGCGGCGGTGCGCAACATGATGTGCTGCGCCGTATCTGGCCAGGGCGCAGGCGTCGCGGCGGCGATTGCGGTGAAGACCGGGCGCGATTTTGCGGCGGTGGATATCGGCGCGGTGCAGGCCGAATTGCGGCGGCAGGGCGCGCGGATCCACTGATCGAACGCGTGTAGCCATGCCGCTCTGGATCCCCGCGCAGGCGGGGATCCAGAGCGGTCAGGCACCTTCCCTCGCGGCCCTCAAGCCCCCAGCAGCGGCAGGGCATCATCCCAGAAGTGGTGCAGGCCTTGCGCAAAGCTGGCGGGCACAAAAGCCACGCAGGCGTCGGCGCTTTCGGCCCAGAGCCGCACGCCGACATGGTCGATCACAGTGGCCGCCGTCGCGCCCACCGGGAAAGCCGCAGGGCTGGTATCGAACACGCCGCCTTCAAGCAGCAGCTCGCGCCAATGCGGCCCGGCGAGGCGGAACCGCACGATCCCCCCGCCAATCGCGGTGAGCGCACCATCATCGCCGAGCGTATCGGCCAGAACCGAAACGTCACCTTCGGCCAGCCACACGGTCGGCTCAAAGCGCATCAGGGTGATGGCGGCATTGGCGGCGCTGCGTCCCATGGCGGGCAGCGCAAAGCCCAGCGCCTTGTGCACGCGCGTGGCCACCGCCTGCGGATTGCTCCAGAGTTCCAGCGCGTGGAGCGGCGCGGCGGGGAGCATGGTGATCGAGGTGGCGTCAGTCACGGTAGCGTTCCCCGGCAGGATCGTAGAAGTGCGGCGAGGTGACGCGCACGCGGGCCTTTTCGCCGCGCGTGGGTGAGGTCACGATCAATTCCTCGCCGTGGCGCTTGTGCCCGCCCTCCAGCAGCGCGAGCGCGATGGCCCCGCCCTCCAGAATGCGGCGCGCGGCGGCCGTGACATGGCCCTGCGGCGATTGGCCCGCGTGCTGGATCAGCATCCCGCCTTCGGGGATCGGCCCATCGAGGCTGACAAGGCCGACGAGGTTGTTGCGGTTCGGGGCGCTGAGCGCAGGCCGCGTCAGCCCCGCCGCGCCGATGAAACCGCCCGCCTTGTTGAGCATTCCGCCCAGCCCGAGATCGTGCGGGGTGGAGCGGCCATCGACTTCGCCGCCGACGACCACATGGCCCTTCTCGATGCGCAGCAGTTCCATCGCTTCGAGGCCATAGGGCGCGCCGCCTTCGGCCCGCGTCGCGGCTTCGATGGCGCGCCACACTTCGGCAGCCTGCATCGCCTCGACATGGATTTCGAACGCGCGCTCGCCGCTGTAACTGGCGGCGAGAACATGGACCGGTGTGCCTGCCAGCACGCCCGGCGCATAGCCCATGTGGCGCGGCGGTTCGGTTCCGATCAGGCCCGCAAGGATCGCGCGGGCGCGCGGGCCAGCCAGCGCGATGCCGGCGTAATGCTCCTGCACGTTGACCACCGAGCACTTCAGGTCCGGGCGCAGCGAATTGCGCACATAGGAAATGTGGTGCGCCATGCGGTCTGCGCCGCCGGTCGAACTCGTCAGCAGGTAGCGGTTTTCAGCCAGACGCCACACGGTGCCATCATCGAACACGAAGCCGTCTTCGCGCAGCATGAAAGTGTAGCGCCCGCGCCCGACAGCAAGCTTTCCAACGGTGGTGGCACAGACCAGTTCGAGCAGCGCGGCGGCATCGGGACCGCTGACTTCGAACTTGCCGAGCGTGGACACGTCGCTGAGGCCTGCCACGGTGCGCACGGTCTGCGCCTCACGCAGCGATGCGGCGACAAGGCCTTCGCCGTCCACCGGATAGGCGCGCGGGCGGTACCAGTAGCCCAGCGGCTGCCAGATCGGCTCTTGCGCTTCGTGCAGCGCATACAAGGGGATCCGGCGCACGTGTGCCCCCGCATTGCGTGCGCCGGCGCCTGCCATGAGGCCCATGGTGACGGGCGTGTACGGCGGGCGAAACGTGGTGAGACCGGCCTGCGGCACGGTCACGCCCTGCTTTTCGGCAAGGCGCGAGAGCGCGGTCATGTTGCTGGTCTTGCCCTGATCGGTCGCCATGCCCAGCGTGGTGTAGCGCTTGAGGTGTTCGACCGAGCGGTAGCCTTCCTGCCACGCCAGATCGATATCGGCGAGGCTGACGTCGTTCTGGAAATCGACAAAGCTCTTCTTCGCCTTGCCTACGGGCGCAATGGCCGGTGCGGGCGGCGGATTGAGCGCGCTGCCGACAGTCTCGCACACCTGCGGGTTTTCACCCGGAATGAAGGCCTGCGCTTCATCGGACCAGGTGAGTTTGCCGCCTGCCTGCATGTGGAGGTGCGAGACGGGGACGAAGCCGCCCGAAACCGCGATGAGGTCTGCGTCGAAGCTCTGCTCGCTGCCGCCGATCACGGCGGTGACCTTGCGCAAGCCGTGCTTGCGGCCTGTGACGCTGGCGGGGCGCGCATCGTGATAGACGGTGACGCCAGCGGGCGCGGCGGGGCCGGAAGCCCGCGCATCCAGCAGCGCAACGACCTCCGCGCCCGCTTCCACAAGCGCTTCGGCGGTCAGGTACGCATCATCGTTGTTGGTGGCGATCACCACGCGCTTGCCCGGCAGCACGCCCCAGCGGCGCACATAGCTGCGCACGGCTTGGCTGAGCATGACGCCGGGATGGTCGTTGTTGGCGAACGGCACCGGGCGCTCGATCAGGCCGGTGGCGAGCACCACCCGCCCTGCCCGCACGTGCCAGAGCCGCTGGGCAAAACCATGCGGCGGGACCGCGCCGGGTTCGGCAAGGCGCTGGGTGAGCGTAAGGAAATTGTGGTCCCAATAGCCCGACGCCGTCGTGCGCAGCAGCACTTTGCCGCCGAGCGCCTCGATCCGTTCGATCATGGCGGCAGGATCGATGGCGGGATCGGGATCGCGCAGCAGCGAACCGCCGGGTACGCTATCCTGCTCGACCAGCATGACGCGGCTCCCCGCCTCTGCCGCTTCCAGCGCAGCCTTGAGGCCCGCCGGGCCGGAGCCGACGACGAGAACGTCGCAGAAACCGGCGCGATGGGAGAAGTTGTCAGGGTCCGCTTCGGTCGGCGCATTGCCGAGCCCGGCGGCGCGGCGGATGAAGCCTTCGTAGCGCAGCCAGTGCTTCGCCGGGCCGAAGAAGGTCTTGTAGTAGAACCCGGCGCTCAAGGCAGGGGCGGCAAGGCCGAAGATCGACGCGGCGTCGAACGACAGGCTGGGCCAGCGGTTCTGGCTCTGAGCGACCATGCCGGGATAGACGAACACATCCGTCGCGCGAGTGTTCGGCTCGGCCCGCCCGCCAGTGCCGACGGTGACGAGCGCGTTGGGCTCTTCGATCCCTGCGGTCATGATCCCGCGCGGGCGGTGATACTTGAAGCTGCGGCCGACAAGACCGATGCCGTTCGCCAGCAAAGCGGCGGCGAGCGTGTCGCCGGGTTGGGCGTGGTAGATGGTGCCGTCAAAGGTGAACGGAATGGTTTCCGCGCCAGTGGCGGAACGGTTCGGGCCGCTCATGCCAGCGCCTCCGGGCCGATGGCTTTCACGGCAGTGATTTCATGCGTCACGCGGTGGCGCGTAAGCACCATCCACGCGCGGCAGCCATACGTATGGCGCCAGATTTCGTCGTCCAGCCCCATCGGATTGGCGCGGGTATAGAGCGCCTGCATCGCGGCGTGGGCATCCGCAGCGGGATCGACGACGGAGTCGGTCGTGCGCTCGTAGGTGAATTCGGTCTGGGCGCGGGGGCCGCAGTGGGGACAGGTGATCTGGTACATGGTGAACCTGCCTCAGCGGTGGTTCGGCATGGGGCCGACCGCAGTTTCGTCGATGGTGGCCCCGGTCATGAAGCGTTCGAGGCTGAAGGGCGCGTTCAATTCGTGCGGCTTGCCGGTGGCGAGCGTGTGGGCATAAGTCCAGCCCGAGGCGGGGGTCGCCTTGAAGCCGCCGTAGCACCAGCCTGCATTGAGGTAGAGCCCGTCGATCGGCGTGGTGCCGATGATCGGCGCGCCATCGAAGCTCATGTCCGTCACGCCCGACCAGGTGCGCAGCATCCTGAGGCGCGAGAGTGCAGGCATGAGGGTGACGGCCTGCGCGATGGCCCCTTCCTTGATCGTGGGCTGGCCGCGCCGGGCATAGCTCGGCCAGTTGTCCGGATCGCCGCCCATCACGATGCCGCCCTTGTCGGACTGGCTGATGTAGCAATGGAGCGATTGCGACATGATCACCGACTGCACCATCGGCTTGACGCCTTCAGTGACAAGCGCCTGCAAGGTCTGCGATTCAATCGGCAGCCGGAGGCCCGCGAGGCCCGCGACATGGCCGCTATGGCCCGCGACGCAGATGCCGGTGCGCCCCGCAAGAATGCGGCCGCGCGTGGTCTCGACCCCGGTGATGCGGTTGCCGTCCTTGATGAAGCCCGTCACTTCGCACTTCTGGATGATATCGACGCCCAGAGCGTCCGCCGCGCGGGCATAGCCCCACGCGACCGCATCGTGGCGGGCCGTCCCTGCGCGCCTCTGGATCAGCGCGCCGTCGATGGGGAAGCGGGAATTGCGGGAGAGATCGAGCAACGGCTCGATCTTAGCGATCTGCTTCGGGGTGAGCAGTTCGGCATCGATCCCGTCGCAGCGCATGGCATCGCCGCGCTCGGCCAGCTTGATCATGTCGCCATCGTTGTGGCCCAGGAACATCGCGCCGCGCGGGCTGAACATGACGTTGTAGTTGAGCTCGTCGCTCATGCCGTGCCACAGCTTGAGGCCGAACTCGAACAGGTTGTGCAGCTGCGGCAGGCGGTAATTGGAGCGCACCAACGTGGTGTTGCGCCCCACATTGCCGCCGCCGATCCAACTCTTCTCCAGCACCGCAACATTGCGGATGCCGTGGACTTTGGCGAGGTAGTAGGCCGCTGCCAGCCCGTGCCCGCCGCCGCCGATGATGATCACATCATAGCTCGCGCGCGGCTCCGGATCGCGCCACGCCGGTTCCCAGTGCTTTTGCCCGTTGAAAGCGCCGCGCAGCAGGCTGAAGGCGGAATAGGGCGTCTTCATGCCGCGCGTTCGGCGTTCAGCGGTTGCCACCCGCGCTGTTCGCGCCAATCGGGAGCAATCCCGGCGAAGCGCGAAAGGCTCAGTTTGGCGATATCGGTGAAGCTGCACTGACCATCGACGACCAGATCGCGGATCGCATGGCCCGATGCGGGCGAAAGGCCGAAGCCGACGCCGGACATCGTGGCGATGGTGACGTTTTCGGGATCGCCCATGCGGTCGATGATCGGGCGGCCATCGGGCGAGTTTTCGACAATTCCGGCCCATGAACGGATCACGTTGAGGTGCGCCGCCTTGGGGAACAGTTCCGCCACCCGGCGCGCAAGATTGCGCGTGAGCGGCGAGCTGGGCCGCGCGGGCGGGCCAGCCTCGAAGGTTTCGAGCCATTCGTGCGGACCGCCGCCATAGGCGAGGTTGCCGCGCAAGGTCTGGCGGCCATAGAGCCCGTTGCCGTCCACGCCGCCGATGGGCATCATCGGCGCGGGTTCGGTGACGATCATTTCGGCGCGCGCGGCCGCAAGCGGGACTTCGACGCCGAGCTTGGCCATCAGCCCTGCAATCTGGGGCCCTGCCGCAACAACAACCGCATCGCATTCATGGCGAACCCCGCCTGCACGGACCGCAACGACCTTGCCGCCCTGCGTCTCGAAGTCCGTCACCGGGCTGTGCTGATAAATCCGCCCGCCCAAATCCTGCAAAGCCCACGCATAGGCCTGCACGCTGCGCTGCGGGTTGGCGTGGCCGCCGAAGCGGTAGTGCATCCCGCCCACGCAATTGTCGCCCGCGAGCGGCACCATCGCGCGGACCTGATCGGCCTCCAGCAGATCGACGCGGTAGCCCATCTCGTTGTTCATCTTGGCGATGTAGTGATACTGGCGGAGCTGCTTCTCCGTCACCGCCATCACGATGCGCTCTTTCTGGTGCTCGGTGGGATAGCCGAGCAGCGCGTCCATGTGCGGCCACATGCGCTGTTCTTCGAGGAACAGCGGGCTTTGATAGTGCGAAGCGCCGCCGCCATTGCGGCCCGAGGCTTCCCAGCCGACGATGCCCTTGTCGAGCACGGTGACCTGTGCGCCCGAACGCGCGAGCCACCAGCCTGCGCTGAGCCCGGTCACGCCGCCGCCGACGATCACGACTTTCATGGCGCTGGCGGTGCCTGCGATGGCCGCCATGGTTTCCTGCGGGTTTTCCCGCCCTGCGTTCAAGGTGCTCACAGGCTCATGTTCCCGGCGATGGCTTGCTGGTGCTCCCGCTCGCGCGGGGTGTCGATATCGCGGTAGGGCACCCACTGGGTGGGAATGCCGAACCACACGTCCCAACCGCTGCGCATGTCCTCGCTCTCTTCCCAATCGGCCAGGATGCGCAAGGGCAGCGGGCGCACCGGCGCACGGTGGGTGGCGAGCGGGACCAGGCCGAACGGGCCGTCTGCGGCCATCGCCAGCATCATCGCCACCTGATCCCGGCAGCGGCGGCCCTGGCACACGCCCATTCCTGCGCGCGTCAGGCGCTTGATCTGATCCGGATTGGGCGGACCGTCCTTGATGAGGGTATCGAGCGAACGCGCAGCCATCGGCGCGGGGCGTTCGAGATAGCGCGGCGGCTGCACGCCGAGCAGATCGGCGCGGGTCACTTCCTCGCACTGGCAGACAATGGTGTCGGGCGCGGAGAGCTTGCCGAGTTCGCGCGCCCATTCCATGCGGTAGACCACGTGGTCGAAGCCGGTATCGGCAAGGCCCGCACAATCGCCGACACAGCGGATGCCTGCGTTCTCGCCCGGAATGTAGCCGCCGCGCGCGCCATCCAGCACGCGCTTGCCGCCCATCGCGTCAATCAGCTCGATCGAGGGGACGAGGCCGATGGCCAGGACCACGGTATCGCAGGCGATCTCTACCCCCGAACGCAGGCGCACGCTTTCCACGCCGTCGATCCCGCCTTTGGCTTCGGCTACCGCGTCATCAAGATAGAACGGGATCTGCGCGGCGCGGACAGCCTCTGCCAGCGCGGCATCGCCCTGCGGCGCGCTGCGCACTTCGACAAGGCCCGCGACATCGACGCCCTTTTCGCGCGCCAGCAGCGCCGTTTGCAGCGCCAGATCGTGGCTGCCCATCAGCAGCACGCGCTTGCCCGCAAAGGCCTCATAGCGGCTGAGCAGCATGGTGAGCGCGGCAGCCCCCATCACGCCGGGCTGGTTCCAGCCGGGAAAACCGATGGCAAGATCACGCGCGCCCGTGGCGAGCACGAGTTCACCGAAGCCGACCAGCCAGCCGCGCGTGGCATCGGCCAGCGCGACCACGGCTTCGGGCAGCGCGGCCATGCCGGGGCCGTTGCGATAGACGCCCCATGCGCTGGTGCCGAGCAGCACTTCGACGCCCGCTTCCATTGCGGCTTCAAGGCCCGGCTCGCTCATGAACACCGTTTCGAGCATGCGCTCCGCGTTCTGGGTCGCGGCGGTCATGCGGCCGCCGAAGAACAGCGGCACATCGTTGCCCATCGCCGCGCCGGGCACGGGGTGTTCGTCCACCAGCAGCACCGTCTTGCCTGCTGCCGCCCCTTCGCGCGCAGCGGCGATCCCCGCAGGGCCAGCGCCGATCACGACAAGGTCATAGCGCGCTTCGGGCGCGGGCAGGCGTGTGCCGATCGCCGAGTCGTCGGTTCCGTTGTTGGGGTGCATTTTCAGACTGCCTCAAGTGCCTGGGCGAGATCCGCAATCAGATCATCGACATGTTCGAGCCCGACGGACATGCGCATCGTGCCGTCGGTAATGCCGCCGGCAAGGCGCCCCTCGCGCGGGACGGCGTAGTGGGTGGTGGTGGCCGAATGGCAGATCAGCGTCTCCGATCCGCCGAGGCTGACCGCAAGCTTCAGCAGCTTGAGCGCATCGAGCATCCGGAACGATTCCGCCTCGCAGCCATGGAGGTGGAACGAGAACGTGGAGCCAGCGCCCTTGCACTGCCGGTCGTATACCGCCCGCGCCGGGGTGCCTTCCTTCAGGAAGCCGAGATAGGTGACGCCAGCAACCTTGGGATGATCGCGCAGAAACTCCGCCACCAAACGCGCATTGGCCATCGCGCGCTCGATCCGCACCGAGGCGGATTCGAGGCTGCGCACGACCAGCCACGCCGTGAACGGATCGAGATGGTTGCCCCAGGTGGTTCGCAAAGTGCGCAACTGGTGGATCAGCTCCAGCCTGCCGCTCACCCCACCCGCCAGCAGATCGCTGTGTCCGGCGCAGTATTTCGTCAGCGAGGTCATGCATAGATCGACGCCGTGTTCGATCGGGCGCTGCGAGAACGGCCCGAGCAGCGTGTTGTCTACCACCACCAGCGGGCGGCGGCCGGTTTCGCGGCCGATCTCGTCCGCCACCGCGACCATCAGATCGAGATCGACCATGGCAGCCGTCGGATTGGCCGGGGTTTCCGCCACGATGAGCGCGAGCGGCCCCTTGGCCAGCGCGGCGCGGGCCGCGGCGCGCACGGCATCGGGATCGCAGCCATCGGTATAGGTTTCGACATGCGTGCCGAAGCCCGGCATGACCGAGCCATAGAGCATGTCCACCCCGCCATAGATCGGGCGGCCATGGAGCACGCTGTCACCGGGCTTCACGAAGGTCAGCGCAATCGAGGAATGCGCCGCCATCCCGCTGGAAAAGGCCGCCGCTGCTTCCGCGCCGTCAATCGCGGCAAGGCGCGTTTCCAGAATGTCGAGCCCGGGATGGCCGAGGCGCGAATAGATGTGCCCTTCCCCCTTCTTGCCCGCCAGCGGCCCGGTGCCATCGAAGAACGCCTCATGGACGTCCTTGGCATGCTGGGCGCTGGGGTAGATGAAGGTCGAGGTCAGGTAGACCGGCGGCTTGACCGCGCCGAGCGCATCGGCGGGATCATAACCGAAGGAAACAGCGAGGGTTTCGGGACGAAAGCCCTTGGGGGATTCAGCGACCATGGGTCTCGACATACTTGGCGGCGGTGTTGCAATACCAGTCGGTAAAGCGCAGCGCGAGCATCTCGGCTTCCTTCGAATAAGGGCCGGGGCGATAGCCGGGGCTGTTCACGCCGAGCTGGTTGTTCTCCGCCAATTCCTTGTCCTGCAAGTTGGTGCGCGTCCACAGGTCCGTCAGCGTTTCGATGGTGTAATCCACACCTTCCACCGCGTCCTTGTGGACCAGCCACTTGCCGGTCACGGCGGTTTCATTCGGCCCCACCGGCATCGCGCTGAACATGAAGGTGTGATCGGCGGTGGAATGCATGAAGCAATGCGGATCGACCGCAAGGCGCATCGAGCCGATATCGCCGCCATTGCGATCACACATCAGCTTCTTGACCAGAAACCCGCCGTCCATCGAAAGGGAGAGCACTTCAGGATTGAGCGAGAAGCGCGCAAGCTGCCACCAATCGCCTTCCAGCGCATCGGTGGCGAGGCCGACGGCCGCCATCTGATCAATGAAGGCCTGCACGCGCAGATCGCCATCCACGTCGAAGTGCTTCTTCATCCCCACCGGGAAGGTGCGCGAAAGCTCCGGGTGGCCGGTCGAGCAGTGATAGCACTCGCGCCCGTTCTCCATCACCAGCTTCCAGTTGGCATATTCGGTAATGGTGCTCTCGAACGCAAGCTTGGCGTCCTTGACGTTGTGCGGGGCGAGGTATTCCTCAAGCCGCAGCGCAAATTCGTTGAACGGCGGCGGGTTGTCGTCAAAGCAGATGAACAGGCATCCCGCGACGGCTTCGATCTGGATCGGGCGCAGGCTGTGGGCGGCCTTGTCGAAATCATCGCCCATGCGCATCGCCGAAAGCAGCGAGCCGTCAAGCTCGTAAGTCCAGCGGTGATAGGGGCACACGATCTTGGGCGAAGAACCGCTACCCGCTGCGCAGAGCATGGAACCGCGGTGGCGGCAGGAATTGTGGAACGCACGAATTTCCCCGTCGCGGCCGCGCACGATCAGCACCGGCCACTTGCCGACCATCTGCGCAACATAGCTTCCCGCCTTGGGCAGTTCGCATTCAAAACCGGCCATGAGCCAGCTCGTGCCGAAGATCGCGGCCATGTCGAAATCGAAGGCTGCGGGGTCGTTGTAGAGGCCCTGGGGAAGGCAGTGGGCTTCCGGACGCTCGGCCAGAAGTGCGCCCATCCGGCGAATGTCGATCATGCTAGGAGTGTCCCGAAGTCGCGAGGAACGAATGGCGTACCGGGTGGACCAAGCGTGCGAATGCAGCCAATCGGATTTCCTTATGCCGCTATGGAAAATTGACAAAATGGCATGAGGTGCAGCGCCTTGGGCGGGAAATGATCGCCCGGGCTGGGAAAACCCGTGCGCCGTTCTTAATACAATTCCGCAACAAATCAGCAGCTTGGAAGACACGCTCGGAGGCATGGGCCGAAAAGCGACCAAAATGCCACACCCGCCAGAGTGCTGCAGTGCAGCCAATCTGGGGGTGGATTTAGCCCCTGCTTTCACTTAAGGCTTGCCCAAACGCGACGATGCGCGTGCAAAAACGGGGAGTAAAATCAGGGAATTGCCTGCGTGCAAGCGATCTGGCCAGGTCAGGCCGATCCGGTGTGAAGCGGCTGAACCAACGCCCCTTTCACTTCGCTGCCACAGCAATACCCTGAGTTTCCTGCCCGCGGACGCCCGCCTCGTCTCGCTTTATGGGCCCCGGCCTTGTGCCGGGTGAAAATGGAAACAATGGGGGTACTCATGAAATCACGGTTTATGTTGTCGTGCGCAGCGGCTGCTGTTGCGCTCGGCTCGGGCGAAATGGCGCTCGCACAATCTGCCGCGCAGGCTGGTGATGCCTCCACTTCGTCCGATGTGATCATCGTGACCGCGCAGCGCCGCGATCAGTCGATCCAGGACGTGCCGCTGACGCTGCAGGCGTTCAGCACCGACACGCTGAGCAAGCTCAACGTGACAAACATCGACGGCCTGCTGCGCTACACCCCTAACGTCACCTTCTCGAACAACGGCCCGGGCCAGGGCGCGATCTTCCTGCGCGGTCTTTCGGCCGGCTTCGCAGGCCAGCAGTCCTCGGCAACGATCGGCGGCTTCCCCAACGTGGCGCTCTACCTCGACGATCAGTCGATGCAGTTCCCGGCGCGCAACGCCGACGTCTACCTTGCTGACATGGAGCGCGTCGAAGTGCTCGAGGGCCCGCAGGGCACGCTCTTCGGCGGCGGCGCGCAGGCCGGTGTGGTTCGCTACATCACCAACAAGCCCAAGCTGAGCAAGTTCGAAGGCCGCTTTGAAGGCAGCTTCGGCGGCACCGCAGGCGGCACCACCAACGGCTCGTTCAACGCGATGATCAACGTGCCGATCGTCGAGGACAAGCTCGCGATCCGCGTCGTCGCCTACACCGATCACCGCGGCGGCTATATCGACAACAAGCTGTCGACCTTCACGCGCCGTCCGTCCGACCTTGGTTCGTACTATCTGGCTTATCAGGGCAACGGCAACCAGTTGACCCCGGATCAGCAGAGCCGCGACGGCAAGTACAGCAACGCCGCGCTGGTCGAAGACAATTTCAACCCGGTCGACTACACCGGTGGCCGCCTCGCGCTGGCATGGCAGGTTGCGCCGGATTGGGATCTGCTCGTCACGCAGTCGTACCAGAAGCTGGAATCGAAGGGCACCTTCGCCGTCCAGACCTACACCTACGACTACCAGCCGCTGACAGGCTTGTCCTCGACGCTGTTCTCGCCCCAGTACAACAAGGACGATTACTGGAACACCTCGTGGACGATCAACGGCAAGATCGGCGACAGCATCAAGGTGATCTACACCGGCGCCTATCTGAAGCGCCACATCTCGCAGCAGGGTGACTACACCAACTACGCCCGTGCGACTTACGGCATTTTCTACCAGTGCACCGGCGGTGCGAACTACTACTGGAATGTCGGCAAAGCGCCCTACTGCTACGAGCCCAACAGCCGTTGGAACGACAAGGTGCGCAACACGCACGAAAGCCACGAAGTGCGCCTTTCGTATGACAGCAGCCGTTTGCATGCGATCGTTGGCGGCTACTACGAGAACTTCAAGATCCAGGACAACATGGACTGGTCCTACACGACCATTCCGAACTGCGGCCTCGACTTTGACCGTAGTGCAGCGGGCGCGCTCAACACCGTCTGCCTTGGTCAGGTTGCCCCGAACCCCAGCGCCACGCTCAACGTGCCTGGTCCGCGTGCGCCCGGCGTGTCGTTCGGCCAGGATATCACCCGCGGTTACAAGCAGTACGCTGCTTTCGGTTCGGTCGATTTCGACATCACCGACACCCTGACGCTCACGGCCGGCACCCGCTACTACTCGTATGACAACTTCCAGAAGGGGTCGGTCTACTCCTCGTTCAACGGCGGTTGCTATCAGGTCGCGGTCTGCACGACGGGTTCGAACCTCGATGCGCTGAACCTGAAGAAGAACTACCACGGCTTCCGCAGCAAGGGAACGATCACCTGGAAGCCGAAGCCCGGCACCATGATGTACTTCACCTACAGCGAAGGTTTCCGCCCTGGCGCCTTCAACCGTGGCCCCTCGGCTCGCGTGAAGGATCCGCTGGCGCCGCACGCTCCGCAGCTGCTGGTCTCGGCTGAATACGCACCCGACAACCTGATCAACTACGAAGCGGGCCTCAAGACCGATCTGTTCGACCGCAAGGTCACGTTCAACCTCTCCGCCTACTACATGGAGTGGAAGAACATCCAGATCGGCTTCTTCAACCCGGCCGCAGGCTTCGGCAACACGGCGTTTGCAACCAACGGCCCGACGTACCACATCAAGGGGCTTGAGGCGCAGCTCTCCGCCCGTCTGATGGACGGCCTGACCATCAATGGTTCGGCCACGTACAACGAAAGCAAGCAGGCGAACGCTCCGTGCTTCATCGCCAACAACCCCGGTGTGTCGAGCTTCGGCAAGTGCATCACCGAGGTTTTTGCTGGCGGCACGATCAAGCCGGTGCAGAGCCCGTTCGGTACCGTCGGCAGCATCACGCCGTTCAGCCCCAAGTTCCAGGGCAACATCCGCGCACGCTACGAATGGTCGGGCAAGGGCGGCATGGACTGGTTCATCGGTGCTGGCGTGAATTACATCAGTGCGCAGTTCAACCAGCCCTCGACCTATCCTGATGGTAACGTCCCGGGCAATGGCAACGGGGTTGGCCCGAACGGGATCATCGTTCCCGCCACGACCGTGCTGCGCTACAAGATGCCGGGTTATGCCCTCACCGATGCGCAGATCGGCTTCAGCCGTGACAACTGGACCGTGACGATCTTCGGCGACAACCTGTTCAACAGCCACGCCTCGACGTTCACCAACTCGTCGCAGTACATCAAGACTTCGACGGTCACGCGTCCGCTGACCTACGGCATCAAGATCGCCACCAAGATGTGATCTGATGCGCTTGATTGGAGGGGGTGGTGCCGCAGGGCATCACCCCTTGCTTTCTGGCAGTATACACAATGCGTTGGGCGAGCTTGATGGACACGCGCGGCGAAGGCCGACAGGAAAGAGCGTAGATGGCCACGCAAGCAGACTTGACCCCCTCTGAGACCAACCACCCTGCCCTTTCCGGCGCGCTTCCGGAGGCAGAGATCACCGCGCTCCATGCCCTGCAGGCCAAGGGCGATTATGCCGCAGCGGCGGCAGGCGCCAATCGGCTACTGGCCGCGCACCCGGCCAATCGCGAACTCCTGCTGATCGAAGCGCATTCGCTGCGCATGATCCAGCAGACCGATGCGGCGCTTGCCGTGCTGGAGCGGTTTGCCGCGCATCATCCGAATTACAGCCAGATGTTCCTCGAACGCGGGCTGTGCCATGTCGCGCGACGCGATGCGCCCGCGGCTATCTCCGATCTGCACACCGCCGTCGCGATAAATCCGGCCCTCGTGATGGGCTGGCGCATGCTCGACGGGCTCTACCGCATGACGGGAGACCAGCGCAGCGCCGAGCTCGCCGGCCGCCACGTGGCGCACCTTGCCAGCATTCCGCCCCCGATCGTCCACGCCAAAGTGCTGTTCAGCGACGGCGAGATCGACGCCGCCGAAGCGCTGATCCGCCAGGTCCTGGTGCAGACGGGCGATCATCCCGAAGCCATGCGCCTGCTCGCCCAGATCGGCCACATGCGCAACGTGCTGGATGATGCCGAAGCGCTCTATGAAGGTGTGCTCGCGCTTGTACCCGACCACGACGAAGCCCGGCACGAATATGTGCAGGTGCTGATCGCGCGGCACAAGTTCCCGCAAGCGCGCGAGGCGCTGGAGCCGCTGCTGCGCCGCGATCCGCGCGCCCATGCACACCGCATCCAGGCGGCCACGATCAAGGTCGGCCTTGGCGACTTCGCCAGCGTGATCCCCGAATACCGCGCAATGATTGCCGAGATCACCGGCAATGCGCCCGAGATGCGCATCCGCCGGGCCGATCTCAACTTGTGGCTGGGCCATGCGCTGAAAACCGAAGCGCGCACCGCAGAGGCAATCGACGCCTATCTGGCGGCCACGGCCGACCGGCCCAATTTCGGCGACGCATGGTGGAGCCTCGCCAACCTCAAGACTTATCGCTTCTCGGCCGGATCCATCGCGGTGATGCAAGCCCAGCTCGATGCCGCCACGACTGCCGAAGTCGACCGCATCCACATCGCCTTTGCACTGGGCAAGGCGCTGGAGGATGCAGGCGATTACGAAGCCTCATGGGCGGCTTATGCACGCGGCAATGCCATGCACCGCGCCAGCAACGGCTATATCCCCGAAGTGTTCGAGACCAACACGCGCGAACAGAAGCGCGTGTGCGCACCGGCCTTCTTCGCCGCGCGCGAAGGCTGGGGGCTGGATGATCCCTCCCCCGTCTTCGTGCTCGGCCTGCCGCGTTCCGGCTCTACGCTGATCGAACAGATCCTCGCCTCGCACTCGATGGTCGAAGGCACGCAGGAATTGCCGGATATCCAGCGCATCGTCCACGAACTGCAGGGCCGCGAACTCAACTTCGACCAGCCGCTCTATCCCGGCTCGCTGCAAGACCTCGATGCTGAAGCCGTCCGCGCGTTCGGCGCGCAGTATATTGCCGATACCATGCCCAACCGCATGCTCGGCCGGCCCTATTTCATCGACAAGATGCCCAACAACTTCCGCCATGTCGGCCTGATCCACTTGATCCTGCCGAACGCAAAGATCATCGATGCGCGGCGCGAGCCGATGGCGTGCTGTTTCAGCAATCTCAAGCAGCTGTTCGCGCAAGGGCAGGAATTCACCTACGGGATCGAGGACATCGCTCGGTACTACAAGACCTACGTCGAGCTGATGGACCACTGGGACGCCGTGCTGCCGGGCCGCGTCTTGCGCGTGCAGCATGAGGATGTGGTCGACGATCTCGAAGGCAGCGTGCGCCGCATTCTGGACTACTGCGGCCTCCCGTTCGAAGACGCCTGCATCGAATTCCACAAGACCAAGCGAAGCGTCCGCACGCCAAGCTCGGAACAAGTGCGCCAACCGATCTTCCGCGACGGGCTCGATCAGTGGAAGAAGTTCGAGCCGTGGCTTGCGCCGCTCCGCGAAGCGCTGGGACCACAGCTGGCGCCGCAATAATGATCAGAACAAGGGACAGGAACAGCCAATGGCAGCAATAGGTGCAGGCACAGCCCCGGCGGGCGAGGAAAATGCGTCGGTAACGCTGCGCTGGTATGTCCTCTTCGTGATGATGCTGGCCTACACCATCAACATCGCGGACCGCTATGTGATGTCGACCGTGCTGGAGCAGATCCGGCTCGATCTTAAGCTCAGCGATAGCGGCGTGGCCTTCCTCACCGGCGTTTCGCTCGCGCTCTTCTATGTCAGCATGGGCATTCCGCTGTCGTGGATCGCGGACCGCTACAACCGGCGCAACCTGCTCGCCATCTCGATCACGCTGTGGTCGGTAATGACGACCGCGTGCGGCCTCTCCAAGGGCTACACCCAGTTGCTGCTGGCGCGCATGGGCGTGGGCATCGGCGAAGCGGGCGGCACGCCTTCGTGCAACTCGATCATCTGCGATTATTTCCCCGCCGCACGCCGCCCGATGGCGCTGACGATCTTCTGCCTCGGCGCACCCATCGGCGCATGGATCGGCGCGGACATGGCGGGCGCAGTGGCCAATGCCTATGGCTGGCGCGCGGCGTTCCTCGTGCTCGGCATTCCCGGCGTGCTGCTGGCGGGGCTGATCATGCTCACCATTCGCGAACCGAAGCGCGGCTGCCTCGATGTGATCAAGAGCGACGATGACCCGACGCTTATGGAAACCATGCGCTTCTGCCTGAGCCAGCGTTCGGCGGTGCACGTGATGATGGGCAGCGGCGTGGCCGCCCTGTGGGGCTGGGGCCTGATGTGGTTCATCCCCACCTTCCTCCAGCGGACCTACCAGATCGATGTCGGCGCGGCGGGTGCCATCGTTGGCCCAATCCACCTCGTCATGGGTATCGGCGCCTCGCTGCTGACGGCATGGATCCTTGGCCGGCCTTCGTTCACCGACCCGCGCAAGATCGTCTATCTCCTCGGCGGCGTAACGGCGGTCGCCACTATCCCCGGCATCCTCGCGATCTACACCCACAACATGACGCTGGCGACGGTTTCGCTGTGGCTGTTCATTCCGGGCATCTATTTCTACATCGGCCCGGCGTTCGCGCTCGGCCAGAACCTCGCTCCGCCCAAGATGCGCGCAATGTTCAGCGCCATCGCGCTGCTCATCGCCAACGTGTTCAACCTGATCGTTGCGCCGCAGGGCGTTGGCCTGCTGAGCGACTACTTTGCCGGCCCCGCAGGCCCGGATGCGGCATCGCTGCGCTCGGCGCTGCTGATCCTCGCCCCCACCGGCTTCTGGGCCGCGTTCCACTATTTCATGGCGGCCAAAACGATCGTCGAAGATCAGAAGCGAGCTATCGGTTATGTCTGAGTTGCAGCCCCTCCCCTCCTATATCAATGGCCAGTGGGCGCTGCCCGCCACATCGACGGCGGTGTTCGAAGCCATCAATCCCGCCACCGAAGAGCCCTGCGCCCACGTGGCGTTGTGCGGGCCGGATGATGTGGACCGCGCGATGACAGCGGCCCGCGCCGCGTTCGATGGCTATGCGGCGCTGAGCCTCGAGGAACGCCTGGCCCTCGTCGAAAAGCTGATTGCGGTGTTCGAGGCGCGCTATGACGAAATGGTCAGCGCAATCAGCACCGAGATGGGCGCGCCTTACGACCTCTCGTTCAACGCGCAGGCCGAATGCGGCCCCGGCCACCTCAAGGAAACGGTGAAAGCCGCGCGCGAAATGGAGTGGGAGCGGCCGATGGGCGGGCGCGGACGGCTGGTGCACGAACCGGTCGGCGTCTGCGCGCTCATCACGCCTTGGAACTGGCCGATCAACCAACTCGCCGCCAAAGTCGGCCCGGCGCTGGTAGCGGGTTGCACGATGGTGCTGAAGCCCAGCGAAATCGCGCCGCTTTCCGCGCAGCTCTTTGCCGAATTCATCCACGAGGCGGGCTTCCCGGCGGGTGTGTTCAACATGGTCCACGGCACTGGCCCCGGCATTGGCGATGCGCTGACGAGCCATCCCGAAGCGGACATGGTGTCCTTCACCGGCTCCACCCGTGCGGGCATTCAGGTGGCGAAGTCTGCGGCGGAAACGGTCAAGCGCGTCAGCCAGGAACTGGGCGGCAAGTCCGCCAACATCGTGTTTGCTGATGCCGCTGTGAAAGCGGCCGTCACGCGCGGAGTGCGCCATTGCTTCGGCAATTCGGGCCAATCGTGCAACGCGCCGACGCGTATGCTGGTCGAAGCCTCGGTTTACGAGGAAGCGGTCGCCATCGCCAAGGCTACGGCCGAAAGCGTGAAGCTGGGCGATCCCAAAGAACGCGGACCGCATCTAGGCCCGGTGGTGACCAAGGTGCACTACAACAAGATCCAGCGCCTGATCGAGGCCGGGGTTGCCGAAGGCGCGCGGCTGGTCGTGGGCGGCCCGGGCCGTGCCGAGGGGTTTGACCGGGGCTATTATGTGAAGCCCACCGTGTTTGCCGATGTGACCAACCAGATGACCGTGGCGCGCGAGGAAATCTTCGGCCCGGTTCTGGTGATGATCCCGTTCAAGGACGAGGCCGAGGCCATCGCGATTGCCAACGACACGCCTTATGGCCTTGCGGGCTATGTGCAGAGCGGCGATCTGGCGCGCGCACGGCGCGTGGCGCGCGCGATCCGCGCGGGCAGCGTCTATGTGAACGGCGCGGGGCAGGATTACTGCTCGCCCTTCGGCGGCTACAAGCAATCGGGCAACGGACGTGAATGGGGCGAGTTCGGCCTGCACGACTACCTCGAAATCAAGGTCATCAACGGCTTCGAAGCGGCATGAAGCTCACCGATATCGAGACGTTCGTCGTCGGCAATCCGCCGCCGCATTTCGGCGGGCGCTACTTCGTGTTCGTCAAACTGACGACGGCCTGCGGGATCAGCGGGATCGGGGAAGCCTATTGCGTCCCCTTCTCACCCCACCTCGTGGCGCAGATGATCGAGGATGTGTTCGCGCGCTATGCGGCGGGCCGCGATCCGCACGATATCGAGAACCTGTGGCGGCGGGTCTATTCGAGCGGGTTCACCCAGCATTCCGATCTTTCGGTGATGGGTGTGCTGAGCGCGCTGGAAATGGCGTGCTGGGACATTATCGGCAAGGCGGCTGGGCAACCGGTCTACAAGCTGCTCGGCGGGCAAGTGCACGAACGCCTGCGCGCCTATACCTACATTTACCCCCGCCCCGGCGACCAGACCGACGTCTACCACGATCCGATCCTCGCGGCGGAGCGTTCGGCGGAATACCTCGCCATGGGCTTCACCGCGCTGAAGTTCGATCCCGCTGGCCCTTATTCCGCATTTGACGGGCGGCAGCTGTCGCTCGAAGCGCTCGATCTTTCGGAGCGGTTTGCCAACACCTTGCGCGAAGCGGTGGGGATGAAGGCAGACCTGCTGTTCGGCACGCACGGCCAGATGACGGCGGCAGGCGCGATCCGGCTGGCCAAGCGCCTTGAAGCCGCCGATCCGCTGTGGCTCGAAGAACCGATCCCGCCCGATGCACCTGAGGAAATGGCGAAAGTCGCGCGCGCGACCAGCATTCCCATCGCGACCGGCGAGCGGCTTGCGACGAAGTATGATTTCGCGCGCCTGCTCGATGCGGGCAGCGCAGCGATCCTGCAGATGAACCTCGGCCGCGTTGGCGGGCTGCTCGAAGCCAAGAAGATCGCCGGCATGGCCGAAGTGCGCCATGTGCAGATCGCGCCGCATCTCTATTGCGGCCCGGTGGTGGGCGCGGCCAATATCCAGCTGGCAACAGCGACGCCCAACTTCCTGATCCTTGAGAGCATCGAGGAATGGGGCGGCTTCCATTCGGACATCCTGAAAACGCCCATCCAGTTCGAAGAGGGCCACGTCATTCCGCCGACAGCGCCGGGGCTCGGCGTGGAACTCAACGAAGACGTCGCACGCGCGCATCCCTACACCGGGGATATGCTGCACCTCGAAATGACGCAGCACCCCGTCCGATGAGCGAGACTTTTGACTATATCGTGGTGGGCGCAGGCACCGCCGGGTGCGTGCTGGCCAACCGGCTGACGGAAGACGGCAAGTCCTCCGTTCTGCTGCTCGAAGCGGGCGGCAGCGACCTTTCGATCTGGATCCAGGTGCCCATCGGCTATGGCCGCACCTTCTTCGACAAGCGCATCAACTGGATGTACGATACCGAAGCCGTTGAGGGCCTCGGCGGGCGCAGCAGCTACTGGCCGCGCGGCAAGGTGATCGGCGGCTCCGGCTCGATCAACGCGATGGTTTATGTGCGCGGACAGCCGCGTGACTTTGACGACTGGCGCGCGGCGGGCAACCCCGGCTGGGGCTGGGATGATGTGCTGCCGTTCTTCACCAAGTCCGAAGACTTCGACCGCTTCAGCGCACACCACGGGCGCGGCGGGCCGCAGCACGTGACCGAGATTACCCCGCACGTCCACCCGGTGTGCCACAGCTTCATCGAGACCGCCGAAGGCCTCGGCTTTCCTGTGACGACCGATTTCAACGGCAGCCATCCCGAAGGCGTGGGGTTCTATCAGATCAACACGCGCGGCGGCTGGCGCGCCTCCACCGCCAATGCGTTCCTTCACCCGGCGCGTGGGCGCAAGAACCTTGTGGTGCGCACGAAATCACAGGCGACGCGGGTGCTGTTCGAGGGCAATCGGGCAGTCGGCATCGAATATCGGCGCGGCGGAAAGCTCCATCAGGTCAAGGCACGGCGCGAGGTCATCCTTTCGGGCGGCGCGATCAATTCGCCGCAATTGCTGATGCTGTCCGGCATCGGCGATGGTGCAGCATTGGCGCAGCATGGCATCACCGTGCAGCAGCATCTGCCCGCCGTCGGCCAGAACCTGCAAGACCATCTCGCGGTCTCGTACTTCTACAAGGTGCGCACCGCCACGCTCAACGACGAGCTGCACCCGCTGCTCGGCAAGGCACAGGCCGCGCTGCGCTTCGCGTTTGATCGGCGCGGGCCGCTGTCACTCAGCGTGAACCAGAGCGGCGGGTTCGTGCGCAGCGATCCAGAGGCTCCGAACGTCGATCTGCAGCTCTATTTCAGCCCGGTAAGCTATACCAAGACGCCGCTCGCCGCGCGCAAGCTCCTCAATCCCGATCCGTTTTCCGCCTTCCTGCTCTCGTTCAATCCCTGCCGCCCGACGAGCCGGGGGCATCTGGAACTGCGATCAGCCGATCCGCTGGCCTATCCGGTGATCCAGCCCAACTACCTATCGACCGAGCAGGACATCGCCGAAGTGCGCGCGGGCAATCGCCTGCTGCGCCAGATCGCCGCGAGCCGCCCGCTGGCGGACATGATTACCGAGGAGCTGATCCCCGGCCTTGCCGTGCAAAGCGAGGAAGACCAACTCGCCGATTTCCGCGCGCGGGCGGACACGGTCTATCACCCCACCGGCACTTGCGCGATGGGGCCGGATGCGGCGACGTCGGTGGTCGATGCGCGGCTGCGCGTGCACGGCACCGAAGGCCTGCGCGTGATCGACGCCTCGATCTTCCCGAACATCACCAGCGGCAATACCAATGCGCCGACGGTGATGGTGGCGGAAAAGGGCGCGGCGATGATCCTTGAGGATGCGCGCTAGAGCAGGAGACATCGCATGGAAGCGTCGGCCCGTGCTTGACACGGGCCTTGGCTTTCTTCTTCGGGCACCGCGCCGGAAAAACAGCCCCGCCCCGTGTCAAGCACGGGGTGACGGGAAAAGATCAACGCAAGCCGCGCCTTAACGGCGCGGCACAACTTCATAGCCCTGCTCTTCCGGCTCATCATCGACCATCTGGTCCGGGAACCCCGTCCCCAGCACCTTCAGGCCGACGGGTTCTTCATAGCGGCGGATGATGTTGGGCGAGAACTCGCGCGGGCCGAAGGCGGCTTCGCCTTCCTTGAACAGGCGCACGATCAGCGGCGACATTTCGACCGGCACGCCGGTTTCCTGCGCGAGCTTGTCGAACAAGCCGACGTCCTTGGAGACGAGGTCCATCGTGAAGTTGATGTCGCGGCTGCCGTTGAGGATGACCTGCGATTCCGTCTCGTGGACGAAGCTGTTGCCCGAGGAAATGCGGATCGCCTCATACGTCGTGTTCATGTCGAGGCCCATGGCCTTGCACACGGTCAGCGCCTCGGCCAGCGCGACGAGGTGCGCGGTGCAGAGGAAATTGGTCATCACCTTGAGCTGCGAGGCAGTGCCCCAATCGCCGGTGTGCAGCACGCGGCGGCCCAGCGTGGTGAGCACGGGCAGCACGCGTTCAAAACCCTCGCGCGGGCCAGCGGCGAAGATCGAGATATTGCCGGTGTCCGCGCGGTGGCATCCGCCCGAAACCGGGCATTCCATGAACAGGCCGCCCTTCGCTTCAACCAGCGGGCCGAGGCGCAGGACTTCGGCATAATCGGTCGTGCTCATTTCCATCCACACCTGCCCAGGCCGCATGACGGAGAGGAAACCGTCCTCACCTTCGGCCACGGCCGCGCTGGCAGCGGGCGACGGCAGGCAGGTGATGATGACATCGACCGCTTCGCCGAGCGCCGCCGGGCTGGCCGCTTCCTTGGCCCCGCGCGCGACATATTCCGCGACGAGTTCTGGATTGAGATCGCGCACGGTAACGTCATGACCGTTGCGGATGAGGCTGCCCGCCAGCTTGCCGCCGACATTGCCGAGGCCGATGAAACCGATCTTCATGGTGGTTATTCTCCGGGGATCAGCACGATCTTGCCGATGTGCTGCTTGGTAAGAAAGGCGCGCTGCGCCGCGACGATTTGCGAAAGCGGATACGTGGCTGCGACGACGGGGCGGATTTCGCCGCGCTCGATATAGCCGACCAGATTGGGGAACACTTGCGGTTCAAGGATCGTGCAACCGTAGAGCGTCAGGTCCTTGAGGTAGAGCGTGCGCAGATCGAGCTCGGCAATAGGGCCGGAAATCGCGCCCGCAACGCCGTAGCGCCCGCCGCGTTTCAGGGCATCGAGCAGCATGGGGAAGCCTGCGCCTCCGGCCACATCGATCACCACGTCGAAGGTTTCGGGATCGAAGCGGGCATCGCGCGGTTCGACGCGGGAAGCCCCCAGCGCGCGCACGCCTTCGGCCTTTTCTGCGCTGGCGAGCGCGGTGATAACCGCGCCGCGCCGCTTGGCCAGTTGCACCGCTGCCGAGCCGACCCCGCCCGACGCGCCGGTGATGAGCACGCATTCACCGCTGGCAAGCGCGGTGCGGGTGAGCATGTTTTCCGCCGCCGAATAGGCGCAAGGGAACGAGGCGAGGTCAGCGTCGCTCAGCGCGGTTTCGATTGCATGTGCATGGGCCGCTGGCACGCGGGCATACTGTGCGAAGGCACCATCGGCTTCCGAGCCGAAATAGGTGGCCTCGAAGCGGCTGGCGCCCCGGAATACCGGTTCGACCAGCACGCGCTGGCCCATGCGGGCAGGGTCCACCCCTTCCCCCACCGCCACGATCCGTCCGGCGGCATCGGCGCCCTGAATGCGCGGGAACTGCGGCAGCGCGCCGGTCCAGCCCGAATCTTCCGTCTTCGCCTCGGCAAACCCGTCGCCCCCGCCCGCCTCGGTCGCGGCGGTGACGGACTTGGAATACCAGGCGGTGCGCGTGTTGATGTCGGTGTTGTTCACCCCGCACCCGCCAACACGGATCAGCACTTCGCCCGGCCCCGGCTGCGGCACGGGCAAATCGCTGCGGTGCGAAAGGCATTCGAACCCGCCATTGCCGGTCAGCAGCACGGCTTCCATGGTGGCGGGGACGGTTTCCATCGGATCAGGCGAGCGGCGGCAGCTGCGACTTCAGCCAATCAAAATGCGCGTGGGACATGCCAAGATAATCGTCCCACCCGCGCGCGGTCTTTTCCGCCACTTCGTCTGACAGGACATTGAGCGGCTGGCCGCTGGCATAGGCGAGCAGCATGGTCTGCGCGGCCTTTTCGAAGAAATAGAGGTCTTCGAAAGCTTCGGCGACGGTCGGGCCGGTGCAGGTGATCCCGTGGTTGCCCATCATCAGCGTCTTGTGATTGCCGAGCGCCGCCGCAAGGCGCAGGCCTTCCTCCGCTTCATCAGCAATCCCGCCAAACCCCTGATCGATCGCCAGCCGATTGAAGAACCGCGCGGTGTTGTTGTCGAGCGGCAGCAGGCGCGGATCGGCCAAAGTGGCGAGCGCAGTCGCGTGCGGCGGGTGGCAATGGATGATCACGCGCGCGGCGGGGCACTGGCGGTGCACGGTGCCGTGGATCGTCCAGGCCGAGGCATCGGGCGCATCGGGGCGGTTCATCACCTCCGCATCATCGGCATCGAGCAGCATCAGGTCTTCGGGCTTGATGCTGGCGAAATGCTGCCACTTGCGGTTGAGGAGGAACTGCTTGCCGTCCGCCGAAACCGCCGCACTGAAGTGGTTGCCGACCGATTCCGACCAGCCCATCTGCGCGGTGATGCGAAACGCGGCGGCGAGATCTTCGCGCAGCGCGGCGACCTCGGCTTCGGTCACTTGAAGCGGCCTTCGCTCGTCAGCGCGCGGTAGGTGCTGCGCATTTCGCCGCGATCCGCATAGGTCCCGCGCAGATAGCGCGCGCCGCTGGTGGCGGAATACGCCTCGCGGCCATGCACGATGCGGTGGTTGTCGAACACGATGCATTCGCCCGCATTGATGCGGAAACGCATGAGGTACTTGTCCGATTGCAGCATCCGGCCGAAGCGGCAGAACGCGGGGTAATAGCGGTCGAGCACGTCCTGCGGCAGATCGAACACATCGGCCATGTGCTGGCTGATGGTGACGCCCGAAACCGCGCCGTGCTCGTCGAGTTCGATCACCCGCTGGCGCGAGCGGACGTCGTAGGTGTCGTGCTCGCAGTAGAACGGCACATCGGTCTCCGCGAGGAGCTTGAAGTCTTCGGGATACAGTTCGCGGAAATCGTTGGCGACCGCGACGCCATCAAGGAACAGGTTGGCCCCGCCCTCGACGCTGTTGGCGCGGCAGTGGAGGAACTGGACGCCGGGGGCCATGTCCTCGGCCGGGGTATCGGTGTGCAGTTCGAGCGCCTTGGCCGTGTAGGCAAGGTTCGTCGGCTCGATGTGGGTCATCACATCGAAGTATTCGCCGAAGAACGTGGGCCGCACATGGCCCATCAGCTTGACCAGATCGGTAAGGCCCTCGTCGCTATCGGGCATGTCCGTGACCAGCGCGACGCCTTCGACGATCAGCGCTTTCAGCCATTCGGCAACCTTGGCCTTGTCCGCCATCAGTTCGGCCTGCGGGAAGCGGGCGACGTTGGGGTAGTGATCGGCATACCACGCCCGGCGCGGCAGGTCTGAGGGATCGTGGCGGCGCTTGCCTTCGGCATATTCGGCCAGCCATGCCAGCGGATAGCGGCTGGTGTGGTTCTCCCCGTCCCACGCGATTTCCAGCGCACCATCGACCACTTCGGCGCGGCGCGGGCGCGGGGCGGCATCGAGGTGGAAGATGTCGAACACGCGCTCGCGCGTCTGGCTGTCGAACGAAGTCGGGCAGTTGTCGCGCAGCCAGTAGTTGTTGAAATAGGCGGCCTTCCCGCCGGGCAGGAGGACTTCGAGGCCCGTTTCGGTCAGAGTGACGGGCGCTGCGGCCGAAGTGGTGAGGTTCATGGTCTTCCCCCGCTGGGATGCACGGCGACATGCCTGCCGCTCTTCAAGCCGGGATATTAGCCCGGAACGGCGGTGTTCAGCAGTGCATCATCAAGTCTCATATACCGTATCAATGGTCGTAATGCACTCCCATCGATAGGTCAGTCCGATCCGAGCAAGTCCGCCGCCCACGGCAATTGGTCCAGAATCGGCGGCAGGCTCTCGGTACGGATCGTCTCGCCGGCCAGCGCGGCGGTTTCCATCGCCAGGTCGCCCAGTTCGCCCGCGCGGCTGACCACCTGGATGCGGCGGGCAAAGCGCGCACGCGGCAGCGGCTCCACGCGCAAGTGCGGGATCAGCGCGGGCATGGCGGCAAGGCAGAGCAGCGAGGTGATGCTCCAGCCGATCCCGCGCGCGACGGCGTTCAGTTGCTGCGGGACGATATCGACCTCGATCACGTTGGGCAGGCGCAGCCGCATCCGGGTGAGTTGGCTTTCGATGCGCTGACCCATGCCGGTATCGAGCGAATAGCGCACGAACGGCAGGCCTTCCGCCGCCGCGATGGGATCCGCCGCGCCGCGAAAACCCGTCGGGAACACCAGCACGAACGGATCGTCCAGCACATCGTGGTGGACCACGCCTTCCTGCTTTTCGAGCACGCTGCTGCCGGTGATGAGCAGATCGACGCGCCGCGCGAGGAAATCCTGCTGCTGGTTGAGCGATATCCCTGAACGCACCCGCCAGCGCGCAACGCGCGGGCCGAGCTTTCCGAGCAGCGGCCCGGTGAGCAGGATCGCCAGCGATTCCGCCATCGCCACCGTCACCTTGTCGATGGGCTGGTTCGCGCCTTCACGCACCTCATCGACCATCGTGCGCGCCGTGGCGAGCAGATGCGTCGCGCGTTCATAGAGCGCGCGACCCGCAGGCGTGAGCCCGAGCGGACGAAGCGCCCGGTCAAACAGCGTGGCGCCGATGCCCTGCTCCAGCCGCGCGATGGTTTGCGAGACGGCGGACTGGGTGATGCGCAATTGCTGCGCGCTCGCAGTCATCCCGCCCAGCTCGACAGTGAGGACGAAGACTTCCAGCGCGTGGAAATCGAACTCGGCGGGGAGCAGCATCGAGGCCTCACGATAAAAATGTGTGAACCCTTATATTATATCTGATTA
Organism: Novosphingobium sp. PASSN1; assembly: GCF_002278815.1. NCBI lineage: Bacteria > Pseudomonadati > Pseudomonadota > Alphaproteobacteria > Sphingomonadales > Sphingomonadaceae > Novosphingobium > Novosphingobium sp. PASSN1. The sequence goes on along the minus strand of NZ_NKIS01000001.1, from coordinate 318,993 downwards.
TCGTGGAGCAAGACCGTTCGTGCGAGGAACGCGGATTGACGTAGATCAATGCGCGGCGCAAAATATTGCCAACCCAAGCGGAGAACCCGAAATCGCTCCTGATCGCCTCATCAACCGCCGCTGGTTGCCGCTGAACGCGCTGCGTGCGTTTGAAGCGGTGGGACGGCACATGAGCTTTACGGCGGGCGCACAGGCGCTCACCGTGTCGCAAAGCGCGATGAGCCGCCATGTCAGCAGCCTGGAAGATCTGATCGGCCGCCCGCTGTTCGAACGTGGCCCCACCGGCCTCAAGCTGACCCCCGCCGGTGCGATCCTTCTGCCCGTCGTGAGCAAGTGCCTCGACCGGATGGAGCAGTCGATCAACACGATCCGCAACAAGGACCTCGAAAGCCGGCCGATCCGGCTGCATATCCCGCCCTCGCTGCTCTATCAGAACGCGCTGCCGCTGCTGGCGCAGTTCCACAAGGAGCATCCGGAAATCCGCATCGACGTGGTGACCTCCAACGTCACCGGCGCGCCGCGGGACAACGTGGATATGGCCATCGTGTTCGACCGGCCCAATGTCGACGATGCAGTGGCCGACCTCTTGTGGATGGTGCGCGTGGCGCCCTTGTGCTCGCCGGATACGGCGGCGACGCATCAGGGCAAGACGCTTGAGGAGTTCCTGCGCGACAACGAATTGCTGCACGTGAAGCTGGAAGGCGAACCGCGCGGCCTCTTGTGGTCAAGCTATGCCGCGCAGCAGCGCCTTGCCATCGAGGCGGGCGACGGACTGGCATTCGATACCGCGTTTTCCGCCGTGCGCTATGCGATCGGCGCTTCGGGCGTGGTGCTGGCGGATATCGACATGTTCGCGCAGGAAATCGCCAGCGGCCAGCTGGTCATGCCTTACGACCGCGTCTCGGCCGACGGCTTCGGCTATTACCTCAAGACCCATGCCGAAGATCTCGGCGATCCGGCGATCTACCTGCTGCGCGAATGGATCATCCGCCACTTCTCGAACAGCATGGGCCGCGATGCGCCCGCGCCGACCGAGATGGTGCCGGAAATGCGCGGCTAAGGGCACCGCACTCTAGGGCGCAGGCGGCAAGTGTTTCAGCAGCAGCCCGTCCTGATGGTCCTTCACGAAGCCCTTCCATGTCGGGTTCGCGCCGCCTTCGCTGACCGCGTCATAGCGCTTGTCATCGCTGACCCACTTGGCACCATCGGATTCCTCTGATGGCACCGCGAGGTATTCGGCCTTCGCCGCCTCACCCTTGAGCTCCAGATCGAGGAACGCGGTGATGAAGTGAATGGCGATGCTGTTGACGCGCGGTTTGCGCCACATGCGGTCCTCGAACCAGTCGAAGTCCCACACGGTGTCGCGCATTTCCGCAGGCGCGGGATTGGTGCCGATGGCATGGCCTGCGCCTTTGAGGGCGAGCAGCCACCGGTCCGAACCCTTCGCCTCGCGGAAGATCGCGGCCGGGCCGGGATCATATCCCACGGTGCGGTCCGCCGTGCCGGCCACGACGAGGAGCGGTGCCTTGACTCCGCCGAGGCCGCTTTCGCCCCACGCCGACCAGGGCGCGCCGCCAGCGGGGGCGATGGCGACAACCGCCTTGATCGCGGGATCGTGCAACGCCGCCGCTTCCGCGCCCGTGCCGGTATAGCGTTCGACCAGCGCATCGGGGAGGCGCTTGATCGCGGGGCTGGCCGCATCGAGCTGCGCGCCCGCCACGGTAATCGCGCCGTAGCCGCCAAACGAATAGCCCGCGAGCGCGATCCGCGATGCATCGCCAAGCGGCCCGAGCAGACCGCTGCGAATGCGGCGCAGCACGAAGGTGATATCGAGCGGGCGGCGGATCAGCGTGGCCGGGGTCTGCGTGGTATCGGTGATCGGCGGATCGCGGTGGCGGATCGCCACGACGACATAGCCCTTCGACGCCAGATTCTCACCCAGCCACGAGAGCATGACCGGATCGTTGTTGTAGCCATGCGAGAGCAGGACGATCGGATACCCCTGCCCGGCCGGCTTGGCATCCGACACGGCGAGTGCGGGAACCGTGAAGTAGGCGGGCGGCTTGGGTGGCTCAGATGTGAGGCTGGCCCGGTAGGTGGCGCGGCGATCACCGGGCGCGACGTGTGCGGGATACCAGATCACCAGCGGCAGCGTGCGGTCCGCATGGACGAGAACGCCCTTGGCAAGACTGCCAAGCGGATCGACAGCGGCTTTGTCCACCACCGTCTTTTCGATCACGCCCACCCCATTGGGGCCAAGCGCGGCGAGCGCGGGCGCACCGACTTCGGGAATGCTGGGGGGCGCTGCGGCATCGGCTGGGGCCGCCGCCACCGAGGAGGCGGTCAGCATCGCCGCGAATACGGAGAGCGGCCTCAAGCGCGAATCGCTCTGGATAGGGACCGGCAGGCGCAAAACGGCCCGCAGTCAGGGTTGTTCTTCGGGGTTTCCCGGTCATGCGCCGGGTTTGGCCTTGCCTCTCGCATGGCCCCTGTTACCGCATTTACCGCGCACCGCGCTATCTTCTATTCGCATTTGCATTTGCAATGGCTGCATTTGTTTGCGGCGCGGCAGACGGCTATGCAGCGCCTGCCAGCTTTGAGGTGCCCAGACTTGAGCAGTTCCCTGACCAATACCGAGACGTATGACCTGCTGATCGTTGGCGGGGGGATCAATGGCGCCGGGATTGCGCGCGATGCCGCCGGGCGCGGGCTTTCGGTGCTGCTGGTCGAGCAGGAAGACCTCGCCAGCCACACCTCGTCCGCCAGCACCAAGCTGATCCACGGCGGGCTGCGCTATCTGGAATACTACGAATTCCGCCTCGTGCGTGAGGCGCTGATCGAGCGCGAGCGGCTGCTGGGCATGGCCCCGCACATCATCTGGCCACTGGCCTTCGTGCTGCCCCAAATGAATTCGCCGCGCCCGGCATGGCTCGTGCGGCTGGGGTTGTTCCTTTATGACAACCTCGGCGGGCGCAAGAAGCTGCCGGCCACGCGCACCGTAAACCTTGGCCGTTCCGCACTCGGCAACGGCATGAAGCCAGGGGCAAAGACGGCGTTCGTCTATTCGGACTGCTGGGTGGAAGACAGCCGCCTTGTCGTGCTCAATGCGCGCGATGCCGCAGAACGCGGCGCGCGGATCGAAACGCGCACCAAGCTGGTTTCAGCGGTGCGCGAAGGCGCGCTGTGGAAGGCGGAAGTCGCGGGCGAAAGTGCCGCGCGCACCGTCATGGCGCGCGGGCTTGTCAATGCGGCCGGGCCGTGGGTGGAAGACGTGCTCCAGCGCGCGGTCAGCGCCAGCCAGGATCGCGGCGTGCGCCTGATCAAGGGCAGCCACATCATCGTGCCCAAGCTTTATGAAGGCGATCACGCGTTCCTGCTCCAGAACCCCGATCGCCGCGTCGTCTTCGCGATCCCCTATGAACACGATTTCACGCTGATCGGCACGACCGACGAGCCGTGGGAAGGCCTGCCCGGCAAGGCCCATATCTCGCCCGCCGAAACCGACTACTTGTGCGAGACGGCGCGCCGCTATTTCGAGCGGCAGATCCATCCCGAGGACGTCGTGTGGAGCTACGCCGGCATTCGCCCGCTCTATGACGATCATGCCGCCAGTGCCTCTGCCGTAACGCGCGACTATGTGCTCGATCTCGATGGCGGCAATGGAACAGCCCCGCTGCTCAGCGTATTCGGCGGCAAGATCACCACTTATCGCAAGCTGGCGGAGCACGCGCTGGAGAAACTCGTGCCGTTCTATCCGGGCACCAGCGGCGAATGGACCGCAGGCGCGGACTTGCCCGGCGGCGACATTCCCGGCGACGATTTCGAAACCTTCGCCGCGCAGCTGGCCGCAGCGCATCCGGCCCTGCCGCCTGAGCTGATCACGCGCCTCGCGCGGGCCTATGGCACCCGCGCGCGCGCCATTCTCGGCACCGCGCAAAGCCTCGACGCATTGGGCCGGGATTTCGGCGGCGGACTGACTCAGGCCGAGGTCGATTACCTCGCGGACCAGGAATGGGCTCGCAGCGCCGAGGACGTGCTCTATCGCCGCAGCAAGCTGGGACTGCATGTGCCGGCAGGGACAGCACAAGCAGTTGACGCCTACTTTGCCGCGCGGGCGCAGGCCTCGGCAGCGGCCTGAGCGCAGGCCCATGGCGGCGGGGCGCGCCTACTCGATGTAGCCGTGTCCGTAAGTCTCGTCATAGCCGGGCGCACCCAGATCGCGCGCGGCCTTGACCAGCGTATCGATGCAAGTGCCGGTATTGCCGCCCGCAGCGCGGCAACCGGCGAGGCGCGCGGCGATCTGAGGCGCGGCGAACGAGGTTCCGGAATAGCGCGCAAAGCCTCCGCCCGATGCGGCAGCGAGCACGCCCACCCCTTGTGCCGCAACGCCGATGTAGCGGCCGCGATTGGCGTAGCGATAGACCTTGAGCGCAGGATCGACCGCAGTGACGGCAACCACGCCCGGCAAGGCAGCAGGATAGACCGGCGCGGCAGCCGGGCCGCCATTGCCCGCCGCCGCCACGATGATCCGTCCGCGCGCCGCCGCCTGCGTCACCATCTTCTGCAGCAGTGCATTGGGCGGCCCCGCAATGCTCATGTTGATCACGGGTGCGCCCTGCCCCAGCAGCCATTCCATCGCCTCGACCAGCGCATCAATCGAGGTGAAGGGACTCCCCGGCGGCCCCCGGAAGATATTGGCGGTGTAGATCGTGGCGGCCCCGCGCGTGGCCAGCAGCGAAGCGACCGCCGTGCCATGCTGCGCCGCCGCCGGAGCCCTGGCCGGATCGCCTCCGCCCCACGCCACCAGACGCGCGCCGCCCAGCGCAGCATGGGGGAAAACGGCGGTGTCGATCATGCCGATGGGAAAGCCCGGCGCGCCTGCGTCCTTGGCGGCAGCGGGGGGCGCTGCCTTGCGCTCGCGCTTGGGCTTGCCCCGCGCAGCAACGCCAAGGCCGTAGTAGTGGTCGTAATCGATCACCGCGCCGGGCGCTGCGGCGCGCACTTCACCGATGGCCGCGGCGAGGCTGCGCCCGCGCGGCACGCCGAGCCGCACCACCTCCTCGCCCAGCGAAGCCAGCGCCTTGCGGCTGATGACGCGATATCCGGCTGCGGCCAACTCGCGTTCGGCATCGGCGGGAAGCGCAAAGGCGATCACTTCGCCCGCGCGAACCGGATTGCCGATCTCGTCCCGGTCAGCGCCTTCGCTGCGGATGGCATCGGCCTGCCACGCGCCGAGGGCGGCGACCTGCGTCTGCGCAGCGCTGCTCGCGCTATCGTCGCTTTCGCTTTCGCTTTCGCTTTCTTTCTCGCTGCCTTCCGTTTCGGTTTCCGCTTTTGCGAGATCCTCCTGTCGGTCTTCGGCGGCCTTCTCGGCTTCGCGAACCTCGCGCGCCTCAACCTTCTCAACCTCGCGAACCTCGCGGACTTCAGCTTCTCGTGCTTCTTGGACCTCACGCGGCTCACGCACTTCGCGCGGTTCGCGGACCTCGCGCGGTTCGCGGACCTCACGCGGCTCCCGCACTTCACGTGGTTCCCGTACTTCGCGTTCCTGCGCCCATAGCTGCAGCGGACCGCCAAGGCCCAGCGCGGCCAGCATGGCGATCTGTGCGCTCCTTGTGATCAACCGCTTGCTCATACCGCGCCTTTAACTGCTACGCCTTCATCCATACAACGTTCGCACTCGTGCGCTATTCCTGCGCCGCGGCAATCTTTTTCCGCAAGAATTCGACTTGGCCGATGGTAACCACGGGAATAAGCATCGCGCCCCGACGTTGTGGTGGAGGACAATGAAACCAAACAGATCTGGAGCAACGGGATTGCAGCCGCGCATCATCGCGCTGTTGCCACGCCTGCGCCGGTTCTGCGAGGGGCTCGCGGGGAGCCCGCACGATGGAGACGATCTCATGCAGGCCACGGTCGAACGCGCGCTGACGCGGGCGCACCAGTTCGATGAGGACAGCCGGCTGGACAGCTGGATGTACCGCATCGCGCAGAACCTTCACATCGATCGTGGCCGCAGCCTCAAGCGGCGCGGCACCAGCGTCGATCTGGAACATGCCGAGGAACTGACCGGCGACGACGGGCGCCAGATCACCGAGGCCCGCTCCGATCTTGCCGCCGCGCAGGCCGTGCTGCGAGCCCTGCCCGAAGACCAGCGCGCCACGTTCCTGCTCGTGGTCGTAGAAGGGCTCAGCTACCGCGAGGCGGCAGAGGCAATGGACGTCCAGATCGGCACGGTGATGAGCCGCATTGCCCGCGCCCGCCAGCGCATTGCCGAAGAACTCGCCCCCCGGGAGGCCGCACGATGAGCGACGAAGACGAACGCCTGGCCGCCTGGCTCGATGGCGCGCTGTCCGCCGAGGAGACCGAGGCGTTTGCCGCCGAGCTCGAAGCCAACCCCGCGCTCGCCGCCAAAGCGGAGGCGTGGCAAGCCAATGACCGCGCGCTGGCTGGCGCATTCTTCGCAAACGAACGGCCGATCGACGACGAACTGCTGGCGCGGCTCGGGCTCGCGGCGGCGGCACCGGTCGCGGCGAACGACAATCCGCGCAGCGCGCGCTTCGGCTGGCTGTCTGCAGGATCGGCCATCGCCGCCAGCGTGGCCGCGGCGCTATTCTTCACCTTGCGCCCCCCTGCCCCGATCGATGACCTCTCAGGCGCGCTCGATCGCACCGCCTCGCTTGTCACGGCGCAGCTGGCCGACGGACGCAAGGTCACGCCGACACTCACCGTGCGCGCGGCGGACGGTCGCTGGTGCCGCGAGTTCCGCGACGGTGCGGACAACGCGCTGGCTTGCCGCGGCGCTGCTGGAAGCTGGAAGGTGGAGGCCCGCACCCGCGCTGGCGAAGCGCAGGATTCGGGCACCATCGCCGTGGCTAGCGGTGCCGATCCGGCCCCGCTCGAAAGCGCTTATGCCAAGCTCGGCGCAGCGGACCCGGTGGGCGCGGCGGACGAGCAGGCCCTGATCGCCAAAGGCTGGAAGTAGTCAGCCCAACCCGGCTCTAAGGCCGCCATACCAGCGCAAGCCCGCCGATGGTTTCGGCGCTGCGGGCGGTGAAGCCCGTGCCACCATAAGCCTGAAGACGCAGCTTGCTGCTCAGCCGCGCGCTGACCCAGACCGTGCCCTCGCTGATCGGACCGCGCCGGGGCGTGGCCGATTGCAGCCAATCATAGTCCGCGCCGACCGTGAACACCGCGCCGATCTGCTGGCTCACGCCCCCGCTGAAACCCCAGCCATCGCGCACGGCAAAGCGCGGGGACCGCCCGAGAAAACGCCGCCGCGCGCTGGCATAGACCGTGGTCGAGCCAAAACTGCCGACCAGATCGGCGGCCAGGGTCACGTCGACTTTGCCGGTGCCGATGCCCTTGCGCGCGGATGCCGTGGGCAGCTTCACGCGCGTGCGCGGCTCGAAGCTGATCCCACCGCCCAGCGGGAGGCTATAGGCGAGCGTGACGGCGGTATCGCCCATCCCGCTGCGCCGCTGGCGCGGCACCGGCGTCACTGCAGCCGCGCCGAGTGGCGGCGCGCCGCCAGTCACAGCACCAGTTCCGGTGCCAGAACCGTCATCGCTGCCACCAGAGCTGCCACCGGAACTGCCGCCATCATCGACGCCACCACCAGAGCCGCTGCCTGAACTGCCATCCGATCCGCCGCCCGAGCCGCTGCCCGACCCATCAGCAGATCCGCCGCCGCCCGAATCATCTCCGGATTCGTCTTCGAACTCTGGCTCGCTGGCCACACCGCTGCCGCTGCTGCCCGAACCGCTGCTGCTGCCCGAAGTCCCCCCGCCGGTGCCGCCATCGAGCAGCGTGCCCGGGCCGCGCAGCGTCACGTAGGACGTCGTTACCTGCACGCTGAAGCGCGACCGGGTGTATTTTACCGAAACGGGAACGGTCGCGATTTCAGTGCGGGTGGTCTGGCCATAGCGGCCGTCGGTGTAGGTCGCGCCCACACTCACGCGCAGGCTGTCCTGCGCCGGTTCGTCGGCTTCCTGCGCATCAACGGCCACGGGCGCCGCCAGCACGGCGAGTGCCAGCGGCGCCCCGCGCCAGTCGTGATTGCGGCCTCGCCTCATCAACACATCCCCCTTACCTCACGCCGCGTCTTTGCAACGGACGCACCATGAGAGCAAGGCTCGGCGCGCGGATCAGTGTCCGGGAACGGACCGGAAATGGACCGGACTCAGGCCTTTCCGGCAAGACCCACCAGCAGATCGGGGGTGAGCACTTGCGGCAATTCACTCGCCTCGCTGCCCGCAGGATACCACAAGTAGAGCGGCACCCCGGCGCGGCCGCGCGCCTTGAGAAAGTGGCTGATCGCCGGATCCTGCCGCGTCCAATCACCGCGCAGCACGCTGACCTTGCCCGCCGCGAATGCCTTAGCAACAGCGGGCGTATCAAGCGTCGTCGCTTCGTTCACCTTGCAGGTCAGGCACCAGTCGGCGGTGAAATAGACGAACACCGGCTTGCCTTCGCGGCGCAGCGCATCGAGCCGGCTTTCGGCGAAGGGCTGGCTGCCCAGCGTATCGACCACCGCCGCACCCGTTGCCGCCACCGGCGCGGCCACCACACCCAGCGCAATCACCGGGATCGACGCACTGGCCAGCACCAAGGCCGGAAAGCCCCGCTTCCCGCCGCGTTGCTGTACTCCGTACCACCACAGCGCAAGGCCCATGACCAACGCAGCGGCCAGCGCGGTGGTCATCGCGCCGATCCCGGCCTGTCGTCCGATCAGCCAGGCCAGGCCCAGCGCGGTGGCGAACATCGGCACGCTGAGCACGTGGCGCAGCGTGACCATCCACTGGCCGGGGCGCGGGATCATGCGGCGGGCAGGCGCCCAGAAGCCGAGCAGCAGGAACGGCAGCGCCATGCCCAGGCCAAGCCCCGCGAACACGCCCATCGCGGCCAGCGGCGGCATGATCAGCGCCGCCCCCAGCGCGCCGGCCATGAACGGCCCAGTGCAAGGGGTGGCGATGAACGCCGCGAGCGCGCCCGTGGCCAGCGAGCCGGAAAAGCCCGAAGACGGCCTCCCGCCACTCACGCTGAGCGAGGGCAATTCGAACATCCCCGTCATGTTGAGCGCAATGGCACTGACCAGTAGCAGCAGCCCGCCCACGACCGCCGGGTTCTGGAGCTGGAACGCCCAGCCCGCCGCACTGCCTGCGCCGCGCAGCACGAGCAGCACGCCGCCAAGAGCGAGGATCGTGCCGATCACCCCGGTGGAATAGCCCAGCGCCTCGCTGCGGGCATGGGCCGCGCTGCCGCCAGACCGCGCAAGCGCCATCGCCTTGAGGCTGAGGATCGGAAACACGCAAGGCATCAGGTTGAGGATCAACCCGCCCAGCAGCGCCGCGCCAAACACCAGCGCATAGCTGAGCATATCGCTACCTGCCGCCGTAGCGGGTGCGGCCTGAGCTGCCTGAGTGGCAGCAGCATTGGGCGTGATCGCCGCGCGTGCCTTGGCAAACAGCACCGCCACTGCGGGATCAGGTGCTCCGCTGCCGGTCGTCAGCGCAATATCAAGGTCAACCGGATCGGGCACACACGAGCCTTCGGAACAGACCAGCAAATCGAGATGCGCGGTCAGCGGCAGCGCCGTGCCCGGCGCCATGCCCTGCGGCAGGCGCAGATCCTGCAGCAGCGTGACATCGCCTTCATGCACATTGCTGACCAGCCCTGAAAGCACGAGCCGCTTGGTCGGCGGATGGCGCACTTCGCCCTCGGTCATGCCCTTGGGCGCTGCCCACGTGACAGCGGGGGCATAGCCGGTATCGCCGGGATTGGGGCCATAGATGTGCCAGCCCGGCTTCAGCGCGATGTGGAAAGCCACGGTGAATGTGCCGCCCGGCGCGGGATCCCGCGTTTCGGCGGCCAGTTCGGCGAAGTAGTGCTCGTGATCGGCAGCAGGCCCGGCGGCTGCGAGCGCAGGGGGCGCAAGCAGGAGCAGGGCAAGGAGGTGCCGGGCAGCTTTGATGGAAAAGGGCTTCATGGGTGTTCCTTGGTTCCTGTCGGCACCGCTCAGCGGAAGGTGACGCGAAGGCCGGTGATGAGGCTCACCGATTTCGATCCCGAGAACAGGTCGGTCTTGCCCAGTGGGCCCGGCGCGCTGCGATCAAAGCGCTGGCCTTCCTGCATATAGCGTTCCGCCGCGCCGTAGATCTCGATGTTGGGGGCGATCTTCGCACCCGCCTTCAGGCTGAAGGTCCACGCACGAAATGCACCGAGCCGGCTGTCTGCGCTGACGAAATCCGGGGTGTTCTCGTCAAGGAACACATAGTGCCGGAAGAAATCGGCCCCGGTCTGGTGATAGTAGCGCACCCCCGGCTCGACATAGACGCTGCGGCCCAGTGGCATGTGTTCCGACAGAGCAAACGTCCACGACTTGATGCCCCAGCTGTCCTTGTACCAGCGCACCGAAGCATCGGTGACGGCGGAACCGAGGGCGAACTTGGTGCCGACATAGATGCTGTCACGAACGCGGCGGCCCGGGCGGTTTTCGTAGATATAGGCGAAGGGATCGCCGCTATAGCGGTCCACCAGCGAGACGAGCTTGTAGGGATCGGTTTGATACCCGCGCGAAACGCCGTGGCTCCAGTTGATCTGCGCCAGCCAGCCCGGCGTCAGCACCTGGGTCAGCCCGGCCACAAAGCTGGACACGTGCTTGCGCCGCGCCGTTCCGATCACGACGTCGCCCATGCTGGAGAGCGGGCTCGGGATCCCGGTGAAGGGCCGCACGCTGTCACGTTCGTAGTTGTAGCCGACCGAGACCGTGGTGTTCTTGCCGAACAGTTCCTTGGAAAGGCCGACGCGGCCCGAATAGGAGGTGAAGTCCATTTCCCACGAACCAGCCCCGCCGACGCTGAGCTTGAGCCCGCTGGCAAGCGGCAGTGTGACGCCGAGATCGACCGCCTTGCGCGTGTCCTTGAAGCCGCTGTCGACCGGCAGCTTGCCGCGTGCGATCTCGTAGATACCGGAGGCGCCGGTCGAACTGTCGCTTTCATGCACGGGGGCCGAGGTTCCCGGGCGCGGGCTCGGCGGACGGAATGTCTGCACGCCGCTGCGGCTGCGCACCGCGCCGTTGGGGGTTGCGCCGGTCAGCGAATCGTAGACGAACTTGCCCGAGACGACCGTGCCGCCGGGCGAATTCCACGTCAGGCCGGTTTCGGATTCGACCACGCGGACGCGGTTGTCGTCTTCCTGATAATAGAGCACCGCCGTATCGGCGACGAGCGTACCGGCTTCGCTGGATGTCTCGTCGTAGGCGTTGGGCGCGGCGGCAACGGATGCTGCCGGCGCGGCAGCTGCCGGAGCGCGGCCCGGATCGGCCTGCGCGGCGGCAGGCGCTGCGTGCAGCAGCGCGCCCGCAAGCGCGCCGAGCGTGGCGGCAAGGCTGCCTGCGGTGCGCTGGGATGGGTTCAGTTGCACCCGCAGCCTCCCCCATCAAAGCTGCGCCCGCCGGACGCCGCTTCCTTGCTGAAATAGGTGTGCTCGTCGAAGGCCATGATCGCGGGTTCACGCGCGAGCTGCATCGACTTGCGCGCGAGGACATCGCGCTGCCACGGCTGCGCGCCGAAATGGGCGCAAGCCGAAAGCGAGGAGAGCGCCGCGAGCAGCGCGAGCGGGCGAAGTGCCATGCCCACGCTCACTTCTCGCGCACCAGCTGGGCGATGTGGCCTTCATATTCGGCTGCCTTGCCCGGGAAGAAGCCCTGATGACGAAAGCGCATCGTGCCCTTGCGGTCGAACACCAGCGAAGTGGGCATGTCGGCCACCTTCCATGTCTTCGCAAGGCTGCCAGCCGGATCATAGACCACCGGCAGCGTGCCGTGCACTTGGCGCAGGAACGCTTCGGCGGCGGGGCGCTGGCGATCGAGGTTGATCGTCACCACCGCCACGTCGCCCGCCGGATAGCGCGCCGCCAGCTGCTGCATGAACGGGAACGAGAGCTTGCACGGCCCGCACCACGAAGCCCAGAAGTCGACATAGACGACCTTGCCGCGATACTTTCCGAGATCGAGCAGGTCCGCCTCGGCGCGGGTGGTGGCGGGAAGCAGCATGGCGAGCGCGGCCATTCCGGCCAGCAGGGGGCGGCGCAAGCGCCGCAGCGCACGAGTTTTGGTCATCGGGTGATCTCCGGGAAATTGGCAAAAGGGGCTGGGCGGCGGGGATTGGGCAAGGGGCCGCCCAGCCAGAGGTGGCGCGCTGCTAGAGCATGAAATCGAGCGAGGACATCGAGTGCACCCCGTCGAGCTTTATTGCCCAATCGGCAGTCGTATCGCCGTTCATGTTGCCGTAGATGTAGGTGTTGCCGCCAACCACCTCGTAACGCAGTTCGGAGCCGGTGTGGTTGTGGAAGTTGTTGGTACCGATGAAGTGGAACGCCTGATCGCCCGGCGCGCCGTAGCCGCTGGCGGAGACCAGTGCGTCGATCGCCCTGAGGTCGATCTTGTCGCCTGAGGTGAAATCCACGATGCGGTCGGCATTCGTGGTGGTCCTGCTGGAAAAGTCAGCCGGACCGAACACGAAGGTATCGTTGCCGGTGCCGCCGGTCATCGTATCCATGTTGCCGCCGCCAATGATCTTGTCGTTCCCGGCACCGCCGAGGATCGTGTCATTGCCTGTCATGCCCGAAAGCGTGTTGTTGCCCGCGTTGCCGGTGATCACATTGTCGAGGGAATTGCCGGTGCCGTTGAGCGTCCCGCTGCCCAGCAGGAGCAGGTTCTCGACGTTGGCGGTCAGGGCATAGGAGATATAGGACCTGACTGTGTCGGTGCCCTGACCAGCCAGCTCGATCACCTTGTCGCCAGTGGAGTCGACGATATAGACGTCGCCTCCGGTGCCACCGTACATCGTGTCGGCGCCCTTGCCGCCGTCGAGCGTGTCCGCGCCGCCGAGCCCCTTGAGAATGTCGTTCCCGTCAAGACCAGAGAGCAGGTCGGCAAGCGAGGTCCCGAGGAGGGTATCGATGCCGGTAGTTCCTTTGATCGTGGACATGGATCAGCCTTTCGCATTGCACTGCAAGCGGCCTGTCCGGAAATAGTGGAAGCAGGCCTTCCTGCAGCGACAACGCGGGTTGTCTGATTTTATTCCGGGCCGTTGCAAAATATTGCCAGACATCGGCTGACGACAGGCTGCGGCGGCGCTTCTTGCCGTTCCTCAGGCAGCGAACAGGCGCAGCACAGCCGCATCGCACAGCGCCACGCAGCGCTCGCGGGGAGTGCGCTCGGCGGAGAGATAGTATTCGATCCACAACCCATCGAGCACGGCGGAAAGCAGCGCGATGGCATCCGCCAGTGGGAGCGCCCCTCCGCCTGCGGCAAGCCCCTTGGCCAGCCGTTCAAGCAGCGCGCGTTGGCGCAAGTTGAAGCTTTCCGAGACTGCGGCGAAATCAGCCCGGCTGCGCGCCTGCTGCCAGAACACCATCCATGCCCCGATGATGTCCGGCCCCGCCCAATCATCGGAAAACACCGCGACGAAATAGCGGTGCAGAGCCTCGCGCGGGTCTGCGGCATAGGGAAGAGCCGCTGCTTCCAGCTGCGCCAGCATGTCCTCGCACAGCTGCTCGTAGGTTTCGAGCAGCAGGGTGTCCGGATTGCGGAAATAGTGCCGCAGCATGCCGTGGCTGACCCCGGCCTGACGGCAAATTTCGCGCCCCGTGGCCCCTTTCGCGCCCAACCGGGCAAGGCAGCTGACCGTGGCGGCAACAAGGTCTGCCCGGCGCACCAGCGGCGAGGCACGGCGGCGGCGCGGGGCGGCGGGCACGGAGCTGGCCATCCTCAGGCTGCGCGGCGGGCCGAGCGCTGGCCCAGCACATAGACCACCGTGCCGCTGCCCAGCAGCACTGCGGTGAGGCCGAAGATCTTGATGACGGCGAGGAGCTTGTCCGGCTCGTCCGGCGCGGGGAAGGCCGCCAGCACCAGCGCGGTCAGCGTAGTGGCAAGCCCGATGCAGGCAAACAGCGTGGAGGTCACGCGCCCGCCGGGCAGCCGCGTCACGCCCACATCGGTGGGCCGCCCCTGCAGGCGGATCACCGCAAGGAACACGAGCGCAAACGGCAAGAAGGCGGCGATGATCCCCATGCTGACAAGCACGTCATACGCGCCCTTCACCCCCGTGCCAGCCTGCCCCAGAATGCAAAGCACCGCCCCCAGCCCGCCCTGCACAAGGATCGCGACATAAGGCGTGCCCCACTTGGGATGGACCTTGGCAAAGATGGGCGGCAGCAACCGGTCGATCCCCACCGCAAAGGGAATGCGCGCGGCGCACGAGAGGAACCCGCTTGCTGCGCCCAGATTGCCGAGCGTGATGAGCAGCGCGAGCGGGATCACGATCCACCCCGCCCCCACCTTGCCCGCCGCCACCGCGCCCGCCTGCACCAGCCCCTGCAGCGTGTTGACCTCATGCGATGGCATCGCCAGCAGCACGGCAAACGTGCCGATGATATAGCACGAGACGATCACCACCCCCGCAATCGGCAGCGCGCGCGGGATCGTGCGGCGCGGCTCCCTGATCTCGCCGCTCATGAACGAGGCGGTTTCCGCGCCGGAAAGCGCAAAGGCAATCGCGGCCCACATGATCATGTGCTGGATATCGAACACCGGCACGAACGACTGCGCGGTGAATTGGGTGGCAGAACCGAATTGCCACCAGGCCGCCACGCCGAGTGCGATCACGATCAGCGCCGGTCCCCACATCCCCACCGCGCCCACATTGTGCAGCCAGCGCCCGAAGCGCATCCCGAACATGTTGATCGCGGTGATGAACGCGAGCGCGGCGAGCGCGAAGCTCATGAAGAAGGCCGGGCTATCGCGCAGATGCAGCCAGCTGGTGCCGCCAATGTAGAGCGCATTGCCCGCATCGAAATAGAGCACGCTGGGGAAATAGGGCAGGTTCGAGGTGAAGTAGCTCCACCCCGCCATGAAGCCGACGTAAGGCCCGAACGCTTCGCGCGTCCAGACATAGAGCCCGCCCTCCTGCGGATAGCGCGAGGACAGCTCGACGATGGCGAGCACGAACGGCAGGTAGAAGCCGAGCAGCGCGCCGACCCAGATCACGATCGAACTTGGCCCAAACGCCGCCGCCGTCGCGATCCAGCGCAAGCTGACCCCGGTGACGATGTAGAACATCGCAAGATCGGCAACGCCCATCACCTTGGGAGGATGAGGCGCGCCGCCTGCCATCAGCGCCGGTTCTGCTTCTTCGTATCGCGCAACACCTGCATCGCTGCGTTATGGCCGGGCGCGCCGGTCACCCCGCCGCCGGGATGTGCCCCTGCCCCGCACAGATAGAGCCCCTCCACCGGCGTGCGATACTGCGACCAGCGCGGCACCGGACGCATCGAGAACAAGGCTCCGGGGTGCAGATCGCCGTGGAAGATATTGCCTTCCGTCAAGCCATAGATCCGCTCCAGATCGAGCGGGGTGAGCATCACGCGGCCCAGGATCAGCTCACGCAAGTTCGGCATGTGGCGGCTGATCTGGTCGATGATCGAGTCCGCCAGCGCTTCGCGCCGTTCGTCCCAGGTGCCTTCCTTGAGATCATAGGGCACATACTGGATGAAGCAGGTCAGCATATGGTGGCCGGGCGGGCAGAGGCTGTCGTCGACGAGGCTCGGGATCACGCAATCGATCCACAGTTCCTCGGGCACATCGCCGAAGCGGGCAATATCGGCGCAGCGCTGCGCGCCCTCCAGCGTCGGCGCGATGGTCAGCAGCGCGCGTTCGAGCGGGGTTGCATCGGGGCGGCGGCCGATCACGGTGGGCTCACCCGAAAGTGCGATGTTGAGCTTGGCTGCAGGGCCGCCCATCTTGATCGCGGCGATATCGCGGCGGAAATCGTCGGGCAAATCGGCCTTGGCCAGCAGCGCCAGAAACGTGCGCTTGGGATCGGCGTTGGAGAGCACGACACGCCCACGCATCTGCCGCCCATCAAGCAGCGTCACGCCCGTCGCGCGGCCGCCGAACACATCGATGCTGCCCACCGGCGCGCTGGTTTCGATCACCGCGCCAAACCCGCGCGCGGCGGCAGCAATCGCGCCCGAAACCGCGCCCATGCCGCCCATCACATGGCCGTTGAAGCCCTGCACCGCCTTGTCGCCGCCTGCCAGCAAGTGGAACAACAGCCCCACCGCCGAACCCGGCTCATAGGGGCCGCCATGCTTGCCATAGACATTGTTGGCCAGGATCATGCGCTTGGCAGCATCGGATTCGAAGTGCTGATCGAGGAATTCGCCGAGGCTGCCGGTGAGGAACTGCACCATCTCGCCGATTTCAGTGCCCTTGATCCGGCGGAAGCGGCGGATCATGCGCAGCCCTTCGCGCAGCCGGTCCAGCCCGCGCGCGGCCAGATCGGGCGGGGATTCAAGGAAGAACGGCTGGAGATAAGCGGCCAGCGCCTTGAGCTTGCGGTCCACTTCCAGAAAGCTTTCCGCATCGCGCGCGGAAAAACGGGCGATTTCCTGCGCGGTGCGTTCCGGGTCTGCCCACCAGCGGATGATCTCGCCGTCTTCCAGCGGCACTGTCAGGATCGGATCGCAGGCGACCATGCACAGGCCGTGGCGGCCCAAATCGAGATCGCGGATCACCGTCGGCATCAGCATCGAGGCGATGTAGGACGTGAACGACACGCGGTGACCGGGGATGACCTCTTCGGTCACGCAGGCCCCGCCGACGATGGGCCGCGCTTCCAGCACCAGCACCGAACGCCCCGCCTTCGCCAGATAGGCCGCCGCTGTCAGGCCGTTATGCCCGGCCCCTACAACAATCGCGTCCCAGACCTTGCTCGTCACATCCATCGCGCTTGCCGTCTGGCCCCTGTCGCTTTCCTGCTGGCTGAGTGCCGCAAGCCCGCTTATAAGGCAAGCGTCTAATAAGCTATGCGGAGCAAGGGCGATGAGCGGTGACGGAGCCAATGGCGGCATGGAACGGTCGCTCGAAAGCACCGCCTACCTGACGGCTGAGGCCCATGCACGTGACAAGGCCGCGATCTTCCACCGCCAGTGGTTTTGCGCTGGCCGCGATGAGGACATGCCCGAGCCGGGCGATCACCGAGTGCTCGATATCGCAGGCGAAAGCGTGATCGTGGTGCGCGGGAAGGAAGGCGCGCTCCATGCGCACTACAACGTCTGCCGCCATCGCGGCGCACGGATGTGCGATGCCGCCAGTGATGCGCGCTGGGGCGTCACGCTCGATGCCGGAGTGGTTGGTCGCACGATGATCCGCTGCCCCTATCATGGCTGGTCATATGCGCTCGATGGCCGCCTGCTCGCCGCGCCGCAGCTTCAGGATGCGCCGGGCTTCGACAAGACCCTGTTCGCGCTTCACCCGGTCGCGGTCGAAACATGGGGCGGCTTCGTCTTCCTCAACCTCTCCCCCGAAACCGCGCCCGATTTCAGCGCCGGACTGGCCGAACCGGCGCGGCGGCTGGCGAACTATCCGCTGGCCGATCTGGTGACCGCGCGGACCATCCGCTATGATGTGAACGCCAACTGGAAGCTGATCCTCGAAAACTACAACGAGTGCTACCACTGCCCCGGCGTCCACCCCGAGCTCACAGCCATCGTGCCCGCCTTCAAGGTGCGCGGCGGGATCGATCTCGATTGGGAAGCGGGTATCCCGCACCGCGAAGGCGCGTTCACCTACACCTGGGACGGCACTACCACCCGCGCGCCCTTCCCCGGCCTGTCCGAAGCGGAGAAGGTCCGCCACAAGGGCGAGCTGATCTATCCCAACCTGATGCTCAGCGTCTCGTGCGATCACGCCGCCGCCTTCGTGCTCTGGCCGCTGGCCGCAGACCGCACGCTGATCGAATGCCGCTTCCTGTTCCATCCGGACGAGGCGGCAAAGGCGGATTTCGATCCATCCGATGCCGTGGATTTCTGGGATCTCGTCAACCGGCAGGACTGGGCGGTGTGCGAACGCGTCCAGTCCGGCATCGCCGCGCGCGTCCATACCCACGGCTATTACGCGCCCATCGAAGACCTCAGCCTCGATATCCGCCGCTACGTCGCAGGCTGCTCGGACACCTAAGCAGCCCCAAAGCGCAGCGCGCCTGTGCATGGAGCCCGGTGCGGGACTTGCCCCGGCCCGGGCAAACGGGCCATGCGGCAGGGCATGACAATCAAGGTGGATCTGGGATTCGAAAGCGGCGGCGGGCCGGCGCTGGTCGATCTGGAAGAGTTGCTCGCAACGCGGCTGCTCGTCCAGGGCAATTCCGGCTCGGGCAAATCGCACCTGCTGCGCCGCCTGCTTGAACGCAGCGCAGACCATGTCCAGCAGATCGTGATCGATCCCGAAGGCGATTTCGTCACGCTGTCCGGCCCACACGGCCACATCGCGATCGAGGCGGTCGATTATGCGGTGCCGGAAATCGTCCACTTCGCCCGGCGCTGCCGCGAACATCGCACCTCGGTCGTGCTCAGCCTCGAAGGGCTGGAGATGGAAGGCCAGATGCGCTGCGCCGCTGCGTTCCTTGCAGGGCTGTTCGATGCCCCGCGCGAACATTGGTTCCCCGCACTGGTCGTGGTCGATGAAGCGCAGATCTTCGCGCCCTCTGCCGGGGCCGAAGTCAGCGAGGAAATCCGCCGGGCTTCCTTGGGCGCGATGACCAACCTCATGTCGCGCGGGCGCAAGCGCGGGCTTGCCGGGATCATCGCCACCCAGCGCCTCGCCAAGCTGTCCAAGAACGTAGCGGCCGAGGCCAGCAACTTCCTGATGGGGCGCACGTTCCTCGATATCGACATGGCGCGCGCCGCCGATCTGCTCGGCATGGAGCGGCGGCAGGCCGAATCCATCCGCGATCTGGCGCGCGGCACGTTCCTTGGCCTTGGCCCGGCGATTTCGCGACGGCCGGTCATGCTCAAGATCGGCACGGTCGAAACTTCGGCGCGCAGCAGCAGCCCGGTGCTGGTGCCGCTGCCCGATGCGCCCTCGCCCGATATGCGCCAGTTCCTGTTTGCCGGGATGGACGAAGCGCCCCCGCCGCCGCCCGCGCCAATCCCCCGCCCCCAGCCCGCCGCGATGGTATTGGAAGAGCTCGCGCGGCTTCCCGAAGCGGTGCTGACCGAGGAACCTGCCGAACCGGTCGATCCCGAACCGGTCATGGTCACGGCGCTGCGCGCGATTGCGGGTGATGATGATGCCGCGGGCAAGACGACCGCGGTGCTGTTTCAGGATTTCCAGGTCCGCTGCCGGATGCTGGGATTGCGCCAGCCCCCGCTCGATCTCGCCGCCTTCACCCGCCGGCTCGCCGCCGCGCGCGCAGGCATCTTCGAAAGCCTCGATGATGAATGGGCACCCGCGCTCGATGCCGGACGCAAGGTGCCCGACGACATGCTCGGCGCGTTCCTGCTCATCGCCCGCGCCGCCAGCGAAGGGCGCCCCTGCCCCAGCGATCAGGAACTGGCGCATGTCTATGGCACAAGTTCGCTCGGCCGCGCCCGCCGCGTGCTGAGCTACATGGAAGAGCGCGACATCATCGTGGCGCGCACCGATCTTTCGGGCCGCCGCTCGATCACGATCCCGGCGCTGGGCTGGACGACGGAGCCGACTGCGCCATAGGGCCATCCGCCTGCGGCCAGCCGCCGCCGAGCGCCTGCAGCAGATCAAGGCTGGCCAGCAGCGCCCGCACCGCCGCATCCGAACGCGCGATCCGGCGCTCAATCCCGTCCACCTCGATGGCGATGGCCGCCTGCCGTGAAAGCGTGCCGTTTGCCGCCTGCTGGCGCGAACGGGCGAGCAGGACTTCGCCATCCTGCTGAGCCAGGGCAGCGCGAGTCAGGCCGCTGCGCGCGACTTGCAGGCCTTGCAACCGGTCGTTCACCTCGCGCAGCGCCCGCAGCACCGTCTCTCGGTATTGAGCCTGCGCGCTGCTGCGCTGCGCCTCGCGCCCTGCCACGCGCGCCTTGTGCCTCCCACCATCGAACACCGGCAGGCCCAGCAGCAGGCCGAACCCGAAACTGCTCGCGGCACTGGTCAGCAACTGGCCAAGGCCGGGCGAAGCCGCGCCGCCCGATGCGGTGAGGCCGATGGCAGGCAGCCAGCTCTTGCGCTCGCTGCGCAGGCGTTCATCCGCCGCCAACATCCCGGCCCGCGCCGCCGCAATATCCGGACGCTGGCTCAGGACATCGGCAGGGACACCCGGTGGAATGTCGGGCAGTTGCGTCCCTGCGCCAAGGCCGGTTCGCGGCACCACCGCATCGCCCTCACCCAGCACCATGCCAAGCTGG
This sequence comes from Novosphingobium sp. PASSN1, assembly GCF_002278815.1. NCBI lineage: Bacteria > Pseudomonadati > Pseudomonadota > Alphaproteobacteria > Sphingomonadales > Sphingomonadaceae > Novosphingobium > Novosphingobium sp. PASSN1. The sequence goes on along the minus strand of NZ_NKIS01000001.1, from coordinate 298,770 downwards.
CGCCAGGCCATGTCGCGCGCCAGCACAAGTTCGCTTTCGCGCTGGCAGGCGGCATCAAGCCTGCGCTGCGCCGCCTCGGCAGCAGCGGGCGCGGACAGCCCCAGCGCCTCACCCCGCGCTGCAATCCGGCGCGCCTCTTCCAGCAGCACCGCGATGTGCGCGGCATCGGCTGCGGCGGCGGCAAGATGGCGGCCCAGAAACAGCGCGCGCGCGGTCTCGTCCTCGATCAGCAGATACGTCCCGCGCAGCAGCGCGTCGGCGGCCACAACATCCTGCCGCTCCGCCGCGCGCTGGCCAGCAGCGCGGCCAAACAGATCGGCTTCCCAGCCCGCCGTGAGCCGCGCGGTAAACAGATCGCCGCTGCCACCTGCGGCATTGATCAGCGGCCCTTGCGCATGGGTCGCGCTGGCATCGATCGCGGCGATGGGCATTTGTGCGGCGACACCGCCCTTTGCCGCCGCACGCGCCAGGGCAACCCGGGCGGTAGCCTGCGCAATCTCGGGGTTGGCGCGATGCGCCCGCGCGATGAGATCATCGAGCGCGGGATCGCGGTAAATCGTCCACCAGTCTGGCTGGCCCGCAGCCGCAGCAACGGCAGGATCAGGGCGCAGCGGTGCCTCGCCGCAGGCCGGGGCGGCCAGCCCGATCGAGGCCGCAAGCACAAGCCCGGCACAAACTGCACGTCCCCGCATCAAACGCTGCAAAAAGGATGGCCAGACGTGGTCCGGCCATCCTTCAAGCCACCGATCAGAGACCGGCGCAGCGCGTGTAGACGACGACAACAGGCGTCGAATCCGGGGTCGACACCGAAGTGGAATCGGTCGAGCTAGACTTGCCGCCGCTGGCCACAGTGCCGCTCTTCGCGCCAGCGCGCAGGTTGGTCTTGATCTTCATGGGTATTCTCCTTCTGAGTGTGCCTTAGGCACGGGTATTCACCGGCCCTGCGGCAGGCGAATGGGGGGGCGTGGGGGCTGTGCCCCGCACGATGGCGATGGTCCGGGCGTCCACGGAAATGCGGATGCCCAGCAACGCGGCAAACTCGTCCGGCAGGAACGGAACACTGCGCATGTCCTGCCCCATCAGCACGTTGTGGAGATTGATCTGCGCCAGCGTCAGCCGGTGCGCCGGGACTGGCCGATGCAGCAGCGCCGCGATGCGCGCCTGCACCGCTTCGGCGCGCGCGATGATCCGCTGCGCGCGCCCGAGGAAATCCATGACGATGGCCGCAAACTCCGCTGCGAGCGGGCCGCTGTCCGGGCCGAAATGTTCGGCGGCGGCCTGTTCCAGCACGGTACGCGGTCCTGCCGCCTGCCGTGCTGCGGGCGCATTGATCTCAGCCGAAAGCGGCGCGGCGGGCGCTGGATCGCCCAGCCCGCGTGCGCAAGCGGCAAACATATCGTCGTAGACCGCCTCGCGGTGGCTGCGCCAGGCCTCACTGCCCAGAAACGAACGATGGCTGAGTGCAGCAAAGTGCCCGGCAAACCGCTCGGCCAGCGCCGCAGCAGGGCCGGTATCAACCCCTGCATCCCCGAGAACCGTGTGCAGCCGCGCATAGCAACGCGCCATGGCCGGCCAGAGCGAGAACACCGCGCCGAAGGTCTGAAGACCGAGCAACCCGTAGTTCATCGCCGGCGCGATCAGCCCGGCGGCGGCGGCCAGTTCCGGCTCGCAAGCCGGATCGAACCCGCTGCGCGGCGCGGCGCCATCGAGGATCACGCCGAGAAAATCCTCGATCATGAAACGCGGCCCGGCGCAGACACCGTGATCGGAATGAAACAGGTAGTTCCGATCAGCATAAGCCAGAATGCTCTCGGCCGAGACGGGCGCATCCGCGCCGCGCATCCGTTCGTACAGCGGCACGAACATCATGTGATGCATCACCATGCGCAGCCCGTCGGTCACCCGAAACAGGTTGGAAAGCGCAGGATGCAGCGCGCCATCGGCCACCGGCGCATCGCGGCGCAGCAGGATGTAGCTGGGCAGCGCGAGCACGCAGACGGCGAGCCGTTCGACATGTCCCACCGTCCAACCCTGAGCAGCCTCGGGAAAACGCGCCAGATAGGCCGCGCGGATCGGCAGCAGCAAGCCCATCATCTGCCGCCACTGCGCCCGCATGGCCTTGAGCGCGGTCATGTTGATCGGCTTGTCAGCCTGAAAGCGATTGCCGGGATAAGGGCAGCCGCGCCACTCGGTCGGCACTTCATGGCGCGCGGCGGCGGGAAAAACGTTGGCCTCGCCGATCGGGCGGCCGTCCGCATCGCGAAACAGGTGCGCCGTGCGGAACACCGGCACCACCACTTCCAGATAGGCTGGATCGAGCGCCATCCCGGTCAGTTCCGCCATCAGCGAAGGTGCCTCGGTCCACGTGCGCGGCCTGTCCATCGGAGCAGGTGGCAGCGGCGAAGGCACTGGTCCCAGCGCATGATGGGCCGGCACATGGCCAGGATCGGCGCGTACCAGCAGACCTTCCTCCAGCAGCGCGCCGAGCATGTCCGCCGCCTCGGCCCAGTCCAATCCGCCCTGCTGCGCGGCATCCCCGGCACTCAGCACGCGCTCGGTCACCAGCACTTCGGCAAAGGCGAAGTGGCGCGGTACGTCCCACGAAACTTCCTTGCCGAGATGGTAGAGCGTGAGCTGCCGCGCGCCGCTTTCATCGGTGCCATGCTGCAACAAGGCCGCACGCGCCATCGGCATGGCAATCATAGACTGCGGCGTCAGGTCGGCCATGGGCGAAGCAGCGTTGGGCGCCTGCAACGCTGCAGTTCGCTCCTCCCATGCTGCGCCTGTTGCCGCCATTGCACCTGCCTCGTCGTTCGCTTCGATGCCTCCCTCAACGCTGCCCGCCCGCTGCTTATTCTGACCGTGTCGAAATGTTTCTTGCTGCGAATAAATCCCCCCGGCGGTTCGTTGATGGGCAGGCACACTGCGTGCGAGAGGGGCCATGGCAGGATCGTTTGCACGCACGACACGCGCGCTGGATGCAGATCGCGGCGCGGGCGCAGCGCTCCTGCTGTGGGGCGCGCTAGCGCTGCTCGCGGCATGGGGCGCATGGTTCGCATTCGCGCGGGTCGCGGTGTATGAAGTCTCGCGCAGCGCCCGCATCGAAGTCGCGGGGGCTTCGCGCACCGTCTCCAGCGAACAGGGCGGAAGGCTCGTCGGGTCAGGCCTGTTCATCGGCCGCCAGGTCGCCGCCGGAGACGTCCTTGCCGAGCTCGACTCCTCGGCGCAGCGGCTACGGCTGGCAGAAGCCGAAGCGCGCCTCGCCGGGTTTCCCGCCCGGCTTGCGGCGCTGCGCGAACAGCTTTCCGCCAGCCTTGGCAGCAGCACCGGAGCAGCGCGCGCCGCCGCTGCCACCATCGCTGCCGCCCGCGCGCATAGCCGCGAGGCCGATGCCGCCGCACGCTTTCAGGACGATCTTGCCCGCCGCCAGCAGGCCGATAGCGCCGCCGGCGCGATTGCGCCGATCGATGCCGCCCGCGCCGACAGCGAAGCGCGCCGCGCCGCCGCACTGCGCGATGCATCCACCGAGGAGCGCCGCCGCGCCGAGGGCGATGCCGCGACCGCCCGTGCCAGCCGCCGCGTCGATTCCGCCGATATAGCCGCCCGCCTTGCTGAAGCCGAAAGCGAAGCTGCCGCCGCTGCCGCGCTGGCCGATCAGCTGCGCCGCGAGGCGGATCTTCAGAAGATCCGCGCACCCATCAGCGGCGTGATCGGCGAAGTTTCGCCCGTGCGCGCTGGCGATGTGCTCGCCCCCGGCGCGCGGCTCGCCACCATCGTTCCGGCAGGCAGCTTGCGCCTTGTCGCCACCTTCCCCGCCGCCACGGCGCTCGGCCGGATCGCTCAGGGACAGTCCGCACGGCTGCGCCTCGATGGCTTTTCGTGGGCCGAATACGGCACCTTCCCTGCGCGCGTCGAACGGGTTGCCGCCGATGGCAGCGATGGCGCGCTGCGAGTCGAACTGGCCATGGCCAACCCGCAAGGCAGCGCACTGATCCTGCGCCACGGCATGACGGGAGAAGTCGATGTCGTGATCGAGCAGGTCTCTCCGCTCATGCTGCTGCTGCGCACGCTCGGGCAGTTCCTCGCGTGAAGGGTGCGGACCGGCGCTGGCTTGCGCCCGAAGTGGTGCAGACATCCTCGATGGATTGCGGTCCGGCCGCGCTCAAGTGCCTGCTTGAAGGCCACGGCGTTCCCGTCAGCTATGGCCGCCTGCGCGAGGCCTGCCAGACCAGCGTGGACGGCACCTCGATCGACACCATCGAAGTAGTCGCCAGGCAGCTCGGCCTCGCGGCAGAACAAGTGCTCGTCCCGCGCGATTTCCTTGCCCTTGGCGGCAAGGCCGCGCTGCCCGCGATGGTCGTGGTGCGCCATGCCGATACGGCGACGCATTTCGTGGTGATCTGGGCGCGTCATGGCAACTGGCTCCAGATCATGGACCCGGCCATCGGCCGCCGCTGGATTTCCTGCCAGCAGTTCGAAGCCCAGATTTTCGCGCACCAGCAGGCCGTGCTGGCGTCCGATTGGCACGAATGGTGTGAAAGCGCGGAATTTCAGGCGCCCACAACCGCCCGCCTCCTCGCGCTGGGCCTATCGGCCGAGGGCGCAGCGGGCCTGCTGGTCGAGGCGGCGGCGGAAGGCGGCTGGTTCGGCTTTGGCGCGCTCGATGCGTCCGCCAGGCTCTGCGCGGCGCTGGCCGAGGCCCGCGGCCTTGCGCGCGGCGACGAGGCCGCCGCCGTAACCACCGCGCTCTTTCGCGATACGCTGGCGAGCGGCCACGACATTTTCGCAATCATTCCGGAAGAGTACTGGTCCGCCCTGCCCGATATCACCAACACCGACCCCGCGCGCGAGATGCTGGTGATCCGCGGCGGGGTCATGCTGAAAGCCGCCCCGAGAGCCGCCGATTTCGCCGAAGAATCCGCTGCCAAAGCAGACCTCTCGCCCGAACTCGCCGCCGCGCTGGCCGCGCCTGCCGCCAACCCGCTGCGCCAATTCTGGAGCCTGCTGCGCGCCGATGCCGCCTTGCGCCCCGGCCTGCTCGGCGGCGCGGTTCTGGTGCAAGCGCTGGCCATGGCGGCGCAGATCCTCGTGCTGCGCGGCCTGCTGGAAGTGACCCAGCATCTTGCGCTTCCAGCCCAGCGACTGGGCGCGTTGCTGGCGATCACGGCGCTGGTGGCGTTCACCGGCATCCTTGATCTTGGCCTCGCGGCCAGCGCGATCGGCCAGGGCCGCCGCCTTGAAGCGCGGCTGCGGCAGGCCTTGTTCACCAAGCTTCCCCGCCTTCACGACCGCTATTTCCAGAGCCGCCCGATTACCGACATGGCCGACCGCAGCCATGCCGTGCCGCTGGTGCGCAGCGTGCCGCAAGCCGCCTTGCAAGCCGCGCAAGTGCTTACCGAACTGGTGCTCACGCTCTGCGCCATCGCGATCACCGCGCCGGGCAGCACCGGCTGGGCACTCGCCATTGTCGCGGTGGCCGTGCTCGCCCCGCTTGTCGTCCAGCCTTTGCTCAACGAGCGTGATCTGGCGCTGCGCAACCATGGCGGCGCGCTCCACGGGTTCTATCTCGATGCGCTGCTCGGCCTCGCCCCGATCCGCGCGCACCGAGCCGAACGCGCGATCAGCCTCAGCCACGAAAGCCTGCTGGTCGATTGGACCCGCGCCGCGCGCACGCTCGCTGCATGGGCCACCGGTGCGCAAGGCCTCGCCGCTGCCCTGTCGACCGGCCTCGGCATCGTGCTGCTTGCCGCGCATTTCGCCGCGCGGGGGGAACTGCGCGGCACCGATCTCCTGCTGGTGTTCTGGACCTTGCGCCTGCCCGGTGCCGCCACCTCGCTTGCCGGACTGGCGCGGCAATACCCGGCCATGCGCAACGTACTGCTGCGGCAGATGGAGCCGCTGGAAGCGCCCGAAGAAGCAACATCGCACACGGCCGCCACCGCGCCTTCGGGCCCTGCAGCCATCCGCATCACGGGCGGCGCGGTTGTCGCGGGCGGGCACACCATCCTCGAAGATGTGGACCTCGCCATCGCGCCGGGCGAGCATGTCGCCGTGGTTGGCCGCTCGGGCGCGGGCAAGTCCTCGCTGCTCGGGCTGCTGCTGGGCTGGCACCGGCTGGCACAAGGCACCGTGCTGGTCGATGACGCACCGCTCGATGGCGCGGCGCTGGCCCGGCTGCGGCTCGATACGGCGTGGGTCGATCCGCAAGTGCAGCTGTGGAACCGTTCGCTGCTCGACAATCTGACTTATGCGGTGGACGACGAGGATCTCGGCCGGGTGCGCGCCCTCGTCGAGGCGTCCGGGCTGATGGGCATTTCAAGCCGCCTGCCGGACGGCCTGCAATCGCCGCTGGGCGAAAGCGGCGGCCTGCTTTCGGGCGGCGAAGGCCAGCGCGTGCGGCTGGGCCGCGCGCTGCTCTCACCGTCCTCGCGCCTCGCGCTCCTCGATGAACCGTTCCGGGGGCTGGACCGCACGCAGCGCAGCGCGCTGATGGCCTCGGCCCGCCGCTGGTGGCAGGGCACCACGCTGCTCTGCGTGACGCACGACATCGCCGAGACGCAAGCGTTCGACCGCGTGCTCGTGATCGAGGATGGCCGCATCACCGCTGATGGCAATCCGCGCACACTGGCGCAAGTGCCCGGCCCCTACCGCGATCTGATCGCCGCCGAAGCCGCGATGATCGGCAGCCGCTGGCGCGCGGCGACATGGCGGCGCTGGCAGGTCAGCGGCCAGAGCGTGGCGGAAGTGGCATGAGCCTGCTGCCGGAAGCCGCATTGTGGCCAACATCGGCGCTGGGCGAAGCGCTTGAGGCGCTGGCGCTGCGCCATGATCTCCTGCCCCGCGCCGATGCGTCAGAGGCCCCGCCCCCACCCCCGACCGGGCTCGATACCGATCTTACGCAGTGGCTCGTCCGTGCGGGCGCGCGGCTCGGCATCGAGGCCCTGCCCGTTTCCGCCGCCGTGCGCGAACTGCCGGCCTTCCTGCGCCATGGCGGCCCCGCGCTGGTCGCCATCGAAGGGGCCTTCCTCGCGCTCGACGGCGTGCGCCGGGGCCGCCCTATCGCACTGTGCCGCGATGGCCGCCGCGTGGCGCTTGATGCCGAGGCGCTGGCCGCGCGCGTCGCGCAGCCCCTCGCCGCCGCACTACAACCCGAAGTGGCCCGCGTGCTCGGCGCGGCTGGCATCGCACAGGCGCGGCGCGAACAAGTGAGCGCCGCGATGATCGCCGCGCGGATCGGCGCGCAAGCTGTCAAAGGCCTCGTCTTACTGCGCCTGCCTGCCCATGCCCCCTTCCTGCGGCAATGCCGCCGCGCCGGGCTGCACTGGCGGCTGCTTCAGATCACGGCCCTGTTCGCGCTGCTCTATGGCGCAGACCTCTGGGGCTGGAGCCTGATTGGCGGGGCGACGCTTTCAGGCAAGCTCGATTGGGGCTGGTTTGCGGCCTGGGCGCTGCTGGCGTTCACGCTGTTGCCGGTGCAATTGCTGGCGGGCTGGAGCGAAGCGGTGTTCGCGCTCGAAACCGGCCGCCTGCTCAAGTCCCGCCTGCTCGCGGGCGCACTGGCAATGCCGCCCGATCTGGTGCGGCGGCGCGGGGTGGGCGAGATGATCGGGCAGATCATGGAAGCACAGGCGCTCGAAGGCCTCGCGCTCGGCGGTGCCTTTGCCGTACTCGTCGGGCTGATCGAACTGGTGCTGGCAGGCCTGGTCCTGCGCGCAGGGGCCGCCCCCGTCCTGCACCCCGCGCTGCTCGCGATAACGGCGGTGGGCTGCGCGGGCTTTGGCCTGCGCGTTCACCGCAGCATTTCCGGCTGGACCCGCCAGCGCCTGCGCATGACGCACTACCTGATCGAGGCGATGACCGGCCACCGCACGCGCCTTGCGCAGGAACGCCCGGCGCGGCGCGATGCGTCCGAAGATACCCGGTTGGCGGGATACTTGCGCAGCGCACGAACGATGGACCGCACCGCGCTTGGCTTTGGCGCAGGCCTTTCGCTTGGCTGGAGCCTTGCCGCGCTGCTTGCGCTCGCCCCGGCGATGGCCAGTGCCGCACCGCCCGCGCCCACCGCGCTCGCCATCAGCCTTGGCGGCATGCTGCTCGCCCAGCGCGCGCTGGGCGGCATCGGCGGCGGCCTTACCAGCCTTTCACGCGCGCGGTTCGCGTGGGGGCAAGTCGGCGCGATCTTCCGCAGCGGCAATCGCGCGCCCCAATCTGGCGCAGCCACCATCGCGCCGGTTGCGTCAGGCGGCGGGCCGCTGCTGGAGGCGCGGGACTTGCGCTATACTCACGCAGGGAGCCACACCCCGGTGCTGCAAGGTGCCAATCTGGCGATTGCCCATGGCGACCGCATCCTGATCGAAGGCCCCTCCGGCGGCGGCAAATCCACCCTCGCCAGCCTGCTTACCGGATTGCGCCAGCCCGATGGCGGCCTGCTGCTGCTGGCGGGGCTGGACCGGCCGACGATTGGTGATGCCTGGCACAGCCATGTCACCGCCGCACCGCAGTTTCACGAAAACCATATCCTATCCGGTACGTTCGCGTTCAACCTGCTGATGGGGCGGCAATGGCCCGCCAGCGAGGCCGATCTCGCCGAAGCGGCGGGCCTGTGCGAAGAGCTTGGCCTTGGCGATCTCCTGCGCCGCATGCCCGGAGGGCTCCACCAGCGCATCGGCGAAACCGGCTGGCAGCTCTCGCACGGCGAACGCAGCCGCGTATTCCTCGCGCGCGCCCTGCTTCAGCGCGCGGCGGTCACGATCCTCGATGAAAGCTTCGCCTCGCTCGATCCCGCCACGATGGACCAGTGCCTGCGCACCGCGCTGGCGCGCAGCGAAACCCTGGTGGTGATCGCGCACCCTTAGGGAAACGCGATCTCCTGCGCCGGAGCGGCTGAAATGCCTGCCAGATCATCCTGCGGCGCGCCTTCGCGAAACTCCATCACCGACCATTCCAGCACGCCCATCCCGGCCCCCGGCGCAGCGGAGGCGCAGCGCAAGGCCAGATCCTGCCAGAATGCCGCCGCGTCCGTTCCCAGACCGGCCAGATGTGTGCGCGAAAGGAACGCCCGCGCAAACCCCTCGTCGATCGGGCGCACCTGCCGATAAAGCCCAAGCTCGACACCCCCGACCACCGTGCCAAGCCCGGCAAAAAGCTGGCCCAGACGGCGAAACCGCTCGGCCGCCTGCACCGCGAACGGCACGGCGGACTTGTCACCCAGCGGCGTGCGGTCGCCCAGAATGTAGCTCAGCGGATGGGCGTCTGGCAGGCTGATCGCAGCATCGATCACGAAGAAGCGGCCGCCCGGCGCGAGATTGCGGCTCACGCCCTGGCAGACTTGCGCTTGATCCAGCCAGTGCAGCGCCTGCGAGATGGTGATCGCGTGATAGCTGCCTTCATGCTGGGCAAGCCGGTTGCAGCTCTCGTTGATCGCCGTGATCCGCAGCCCGCGCGCCGCCGCCTCGGCCTGCGCCGCCGCGCAGAACCCGCGCGAAAGCTCCATGATCGAAACGTTCGGGCAGGCCTGCGCCAATTGCAGCGCAAGGCTGCCCGGCCCGGAGGCGAGATCGAGCACCCGGCTCTCTTCGCCGATCCCGGCGCGCGCAATGATCCGCCCGGCCAGTGCGCGCGGAAAGGGCCGATGCTCCAGATAATCGCGCGCCATCGCCGCGCCGTAGCGCGAAAGCTCGCCGTCCGGTTCGGTCAGCACGCCTGCGCCGCGCATCCCGGCAATCGCGCGTTCGATCCGCCCCCGCTCCGCCTCCGCATCGCGCGGTGCCCGTAAAATCAGCAGCGCATCGACCACCCCGCGCACCCCCGCCCCGCCCTTGCGCCCAAACAGCGCAAACACGAGCCGCTCTCGCTCGGTCAGCCAATACTGCGCATAAGGCTCGGCCTCCTGCATGACAAAGCAGGCACCATCGGCGGCGTGCATCAGGGCAAAGACAGGAGAGGCAACCAGCCTGCGTGCGGCCGGACTGGCAGTGTGGGGCGAAGGCATGACCATCCCGGCATCGGCGAAACTGCAAGCATCAACGAAGACGCCCGCCAGATATTCCCAGCCAACGCACCAGACCGGACAAAAGCCCTTCGCGCTGGCCGATCAGCCTTGATATGGCGATGAAACAAGGAACGACTTGGCGGAGAGGCAGTCCTCCTAACTATAATTCAGAGCGGTTCGCATTAGGTCCATTTACCCCTTAATTTGCTGACGTTTGGTAGATAGGCAATTCACAGGCGTTCGCATTAGTCCCTTTCCGTTTATGGGCAACCGCGCTATCATTGTGGGCATCGATATGGGCAACAAGGAATGTCCGCCATGCCTCGCAAGCTGCACAATGCTCTAACTCCCGTCTCTGTCCGCAATGCTGGCCCCGGTCGCCATGCCGATGGCGGCGGGCTTTATCTGCGGGTGCAGGATGGCGGGGCACGCTCTTGGCTTTACCGTTCCACCGCTGGCGGGAAGGCGCGCGACATTGGCCTAGGCCCGGCGGCTGGTGCTGGCGCAATCGCACTGGCCGATGCCCGCGCCATGGCCCGCGAACTGTCCGCACAGGCCGCGAAAGGCGAGGCGCTGGAGGGCAAGCGCACCAAGGCCCGCAAAGCCGCTGCACAAGGGCAGGCCGAGGCTTTGACCCGCCGAACCTTCCGCGACGTGGCCGAGGCGTTCATTGACCGCAAAGAGGGCGGCTGGCGCAACGACAAGCATCGCCAGCAATGGCGCAATACGCTGGCCACCTATGTCTATCCGATCATTGGCGAGGTTCCCGTTTCGCTGATCGGCACCGATCACGTTTTGAAGGTGCTGGAGCCGATCTGGAACGACAAGCCTGAAACCGCCAGCCGAGTGCGGGGCCGGATTGAAAACGTGCTGTCAGCCGCGAAGGTGCAAGGGATGCGCTCTGGCGAAAACCCGGCGCTCTGGCGCGGGCACCTAGACCATATCCTGCCAAAGCCGGGCAAGTTGAGCCGGGGCCACCATGCCGCGCTCGCCTATGGCGAATTGCCCACATTCATGGCGGACCTTCGCGCGCGGGAAGCAGTTGCGGCGCGGGCGTTGGAGTTTGCAATCTTGACCGCCGCGCGAACTGGTGAAGTGATCGGCGCGACGTGGGCAGAGATTGACCTAGCGGCGGCTGTCTGGACCATTCCCGCCAACCGGATGAAGGCAGGGAAGGAACACTCTGTGCCCCTCTCCCCGCGCGCTGTGGCCGTTCTGGAGGCTGTCCAGTGCCACAATACCAAGGGCCGCGCCGATGCCCCGCTGTTCCCTGCCAGTGATGGCGAGGGGCTGTCAGGCATGGCCATGGCGATGCTTATTCGCCGGATGCACAAATCAGAGCAAGCCGAGGGCCGCACCGGTTGGATTGACCGCAAGGAAGGCGGGCGCTTGATTACATCGCACGGATTCCGCTCCACCTTCCGCGATTGGGCTGGCGAGCAATCGGCCTTCCCCCGCGAAGTGATCGAACATGCCTTGGCGCACCAACTGCCAGACAAGGCAGAGGCGTCCTATGCCCGTGCCACGTTGCTGCCCCGCCGCGTCAAGTTGATGGATGCATGGGCCGAGTATTGCGCCCGCCCCGCTGCGGCTGGTGGCACGGTTACGCCGATCCGGCAGGCCGAGGCAGTCTAAGGTTTCACCGGGCGCTAGGCCCGATGGAAGCGGGCCAGCAAAGGGATTGCGCCCCGATGCTGGCCCTAACCACAACCGACTAACTGGAGTCGAGAATATGGCTGACACTGCAATGACAACCGCCTTCGCAGCGGACAATGCTTTTCGGGCAATCAATACGTTGGCGCTAGAGGTACAGGCCCGCGCCCGCGAGGCAGCGCACCTTGTCGCCGCCATTGATAGTGCAAGCGATGATCTGTCCTACGGCGGTGAGGCAGGCGGCAAATCTCATGTCGAGGCAATTGATCGGATTGTTGTTTTCTGCCGTCTGGCGCGTGAAGCGGCCCGCCGCGCTGCCGAATTGGGGGAGCAAATCGAACTGGCTGCGAAACCGGGAAACACGCCTTGGGACGTTAGGGACAATAGGGACGATAGCGCATTGCAGGCGAGCGGCCCCGCTGCCGCGATCATGGGGGCGTGATTATGGCAAGCGCACCAGCCGACCGCGCGCCGGGCGTTGTCATACGCCCCGCCGCATTCCCGCCCGCCGCTGCCGCGCGCCTCGCCGCCAAGCTGTTGAACCGGCATTCGGCGCACGAAATTGCCGAGGCGGTCACTGTGCTGATCGATGTGCTGGACCTGATCGGCGGCGATCCCGATGCCGAGGAAAGCGACCCGCCAGAGGCCAACGGAGACGAGCGGGATATGTCCTGGCCTAATCGCATCGGCCAGCATCGCGCTCCGCCGAATATGGGCACAGAGGACGACGAACGGGACGACTTTGGCGAACCGGACGCGGGACTCCGATAAGGACAGATTGACGTGCTTGGCTGATTCGATTGGATCGCGGTGGCCTGCGGGCTGTGGTGAATGTGGGGGCGATGCTGTGCATAAGGCCGACCTCACGCTTACCCAGTCTCGGCGTGTGAATTACAACGCGTTCAAATGAACACGAAAGTTTTGCGACGAACTGAATCGAATTTTGATTTGTTTGCCTTGCGAATCCCCCCCCAAGGCGGACTACAAAACATCCATATGAACAAGAAAGGCCACGAAATGACGGATTAAACGAAACCCTCCAAACCGGTGAAGGCTGGAGGGTCCCGCGCGATAGATTGGCGTCCTCGCGAGGGCATTCCTAACCGCACCGTCGAAACCCGACAACGAAAAAGCGAACGCTGGCGAACTAATCGCCGGGCGCGCGCTCTGGTAAGGAATCCCTCTCCATGAATAGCATTTCCACTGAACCGCTCGCTTATTCCATCGCCGATGCCTGCCGCGTTTCCAGCATCGGAAAGACCAAGCTCTATTCCCTTATCAAGTCCAAGCGGCTGGAGGCGCGGCGCATCGATGGCCGAACGCTTATCCCCGCTGCCAGCCTTCGCCGCCTGATCGAAGGTGACGCGGCATGAGCGCGGCACAGGCACAACCCCTTGCCGAACTGGGGAGCGCGCTGGACCGGCTGGCATTCGAGCTTGCCGCAAGCGGTGATCTGGAGGGCCATTCGCCCGAACACTTCCAATGCCGAGTGCTTCCGATTCTCGCCGCGCTTCACGAAACGGTGAAGGCGGCGCGGGTGGCACTTGAACCGGCCATGGCGGAGGAACACCACCGGGCTATCGCTGGCAACTATTGGCGCGACCACTACCGCCGCAATCCGATCCCGAGCGCGGTTATGGAAGCGCACAAGCACGATAACCCCTTTGCGACCGGCTGGACCGGCAACGGGGAGGCGTGAGCCATGCTCCCAAAAAACGAAGCCCCAGCCGGGGCCGGGGCAACGCGCGACAAGCTGGCAGGCGGTTCGCACTTTTCCTCTACCTTCACCCGGCCAGCCGCGCAACTTCCGCGCCTTATAGCGCTCCACCTTGGGGCCGAGACGCTCGCCGCGCTCGCCCTGTTTGTGGGAGGGCAGGCCAATGGGTAGGCGCTCCACACGCACAAGCGGCGCGGCAATCGCATCGATGGGAAGCATGACCGATACGCTGCGGGCCATTTCCTACCGCTTGATCCATCAAGCCGGGGCGCACGGCATGACGGCGCTGGAGGTGGTTGAAGCCTCTGGCCGCAACCGCTGGGGCATCCAGCCGCGCATTTCCGAACTGGTATCGGCGCGAAGCGTGATCGATTCAGGGCGAACCCGGACCAATCCAAGCGGGCGCGCAGCTATCGTTTGGGTGGTGGCAGAGCATGGCCCGAACGGCGGTGCGGCATGAACGCGGCACAGACTTGCGAAACGTGCGCAGCGTTCAACCCTTCAAGGGATGGGAGCAACCGGGGCGAATGCCGCCGCCGTGCGCCTAGTCTGGTGGGGGATGCTCTCTGGCCAATCGTGGCGGGCCATGAATGGTGCGCCGAACGGCAACCGATGGATGGGAGGGCCGATCTGTGATCGGTGCTGCGGACCTTCGCGCCATCGCGGCGCAATACGGCGGGAAGCTAACAGGCCGCGAATGCGTGATACCGACGCCGGGCCATTCGCCGCGTGATCGGGGCACCGCCATACGGCTGGCACCGGGCGCACCGGATGGCGTGCTGGTGGCCTGCTACAACGGCGGGAAGGCCGAGGCCCTTGCGGTGAAGGATATGCTTCGCCGCGATGGCTTCCTGCCCCCTCGCGACGCAATACGCGCGCGCGAACTGACACAGGCCGAGCGCGATGCAATCCACCGGGCCGAGGCAGAGCGGGAACGGGTGAAGGCAGAGCAACACGCCAAAGCCGCCGAGGAAGCCCGCCAGAGACTCGCTGGCGCGCGTCCAGCCGATCCGGGCCACACATACCTAGCCCGCAAGCGCATCGCGCCAGAGGGGCTTTGGCAGGCCGGAAAATGGTTGCTGGTGCCGATGATCGATCCCGATGGCGTCCTGTGGAATGTCCAGAGCATCCCGCCAGAGGAAGGCGCGCCAAAGTTGTTCCACAAAGGCGGGCGCACAAAGGGCTTGCTGTGGCGCGTGGGCAAGGCCGTTGACCGGCTGGTGATCGGTGAAGGCGTGGCAACCGTTGCCGCTGTCCGCCGTGCCACTGGTCTGCCTGTTGTCGCTGCCATGACCGCTGGCAACCTGCCCGATATTGCCGAGGCGATACAAGCCAAGCGGCCAGACCTGACATTGATAATTGCCGCCGATGACGACGAACCGGGCCACCGTGCCGCGCGCCTCGCATCGCTTCGCACAGGCGCGCTTATCGCGCTGCCGGGAGGAACTTGGAATGGATAACCCCGCCCCCGCCTATTCGCGGCGCGATCATGCCGACCTAGATGATGGCGGAATCGTCGCCAGCATCGGCGTTGCCAAATCGGATTGGCCCGCGCCGGACCTGTCAATCTTGCAGGCCAGCCGCCGTCCCGCCGTGCCGATGCCTACCGGGCTGTTTGGCCCCGCGCTTCCCTTGCTGGAGGCCATCGCACAGGGCACGGCAACGCCGCTCGATTATCCCGCCGCCGCATTCCTGGCCACATGCGCCAGCCTGATCGGAGGCAAGCGCCGGGTGAGGCCCTACGCCACTTCCAATTGGGCAGAGCCGCCCATTCTGTGGATTGGTATCGTGGGCGACCCGTCCAGCCGCAAATCGCCGCCTATCGATGAAGTGCTGGAACCGCTGCGGGCAATCGAGCGCGATGGGGCGGACCTGCACAAGTCCGCGATGCACTCATGGAAGGAAGCCGAGCGGCGGGCCAAAGCAGTGCGCGACGACTGGGAGAAACGGTTAGGCGATGCTGTCAAAAAGGGCGCTGCCACCATGCCCGCGATGCCAGCCGCCGCGCATGAACCGGACGAACCGACCCGGCGGCGCACACTGGTTATGGACGCAACGCCCGAATCCATCGGCGCGATTTTGGCGGGCAATCCTCAAGGCACTTTGCTGGCGCGCGACGAGCTGGCGGGCTGGCTTCAATCGTTCGAGCGATACAGTCCGGGAGGGCGCGAACAATGGCTGGAGGCATACGGCGGGCGTTCGTTCGTGATCGATCGAAAGGGCGCGAAAGGCCCGCTGGCCGTGCCTTTCAACGGCGTGAGCGTGCTAGGCGGCATACAACCGGCGAAGATGGCCGAATGTCTACTGGCGTTCCCCGATGACGGGCTGGTGGCGCGTTTCCTTTGGATCTGGCCCGACAAGCTGAAATTCGCTCGCCCGCGCCAGTGTGCGGACCATTCCGCGCTTGAATCGGCATATCGGCGGCTGGAGGCGCTGGAGTGGGGCCGCAATGGCGATGGCCAGCCGGTTGCGATCCCATTGCCGCTATCAGCCAGCGCCGCCGATCTGTTTGAGGCATGGCAGGCGGACAACGCCGAATTTGATGATGATGCATCGGGGCTGTTGAAGTCGTTTGTCGGCAAGATGGATGGCGCGCTGTTGCGCATCGCCCTGACTTCCGAACTGGCCCGCTGGGCAATGAGCGGCGGGCCGGAACCGCGCGAAATATCGCTGGAGACAATCGAGGCCGCTGCCGAGTGGATTGACAGCTATGCCAAGCCGATGGCCGAGCGCGTCTATGGCGATGCCGCTTTGCCCGCTGCCGAGCGCGATGCGGCAATGTTGGCGCGCTATATCGTCAAAAAGGGTCTGCGGGCGTTCAACAAGCGCGAACTGAAGCGCAGCCCGCACAAGACCGCGCTACCCTCGCTGCGGAACGCCAAGGCCATGGATGCGGCACTGGAGGTGCTGGAGGATGGTGGGCTGGTTCGGGCTTCCGGCAAGCGCGATGGCGATGGCCCCGGACGTGCGAGCGGCGATTATACCGTGAACCCGGCATTGCATCGGGCCGCGCAATGAGCCGCTGGCGCGAACTGGCCCGGCACCTGAAAGCGCAAGAGCGCGGGACGGACTGTGCCGACACAAGCGCGCCAATGGCCCATTCTGTCCCTATCGTCTCTATTGTCCCGAGGGCTGTTTCTCAAATCGAGGTGCCCGCCGATCCCGCTGCATGGCTTGCCGCACTTGGCGCGCTCGATACCAGCCGCCCGCCAGCCGGGATTGCACCGGACCTGTGGCCCATATTGCTGGCCGATGCTCTGTGGATTGCGCGCATTCATGGCGAGGCCGCTGCGGCGCTGGGCTGGAGCGCATCCGACCTGTTTGGAATTGGACGGGAGCCGGGAAACGGTGGGCTTGCTGATCGGCTGGAGGGCGCGCGGCAACTGGCGTTCACCTCAAGCGTTGCGCGCTGGCGGGGCGAGGATTGCGAGGGCTGGCTTTGGCGGCGGACCCTGACAGCCAAGCCGGTTATCTGGACCGGGCAGGATTACGCGCGCGCGCGCGACGTGCGCGGAATGCGCGAAACCGATCATGGGTAGGCACACCAAAGCCTTTGCCGAGGTGCTGGCGCAATTTCACCTCGCCGCGCTCCGAATGCGCCAATTCGAGGATTGGGCCAAAGTGCAGCCGGATGACGTAAAGCGCATCCTGTTTCGCCAATGGTGGACAAAGGCGAGTGCAGCCGAAGCGGCTGGCCAATATGTGCCGAGCTTCCCCCGCTACCTTCGCGGGCTAACCTGCGGTGCGCGAAAGAAGAACGGCGAGCGATGCGGTTCCACTACCCTTTGCGCCAATGGCCGGTGCAAGTTTCATGGCGGCGCTTCAACCGGGCCGCGTACTGCCGAAGGGCGGGAGAGAGCCTTGCGGAACCTGACATTGGGGCGGTTGAAACGCGGGGACTCATAGCTTTGATTTAATACGGGCTTTTCCGGCTGACTTGTGCGGCCATAACGCGCGCGCAAAGGGGGGGCGGGCAAATGCTCTTGGCCTTGCGTTTGGTGACCGTCTGGACCCTGAAAATCTGTCATTCACAATTCAGAACATGCCCCCCTTAAGCCTGCCCGAGGTCGCCAGCCCGGGGGGGAGGTCAAAAGGCTAGGCCGCTCATTTCCAACACCGTCGCAACCCGCCAGAATTATCGCTAAACCCAATTTCCTTCCGCCATCGCACGCGCGCGTGCGCGATGTGTCCGGCTTGTCCGGCGCGCGTGAAAATTCACCCGCGTTCGATACCAGCCGCCTACCGCCGCAAATCTATTGTGGGCTTAGTCGTGGGCAACGCCCCAAACCTTGAATTTTATCAAATAAAATCAGGGGCACTTGGCGGAGAGGCAGGGATTCGAACCCTGGATACGGTCACCCGTATGCCGCATTTCGAGTGCGGTGCATTCGACCACTCTGCCACCTCTCCGCGAAGTGTCGTTGAGGCGGCTTGCACCGTCCCGGTCGAGGAAGCGCGCCGTTAGCGCATGGTCTGCCGCTTGCCAAGGGGAAACATGCCACACCCGAGGGACAATTCACGCTAAGGACACTAAGGCTCGCTTGTTTCGCGGCGGGAGAGGCCTATATTCGAGTGTATGGATCGCGCGAGTTTCTTTTCGCCCACGGCCGGTCGGCAGATCACGGCCCCCCACGTCTCCCGCGCGCGCTTCGCCATTGGCGATGTCGTGCGCCACAAGCTGTTCGATTTTCGCGGTGTGGTCTTCGATATCGATCCGGTCTTCGCCAACAGCGAGGAATGGTACGAATCGATCCCCGCCGAAATCCGCCCCCCGCGCGAGCAGCCGTTTTATCACCTCCTCGCCGAGAACGACGAGAACAGCTACGTCGCCTACGTCAGCCAGCAGAACCTGCTGTCAGACGCTGATGGCGGCCCGGTGGATCATCCTTCGGTGGACGAGATGTTCGAAGCCTTCCGCGAGGGGCGCTACCGCCTGCGCCGCGGCCTTTCGCATTAAGCTCTGACCGGGAGAGCGGCGGTGTGCCCGCCCTCCCCCGCCAGCCTCAGGCTTTGAGCTTCCAGCCCGACTGGAAGATGTAATAGATCGCGATCCACAGCACGAGGTTCAGCACGCCGAGCCCGATCGCGCCGTGCAGCACTGCCTCGTTGGTCGTGCCGATATCGCTCTGCCCCAGGAAACCGAAGCGGAAGCCCGAGATCACGTAGAAGATCGGGTTGAACCGGCTCACCGTCTGGAAAACCGGCGAAAGGTTGCTGATCACGTAGAATGTGCCAGAAAGCATCGACATCGGCGTGATCACGAAATTGGTGATCGCCGCGTTGTGATCGAACTTTTCCGCCCACAGCGAGGTCAGCACGCCGATCAGCGCCAGCAGGATCGCGCCCATCAGGCCAAACCAGATCACCGCCCAGGGGTGCTGGACGGTCAGATCCACGCCCGGCCAGAACAGCATGGCTCCCGCAACCGCCAGGCCGACGAGGACCGCGCGCGTGACGGCCGCGGCCACCAGCGCGAGGATCAGTTCCGCGTTCGAGATCGGCGGCATCAGGTAATCGATGATGGTGCCCTGGATCTTGCCGACCAGCAGCCCGAAGCTCGAATTGGCGAACGAATTGTTGATCATGCCCATCGCGATCAGGCCCGGCGCGACAAACGTGGCGAAGGGCACGCCCAGCACCACGCGGCCGCCGCCGCCCAATGCGAGCGTGAAGATCATCAGATAGAGCAAGGTTGTAACCGCCGGTGCCCAGATCGTCTGGGTCTGCACCTTGAAGAAACGGCGCACCTCCTTCATATAGAGGGTCCACAGCCCCAAGCGATTGATGCTGCGGAAGCGCAGCTCACCCGGCGGAGGAAAATCTCCCGCCCGGCTGGGCTGTCCGCTGATGGATTTGGCCCCGGTGAGGGGCACGGATTGTTGGAGCGTCGGTTGATCGGCCATGCACGGTGCGGTATCGCGCATGCCGGATCAAGGCAAGGCATTGCACCGCCTGCCCGCAAAGGGCCGGCAAAGGCCTGCGGCCAACATGGCGCGCAGAGCACGTTTTGAAGGGTTTGTAACGGAAATGAGCTGGACCGACGAGCGGATCGAAAAGCTGACCAAGATGTGGGAAGGCGGCTCCACCGCCAGCCAGATCGCAGACGAGCTTGGCGGGGTCAGCCGCAATGCCGTTATCGGCAAGGCGCACCGCCTCGGCCTCAAGGCCCGCCCCTCGCCGGTCAAGCCCAACGAGAAGAGCGAGGCCGCCCCGACCAAGACCCCGCGCCCTGTGCCCGAACCTGCCGCACCCGCCGAACCGCGCGTGGCGGCTCCGCGTCCGGCACCTGCTGCACCGGCCAGCCCGCCGCCTGCGCCGCGCGCGCCGGTGGCACCGGTGGAGGCCGCGCCTGCGCCGGCTGCTCCGGCCCCTGCCTCCACGGCTCCGGCCGCTGCGGCAGATGCCCCCACCCCGCCGCCGCAGCCACGCATCGTCTCGGTCGGCCCAGGCGGGTTCCTGCGCCAAGGCCCCGGCGATCAGCAGGCACCGATTCCCCCTGCCCCGCCGCGCCGCCTCGTGCCCGCGCGCCCCAGCCAGGAAGTGGCCGACAAGACCGGGCTGCTCGATCTCAACGATCGCATCTGCCGCTGGCCGATGGGCCATCCGGGCGAACCTGATTTCCATTTCTGCGGCGACAAGGTGAACCCCGGTTTCCCCTATTGCGTGGAACATTGCGGGCGCGCCTATCAGGCCCAGCTCCCGCGCGGCCATCGCCGTCCGCCGCCGCCGATGCCGTTCGGCGGCCCCAGGGTCCGCTAAGGCGGATACCACAAGCCGCGTGCTCCAGTCGGGGCACGCGGTTAGGTCCGTTCCGGTCTAAAAACCCCGGTTTTCCGTCACTTTTGCCCCATCACGTGGTTAATTCCGCGTCGCTTCCACCGTTCTCGTCTGCATGAGCGAACAGACGTCAGACGAGAGCGCGCGCAAGTCGCGGTGGTGGCAATGGTTCAGCGGCAGCACCGCAGAAGATGCGGCCGAGCCCGAACTGGATGCGGCGGCCCCGCGCGAATTGACCGCGCGCGAAGTCTGGCTGCCCGCCAAACGGCGCATGATCAGCAAGATCGCCGACTTCCTGATCGACCACGATCTCGAAGTCCTGCCTGCCACGCTGACCGTTGCCTATGAATGCGTCACCGGCGGCGCGCCGCGCCTTGCCCAGCTGATCCTCGAACGCACCGAAAAGGGCCTGCCGATCACGCTCGGCTGGATCGAGGAACAGCGCTGCGAAAGCACGAATGACAAGAACAGCGAGGCCCTCGCCGTGCTGCTGGGCCGGCTGGAAGGCAGCCTCGACGAATTCAGCAAGACCACCACCGGCGCGCGCACCGCGACCAGCGAATACAGCAGCGCGCTTCGGCAGCATGTCGACGATCTCGAAGGCGTCGGCCGCGCCGGGGTCGTCATCACCGAACTGGCTGCGCTGACCCGGGCGATGATGGAACGCAGCATTGCGATCGAGACCGAACTGGCATGCAGCGAACGGCGCGCGCAATCGCTGCAGACCACGCTCGAAGAGACCCGCAAGATGGCGGACATGGACCACCTGACCGGACTGCCCAATCGCCGCGCGTTCGATCACATGCTCGAACGCGAAATGCGCGAGGCGGTTGCGGCGGGCGAATCGCTGTGCGTGGCCTTCGTCGATATCGATCACTTCAAGCGCGTGAACGATACCCACGGCCATCCGGCGGGTGACCGCGTGCTGAAATTCGTGGGCGAGACGCTCAACCGCATCGCCGATGCGCGCTGCTTCGTGGCGCGGCATGGCGGCGAGGAGTTTGCGGTGATCTGGCGCAACCACACCATCGAAAAGGCGTTCAGGAAGCTCGACGCCGCGCGCGAGGAGATCGCCGAACGCCGCCTCGTCAACCGGGCCAACGATTCTCCTTTCGGCAAGATCACGTTCTCCGGCGGGATCGCCGATGTCTTCGCCTATCCCGAGAAAAGCGCCGCGCTGAAGGCGGCGGACGAGGCGCTCTATGCTGCCAAGGAATCGGGCCGCAACCGCATCCTCAGGGCTGGCGAGAGCCCCGATCCGCAAGCCCAGGCGGCCTAGGCTTCGCTGGTTTCAAGAGGAACACGACATAGCCCGCAAAGCGCTTGTCCCGGGCGAGCGCTGCGGGCGGCGTCCATTCCCCGCCTTCCACCAGCGCGATCTTGTGGCGCAGCGGCAGCGTGTCGATATGGGCGAACCACGCGCCGTAGCCGGGGATCGTGGTGCGCCCCTGATAGGTCTGGATCACCACTTCATCGACCAGCCCCGCCAGCTTTGCCAGTTCGGCGGGGTCGCCATTCGCGCTCCAATCCAGCAGCCCGGTGATCGAAAGCCGCGTCCCCGGGGGCAGTTCGCGCCGCACGCCTTCAAGAAACGCGCGGTAGCGATGCAGCCCCGGCGTCGCGGCATCGAAATCGATCTGCAAGCCTTCGAGCCGATTGCCCGCTGCCCGCCACCGCGCGAGCATGGCGCGCACCCCGTCCCACACCGGCGCATCCCAATCGAGCCGCTCGCTGCGGATCGTGAGCCACACCCGCGCGCGGCGCACATGCGGCACCCCGGCGCGCATATCGATCAGCCGCGCAGGCCCGCCGCGCCGGATTTCCCCGCCGAGGATATAGATCTCGCTCGCCTTCGCCACGGCTGGCGGCGGCGGCACCCCGGCCCAGAGGAAGAACTGGTCATAAGCCGACGGATCGACGCGCGGCGCGGCAGGGCGCCCACAGCCGCTCAGCACGAGCACGGCGAGCAGCAGGCCCGCTCGGCAGCGTCTCACCAGTAATACTTCAGCTTCTGCGTCCACGTGCTGCGCGGAAATTCGCGCTTGAGCCGGTCATACCAGCCCTTGCGCTGCGCCACCAGCACATCGGCCCCGCCGCACCCGTTGTACGCCGAGGGCGCATAGCACTGGACCGCGCGGAAGAGGGCATAGGCTCGGTCATCCGGCGCGGTGCGCGGATCGGCGATGGCGGCGGCGTAGATCGTGCCGCGCGGCAGGGGCGTGCCGGGATAGTCGTTCGCCGCCCCGCCCAGCGCCTGTTTCGCCGGGGCCGTATCGAGCACGGTGAAGCCATCGAACCCATTCAGCCGCCAGAAATCAGCCAGACACAACCGCGCATGGATATCCTGCGGATTGGCGGCCAGCGCCGCCGCCGTGGCAGGCAGCGATGCACAGGCAAAGCCCGCCTGTGCCGTCTTCCCCTTGGCAAACAGCCCGACCGGCGCTGCCGAGCCCGGACCGAAACCCCACAGCCCGTCAACCGGCGCAGCGCCGCGCACCAGCGGCAGATTGCTGCCGAAACCGGCGTAGTCGCCCCGGCTCAGCTGCTTGTAGAGCAGCGTGAACAGCGCCGTATCGCGCTCTTCCTGCGGGCGCGCGGTATCGAGCGCGGCACGGCGCAGCAGCGCAGGACCGGCGGAATGCGCGATCAGGATTTCGCGCACCATGCGGTCGGTGATCGGCGATCCGGGCGCGAACACCTGCGCCAGCTTGCCGTGCCGCTCCCAGTTCATCGCGAGGCCGAGTTCGACCGTGGGCCGCTGCCACAAGTCCTTCGCGCCGCCGAGCAGTTCCAGCCAGAAGCCTGCCTCGTTGGGATCGCCCTTGGCCGCCAGCGCCTGCCCGCGCAGCACCTGCCGGCTGAACGCCAGCGGCGTGTACGCCGCCTTGCGCGCATCGTCCGGGATCAGCTGCAGCACTCGCGCGTAGTCCTTGCCGACATAGAACGCGTGGTTCGCCTGAAGGAACGCGTAAAGCTCGGGCGCGCGCAGGAAGCTCGCCTGCTGGCTGGCGAGCGTCGCGGCATCGAGCGGCGTCTCTGAGCCAACCGCGTTGTCATCCGCCGGATCGGCCACGCGCATTGCCTTGAGGTCTGCCGCTGCCAGCAGCAGCAAGCCGCCGACGCGGGCATCGGGATTGTCCCCGCTCGAAAGATACTTGTTGTCCGCCTCGTTGATCAGCGAGACGAGCCCGGCCCCGTCCTGCGGGGCCGCTGTCAGCAAGGCCTCATAGCGCTCGCCCAGCGCGGCGAAATCGCCCGCAAGCCACAGCGCGCGCCGCTCCAGCCCGGCTGCGGAGGCAGCGTAGCGGCCGTTGGGATAGGCCTTCAGATATTCCGCCAGTGCCGCCTTGCCGCGCACGGCGGCGGCCTTGTCGACCGACTTGATGCCGTCGAAAAAGCCGTATTCGTCGATGCTTTTCGCCAACGCGGCGCGCAGTTCGGACCGCGCCTGCATGTAGCGTGCGGTTTCCGCCACCCACGGGTCCGGCGCGCTGGCGAGCGCGGCATAGCCGCTCGCTGCTTCGCCATAGCGGGCCGCATAGAACGCATCGGACGCGGCCAGATAGCCGAGGAACGCCTTGCCGGGGGCGCTGCCCACCGCCACGCCGGGAAGCACCGCCGGGAGCGCCGCATCGCTGCACCGCGCGACCAGCTGATCGCGCGCTGTGGCAAGCGCGGTCCGTTCGCCGCCCGGCAGGGCCTTGTTCGCGGCCAGCGCGGCGGCAAACGCCGGCGTGCCATCGCGGTAGAACGCGCAAGGGCTATCGAGGATCGTGGCCGGGGGATCGGCCAGCGGATCGGCTGCGGGCACCCATTGCCGCGATGCCATGCCCCAATCGAGGAACGTGTGGCCAAAGCCCGTCTCGTCATAGCCCGGATCGGGATAGGCAGTGCCGCTGGCGAGCCCCAGCCCCGCCTTGTCGCGCAGCAGCGCAAGCAGGTTGAGGCGGCTGTCATTGCCCGGCGCGATGACCACGTGGTTGTGGCAGGCCTGTGATCCGCCAAACAGCGACCACACCGGCTCGCACCCCACATCGGCGCAGGCCAGCGCCGCACCCGATGAGGCAAGCAGCCCCGCCAGAACCGCGCCCTTGGTGAGCCTGAACCGCATCCTCATATCCCCTTAAAATGCCGCTCGCATCGTCGTTCGCCCGCCTCGCCAAGGCAAGAAAAAAGGGCCCGCGTTGCCGCGAGCCCTCGTTTCAATTGGCTTCAAACCGGAGCGATCAGTCGTCCGACTTGAGGAACGCCGGGACATGGTCACCGCCGCCCTCGCCGCCGCCACGCGGGCCGCGATCACGACCGCCTCCGCCGTCACGACGCGGACCACGATCACCGCGCGGGCCACCCGGGCCACGACGATCGCCGCGATCACCGCGATCGCCACGATCACCGCGCGGCTCGCGCGGTTCGCGGGGCGGACGGGTGTCTTCCAGCTCGGCGCCGGTTTCCTGATCGACGACGCGCATGGAAAGGCGAACCTTGCCGCGCGGATCGATCTCGAGCACCTTGACCTTCACGGCCTGGCCTTCCTTGACCACATCGGTGGGCTTTTCCACGCGCTCGTTGCGCATTTCCGACACGTGGACGAGGCCGTCCTTGCCGCCCATGAAGTTCACGAACGCGCCGAAATCGACGATGTTCACGACCTTGCCGTCATAGACCTTGCCGACTTCGGCTTCTTCCACGATGCCGAGGATCCATGCCTTGGCCGCTTCGATCTGGTTGATGTCAGACGAGCTGATCTTGATCAGGCCCTCGTCATCGATATCGACCTTGGCGCCGGTTTCCGCGACGATCTCGCGGATCACCTTGCCGCCAGTGCCGATCACTTCGCGGATCTTCGACTTGTCGATCTGGATCGTCTCGATGCGCGGCGCGTGGGCCGAAAGCTCGGTGCGAGCCGAACCCAGTGCCTTGGTCATCTCGGCCAGGATGTGCGCGCGGCCTTCCGAAGCCTGCGACAGCGCCTGCGCCATGATCTCGCGCGTGATGCCCGCGATCTTGATGTCCATCTGCATCGTGGTGATGCCGGCGCTGGTGCCGGCCACCTTGAAGTCCATGTCGCCGAGGTGATCCTCGTCGCCGAGGATGTCAGACAGCACGGCGAACTTGTCGCCTTCCAGGATCAGACCCATCGCGATGCCCGAAACCGGACGTTCGATGGGAACGCCAGCGTCCATCATCGAAAGGCAGCCGCCGCAGACAGTCGCCATCGAGGACGAACCGTTCGACTCGGTGATGTCCGAGAGAACACGGATCGTGTAGGGGAACTCGTCCTTGGTCGGCAGCACCGGGTGCAGCGCGCGCCATGCCAGCTTGCCGTGGCCCACTTCGCGGCGGCCCGGAGCACCGAAACGGCCAACTTCGCCAACCGAGTACGGCGGGAAGTTGTAGTGCAGCATGAAGCGCTGATACGACAGGCCATCAAGGCCATCGATCATCTGCTCGGCATCCTTGGTGCCCAGCGTGGTGGTGCAGATCGCCTGCGTTTCGCCGCGCGTGAACAGCGAGGAACCGTGCGTGCGCGGCAGGAAGCCGACGATCGATTCGATCGGGCGGACCTGCGTGGTGGTGCGCCCGTCGATACGCGTGCCGTCCTTGAGGATGGCGCCGCGCACGATATCGGCCTCGACCTTCTTCATGGTCTTCATCGCGACCATCTGGGTCTGCGCGCCTTCGGAAGCGAACGCTTCCTTGGCCTTGGCCCGCGCTTCGTTCAGCGCGTTGGAGCGCGCCGACTTGTCGGTGAGCTTGTAGGCCGCAGCCACATCCTTGCCGACGATGTCCTTGAGCTTCTTCTTGATGTCAGCCGTGTTGTCGGTGAGATCGATCTGCCAAGGCTCCTTGGCGGCCTTTTCAGCCAGATCGATGATCGCGTTCACAACCTTGCGGATCTCGTCATGCGCAAAGACCACCGCGCCGAGCATTTCGTCCTCGGTCAGTTCCTTGGCTTCGGATTCCACCATCATCACCGCGCCGCCGGTGGCAGCAACGACGAGATCGAGGCGGCCTTCGGCAACCTGCGACATCGACGGGTTGAGCTGGTACTCGCCGTCCTTGAAGCCGACGCGCGCCGCGCCGATCGGGCCCATGAACGGAACGCCCGAGATGGTGAGCGCAGCCGACGCCGCGATCATCGCCACGATATCGGGCTCAGTCTCACCGTCATAGCTCAGAACCTGGGCGATGACGTTGATTTCGTTGTAGAAACCTTCGGGGAACAGCGGACGCACCGGGCGATCGATCAGGCGGGAAACCAGCGTTTCCTTTTCCGTCGCGCCGCGCTCGCGCTTGAAGAAGCCGCCCGGGATGCGCCCGGCGGACGAGAACTTTTCCTGATAGTGCACAGTCAGCGGGAAGAAGTCCTGGCCTTCCTTGACCTTCTTGGCGGCGGTCACCGCGCAGAGCACAACGGTTTCGCCATAGGTGGCGAGGACCGCGCCGTCAGCCTGACGGGCAATGCGGCCGGTTTCCAGAGTGAGGGTCTTGCCGCCCCACTCCAGCGATACTGTCTTGACGTCGAACATGAGTTTTCCTTCGAGCCCGCGCACCCAATTGCGCACGGGGTTTGCTGCCGGGTGTGCCGTCCCGGTCCGGTGCGGGGCCTGTTTGCGGCCCCCGGGTGTCCCGCACGCCGAATTGCGTAGCGGGTGCCAGATGCAAAAAGCGGCCCACGTGGGGGCCGCTTTCCGCTTGGTTACTTGCGCAGACCGAGCTTCTGGATGAGGGCATTGTAGCGCGCCACATCCTTTTTCTTGAGATAGTCCAGCAGCGAGCGCCGCTTGTTGACCATCATCAGCAGCCCGCGGCGCGAATGGTTATCCTTGTGGTGAGCCTTGAAGTGCTCGGTCAAGGTGAGGATGCGGCTCGTCAGGATCGCGACCTGCACTTCGGGCGAACCCGTGTCGTTGGCAGCGCGCGCGTTGTCCGCAATGATTTCCTGCTTCTTTTCAGCGGTAACCGACATGTATCTTACTCCGCGACATCGGGAAGGTTGAACCCCCGCGCGACGGTCAGGACGGAGCCTGAAAGCTGAACCAGAGCGACCGGAACAAGTCCGGAGCGCACCCAGTAGAGCCCGTCATCATGGGGCAGCCCGTCAAGAACGCGGCCCTGGCGGACCGCCCTTGCCTGCTCGGGCGTAAGGTCAAGAGCCGGGATGTCGACCAGCCCTGCCTGCAGCGGCAAGAGTACGTGTTCAAGGGGTGCGCCCTTACCCACATCGTTCAATTTGTCCAGCGAAATCGCCTCGGCGAGCCCGAATGGCCCCGCGCGCAGGCGGCG
This sequence comes from Novosphingobium sp. PASSN1, assembly GCF_002278815.1. Lineage (NCBI taxonomy): Bacteria > Pseudomonadati > Pseudomonadota > Alphaproteobacteria > Sphingomonadales > Sphingomonadaceae > Novosphingobium > Novosphingobium sp. PASSN1. The sequence goes on along the minus strand of NZ_NKIS01000001.1, from coordinate 271,345 downwards.
CAGCATGGTCACATGCCCCACCGTGCCAAGCGCCTGCGCGACATCGCGCGCAAGGCTGCGGATATAGGTGCCCTTGGAAACATGGGCGATGAGGGTGACTTCACCTGCGCTTGCCGATGCAACCTGCAGGCTATGGATCGTCACCGAGCGGCTCTTCATCTCCACCGCCTCCCCTGCCCGTGCGCGGTCGTAAGCGCGTTCTCCGTCGATCAGAATGGCGGAATAGGCCGGCGGCACTTGCTCGATAGGCCCGGTGAAGCGCGGCAGCACGGCCGCGATCTCCTCAAGCGATGGCCACACATCGCTGGTGGCGATCACCTTGCCTTCCAGATCGAGCGTATCGGTTTCAGCGCCGAAACGGATGGTGAAAGCATACTCCTTGCTCGCATCGAGCATCCGCCCCGCCAGCTTGGTCGCCTCGCCCACCGCGATCGGCAACACACCTGTCGCCAACGGGTCAAGCGTGCCGCCGTGGCCCACTTTGACCTTGCCAAAGCCCGCCTGCCGCAAGTTGCGCTTCACCGCAGCCACGCCTTGCGTCGAACCCAGCCCGTGCGGCTTGTCCAGAATGATCCAGCCGTTCACCATGCCCGTGCGCTCAATCGAGCTCCGGCCCGGCAACGAACGCCACGATATGCTCGAACTGGCTGAGCATCCATTCCATCGGCGGGCCGATCAGCCGGTCCACGATATGCAGCCCCGGCACGAGCCACGGCAGCACGATGAACACCGCCATGAACAGCGGAATGCCGATGGGCTCGATCCGGTCCAGCAGCCGCACGCCCGCCGCCGGAGCAAGGCCCCGCACGATGCGCGAGCCATCGAACGGCGGCAGCGGCAGCAGGTTGAACGTGCCCAGAAACACGTTGATCGCGATGAAGTTCTTCAGGTTGTCCGCAGCAAACAGCACGCCCGGCCCCGGTGTCCCCTGTGGACCGACGGTGCGCAGCAGCAGTCCGAACGCGGCGGCAGCAAACGCGGCAAGCACAAAGTTCGTCAGCGGCCCCGCCGCCGCAACCAGCGCCATGTCGCGCTTGGGATGGCGCAGCCGCAAGTAGTTGACCGGCACCGGCTTGGCCCAGCCAAACACCGGCAGGCCCAGCAGCTTGAGCATCCCCGGCAGGATCAACGTGCCCATCGGATCGACATGCCGCAGCGGGTTGAGGCTGAGCCGCCCTTGCTCATGCGCCGTGGGATCCCCCAGCAGGCGCGCGGCCCAGCCATGGGCAATCTCGTGGAACACGATGGCAAACACCATCGGCACCACCAGCGTGGCGGCAAGATAGAGCGTATTGTTCATGCGCTGGCGGCCTGATCACCCTTTGCCTGCCAATCGGCTCGCAGCAGGCCGTAGATCACGGTATCGCGCACACGGCCCGTCCAGGTCTTGCGCTCGCGACGCATCACGCCTTCCTCCACCGCACCCAGCTTGCGCACGGCAGCGCGGCTGCGGGCGTTGATCACATCGACCTTGAACACCACGCGCTCATAGCCGCAGGCAAACACGTGATCGATCATCAGCCGCTTCAATCGCCCGTTGAAGCCGGTGCTGCGCAAGGAGGGCACGATGAAGCTGTTGCCGATCTCGATCGACCAGCCCGGATCGCCGAACGCGATCCATGCGGTCATGCCGACGACTTCGCCGTCTCGCAGCACGGCATAGACGCAGCGCCCCGGCGGGCTGAAGAGCAGGCTATCGAACTGCGGATCGAAATGCTCGCCCGCATAACAGAACGGGTAGATTTCCCAGATCTCGCTGTCCTCGGCGCAGGCCGCGCGCAAGGCTTCGCGGTGATCCTCGCGCAGCGGCTCGATCCGCAGATCGGCTGCCTCCAGCGGCACGTAGAGTTGCGCGATGCTCATCGCAGGGTGCTGCCGGTGGCCGGCTGGCGGAAAGGGAGGCTTGCCATAGGCATCGTCACATAGGCATTGCGGCGCGAAAGCCAAGCACTGGCGGCGCGGCTGCCGCGCAAATCACACCGCAAGGCCCTAGGCCGGAATGAAGCGGGTTCACCAACCGTTGAAACAAGTGTCACGAACCGTTCACTCGCGCCCGCCCACAAGGACCGCCATGACCCGCTTCCTGCTCCCCCTCGCCGCGCTCCTGGCAGCGTTCGCCCCCGCCGCGGCGCAGGCAGGAGACTTGCGCTACGTGATCGACCGCAGCGCCAGCCACGTCGATGCCAAGGTCGCCTTCCTCGGCATCGCATCGAAGACCGCGAAGTTTCCGGATATGTCGGGCACGTTCAACCTTTCGTTCGCCGATCTCGAAGCGCTCGACATGGTCGTCGATATCGACGCACGCACGCTGACGACCGGGGATTCGCAAACGAAAACGCTGCAAGGCAAAAGCTTCTTCGATGTCGCGCACCATCCCACCGTGCGCTTTGTCGGGCGGCGGCTGAAGATGAACGGTGAACGCACCGCCAGCGTGGAAGGCCAGATCACCGCGCGCGGCGTGACCCGTCCGATCACACTCACCGTCACGTTCTCGGTCCCGCCGTTCTCCACCGGCGGCACCCAGCCCATTTCCATCGTCGGCACCGGGGTGATTGATCGCCGCCAATTCGGGATGACGGCCTATCCTATCATCATCGGATCGATGGTCAACGTGACGATCCGGGCGCGGATGGTGCCGGGTTAATCTTCGGTCAGATCACGTTGCACCTTGGGATCGGCCAGCAGCTTGTCAATGTGCCCCGCCACATCGAAGCTCTCGTCGGCCTGAAAGCGCATCTTGGCGGCGTATTTCAGGCGCAGGCGCTGCGCCACTTCCTTCTGGAAAAACGCGGTATTGGTGCGCAGCGCTTTCAGCACCGCCTCCTCGTTCGCGCCGAGCAGCGGCTTGATATAGGCCGTCGCGTGCCGGAGATCGGGCGACATACGCACTTCCGTCACGGAGACCGAATGCGCGCTCAGCACCTCGTCGTGCACTTCCTGCCGCATCAGCAGCTCCGAAAGGATATGGCGCACTTGTTCGCCCACCTTGAGCAGGCGGACCGAGCGCGTTTCGGGAGATGCGGGCTGTTTTGCCATCGTACTGATATCCTTCAGGCCATCTTCGCCAATATGCGCGCCAGCGAGCGCACGTTGCGCGCCGTGCCGCGCCGGCCCAGGCGCCGTTCGAGGAACGCGCCCGTCATCCGGCTGGCCGCGACGCCCTCGACATAATCGATATAGAGCGCGCGCGGCCCCAGCGCGAGCCTTTCAGGCCCGCGCTCTGCCTGATCGGCCACCAGCACGCGGAACTGCGCCGGATCGGCCTCGCCATCCAGAAACAGCGTGTGGACGTTGGCATCCGCGCCGTGCCCGGTGAACGGGTTGTCCTCGATGCTGCTGCGGATTTCGTCCAAGCTGCGCACCGCGACAACGCTGCGCATATCAAACTTCGCGCGCACCAGTCCTTCGAGCTTTTCCTCAAGACCCGGCGTTGGCCGCTCGTCGTGATCGAACAGCACATTGCCGCTCGCCACCACGGTCTCGATGTTCGTCAGCCCCTCGCTCTCGAACGCCGCGCGCAGTTCCGCCATCGTCAGCCGGTTGCCGCCGACGTTGATGGAACCGAGCAGGGCGACATAGCGAGGCATCAGGCTTCACCATCCCGCAAGCGGAGCGGGAACGCGCGCATCACAGCGTGCGCACGCGTTCCTCGACCTCGAAGACTTCAAGCTGGTCGCCCGGCTTCACGTCGTTCGTATCGGCCAGCACCACACCGCATTCCAGACCGGCGCGCACTTCGGGCACGTCGTCCTTGAAGCGGCGCAGCGAGTGGATGACCGTCTGCGAGACGATGACATCGTTGCGCGTAAGCCGCGCGTTGATGCCCTTGCGGATGAAGCCTTCGACCACGAGCAGACCCGCAGCCTTGTCGCGCTTGCCGGCCGGGAACACTTCCTTGACCTCGGCGCGGCCGACGACCGTTTCGATCCGTTCCGGCCCGAGCTGGCCGGCCATTTCGAGGCGGATGTCGTCGGTCAGCTGATAGATCACGTCAAAGTACTTCATGCGCACCTTGAAGCGTTCGACCAGTTCGCGGGCCTTGGCGTTGGGGCGGACGTTGAAGCCGATGATCGGAGCGCCGCTGGCCTGCGCCAGATTGACGTCGCTTTCGGTGATCGCGCCCACACCCGAGGCGAGGATGCGCACCTTGATCTCGTCGGTCGAAATGCGGTTGAGCGCATTGACGATCGCTTCGGTCGAGCCCTGCACGTCGGCCTTGATGACCACCGGATACTCGATGACAGCCTGCTTGGCGGCGAGCGCGGAGAACATGTTCTCAAGGCTCGTCGGGGCCTGCGCGGTGCGCTTGGCAGTCGCGCGTTCCTGACGGTAGGCGGCGACTTCGCGGGCGCGGGCTTCGTTTTCCACCACGGTCAGCGTGTCACCGGCCATCGGCACACCGCCGAGGCCGAGCACTTCGACCGGCAGCGACGGCGGCGCTTCCTTGATCTGGCGGCCCTTGTCATCGTGCATCGCGCGGACGCGGCCCGATTGGGTGCCGACCACGAGGATATCACCGACCTTGAGCGTGCCGCGATTGACCAGCACGGTCGCCAGCGGACCCTTGCCCTTGTCGAGCTTGGCCTCGATCACGGTGGCTTCCGCCGCGCGGTCCGGATTGGCGCGCAGTTCGAGCAGTTCGGCCTGAAGCAGGATCTTCTCGATCAGCTCGTCCATGCCCTGCCCGGTCTTGGCCGAAACCTCGACGTCCTGCACATCGCCCGACATTTCCTCGACCACGATCTCGTGTTCGAGCAGACGTTCGCGGATCTTCTGCGGGTTCGCCTCGTGCTTGTCGGACTTGGTGATCGCCACGATCATCGGCACGCCGGCCGCCTTGGTGTGGTTGATCGCCTCAATCGTCTGCGGCATCAGCCCGTCATCCGCCGCAACGACCAGAATGACGATATCCGTCACGTTGGCGCCGCGCATGCGCATTTCGGTGAAGGCCTCGTGGCCCGGCGTATCGAGGAAGGTGATGTGGTCACCCGCCTTGGTCTTGATCTGATAAGCGCCGATATGCTGCGTGATGCCGCCCGCTTCGCCGCGCACCACATCGGTGCCGCGCAGCGCGTCGAGCAGGCTGGTCTTGCCGTGATCGACGTGGCCCATGATCGTGACCACTGGCGGACGCGGCTGCAGCGTCTCGTCTGTATCGACATCGGCGTTGGTGTCGATGTCAACGTCCGAATCCGATACGCGCTTGATATTGTGGCCAAATTCCTCGACCAAAAGCTCCGCCGTATCCTGATCGATGGTCTGGTTGATGGTGACCATCATGCCCATCTTGAACAGCGACTTGACCAGATCGGCAGCCTTTTCGGCCATGCGGTTGGCCAGTTCCTGCACCGTGATCGCCTCTGGCACCACGACATCGCGGACCTGCTTTTCGCGCGGCTGCGACTGGCCCGCGAAGTGCGCACGCTTTTCCTTCTCGCGCGCCCGCTTGAGCGCCGCGAGGCTGCGGGCGCGGGCGCCCTCGTCCTCGTTGAGCGCGCGGGTCACGGTCAGCTTGCCGGCCTGGCGGCGGTCGCCTGCGCCCTTGTCGCGCGGGGCATGGGCCGGCTTCTTGGCAGCAGGCTCGGGGCGCTTGGGGGCGACCACGGGCGTAAAGCGGCGCGGCGCGGTCTGCACTGCCGGTTCGGGCGCAGCCGGGGCTTCGGGCGCGGCAGCCGCTTCCGGCTTGGCTTCGACCGCAGCAGCGGCAACAGGCTCGGCCGCAGCGGGTGCTTCAGCGACGACGGGCGTTTCGGCGGCTGCGGGTTCGGCCTGCGCCGGTGGAGCAGCCGCTTCGGCTTCCCCGGCCTTGCGCGCTTCGGCCGCCCGGCGGGCTTCCTCCATCGCACGCACGCGCTCTTCCTGTTCGCGGCGGTTCGCGGCTTCCAGCGACTGCAGGCGGGCCTCTTCAGCCTCGCGCAGCAGACGGGTCTGCATTTCCTGGCGCGTTTCGCGCGAGGCGGCGGGCGGCGGCGGCGGCGGAGCGGGCGCGCGAACGGGTTCGGGCGCGGGCGCAGCCGGAGCAGCAACGACCGGTGCCGCTTCGGGCGCAGCACCCGGCGCAGCCTCACCCGGCCCGCGCGGCATGAGCTTGCGCCGCTTGACCTCGACGACGACCTTGTTGGTGCGCCCGTGGCTGAAGGTCTGCTTGACCTCACCTGCCTCGACCGAAGTCTTCAGGCCAAGCGGCCTGCGGCCCAGCGTCGGCTTCTTGTCATCGCTCATCGAACTTATACACCCTTCGTATCAATATCGTCGCACGCGGCAGAAGCCGCGTCCGTCAAGTCCTGCGCAGATTCGTGTGCAGACCCGAGAAAATGGAGCAGTCGCTGGAGCGGCACCGCGACCCTTTGGGCTGCGGCGGCATCGGTCAGCGCCAGATGAACCACGTTGTCGCGGCCCAATGCCACAGACAGCGCTGCCCGGTCCAGCGGCAAGATCACGCCTTTGAGGCCGGTGCCTTCGGCTTCTTCGCCCACCCGCCAGGCTTGCGCCAGCTTGTTGGGGCCATCGCTCCCGGCGTCGCTGGCATGGGCCAGCCACGTCACCGCCCCGGCGCGCGCGCCCTGTGCGATCCGTTCGGTGCCGAGCAGCATGTTGCCCGCGCGCAGTTCGATGCCCAGCCGGTCGGTCAGCGCCCGCGTCAGTGCGGCGCGGGTCCGCGCGGCCAGATCTGCAGGAATGGAAAGCGGCGCGCCCTTGAAGGCCCGCGCCAGCGCGCCGCGCAGCTTGCCGTTGGCGACAGCGGCGCCCAGCTCTGTTTCGGAAACGCCGATCCATGCGCCCCGCCCCGGCGCACGCGCCAAGGCATCGGGCAGCACATCGCCGTCCGGCGAAAGCGCCAGCCGCACGAGCTCGCCCCGCGCGTCATGACGCCCGGTAAGCACGCATTTCCGCTCCGGCTGGGCATCCTTTGCGGATGTCCCGGCCGGCTTGCTGCCAGAGATGTCGGAGCTTAGCGGCTCATTGTGAGGATTCCGCATGGGCGGCCTCCTCTGCTGCTGGTTCGTCGTCGAACCAGTGCGCGCGCGCGGCCATGATGATCTCGTTGCCCTGCTCTTCCGAGAGGCCATATTCGCCCAGCACGCCGCCCTTGTCCTCGGCCCGTTCGCTGCGATCACGCTCGCGGTCACGGCGGTTCTCAGGCGGATTGCTGTTGTTGCGGCGGCGCTGTTCGCCCCCGCGCTTCTTGGCGATCAGCTCGTCGGTGGCCAGATCGGCCAGATCGTCGAGCGTCTTGATCCCCGCCTTGCCGAGCGTGACGAGCATCGCCTCGGTCAGGTGCGGCAGTTCGGCGAGATCGTCCTCGACACCAAGGCCGCGGCGTTCTTCGCGCTGCGCTTCCTCGCGGCGCTCCAGCGCCTCGAGCGCACGGCTCTGCAGTTCCTGGCCCAGTTCCTCGTCGAAGCCTTCGATCGCGGCGAGTTCGGCGATATCGATATACGCCACTTCTTCGAGCTCGCTGAAGCCTTCGGCCACCAGCAGCTGCGAGAGCGTCTCGTCCACGTCGAGCTCTTCCTCGAACATCTTCGAGCGCTCGGCGAATTCCTTCTGGCGCTTCTCCGAAGCTTCCGCCTCGGTCATGATGTCGATGGCCGAACCGGTCAGCGACGAGGCCAGACGCACGTTCTGCCCGCGGCGACCGATGGCGAGCGACAGCTGGTCGTCAGGAACGACGACTTCGATGCGGCTCTCTTCCTCGTCGATCACCACGCGGCTGACAGTGGCGGGCTGGAGCGCATTGACCACGAACGTCGCGGTGTCTTCGCTCCACGGGATGATGTCGATCTTTTCGCCCTGCAGTTCCTGCACGACGGCCTGCACGCGGCTGCCCTTCATGCCGACGCAGGCGCCGACCGGATCGATGCTCGAATCGCGACTGATCACGCCGATCTTGGCGCGGCTGCCCGGATCGCGGGCGGCGGCCATGATGGTGATGATGCCATCGTAGATTTCGGGCACTTCCTGCGCGAACAGTTTCTTCATGAATTCGGGATGCGCGCGGCTCAGGAAAATCTGCGGGCCACGGTTCTGGCGCTCGACCTTCATGATCCATGCGCGGACGCGCTCACCCACGCGCGGCACTTCGCGCGGGATCTGCTGGTCGCGGCGGATCACACCCTCGGCGCGGCCAAGGTTGACGATCACGTGGCCAAACTCGACCGACTTGATCACGCCGGTGATCACTTCGCCCGCGCGGTCCTTGAACTCTTCGTACTGGCGATCACGCTCGGCATCGCGGACCTTCTGGAAGATCACCTGCTTGGCGGACTGCGCATCGATGCGGCCCAGTTCGACCGCCGGCAGCGGATCAACGAGGAAATCGCCGACCTTCGCGCCCGGCTGGAGCTTTTCGGCGGCCTTGAGATCGACCTGCTTGAAGTAGTCCTCGACCTCTTCGACCACTTCGACCACACGCCACAGGCGCAGATCGCCGGTGCGCGGATCGAGCTTGGCACGGATGTCGTTCTCGGCACCATAGCGGTTGCGCGCGGACTTCTGGATCGCTTCTTCCATCGCCTCGATGACGATGGACTTGTCGATCATCTTCTCGGTCGCGACGGAGTTCGCAATCGCGAGCAGCTCGGCACGGTTGGCGGAAATCGCACTGGCCATGGCTTAGTCTTCCTGTTCCTCAACGATGTCATCCGCGCCGCTGGTATCCAGCGGGCGAGAGGCGGCAATCAGCTTGTCCGTAAGGATAAGCTTGGCATTGGCGACAAGGCTGAACGGCAGGGCATATACCACACCGTCATCCTCGATCGAAACAACTTCGCTGTCAGCATCGAACCCGACGAGATCGCCGCGAAAGCGCTTGCGACCGTCCAGCAGCTCGGCCAGCTCGATCCGCGCCTCATGGCCGGTCCAGTTCGCGAAATCCTTGGCCCGTGTCAGCGGACGGTCGATCCCCGGCGAGCTGACCTCAAGCCGGTAGGCGTCTGCGATCAGCACTTCGCCCGCTTCTTCGAGCGCATCCACGCGGTCTGAAATGCGGTGCGAAAGCGCGGCGCAATCCTCGATCACCAGCTGCCCGGTTTCGGGCCGCTCCGCCATGATCTGGAGCGTGTGCTCCTCGTCGCCGATCTCGCCACCCTTGAAATAGCGCACGCGCACGAGATCGAAGCCGAGGCTGGCAGCCTCTTCTCCGGCAATCTCGGTGATCCGTGCGATATCGTTCATGCGTGCTCCAGATGATCCGGCAGGGAAAAGACAGCGGTTTGGCGCCGGCCCCTTTCGGCGCCAGCCCAGACTTTGCCTTCACAATGTCGGGATGCATCGCGCCTTAGGCGGGGGACCGGCAAAAGGCAAGCGCCAAGATTGTGCAAAACCCCAATCCCGAAAGTCGGGAAATTTTCCCACACTTTGGCGCGGCTCTAAGTGAAAATGGCTAAGGCCGGAATCCGAAACCGCGGATTTCCGCCATTTTTTGCAATTGGCACGCCCCATGCAAAGCCCTTGGCATACGCCGAACCAACGGGACGGCGCCAATTTCGAACTCAGAAGGGAACCTAGACATGACCACCATCCGCACTTTCAGCGCCCCGATTTTCAGCGCAGCCGCCGCGATCGCCCTCACCCTCAGCATGGTCGGCGGCACTGTCACCGCACCGGCGCAGAGCCCGCTCCACACCGCCCCTGCCACGGAGTACGCCGCATGAGCGACCTGCGCTTCGAGGACAACGCCGTCCGTTCGCCCGCCCGTCAGGGTTTCCGTCTCAACAAGCAGCGCGGCAAGATCATGGGCGTCAGCGCCGGGATCGCCGATTATTTCGGGCTCGATGTCACGCTGGTGCGGGTCGCCTGGGTCGTCGGCACGCTGGTCGGCTTCGGCTCGCTGCTCCTGATCTACCTCGCCATCGGCCTGATCGCCGATTGAGCTGCGCAACACGATCCTCCCCATTTTCACGCAGTGCAAATGGGGAGGTGGCAGCCTGCAGGGCTGACGGAGGGGTCTCTTACCCCTCCACCACCCACTTCGTGGGCGGTCCCCCTCCCCATTTGCGTCTGCGATGAAAATGGGGAGGATCAGGAATTCACGCTGGCGGCGGCACCAGCCCAATCAGGCGCAGCACCACCGCCTGCGCTAGCATCACCACCAGCCAGTAGCCGCAATCGACCAGCGCCGCCCGCCCCGGCAGCGCGCGCATCCGGTAGGATGCGGCAAGGCTCGGCACCACAAACCCCAGCCAGATGACCACCGCGCTACCGATGGTCATCGTCCACACGCTGCCCTTGGGCGGCGCGAGGATCAGCGCACCGGCCAGAATGGAACAGAGCCACGCCTGTGCCGCGAATGCGAAGGCAAGGCTCCCGCCCCAGCCCCGTGCTCCGATCAAGCGCCGCTCAAGCGCCGCCTGCCATACCAGCCCCAGCATCAGCCCCAGCGCGGTAGCCGCCAAAATCGCCCCGCCGTTGAGGACGATATAGATCATCAGGCTTCATCCGTGCTCGCAAACGGCGAGAAATCGATGTCGGTATCATAGACGTCGACCCCCTCCTGCCGCTTGAGGAACCCGACCACGGCATAAGTCACCGGCGTCAGCAGGATTTCCCACAGCACCTTGAGCGCCCAGTTGGTGATCATCACGTGGACAACGTCCGGCGCTTCCCACGTGCCGAGGAACGCGATGGGATAGAACAAGGCGCTATCCACTGCCTGCCCGAAGATCGTCGAGCCCCAGGTGCGGGTGAACAGGTACTTGCCCCCCGTCCATACCTTCATCCGCGCCAGCACGAAGGAATTGACGAACTCGCCCGCCCAGAACGCCACGACCGAGGCCATCACGATACGCCAGGTGCTGCCGAAGACCGACTCATAGGTCGTCTGGCACACCGCACCTGCAGAGGTCTTCGCCACGATCGCGGCAAAGCGCGGATCGCCGCTGGAAGCGCAGCCCCAGCCATCCGAAGGCGGCATTGCGACCACCACAAAGCTCATGAACGCCATGAACAGCAGCGCAAAGAAGCCCACCCACACGCAGCGCCGCGCATTGGCATAGCCGTAGACTTCGGTCAGCACGTCGCCCAGCACGTAAGAGACCGGGAAAAACAGGATCCCCGCGCCAAACGTATAGCCCCAGACATTCGCCAGCTTGGCCGCGCCGATCAGGTTGGACAGCAGCAGGATCGCCACGAAGGCCGCCATCAGATAATCGAAGTAGCGGAAATGGCGGTGCGCGCCGACGCTGCCTTCGATGCGGGCGATACGGGTCTGGTTCATGGCGGCTGTTGCTATCGCGATTTGCACGGCGCGCAAAGCGGCCTTATGAGGCAGCGCAACGCGCCCTTAGCTCAGCTGGATAGAGCACCAGCCTTCTAAGCCGGTGGCCGCAGGTTCGAATCCTGCAGGGCGCGCCATTTTCCCCGCCCCGGGATGCGGAAATTTTCTGCAAAAACTCGGTCTATTTGGTTACCCGGCTCCCAAACCGCTGTTAACGGCGCAGGGCTTATCTATTCCCCAAGGATCGGGGATAACCATGCCAAATGAAAATCAGCAGACTGCCGCAAAATATGGCCATGACTGCACGCCGTATTCATTGCGCCTTGACCAGAAATCGGTCGAACGCCTGATAGTGCCAATATTCAAATTGCTGCGCCAAGTACTTATTTTTCTGGCAGGTCAGTCAGGGCGTCATGCAGCTTGTGCGCACGTATTGCACGCAAGGTCGGTGCGCCTTCCGACGATCGCTCCGGCTTTTCGCCCGCTGAATGCGCGCTGATAAACCGCAAGCCGCCATGCACCGGTCACATCATGAAGCCCCCGGTTCACCCCGTTCCCACCAAGCGCATTGCCCAATGGAGCCATCCATGATCCAGGACAGTTCGTACCCCAACGCCCGCGAACTTCGCGAACGCAGACTGCTGCGCGGTCTGATGCGGAGTGAACGCCTGCCGACATTCGATGTCGTGATTCGCAATATCTCGTGTGGCGGAATGTCCGCTACCTGCAAGGGCTTGCCTCCGCTCGTCGGCGAGACCGTCGAAATCCAGTTGCCCGATAACCGTCAGGTCAGCGGAACCGCGCGCTGGGTGTCCGAACAGGTCTTCGGGATCGCATTCGATGAGCCAATCAACCTTGGTGCCTTGTTCGATACGATCCAACGCCAGCGCGAACTCGCCGAGCGGAACGCCAGTTGGGAGGTCAAATCCAAACACCGCGTCACCGACTTCCGCCCAGATCTTGCGCGGATGCGCCGGGTCTGAAGGTCATGGACGATCGGCACACAATTGCCTGCGCACACCCATTGCAGCAAGGCAGGCACCAGTTTCCCACCATATTGGTAGCTTTCGCTTCCATGGCACCAATTACGCCAAACTCGGTGCCGCAATGGCACCGTTCGTTCTTGGCAATCAACCGTAGTTTCCCTTAGGCAAGGGTTACTAGTCATACCATGCACGGACTGAGAAAATGGACGATACAACAGCAGTTTATGTCATTGAAGACAGCGTTCATCTGCGCGCCGAAATTTCGCACAATCTGAGCGCACTCGGCATTCGCTGCGTGGTGTTCAATGACGTGAGCGAACTGCCCGTCAAGATCGATCGGCCCGTCATTTTCATGATCCGGCATGAATCGCCGAGCCGGGCCATGATCGACAAGTATCGCGCCGATCGCGCTCCGGTTTCCGCCAAGATCGAATTTTCCTGCAACGCTGGCTTCGAAAAGGCGGTCGCCGCCATTCGCGAAGGCGCGTCGGACTTCGTGGTGTGGCCATCCGAATCCGGCTTGCTTGAACTCGCGGTCAAGCGCGCCGAAGACGATTGCCGCCGCAACCTGCCCGCAAAGGTCATGGGCGGACGCGCCAAGGAGCGTGTCGCCATGCTCACCACGCGTGAACGTCAGGTGCTCGGCGCAGTCATCAACGGCTGCACCACCGAACGCATCGCCACCCGCCTTGCGATCAGCCCGCGCACGGTCGACATTCACCGGCGGAACGTGCTGTCCAAGCTGAACGTGCGCAACACCGCGCAGGCCATCGTGATCGCGCTGAGCTCGGGTGAGTTCCAGCCGGTGAACGACGATTTCGCGCTCGAAGCCGCCTATGCTTGATCGCGTGGCGGGTGCAGTGGCGCAGTGCGCGGGCCGTTCGGTCTGCCGCACCTTGGATCGCCACGCACCCGCTCCCGCCATCAAGTCCAACGGCGTGTTTCTTTATGGCCGCTGCCGGTTCTGCACCTTGATCATCGTGCGCGCAAACCGGTGTTCGTGGCGAGCAGCCCACGCTGTCGATGAAGCCTATCTCGCTGAAATGCGGGATATCTCGCACTGAATTCCTTCGGGTCGCACCGTAAGGTCTGCGTGCATTGCCCCATGCATTGCGCGCCAAAAACAGAAGAGCGGCACCCGGCCTTGCACAAGTGTCGGGATGACATGCCTCCGCTTCCGCCACCGATCCGAGGCCGGGTATTGCCCTTGCCGGAAAGTTACTCGGCACTGTCGCTTCCGTTGCGAGCGGGCGATTGATCGATCGGTAGTAGATCCTGGTGCCGGATTGGGCGAGTTCCCCGCCCGATCCGGCCTCGATATGAGCCAGGTATACGGCAACCTATTAATACATATCGGAGCTTGGCGGTTCGCGCCCGACAGGCGTACAGTAATCTCACTAGGTGCAATGTCGGGGGGCAAGGCATCGGGACCCGGAGGTTTGCGGGTCTCCAATCAAGAAGCCGGACGAGCAGACGGCATAAAGGGGCCTGGGGACGATGGCAGAATGGCGCAAGAATGCGCAGGTCTGGCCGCCCGCCGCAGCGGCTTTTGCGGCCGTACTGGCGGGCTTCGAGCTGCAAACTCCCAACTCGGGGCCAACGCTGGCCCTCGCTGGTATCTTGCTCGCAGTGCTTGCGCTGGCCGTCTTGCATCTGCTGGCCGTGCGCGCAACCCTTCTGGCCCAGCTCGATGTGGCGCGGATTGCCGCCAATTCCATCGATCAGAACATCTGGATCGAGGCCTATCCCTCTGGCGAACTGGCGTTTGCCACAGCGACATACGAGCGAGTTTGGGGACCTGACGCGCAGACGCTGTTTCAAGCGGCCGAAGCGCGCCTCGAAGCCGTACACCCCGATGATCGCAAGCGCGTGCGGCAAGAGATCCGCGCTGGTCAGGCCGGTCTCGAAACGTTCATCAGCGAATTCCGGATGATCACGGCAAGCGGCGAGGAGCGCGTGATGCGCGTGAAATTCTTTCCGCACAGCGTGAAGGCCGGGTCATCCGGATACTGGATCGGCTTTGCCGCCGATGTCACCGAAGACCACCGCAACACCGCCAGCATCATCCGTAACCGGCGCGCGCTGCGTGCGCTCGCGCAAGTCAATGCCGCGATCTCGCGCGCGCAGTCCCGCTCCGAGTTGCACCAGCTCGTCTGCCAGAGCCTGACCGAAGACGACGGCTATGCCGCAGCGTGGATCGGCCTGCGCGAATTTCAGCCCGAGGGCAGAATCCGCGTCACCGCCCATGCCAACAGCCACGCCGACTATATCAACGCGCTCGATATTCGCCCCGATGATCCCGTGCTCGGCACGGCGCCCACCGCCAAGGCCGTGCGCGATGGCAAAGTGTTCGTGTCGCACTCGGTTGCCGAGGATCCGGAACTGGCCCCCTGGCGCGATGCGGCCCTCGATCAGGGGTTCGAGGCGATCGCCGCCTTTCCGCTGTTACGCGATAGCCGCGCCTTCGGCTCGCTCACGCTTTATTCGAAAGAGCCCGGCGCCTTTTCCAACGACGAGATCAAGATCCTTGAGGAATTGAGCGTCAGTCTCGCGCAGGGCCTCGTCATGATCGAGGCCAAGACCGAGCTGCTGCGCAGCCGCAAGATGGAGCTGATCGGGCAAGTCTCTGGCGAACTCTCCCATGATTTCAACAATATCCTGGGCATCATTGCCACCCATGCCGAAATCGGCGGACGTGAAACCGATAGCGAGACGGTGCGCGACCGCTTCGCGCTGATCACACAGGCCGCACTGCGCGGGGTTGATATCACGCGTTCGCTGCTTGGCATCGCGCGCCACCCACGCGGCATCCCCGAAGTGGCCGATATCAACAGCCTCACCACGCGGCTGCTAGCGCTGATCCGGGCCGCCGTTGGTCCGGGTATCGATTTGCAAGTCAGGCTCTGGCAGGGCGCGCTCTCGGTCGACGTCGATCCCGCAGGCTTCAACAACGCGCTGGTCAATCTTGCGATCAATGCGCGCGATGCCATGGGCGATCACGGCGTCCTCACCATCCACACCTGGCTCAGCCCGGCGGGCGAAGGTTGCCCCGGCCGGGAAGACCTGCCCGTCCAGTTGCAGGACGGACCGCTGGTCATCGTCGAAGTGGCGGATACCGGAGCGGGCATGAGTGAAGACGTGCGCGAACGCGCGTTCGAACCGTTCTTCTCGACCAAGGGCCCGGCGCGCGGCACCGGGCTTGGCCTTGCCGCGGTACTCGGCTTTGCTGCCCATCACGGCGGCACCGCACGCGTGCTCAGCAGCAACACGCAGGGCACCGTGGTGCAAATCCTGCTGCCCGCACGGATCGGCGCTATTGGCCAGCCGCATGGTGCAGAGCCGAAGATCGCTGCCCTTCCCGCTCCTCGGCCCGAAAAGTTGCGGGTTCTGATCGTCGACAACGAACCCGATCTCCTCAGCGGCATGGTCGAAACGCTCAACCTGGCAGGCCATTCCGCAATCGGCTGCGCCGCTTCGCACGAAGCCCTTGAGGCGCTTTCAACGCAGAAATTCGATGTGCTGATCTGCGATCTTCTACTCGGCAATGGCGAGGATGGCACGGCGCTTGCCCGGCAAGCCGCTGCGGCTGATCCGGGTTTGCGCATCATCCTGATGTCGGGCAACGCCGCGCGCAACGCCGAAGCCGGGCTTGGCTGGCCGCTGCTGGAAAAGCCGTTCTCCGTCGATACGTTGGTCAGTCAGCTGGCTGCAGTGCAGACCGCTCCGAAACGTTCCCTAAGGCCTGCGGTCTGAAGGCGGAGCCGCTAGAACCCTGGCTACCCGTATCACGGGCAGCAACCACGATCAGAGTGCGCCCAACTTGAGGATCGCGGCATGGGCTGCCGCCAGCGTCTGCGAAAGCAGGCTGAGATCGAGCGGCTTGCGCAACATCCGCCAATGCGGTTGCAGCAGGCTTTCGTCCGGCAGATACCCGCTCATGAGGATGATCCCGATGCGGGGATGCCGCGCCTGTACTTCACAAGCCAGTTCGACGCCGCTCGTCTCGGGCATGATGACATCTGTCAGCAGGATATCGAACTCGCTGGCCTTCAGCGCCTCGATCGCCTGTGCGGCATTGCTGGCCGGGGTTGCTGCATAGCCTTCGAGCCGCAGGATCTCCACAACTGCGTCGAGCGCGTGAATTTCGTCCTCCACCACAAGCACCCGCGCCAGCGTGCCAAGGGGCTTGGACGCACGGGTGCGCGATGCCGGATCGCGGACAAATGGCACGTTGGCGGGGGCCGCCGCCGCCACTTCGCTGCAAACGGGCAGATGAATGCGGATATCAGTGCCCGCGCCCGGCTGGGGGTGGATCGTCGCATCGCCGCCCACTGAGCGGGCCCATGTCTGCAGCGATCGCAGCGGCAGATCGGGGCCTTCGGGCCGGACCGATGAATGCTGGTCGAACATCGAGCGCACCGCATCGAGATCAAGCCCCGGGCCATCATCGATGATCTTGATAACCGCCCATTCGCCTCCGCCTGCTCCCCTTGGCACTTCCTGCGAACGATATGTCGAAATCGTTAGAGAGCCGCCCCGCACCATCGCGGACTGGGCATGAACGATCACGTTGGTCAGCATGGTGATCAGTTCGGTCCGGCCGACGCGGACCGCCACTTGCGCCGCACCGCCGATGAAATCGAGCGTGAAATCGGACGGCAGCGACGCGGCCAGAAACGCAAGGTTCGCGCGAATGGTCTGGTCCACCGCCAACGGGGGAACTTCCACATCGCGGTGGCCCGTCAGCCGCTCCAAGGATAGCGTCAGCTCGCTGACATGGCGCGTGGCCGCCTCGATCGCGGCGCGGCTCGCCTCCGCGCTGTCGTTGCCGCCATAACTTGCGCCGCCAGGCCGGGCAAGGTTCGCCACGTTGAGCCGGATGATCGAGAGATAATTGGTCAGATCATGGACGATATATCGCCCCAGGCGCTGCGTCCGATCGAGCAACTCGATCGCGTCGGCCTGAGCCTTGGCAAGATCTACGGCCGCAGTGCGCGCTTCGGCCAGCAGCGCGCGCTGCATGCCGATCAGGGTGAGCGCCGGAACCGAGGCATCGATCTGACAAAAGTCCGAGATATTGAGGCCTTGCCCCTCGATGATGAAATCCTCCGGCACGATGTTGAGCGCCAGCAGAAAGCCATCGTTTTCGGTGGAGAACACGATCCCGGCAAGCCGGATGTTCTTGGTCCGGCAAAACAGCTCCAGCCGTTCGGGCGTATCAGCCATGGCGGCAACCGCGACCTCTAGCGGCAGCGCGTTCCCGTCATCCCGGTCATAGCTCAGTGAAAACAGCTCGCTCAGCTGTGCGCCGGGCATGACTTCGGTTTGGCGGCTGAGAAAGAACGGCCCCGTCACGAGCACCACGAAGTGCCGGTCAACCTTGATGAAGGCCCGGAAGAGTGCGCCCAGCTGCGATTCACGGATGGTGACGGCAGCTTTCATCGTCCGTCAGGCCCTGTCGAGCCGGATGGCGAAATCGATGGTATGGCCTGCCCGGTCCGCCACTTCCACGACCCCGGTCTCGCCCAGCCGGTCCATCAGCCCTTCGAGCAACCCGATCACGAATGCCTCCAGCCCCGTGCGGTCGGAGCGATAGCGCACCACCAGACGCGAGCGCGTTTCATCCACCAAAGTGAACGACGGCACCCGCGCATCGGGCATCGCCAGAACCACCGAACGATGCATACGATCAAGATTGTTGATGAAGGTGACGATGTCCCGTCCGGTGAAATCCATAATCGGCCCGAACGAACTCAGCTCGGCAAAGTGGATCCAGTAACGGCCAAACACAAGCAGCGCCTCATCGAACGAGAGGCCAAGCTGCGCGGCCGAAGCGCTGATCAGCGCGATGGTTTTGGAATCATCATAGACGCACAGGCTGATGAGATCCGCTGGCCCGGTGCTCGTCTCGCGCTCCACCTTCGCCCAAGCCGCGGGACCAAGCCGGTCGAGCATCATCTGCCGGAGCGCGCGGTGGCTCATGCCGTACATTGCCGCTGCCCCCGCCTCAGACCGAACGCGTCGCGGCAACCGCTTCGTGCGCAGCGGCAGCCATCTCGTCTGCCAGCGCCGCGATCCGGGCCAATTGCTCGTCGATCCGGTCAAGCTTCGCCACAAGATAGGTGGCCTGCTCACGGCCAAGTCCGGGGCACAGGGCCGAGCGCAGATTGCCCGTCGCAAGGCCGATCACGTTGAGCGGCTGGCGCAGCTCATGCAGACATTCCGCGACCTTTGATTCCGCTTGCACCGTCATGTTCCCCCTGCCCCGCGATCTGCCCCGCGATCGCCCGCCGCGCGCGACGAGACATCCTCATCGAATACTAAGCATAAGCGGTAGCTTAAAGGTAGCCCTAGGCATTTATAGTGCTGCAATCGACACGGATCGGTGCCACATTGGCACCAATCTGGCGTTGATAGATGCGATTGCATTCGACATGCGCAGTTTTGACGGGAACATGGTCCAAACCGGATGTAATTCCCGAACAGACGCGCTAAGTAACGTGAGGTCATGGACGCAAGGGTGATAGCAGAGCGGGACAGCGCACAATGCCGGATCCTGGTTGTCGATGACGACCGGGCGACGGCTGAAGAGGTCGTGGAAGCCGCAAACCTCCTCGGTTATGTGTGCAGCTATGCGCTCGATGCAGCGTCTGCGCTGCGCATGATCGCCGAGGATGAAAGCATCGGCATCGTCGTCACCGACGTGCAGATGCCGGGGATGACCGGCCTTTCACTGCTGGATGAACTCTCCTCTCGCTTCTCCTCGCAGCGCCCGCTTGTCACGCTCGTCATAACCGGTTTTGGCAGTATCGACGTCGCAGTGGCGGCCATGCGCAATGAAGCCGCCGATTTCCTGACCAAGCCCGTCTCGCGCGAGGATCTGGCCGCCGCGCTGCGCCGTGCGATGCGCAAATGGCTGCGCTTGTGCGGTGAACGCTCGATCGCCGCACTCAGCGCCAGCCTGCGCGGGCCTGCCGCTGAACCCGGCCAGCCGACCGCGCTCGCCCCGCTCACCCCGGTCGATGATGCCGAACTGCTCAAGATCACCCGCAAGCTCGTGCGCATGCGCGAACAGCGCGGACAGTTCCTCAATCCCGCGCTGTTCTCCGATCCGATGTGGGATATCCTGCTCGATCTGACCTCCGCCCGGCTTGAGGAAAAGACCGTGCCCGTCTCCAGCGTCTGCCAGGCGGCGGGCGTCCCGATGAGCACTGCGCTGCGCCAGATCCGAAGCCTCGTCGATATGGGCCTGATCCGCCGCTGGTCCGATCCGCTGGATCGGCGCCGCGATCTCCTCGCCATCAACGACGAGGCGATGGAGGCGATGCGCCAGTACCTCACTTATCTCAGAGACCGCGTCGGCGTCTGATCCCGGCCGGGCCGCGCGTGTCAGGCTGCGGTCAGCTTCGCTTGCCAAGATCGCGGGCAAGGCTGATGCAGGGTTATCATGGCGCGCGTTCTGGTAGTGGAAGACAACGAACGGCTGGCCGGCCTGATCGCCGATGGCCTCGCCGCGCAGGGCCATGTCTGCGATGCGGTCAGCACCCTCGCCGCCGCGACCGACGCGTTGCGCGATGCGCCCTTCGATGGCATCGTGCTCGATCTCGGCCTGCCCGATGGTGACGGGATCGATTGGCTGCGCGCCCGCCGCGCGCCGCGCCCACCGATCCTCGTGCTCACCGCGCGCGATGCTCTGGAAGACCGCATCCGCGGGCTGGATGCCGGGGCAGACGATTACTTGCCCAAGCCCTTCGCGATGAGCGAACTGGCCGCGCGCCTGCGCGCGCTGCTGCGGCGGCCCGGCACCCGGCAGGACGCGCAGCTCACCCTCGGCAACGTCACGTTCGATCCCGCCAGCCAGCGGGTCGCCATCGGCGGCATCACGCTCGACCTCACCCGGCGCGAGGCTGCCTTGATCGAACTCCTCCTGCGCCGCGCCGATCAGGTCGTGCGCCGCGCCGTCATCGAAAGCTGCCTCTATACCTTCGATGAAGCGGTCACGCCCAACGCAGTCGAAGCGAACGTCTCGCGCCTGCGCCGCAAGCTGGAAGAAGCCGGGGCGGCGCTGGAACTGCACACCATTCGCGGCGTGGGCTATATGGCGCGGGCGCGCGGCGCATGAAGCGCCCGCCTTCCATCGTCCGGCGGCTGATCACCAGCCTTGGCCTTGTCGGCGGGCTCGGCGCGGTGCTGCTGCTGATCGTGATCGGCATCGAATACCGCATCTCGTTCAGCAACCTGTCTGACAGCGATGCCTTCCGGCGCGCGCTGCATGAGCTGAGCGAGCACGTGCTGCTGCCGATGGCGGTGCTGATCCTGCCGATGGCGCTGGCGGGGCGCTGGGCGATCAAAAGCGGCGTGCGCCCGCTGACCGATGCCGCCGCCGAGATCGATGCGCGTGCGCGGGAAACGCGCGGCGTGCAAGTCGATACCACCGACATTCCGGTCGAAGCACGCCCCTTTGCCGATGCGATCAACCGCGTGCTCGGCCGCATCGACGGCGCCGCCGCGCTGCACGAAGCCTTCGCCGCCGATATCGCGCACGAACTGCGCACGCCATTGACGCTGCTCTCGCTCGAACTTGACCGGCTCGATCATCCCGATGCCCCCCGCATGCGCGGCGATGTCGCGAAGATGCGGCGCCTGATCGATCAGCTCATGCTGCTGGCACAGATCGACGCGGACCATGCCGCACACATTCCGCCCGCGCCGGTCGACCTTGGCGAAATCGCCGCCGACGTCATCGCGCAGCTCGCCCCCCTCGCGCTCGATGCAGGCCGCCACCTTGAGCTCGAAACCGAAGCGCCCGTCATGGTCGCCGGGCGGCGCGAAGCGATTGCGGCCGCGCTGCGCAACCTGATCGAGAACGCGCTCAGGGCCAGCCCCGAATACAGCTGCATCGCCGTGCGCACTGCGGCAGACGGCACGCTGGCGGTGCGCGACGAAGGCCCGGGCCTCTCCGCCGACCAACTCGCCGCGCTCAGCCAGCGCCACCGCCGCGCCGATCATGCCAGCCGCGATGGCGCAGGACTTGGCCTCGCCATCGTCGACCGGATCATGCGCGCCCACGGCGGCACCCTCGCGGCCTGCCCGGAAGCACGCGAAATCCGCCTGCACTTTCCGTCGGCGCGTGCGTCAGGCTGACGTCAGTTTGCCGAATTAGGGGCACCATCATGAAGCACAACCTTTCGAAGATCGGCGCATGGAAGATCGGCGGCCTTGCCGCATTGCTGCTGGCAGGCGGCGGCTGGTGGTGGATGAATGCCCAGCCCGCAGAAGCCCCCGGCGCAGCGCCCGCAGCAAGCGCCGCAGACCCCGGCATGATCGCGCTTTCGGCAGAACAGATGCACGCGCTCGGCATCACGCTCACCCCCGCAGCGCCTGCGCAGACCATGCCGGTGGCCGATCTGCCTGCGCAGATCCAGCCCCAGCCCAATGCCCGCGTCGCCGTCGCTGCCCAGTTCCCCGGCGTCATCACGCGGGTGTTCGTGGTCAATGGTCAGGACGTGACCGCAGGCCAGCCCCTCGCGGCCGTCGCCAGCCGCGATATGGTGAGCCTGACCGCCGAACTCGCCCGCGCCCGCGCCCGCCAAAGCGTCGCCCGCGCACAGGCCGCGCGCCTCGGCCAGCTGTCGCGCGAAGGTATCATCGCCCCCGCCCGCGCCGACGAAGCATCCTCGCTCGCCCGGCAGAGCGAAATCGACGTCGGCGAACAGGCCCGCCTCATCGCGCTCGTACCCGGCGGCCGCGCAGGCGGCGCGGGCTACACGCTCAGCGCGCCGATCAGCGGGCGGATCAGCGCGATGACCGCCGAGACCGGCAAGGCCATCGATTCCGCGATGGCGCCCTTCGTGATCGACGGCGGCGGGCCGCTGCAAGTCACTGCCCAGCTCCCCGAACGCCTGATCGGCACGGTGAAGCCCGGCATGTCGGTGCGCATCGGCACCATTTCGGGAACGGTGGCCGCCGTCGGCCAGTCGCTCGATCCCGCCACACGCTCGGCCACCGTCACCGCCACGATCCCTGCCGGCAGCGCGATTGCGGGCAGCGCCGCCGCCATCGGTATCGAAGGCCCCGCCCCCGCCGGTGCGGTGCGCATTCCCGCCGCCGCCCTGGCCGATGTCGGCGGCGGCAAGGCCGTGTTCGTAGCGGTGCGCGGCGGCGTGCGGCTGCGCCCGGTCACGGTTGCGGGCCAATCGGGCGAAAGCGCGGTCATCACGCGCGGCCTTGCGCCAGGCGAACGCGTGGTGGCCAGCGGCGTGAGCGAGCTTGCCACGCTCGCCGGCGCGAACTGACGAGGGCGCCATGCTCCGCGATCTCCTTGCCAAGGCGCTGTCGTTTCGCCTCTTCGTCCTCGCCGCCGCGCTCGCCTTGGCGGGGATCGGCGGGTGGACGTTCGTCAACCTGCCCATCGACGCCTACCCGGATATCGCGCCCACGCAGGTGAAGATCATCCTCAAGGCGCCGGGGATGACGCCGGACGAAGTCGAAACCCGCATCCTCGCGCCCATCGAGCAGGAAATGCTGGGCCTGCCCAAGCAGACCGTGCTGCGCGCCACCGCCAAATATGCCATCGCCGATATCACCATCGATTTCCTCGATGGAACCGATATCTACTGGGCGCGCCAGCAGGTGAGCGAGCGCCTCGCGGGCGTGATGGGCGATCTGCCCGGCGGCGTCAGCGGCGGTCTTGCGCCGATTTCCACCCCGCTATCCGAACTCTTCATGTTCACCATCGATGGCCCGCAGAGCCTTGAAGCGCGGCGCACCGTGCTCGATTGGACAATCCGCCCAGCCCTGCGCACCGTGCCCGGCGTGGCCGATGTGAATGCGCTGGGCGGCTATGTGCGCACGTTCGAAGTCCGCCCCGATCCGCTGGCCCTCGCCGCTGCCGGGCTGACGCTGGCCGATGTGAAAGCCGCCGTCGAAAGCGGCAACCGCAATGATGGCGCGGGCCGCCTTGCCAATGGCGAGAACGCGCTGATCGTCCGCGCAGTCGGCGCGATCCGCACGCTCGATGATCTGCGTGCGCTGGTACTGCGCGCGCCGGGAGGCCGTGTCCTGCGCCTCGGCGATGTCGCTGCCGTGACGAACGGCAGCCTCACGCGCTACGGCGCCGTCAGCAGCGACGGGCGCAGCGAGACAGTCGAAGGCCTCGTCATCGCGCTGCGCGGCGCGGATGCGCGCAAAGTCGTCACCGGGGTCAAGGAACGCCTTGTCGATCTTCAACACGCCTTGCCCAAGGGCATGAAGATCAACGTCTTCTATGATCGCTCCGATCTCATCGCCCGCGCGGTCGGCACTGTCGAGGAAGCCCTGCTCGAAGCGACGCTGCTGGTCGTGGTGCTACTGGTCGTGTTCCTCGGCGATTGGCGCGCCGCCGCGATTGTCGCCACCACGTTGCCGATGGCTGCGCTGGTCTGCTTCATCCTGATGCGCGGCTGGGGACTCACCGCCAACCTGATGAGCCTTGGCGGTCTTGCCATCGCCATCGGGATGCTGGTGGATGGCGCAGTCGTCGTGGTCGAAAACGTGGTCGAACGGCTCAGCCATGTGAAGCCCGGCGATGATACGCCGCGCCTCCACCACGTGTTCCGCGCCACCAGCGATGTGATCGTGCCGGTTTCGGCGGGCCTGCTCATCATCGCGCTCGTGTTCCTGCCGCTGGTCTCGCTCGAAGGCCTCGAAGGCAAGCTCTTCGCGCCCGTCGCGCTGACCATCATCTTCGCGCTGATCGCCGCGCTGCTGCTGGCAATCACACTCGTGCCCGTCCTCGCCTCGCTCGGCCTCAAATCGGGCGCGCACGGCGAACCGTGGATCATGCGCTGGCTCACCCCGCGTTACCGCGCCCTGCTGGCCACCTCGTTCGTCCGCCAGCCCCTCGTCTATGGCCTCGCCGGGCTCGGCCTTGCCGCCGCCGTCGTCGCCTATGGCGCAGTGGGCAAGACCTTCATGCCGCAGATGGACGAAGGCAGCGTCATCGTGCAGCTGGTCAAGAGTCCGTCCATCGGCCTCGATCACTCGGTCGCGGGCGATCTGGCGGCGCAGCGCATCCTTAAGGCCAAAGTGCCAGAGATAGACCGCGTGATCTCGCGCGTCGGTGCGGACGAGCTTGGCCTCGATCCGATGGGCCTCAACGAGACCGACACCTTCATCACGCTCAAGCCGCAAGGCGAATGGCGCGGCACCAAGGACTACGTGGTCGAAGAAATGCGCACTGCGATGGCGCTGCTCCCCGGCATCAACGCCAGCTTCACCCAGCCCATCGAAATGCGCGTCTCCGAAATGCTCACCGGCTCGCGCGGCGATCTCGCGGTCAAGATCTTCGGGCCGGACGGGGCCACGCTGGGCAAGCTGGCGGGCCGGGTCGAGGCGATCCTCAAGGGCACACGCGGCGCGACCGAGGTGATGACCGTCGCCAACGACCGCGTCGATTATCTCCAGATCGATATCGACCGCCTCGCCGCCGGGCGCGCCGGGCTCTCGGTGGAGATGATCGAGGATACCTTGCGCGGCCAGCTGGAAGGCGTGCGCTCCGGCATCGTCGCCGAGGGCAACCGCCGCATCCCCATCGTGCTGCGCGGCAATTCCACAGCCTCTGGCCCGGCTGCATTTGGTGATGTCCTGCTGCGCGGTGCCGAAGGCCAGACCGTGCGGCTGAGCGATGTGGCCCATGTCCGTCCCGTCGCGGGCACGGTGAAGATCGATCATGAAAACGGCTCGCGCTATGCGCTGGTGCAGGCCTTCGTCTCGGGCCGCGATCTCGTCGGCTATGTCGAGGATGCCAAGGCGGCAGTCTTGCGCAAAGTGCCGCTGCCCGCCGGATACCGCATCGTGTGGGGCGGCCAGTTCGAAAACCAGCAGCGCGCCGCCGCCCGGCTCTCGTTGGTGGTGCCCATCGCACTGCTGCTCATCTTCTTCGTGCTCCTCGCCACGCTGCGTTCGCTGCGCGCATCGGTGCTGATCCTCGTCAACATCCCCTTCGCGATGGTCGGCGGGATCATCGCGCTGTGGGCGGCGGGCCAGTACCTTTCGGTGCCCGCCGCGGTCGGCTTCATCGCGCTGCTGGGCATTGCGGTGCTCAACGGCCTCGTCCTCGTCTCCTACTTCCGCCAGCTGCGCACCGAAGGCATGAGCATGGCCGATGCCGTCCGCCTTGGCGCCGAACGCCGCCTGCGACCGGTGCTGATGACCGCCAGCATCACCGCTTTCGGCCTTGTCCCGCTGCTCTTCGCCAGCGGCCCCGGCTCTGAAATCCAGCAGCCGCTCGCCATCGTCGTCATCGGCGGGCTGGTCAGTTCCACCCTGCTCACGCTGGTGCTGCTGCCGATCCTGTTCGAACGGTTCGGAGAATCGCCTGAGGAAAAAGTCGATGGCTGACATGCTGCTCACCCTGCACTGCGCCGCCGCCGATGCCGAAATGATCGGCGAGGCGCTGCGCACTGCGCTCGAAACCCCGGTGCATGTGCGCAGCGAAGCCGTGCTCGGGCTCGATTTCTCCGATGCCACCACGGCGGAACGCGTGACCGCCCGGCTCGATCGGCGCGCGGTCGAACTCGTCCTCCCCGAGGCAGACCTGCCCCGCGCGCTCGCTACGCTGGGCACCGTCCGGCGCGGCGGCGCCGTGCGCTGGTATACCAGCCCCGTGCTCCAAAAAGGGCGCATCGCATGAACCGCCACCTTCGCATCGCCGTGCTTTCGGCCCTCATCCTCCCCGGCCTCGCGGCAGCGCAAACCATCCCGCTCGATCAGCGCGCAGACCTCCCCCCCGCCCCGCTCGTCAGCGAAGCGCTCGATAGCTACCCCGGCGTGCTCTCCGCCGCCGCGCGCATCGATGCCGCGCGCGCGCAGGCCGACGCCCTCGCACATGGCCCACAGGAAATCTCGGTGCAGGCCACCGCGCTGCGCCGCAGTGTCGACCGCGAGGGCCAGTTTGCCGAATTCGACGCGACGATAACCCGCCCCTTGCGCCTCCCCGGCAAGGCGCGGATCGACCGCAAGACCGGCGCGGCTGGGGTGCTTTTCGCGCAGAACCAGATGGCCGATGCGCGCCATCAGGCCGCGCTCACCCTATCGCAGCAGTGGTTCGATTGGGTCGAGGCCGGGGCACTCGCCGCCAGCGATACCGCGAATATCTCCTACCTCGAACGCGCGCTCGGCGCGGTCGAGCGCCGCGCAGCCTTGCGCGATGCCGCTGCGCTCGATGTCGATCAGGCCCGCGCCGCGCTCTCCCGCGCACGCGGCCAGCGCGCAGATGCCCTCGCCCGCGCCGCCGAAGCCCGCGCGCGCCTTGCCGCGACGTTCCCCACGATCCCCCTGCCAGCCGATCCCCCTGCGCCCACCACGCCAAGCGAGCCGCAGCCCGGCTTCCCCGCGCTGGCCAAGCTGGTGGTCGAACGTAGCCACGAAGTCGCCGCCGCGCAGGCCATGACCGACCGCGAAGGCTTTGCCGCCGAACGCGCCCGCGCCGAACGCCGTGCCGATCCTTCGTTAGGGCTGCGCGCCTTCAGCGAACGCGGCGGGATGGAACGCGGCCTCGGCGTGGTCGCCACGCTGCCGTTGGGCGGTGGCTATCGCCGCCTGCAAGCCGATGAAGCCGCCGCCAATGCCCGCGCCGCCACGCAGGATCTCGCGGTCGTGCAACGCTCCGTCGCCGCAACCGCCGCCGCAGACCGCGCGCTTGCCGAAGCCCGGCTGATCGGCTGGCACGCGCTCGCCCAGTCCGCCGCTGCGGCGGGCATGGTGGCAGATCGCACGGTCACCGGCGGCAAGCTCGGCGCGATCGATCTGGCCGATGTGCTGCTTGCCCAGCGCCAGGCAAACGACGCGCGGCGCGAGGAAATCACCGCCCGCATCGCCGCGCTGCGCGCCATTCTGAAGCTGGAGATCGATTCCCACGTGGTGTGGATCGATGCCGACGATCACCCGGCACCGGCGGAATAAGGCAGCAAAGCGGGAAGGATTGGTGCGCCCGGCGGGATTCGAACCCACGGCCCCCAGATTAGGAATCTGGTGCTCTATCCGGCTGAGCTACGGGCGCCCCGGCTCAGCCCTTTAAGCAGCTATGCGCCCGCTGGCAATCAGTTGACCTCACCGGGCGGAACCACCGGGACCAGCACCGGCGCCACGGGCACGCCTTCCTCGATCAGGCTCTTCACGTCCTCCGGGCTGGCGCGGCCGTGGATCATTGCGGCGTCCTTTTCGCCGTAATGCATTGCGCGCGCGTCTTCGGCGAAGTTCTCGCCGACCCATGTCGAGGACTTGAGCATTTCGGCCTGCACCGCCGCCACGGCCTTGAGCATTGCGGCAGCCTCGGGCGGCATCGGCGCGGCGGAGACGGCAACTGCCGGGGCAGAGGGCGGCATGGCAGCGGGCAGAGCCGCTGGCGCGGCAGCAGGGGTGAAGGTATCGGGCAGCTGGTTGCCCTTGCGCGTCAGGCGCGGGGCGGAGAGCACCTTGTCCACCTCGGGCGCGCCGCAAGCCGGGCACGTCACCAGCCCGCGCGCCTGCTGGCTCGCAAAATCGTCGGAGCTGGCGAACCACCCTTCAAACCGGTGCCCGCCTGCGCGGCATTCAAGATCGAACACAATCATGGTTGTACAGATGTAGGAATCGGGCGGCGGTTGGCAAGACTGGGCACCTGCCCGCGCACCTCGGCAATGCGGGCAAGATCGATCTCGGCATAGCCCAGCACGCCCTCGCGCTCGGCCGCATCACCCAGATCGAGCAGCACCTCGCCCCACGGATCGATCACCAGACTGTGGCCATAAGTCTCGCGGCCATCATCGTGCCGGCCGGCCTGCGCGGCGGCGATCACGAAGGCGCTCGCCTCCACCGCGCGGGCGCGCTGCATGAGATGCCAGTGCGCGCGGCCCGTGGGCACGGTGAACGCGGCGGGAATGGCAATCGCATCGCATCGCCTCCGCCCCAGTTCCTCGAACAGCGCCGGAAAGCGCACGTCATAGCAGATCGCCAGGCCCAGCCGCCCGAGCGGCGTGCCCTCCACCGTCACCACTGCCTCACCGGGGCGATAGGCGGCGGATTCGCGCCAGGTTTCGCCGCTCGCCAGATCGACATCGAACATGTGGATCTTGTCATAGCGCGCGGCGATTTTGCCTGCCGGATCGATCACGAAGGCCCGGTTGGCCCAGCGCGCGCCGTCTTCAGCCTCAACCGCAAGACTGCCGATATGCACCCAGATGCCCGCCTTGGCCGCTGCATCGCGCACTGCCGCCAGCACCGGATTGGCATCCTCGGCCACCACATGGCGGCTGCCCCGCGCGCGTTCCCGGTCGAGCAGACCGGACATTTCGGGGGTGAACAGCATCGCAGCACCCTCGCCCGCCGCCTCATCCACCGCGCGCACCATCGCAGCGGCATTGGCAGCCGGGTCGATCCCCGTTGTCATCTGCAGCAGCGCGATGCGCCGCGTGTCAGCGCTCATGCTGCCAGCAGCGGATCAAGCTTGCCAGCCGCATCCAGCGCCGCCAGATCATCCGATCCGCCGACATGCTGGCCGTTGATGAAGATCTGCGGCACCGTCATCGCCCCCGGCGCGCGCTCCTGCATCTCGGCGCGCTTCGGGCCGCCCATCGTGATGTCATACTCGGTCACCTTCGCGCCCTTGCGGTCCAGCAAGGCCAGCGCGCGGCTGCAATAAGGGCAGCCCCACTTGGTGTAGATCTCAACCGTAGCAGCAGGGGCTTCAGAACCGGACATGGGCACCTCTTGAAATCGCAAAATCGCTAACACACATGGGTCATCGTGTCGCGCGCCGCAAGCCGGGCGTGGCCACAAGTGAACGGCCGGACGCCATTTCGGGTCCGGTCAAAGTGCAAATTGCTCAAACACGAGGATTGCTCGCATGGAACGTCTTGATTTCACCCCCTACCGCCGCTCGACCGTGGGCTTTGATCGCCTGTTCGACCTGCTCGAACGCCAGGCCCGCGCCAATGCCGGTGACAACTACCCCCCCTTCAACATCGAACGGCGCGGCGATGACGAATACCGCATCACGCTCGCCGTCGCCGGGTTCAAACCGCACGATCTTGATATCACCGCGCAGCAGAACCTGCTGGTGATCAAGGGCCAGCGCGCCGAGGCGCAGGACGGCCACTTTCTCCACGTCGGCATCGCCAACCGCGCGTTCGAGCGCCGCTTCGAACTGGCGGATTTCGTCCGCGTGGAAAGCGCCGATCTGGCGGACGGCCTGCTGATCATCGATCTCGTGCGCGAAGTGCCCGAAGCGATGAAGCCCAAGAAGGTGCTGATCGGCGGCGCGGCCAAGCCGCTCACCATCGTCGAAGGCGATAGCAGCGCCGCAGCCTGATCTTTCCTGTTCTCCAGCGAGAGGGGCGGTCCTGCGAAGGGCCGCCCCTTTGCGCATCAGCGCCGCGCCGAAATCGCCCAGCGCCAAGGGGCAAGGCTGCGCGGCTTGCCCGCCACCTGATAGCGCTGCGCCTCAGGTGAGACATTCACCTCGACCCGCACCCGGTCCGCGCCCATGATCCGGCGGAACGCATAGACCTTGGGATTGCCGGTCTCGATGATCTCGAGATTGCCGGGCTGATGCTCGCTCGTCAGCGCCGGATGCCGGTGCTTGAGCGCCAGCAACGAAGCATAGAACGCCGCGCGGGGCTTTTTGCCCCACGCGATCGGATCCTTGTCGAAGAACTTCAGCCGCTTGTTCAGGCCATCTTCCTGCCCGCCATAAACGAGCGGCATCCCCGGCAGCGTCGCCGCCAGCACGGCCATCGCATCCGCTCCGTCGCCATAAAGCTCCTTGTCGGTGCCGTTCCACGAATTCTCGTCGTGATTGCTGGTGAAGGCCATGCGCATCGCGCCCGCCGGATAGCGGCGCGCGGGCGCGGTGTAGTGCTTGGCCAGATCGCGCGCGTCCGCCTTGCCCTTCGCCACATCGATCAGCAGGTGATAGAGCTTCCAGTCATACGTCATGTCGAAGGCGCGCAGCTGCATTTCAGGCGTATCGGCCTCCGCCAGCATGAACACCGGCTTCACTGTGTCGAACTCGGCCCGCGCCTGATCCCAGAAATCGACCGGCAGCGTCCACGCCACATCGCAGCGGAAGCCGTCGATCCCGGTTTCCGTGAGCCAGAACTTCATCGCCGCGATCATGCCATCGCGCACCGCCTGCTTGCGGTAATCCAGCCCGATCACGTCGGCCCAGACTTCCTCGTGCCCGTCGCTGAGGTCCTTGTAGTGATAGCCTTCCAGCGCGCCCGCTGCATTGCGCAGATACCAGTCCGGATGCTCGCGGGTCCACACATGGTCCCACCCGGTATGGTTCGCCACCCAATCGAGAATGACCTTGAAGCCCTGCTGGTGCGCCGCGTTCACAAGGTGCTTGAAATCGGCCATGTCGCCGTATTCCGGGTTCACCGCCAGATAGTCGCTCACCGCGTAATAGCTGCCGAGCGAACCCTTGCGCTCCTGCTTCGCGATGGGGTTCACCGGCATGATCCACAGCACGTCGACGCCCATCTTGCGCAGCCGCGGCAGGTGCTGTTCAAACGCCCGGAAGGTGCCCTCGGGCGTATATTGCCGGATGTTCACTTCATAGATCGTCGCCCGCTGCGACCAATCGGGATGCTTCACCGCACTCACCCCATCGGTGATCGGCAAAGGCTGCGCCGCCTGCACATGGCCGGGGAACGCAAGCAGGGCGGCAAGAGCGAGATGTCTGATCATGCCGCCACGGTGGCAGCCCCCGGCGCAGGAGACCAGACGGTATTCGTATACGTTACGAGGCGTATACGTTACCAGGCCTCGGCAATATCCACGAGCGCCTCGCGGTCTAGCACCGTGACCCGCCCGGTCTTGAGCGAGACGATCCCGCCGTCTGCCCACGCCGAAAGCTGGCGGTTGATCTGCTCGCGCGACATGCCCGCAAAGTTGCCCAGCTCGCCCTGGCTGAGCGCGATCTTGAGCCGGGTTTCCGCGCCCTCCCCGCCCATCATCAGCCGCAGCAGGAACCGCGCGAGGCGCGGCCCGGAGGTATAGGCGCGGTCCGCTTCGATCACCGTGTTGTTCTGCCGCAGCCGCCGCGCCATCGCCTGCAGCAGCCGCATGGCGAGGCCCTGATGCTTGCCCACGATCTCGGTAAACGCCGTCCGCGTCAGACCCAGCGCCTCGACCGGCTCGATCGCCTCGACGCTCGCCGTGCGCTCCCCGCCATCGAGAAACGCGATCTCGCCCAGCACCGCCCCGCGCTCGGCATAATCGAGCACGATTTCGCGCCCGTTGGCCGCCACCATGCTCACCCGCGCAAGGCCCGAAAGCATGATCCACAGCGTATCGCCCGGATCGCCCTGCAGGATGATCGCCGTCCCCGGCTTGAACGCGCGAACGCTGCCGCGCGCGGCGATGTCGGCCAGTTCCTCGGGCGAACATCCCGCCAGCAGGCTGGATGAAGTCAGCGTATCGGCAAGCGTTGCGGCATCCATGGCATGTTCCCCCTGCAGCGCCGCCCCGCGGCTCTCAGCCCAATCGGGCCTGCTTCACCGCCGCGCCGATAAAGCCCTTGAACAGCGGATGCGGATCGAACGGGCGGCTCTTCAGCTCGGGATGGAACTGCACCCCGATGAACCACGGATGGTCCGGCCGCTCGACAATCTCCGGCAGCAGCCCGTCGGGCGACATGCCCGAGAACACAAGGCCCTCGTTCTCCAGCCGCTCGCGGTAGGCGACGTTAACTTCATAGCGGTGCCGATGCCGTTCCTGAATCACGGTCGCATCATAGATTTGCGCGACATGGCTGTTGCCCGAAAGCTGCGCCTCATAGGCGCCAAGCCGCATCGTGCCGCCCAGATCGCCGCCCGCAGCGCGCGTTTCGAGGCCCTCGGACGTCATCCATTCGGTGATGATGCCGACAACTGGCTCCTCCGAAGGGCCAAACTCGGTCGATCCTGCGCCCGCGATCCCGGCCAGATTGCGCGCGCCTTCGATGCAGGCCATCTGCATGCCGAGGCAGATGCCGAAGAACGGCACGCTGCGTTCACGCGCAAAGCGCACGCTCGCGATCTTGCCTTCGGTGCCGCGCTCGCCGAACCCGCCGGGCACCAGAATACCGTGCATCGGCTCCAGATGCGCGGCGATTTCGGCGTCATCCTTCTCGAAGATCTCGGCATCGATCCAGCGGATATTGACCTTCACCCGGTGCGCCATGCCGCCATGGACCAGCGCCTCGTTCAAAGACTTGTAGGCATCCTGCAGGCCGACATACTTGCCCACCACCCCGATGGTCACTTCGCCTTCGGGATGCTGATGGCGGTCGACGATATCGGTCCAGCGCGCCAGATCGGGCGCGGTACTGCTGAGGCCGAAGTGCCGCAGCACTTCGGAATCGAGCCCCTCTCCATGATACTGCAGCGGCACCGAATAGATGCTGCGCGCATCGAGCGCGGGGATCACGGCTTCCTTGCGCACGTTGCAGAACAGCGCGATCTTGGCGCGCTCGTTCTCGGGCAGCGGCTTTTCGCAGCGGCAGAGCAGGATATCGGGCTGGATGCCAAGCCCGGTCAACTCGCGCACCGAATGCTGCGTCGGCTTGGTCTTCAGTTCGCCAGCGGCGGCGATATACGGCACCAGCGTCACGTGGACGAAGCAGGTCGCCTCGCGCCCCAGTTCGTTGCGCATCTGGCGGATCGCCTCGATGAACGGCAGGCTTTCGATATCGCCCACCGTGCCGCCGATCTCGCAGAGCACGAAATCGAGGTCGTCGGTCTCTTCCTGCGCGAAGGTCTTGATCGCATCGGTCACGTGCGGGATCACCTGCACCGTCGCACCGAGATAATCCCCGCGCCGCTCCTTGGCGATGATGTCGCGGTAAATGCGGCCCGAAGTGATATTGTCAGACTGGCGCGCCGAAACGCCGGTGAAGCGCTCGTAGTGCCCCAGATCGAGATCCGTCTCCGCACCGTCGTCGGTCACGAAGACTTCGCCGTGCTGATAGGGGCTCATCGTGCCCGGATCGACGTTGAGATAGGGGTCGAACTTGCGGATCCGCACGCGGAAACCCCGCGCCTGCAGCAGCGCCGCGAGGCTTGCCGCCATGAGACCTTTGCCCAGCGAGGAGACCACGCCGCCGGTGATGAAAATGTACCGCGCCATGGGAGGTGGGCCTTACCGTCAGAAGCTCTGGATACGCAAGCGGTGCCAGCCGGATTCCAGCGGCAATCCACAGGCGCGAGATGAATGGCAAACAAACGCACGGCGGCCCCACCTTGCGAGCGGGCCGCGATGCGCCGTTTTCCGCCGGATCAACCGGCAGCGTTATGCCTTATTGCTTGGCGCCGCCAGCCAGCGGATCAGCCGAAGGCGCAGGCTTTGCCGCAGCAGGCTGCGCCGGAACTGCAGCCGCAGGAGCCGCCGGGGCCGGAGCAGGCTGGGCCAGCGGATCGACCGGCACCGCAGGCGCGGTGCGCTCAAGCGAAGTGTCGATCTTGCGGTTCGAAGTCGTGCCAACAGCCAACGCGGCCAGCACGACGCTGAGGCCGACGAATGCCGTGGCCAGCACCGTCGTGGCGCGGGTCAGGAAATCGGCCGCGCCGCGTGCCGACATGAAACCCGCCGGGCTGCCGCCGACACCGAGGCCGCCACCTTCAGACTTCTGGATAAGGATCACGCCGACCAGCGCGGCTGCAACCAGCGCCTGAACGACCGTAAGGAAGATGAACAGTGACATCGCGTTTCGCCTGAAAAGATTGGGCCGCATCTAGGGCGCATGGCGCGCCTGCGCAAGAGTGCTGAGGTTCCGGCGTGACCGGTGGTGACCTTCAGTCTTTGCCCTGCCCTAGTCTTCGCCTTGCCAAGCTGCCGCGATGATCGGCAGGAAGGCATCCGCCGTCAGGCTCGCCCCGCCGACCAGCGCCCCGCCGACGCCGTCTGCGCCCAGCAGCGCCGCCGCGTTCTCGCCATTGACCGAACCGCCATAGAGAATGCGGACCTTTTCCGCTTCCTCCCCGAAGATCGCGGTCAGCCGCTCGCGCACCGCCGCATGCATGGCGATCACGTCTTGCACCGCCGCCACCCGGCCCGTGCCGATCGCCCAGACCGGCTCATAGGCCAGCGCCAGCCGGCTTGCCGCCACGGCTGCAGTTTCGCCCGCCGGAACCGATCCTTCGACCTGACGCGAGACCACCGCCTCGGCTTCACCCGCATCGCGCTCTTCCAGCGTTTCGCCGACGCAGATGATCACGCCAAGCCCCGCCGCCAGCGCGGCTTCGGCCTTGGCCCGCACCAGCGCGTCGTCCTCACCGTGATCGCGGCGGCGTTCGCTGTGGCCCAGGATCACGAAGTCCGCGCCGATATCGGCCAGCATCGCTGCCGAAACATCGCCGGTATGCGCGCCCTTGGCAGCGGTATGGCAATCCTGCCCGCCGACGCCAATCGCAGTCACTGCCTCGCGCAGCGCACCCAGAAACGGGAACGGCGGTGCCAACGCAACTTCGACATGGGGATGGCGCTGGGCCGCACGGTCGATCGCGCGCGCTTCGGCGAGCATGACCCGGCTGCCATTCATCTTCCAGTTGCCGACGATGTAGGGACGCTTGCTCATGGGAGCCTGCACAGTGGAACGGGGTGATTCTTCCTCATGACCCGGCCCGCTATCAAACCCGAAGCGGGTTTGCAAAGCTCGCAGCGTGCAAAGGCGGTGACTAACTTCCGTAAAGGGCCCTTCACGGGGCGCTCCAACCTGTTCAGGTGGCGTGCAGACCATTGCGGGAAAATGCTTTGCCGCCTAATGCGCCCAAAAGACACAGTACGCCCCGTTCAACAGTCAGCGACAGGCCCCGATGCTCGCCCTCATCCGCTCCATCACCAAATCCCGCATCGGCGTTGCATTCGCGCTGGTATTCCTCGGCCTTATCGCACTCTCGTTCGCGGGCGCGGACATTTCCGGTGCCAAGTTCGGCGGTTCGGGCAATGCAGACCGCGCCGTGACGGTGGGCTCGGCCCACATCGGCACGGTCGATGTGCAGAAGGCGATGACCAACGCGCTCGAAAATGCGCGTTCGGAAAGCCCGACGGTGACGATGAAAGACTTCGTCGCGCAAGGCGCGATGGAGCAGGTGGTCGATAGCCTGGTGGACCGCGCAGCAGTGATGGAATGGGCCGCGCAGCGCACCGTCGGCATGGGCGTGAGCAACCGCCTGATCGACAGCGAGATTGCCAAGATGCCCGCCTTCCAGGGCCCGGACGGCAAGTTCAGCCAGGAAACCTACAAGGCGCTGCTCGGCCAGAAGGGCATTTCCGATGCCCTGCTGCGCGATGATGTCGCCAAGGGGCTGATGGCGCGGCAAGTGCTGATCCCCGCAGGCGTCGGCGCGGCGATGCCGCAAAGCGTGGCGCTGCGCTATGTCGCGGTGTTGACCGAAACACGCGAGGGTTCGGTCCAGCTGATCCCCTCGTCCGCCTTCGCACCGAAAACCCCGGCTTCCGACGCAGAGATCGCCGCTTTCTACAAGCAGAACGGCGCGCGCTATCAACGCCCCGAACGCCGCACGATCCGCTATGCGATCTTCGATGCCGCCACGATTCGCAATGCCCCTGCACCGAGCGAGGCTGAAATAGCCGCGCGCTACAAGCTCAATGCCGCCGCTTATGCGCCGACGGAAACCCGCGCCTTCACGCAAGTGATCGTGCCGACCGAAGCCGCCGCCAAGGCGCTCGCCGCCGAAATCGCGGGCGGCAAATCGATCGAGGCCGCCGCCGCCGCCAAGGGGCTTTCGGCGAGCAAGATTCCCGCGGTCGCCCGCCCCAAGCTGGAAAGCGAAGCCTCCTCGGCGGTTGCCGCTGCGGTCTTTGGCGGCACGCGCGGCCAGATCGTGCCGCCTGCCAAGGGCGCGCTCGGCTGGCACGTTATCCGGCTCGACAGCGTGACGCAGATTGCCGGCAAGTCGCTCGATCAGGCCCGCCCCGAAATCACCGCCGTGCTCGGCGCCGAAAAGCGCAAGGCCGCGCTGGCCGATCTTTCAGCGAAGTTCGACGAAGCCTTCGGTAGCGGCACCGGCCTTGCCGATGTCGCCAAGGAAGCCGGGCTCACCCTGATCACCACCGATCCGCTGCAGGCCGATGGCACCGTGCCGGGCCGCACCGATATCAAGCCCAACGCCGATGTCATGCCGCTGCTGCAGGCCGCTTTCGGCATGGAGCGCGAGGGCGAACCGCAAGTCGCAGAGATCAAGGCGGGCGAGCGCTACGTGATCTTCGATGTCGGCCAGATCACGCCCGCTGCCCCGCCGCCGCTCGCCGAAGTGAAGGACAAGGTCCTCGCCGACCTTGACACCGAACGCGGCTACGGCGCGGCCAAGGCCGCCACTGACAAGCTGATGGCCGCGCTGGCGAAGAAGGTTCCGCTGGCCGAGGCACTCAAGACGCTCGGCGTCGCGGTGCCGCCTGCGCAGGCGGTCACCATGCCGCGCCAGCAGCTCAACGCGATGCAGCCCAAGATCCCCGCCACACTCCAGCTGATGTTCGAGATGGCGCAGGGCACCGCCAAGAAGCTCGACGTGCCCAACAAGGGCGGCTTCGTCGTCGTGTCGCTCAGCAAGATCACGCCCGGCGTTATCAAGGCGGACGATCCGCTTGTCGCCCGCGCCCGCACCGAACTCGCCCAGATCACGGGCCGCGAGTATGTCGACCAGCTGCGCGCCGCCGTGCGCGAAGCGGTCGGCGTGAAGCGCAACGATGCAGCCATTGCGGCGCTGCGCACGCAGCTCGTCGGCGGCCAGTAAGCGCGTGGCGGCGGACGCGGATACGCTGGAGGCTGGCCGCACCGGTCACCTCCCCGATGGCGGCCCAAGTGGCGGTGCAGCAGCCTGCGCCGCGCTCGCTGCAGGCCGCCCGGCGCTCGTCTGGCGCAAACTGATCGCCGATACCGAAACGCCGGTGGGCGCAGCGCTCAAGCTGATGCAGCCGGGGCGCGGCGATTTCCTGCTCGAATCGGTTGAAGGCGGCGAAGTGCGCGGGCGCTACAGCCTGCTCGGGCTCGATCCCGATCTCGTCTTCCGCGCCGAAGGCAGCGCAGCGGTCATCAACCGCAACTGGCAGACCGACCGCGAAGCCTTCTCAGCCCATCCCGAACCGGCGCTGGCCGCGCTGCGTGAGCTGGTCGCCGAATGCCGGATCGACGTGCCCGATGGCCTGCCCAAGTCGCTCGCCTGCCTCGTCGGCTATTTCGGCTACGAGACCATCGGCCTTGTCGAAAAGCTCCCCCGCGCCCCCGCCAGCGCACTCGAACTGCCCGACATGCTGTTCGTGCGCCCCAGCGTGGTGCTGGTGTTCGATCGCCTCTCGGACGAACTGATCGCGGTCGCCCCCGTCTGGCCCTCCAGCCCAACTGCTCAAGGCGCACCGGAACGCCTCGTGGCGGCAGCGGCTGACCGGATCGATGCCGCGCTCTCCCGGCTTGCCGATCCCGTCCCCGCCGATCCGCGCCTCGCAGCCACCGTGCCTGCGGAGCGCACGCCGGTCATGGCGCCAGCAGACTATGCCCGCATGGTCACCCGCGCGAAGGACTACATCGAGGCTGGCGACATCTTCCAGGTCGTCCTCGCCCAGCGCTTCACCGTGCCCTTCCCGCTGCCCCCCGCCGCGCTCTACCGCGCGCTCAGGCGCATCAATCCCTCGCCGTTCCTCTATTTCCTCGATCTCCCTGGCTTCGCGCTCATCGGCTCCAGCCCGGAAATCCTCGTGCGCATCCGCGATGGCGAAGTGACCATCCGGCCCATCGCGGGCACCCGTCCGCGCGGGAAAACCGAAGCCGAGGACCGCGACAACGCCGCCAGCCTCCTCGCCGATCCCAAGGAACGCGCCGAACACCTCATGCTGCTCGATCTGGGGCGCAACGATGTGGGCCGCGTCGCCGCTGCTGGCACCGTGAAAGTCACCGAGAGCTACACGATCGAGCGCTACAGCCACGTCATGCACATCGTCTCGAACGTGGTCGGCCAGCTCGATACCGCGCGCGCCGACAGCGTGGACGCGCTGTTCGCAGGCTTCCCCGCAGGCACCGTCAGCGGCGCACCCAAAGTCCGCGCGTGCGAAATCATCGCGCAGCTCGAACCCGAGACGCGCGGGGCCTATGCCGGCGGCGTCGGCTACTTCGCGCCCGATGGGTCGGTCGACAGCTGCATCGTCCTGCGCACCGGCGTGCTCAAGGATGGCGTGCTCCACGTGCAGGCAGGCGCTGGCATCGTGGCCGACAGCAACCCCGAATACGAACAGCGCGAATGCGAAGCCAAGTCCGGCGCGCTCCTTGCCGCAGCCCAAGAAGCCCTGCGCCTCGCCTCCGAACCCCGCTTCGGCCAATAAGGCATTCAGTTTAAGGTACTTTGGCCATGATCCTCGTCATCGACAACTACGACAGCTTCACCTGGAACCTCGTCCACTACCTCATGGAAATGGGCGCTGAGGTCGAAGTCGTGCGCAACGATGCGATGTCGGCGGCGCAGGCCATTGCGAGCGGCGCGCAGGGCTTCCTCATCTCGCCCGGCCCCTGCACGCCCAATGAGGCCGGGATCAGCCTCGATCTCGTCGGCGCGGCGGCGGCTGCGGGGGTGCCGCTGCTGGGCGTGTGCCTCGGCCACCAGTCCATCGGCCAGTACTTCGGCGGCAAGGTCGTGCGCGGCGGGTTGATGCACGGCAAGACTTCCCCTGTCACGCATGACGGCACGGGCCTCTTCGCGGGCCTCCCCTCGCCCTTCACCGCCACGCGCTATCACAGCCTCGTGGTGGAGGACGTGCCCGAAGCCCTCGTCATCAATGCCACGTCGGACGACGGCCACGCGATGGGCTTCCGCCACGTTTCGCTGCCGATCCACGGCGTACAGTTTCACCCCGAATCCATCGCGACCGAGCATGGCCATGCGCTCCTCGCCAACTTCCTCAAGATGTGCGGGATCACCGCCAAGCTGCCCACCCACCTCGCGGCATGACCTCGCTTCCCGCCGTCACCGCCACACCGCTGGAGGAAGCGGAAGCCGAAGCCGCCTTCGCCGCGATCCTCGATGGCACGGTGGCGGATGAGACCATCCCGCCATTTCTCGTCGCGCTGGCCGAACGCGGCGAAACCGCGAGTGAAATCGCCGGAGCCGCAAGGGCCATGCGCGCCCGCATGATCCCCATCTCCGCCCCCGATGGCGCCATCGACGTCTGCGGCACCGGCGGTGACGGGCACCACACGCTCAACGTCTCCACCGCCGTCAGCCTCGTCGTCGCGGCCTGCGGTGTCCCCGTCGCCAAGCACGGCAACCGCGCCGCCAGCAGCAAGGCGGGCGCGGCAGACACCCTGGAAGCCCTCGGCCTCAACCTTGATCGCGCCGCCGAAACTGCCGAACTGACCTTGGGCGATCTCGGCATCTGCTTCCTCTTCGCGGCGCGCCATCACCCGGCGATGGGCCGGATCATGCCGATCCGCAAAGCCATCGGCCGCCGCACGATCTTCAACCTGATGGGCCCGCTGGCGAACCCCGCCGCCGTGCGCCGCCAGCTCGTCGGCATCGCGCGGCCCGCCTATGTGCCAATCTATGCCGAAGCCATCCGCCGCCTCGGCACCGATCACAGCCTTGTCGTCTCGGGCGACGAGGGGCTGGACGAACTGAGCCTCGCGGGCGGCAACGAGCTGGCTGAAGTGAAGGACGGTGCGGTCCTCATGCGCCGCGTCACCCCCGCCGATGCCGGCCTTCCCCCCGCCCCGGTCGAAGCGCTGCGCGGCGGCGATCCGGCCTATAACGCCGCCGCCCTGCGCGCACTCCTCGAAGGCCAGCACGGCCCCTACCGCGACGCCGTCCTGTTCAGCGCCGCCGCCGCGCTGATGGTCGCGGGCGAAGCCGCTGATTGGCACGAAGGGGTGGAAGAAGCCGCCGAAGCCATCGACAAAGGCCTTGCAAACGCCCTCCTCAACTGCTGGATCGCAGCCCTCAAATGACCGACACGCTCACCAAGATCTGCGACACCAAGCGCGAGGAAGTCGCCGCCCGCAAGGCCGCATCGACGCTCGCCGATCTCGCCGCCCGCGCCGCTGCGCAAACCGCCCCGCGCGGCTTCGAAGCCGCCCTGCGCCAGCGCGCCGAAACCGGTTTCGCCCTGATCGCCGAAATCAAGAAAGCCAGCCCCTCCAAGGGCCTGATCCGCGCCGATTTCGATCCCCCCGCCCATGCCCGCGCCTATGAAGCGGGCGGCGCGACTTGCCTCTCGATCCTGACGGATGCGCCCTATTTTCAGGGGCACGAGGACTACCTTGTCGCCGCCCGCGCCGCCTGCACCCTGCCGGTGCTGCGCAAGGATTTCATGGTCGATCCGTGGCAATGCGCCGAAGCGCGCGCCATCGGAGCCGACGCCATCCTCATCATCGTCGCCGCGCTCGATGACGGCCAGATGGCCGAGATCGAATCCGCCGCGCGCGAACAGGGCATGGATGTCCTCGTCGAAGTCCACAACGAAGCCGAAATGGAGCGCGCCGCCCGCCTCCGCTCGCGACTCATCGGCGTCAACAACCGCGACCTCAAGCGCTTCGTCACCGATCTCGGCACCACCGCCCGCCTCGCCCCGCTCGCTCCGGAAGGCACGCTGCTCGTGGCCGAAAGCGGCATCGGCGGCCACGAAGATGTGCTCACGCTGGCGGCAACCGGCGCCAAGGCCTTCCTCGTCGGCGAAAGCCTGATGCGCCACGCCGACGTCACCGCCGCCACGCGCGCCCTGCTCGGTGCCTGAGCAAGCTCTCAAGCTGTTTTTCGACGGCGGCTGCCGCCCCAACCCCGGCCTTATGGAAACCGCCGTCGTCGCACGCGGACGGGTTTGGCACCGCCCCGCCATCGGCCACGGCACCAACGATCACGCCGAATGGCAGGCCCTACTCGATGCGCTCGATGTGGCGCGTGAACTCGGAGCGCAGGATATCGTCCTGCTCGGCGATTCCACGCTGGTCGTCGCGCAGGCCAGCGGCGCACTAAAGCCTCGCGCTGCCTTCGCCG
Source organism: Novosphingobium sp. PASSN1 (assembly GCF_002278815.1). NCBI lineage: Bacteria > Pseudomonadati > Pseudomonadota > Alphaproteobacteria > Sphingomonadales > Sphingomonadaceae > Novosphingobium > Novosphingobium sp. PASSN1. The sequence goes on along the minus strand of NZ_NKIS01000001.1, from coordinate 230,147 downwards.
CCTTCCACGCCCGCTTTGAGGAGCAGGCCGCGCGCTTCGCCCGCGTGCGCATTCGCCGCATCAAGCGCGCGCAAAACCTCGCCGGGATCGCCCTCGCCAAGGCATGGCCGCGATGAAAACGCGCTTGAAGACTCTGGGCCTGATCGGCGGGATGAGCTGGGAAAGCACCGCCGAATACTACCGCATCATCAACCAGGGCGTGCGCGCGTGCCTCGGCCCCAAGGCCTCCGCCAAGCTCGCCTTGTGGTCGTTCGATTTCGCCGAGATCGCGGCACTGCAAGCCGCTGGTGATTGGCCCGCGCTCGATGCCCTGATGGTGGACGCTGCCCGCCGCCTCGAAGCTGCCGGAGCCGAGGCGCTCGTGATCTGCACCAACACCATGCACAAGTGTGCGCCCGCCATCGCGGCGGCGTGCCAACTGCCCCTGCTCCATATCGCCGATCCCACGGCGCAAGCCCTGAAGGCAGATGGCCACACCAAGGTCGCTCTCCTCGGCACCGCCTTCACCATGGAACAGGCCTTCTACCGCGCGCGGCTGGAAGAGCAGCACGGCCTCGAAGTCCTGATCCCCAGGGCGGAAGACCGCGCCGAAGTCCACCGCGTGATCTACGAGGAATTGGTCGCAGGGCGAATCGAGGACACCTCGCGCGAAGCGTACCGCGCCGTCATCGCCCGCCTCGTGGCGCGCGGGGCCACAGCCATTATCCTCGGCTGCACTGAGATCATGCTGCTGGTCGGGCCGGAGGACAGCCCGGTGCCGCTTTATGATACGACCCGGCTCCACGCCGAAGCCGCCGTTGCTGCAGCACTGGCATAAGCGGAGCTTTTGCTGGACCGCGCTCTCTGGCATGAGCAGGGGCATGGATATGCACAACACCGGCGCGATGCCTGCAACAGGTGCCCGCGCATGAGCGGCCTCACCCATCTCGATTCGCAAGGCCGCGCGCGCATGGTCGATGTCGGCGGCAAGGCGGAGACGCAGCGCGTCGCCATTGCGCTCGGCACGATCCGCATGAACCCCGCCACGCTCGCCGCGCTGCGCGATGGCACCGCGCCCAAGGGCGATGTCCTCGCCGTCGCGCGCATCGCCGGGATCATGGCGGCCAAGCGCACCGCAGAGCTGATCCCGCTGTGCCACCCGCTCGCGCTCGATGCCGTCAGCGTCGAATTTGCCTTCGTGGAAAACGGCGTCGAGGCTCGCGCCACCGCCTCGCTCACCGGACGCACCGGGGTCGAAATGGAAGCGCTCACCGCTGTCTCGGTCGCGCTGCTCACGGTCTACGACATGGCCAAGGCGATCGACAAAGCCATGGTGATCGAAGGCGTGCGCCTGATCGAGAAGCGCGGCGGCAAATCGGGCGATTGGCGCGCGCCGTGAGCGAACAGACGCCCGCCCAAACCCCGCTCCAGACTCTGGCCCGCCCCAACCCGCCGCTTGCCCTCGAAGAAGCGCAGCGCCGCCTCATGGCGCTCGCCCCCGTGCTGCCCACCGAACACCGCACCACGGCCGATTGCCTCGGGGTTTACCTGGCCGAGCCGCTCACCGCGCTGCGCACCCAGCCCGCCGCCGATGTCTCCGCGATGGACGGCTATGCCCTGCGCGCCGCCGATCTCCCCGGCCCGTGGCGGGTGATCGGGGAAAGCGCCGCAGGCCGCCCCTTTGCAGGCACCGTCGGCCCGGGCGAAGCCGCGCGTATCAGCACCGGCGCGCTCGTTCCCGCCGGGGCCGACATGGTGCTCATTCAGGAAGACGCCGCGCGGAGCGGCGATGTGCTCACCCTCACCGGCACCCCGCCCGAACCGCCGCACCGCCATATCCGCCGCGCCGGCCTCGATTTTCGTAACGGCGACGTGCTGATGCAGCCCGGCACCAAAGTCGGCGCGGCGCAGATCGCGCTCGCGCTCACCGCAGGCCATGCACATCTTCCCGTGCGCCGCCCGCTCGAACTTGCGGTGATCGACAGCGGCGATGAACTGGCCGGGGCTTGCGCCAATCTCGCCGCGCACCAGCTCCCCGCCAGCAACAGCGCGATGCTCGCAGCGCTCGCCAGCCAGCCCGCCTTGCGCATCACCCGCATCGGCCCGGTGCCGGATCGGCTCGAAGCGCTCATGGCTGCGTTCGAGGCAGCCAGCGATGCCGACGTGATCGTCACCAGCGGCGGTGCATCGGTCGGCGATCATGATCTCATCCGCCCGGCTCTCGCCGCACTTGGCGCAGACCTCGCGTTCTGGCGCGTCGCGATCAAGCCCGGCAAGCCGCTGCTCGTGGCCCGGCGCGGTGCGCAAGTCATCCTCGGCCTGCCCGGCAATCCTGCCGCCGCGTTCGTGACCGGGTTCCTCTTCCTCCTTCCCCTGATCCGCGCCGCGCTCGGCGCTGCTGATCCGCTACCGCGCCGGATCCCGGCACGCCTGCGTGAGGCCATGCCCGCAGGCGGCAGCCGCATGGAATTCCTGCGCGCGGTATGGGATGCGGGCGAAGTCTCGCTCGACGGCTTGCAGGATTCCGGCGCGCTCTCCTCGCTCGCCCGTGCCAATGCCCTCGCCGTGCGTCCCGCGAACGAACCCGAAACACCGGCGGGTCAGTTTGTTCCTGTATACCTGCTCTAAATGCGCGGAATTGCTTGACGACCACTAATCTGTTGCTTATTCGTTCCGCATTCGTTCACTATAGGAGTGCGCACGAATGCTAACGCGCAAGCAGCACGAACTGCTGACCTTCATCCAGACCCGCCTTGAAGATTCCGGCATCTCCCCCTCGTTCGAGGAAATGAAGGAAGCGCTCGACTTGAAGTCGAAGTCGGGCGTGCACCGGCTGATCTCGGCGCTGGAAGAACGCGGCTTCATCCGCCGCCTGCCCAATCGTGCGCGCGCATTGGAAGTGATCCGCGAAAGCGATGCAGGCACCGCCAAGGTCGCCGCTCGCGCGGCGGCCAACGCGCCCAGTGCGCTGGCCCCGCTGCGCAGCCCCGCCCCGGTGCGCGAACCCGCGAACGACGTGATCGAAATCCCGCTCCATGGCCGCATCGCCGCGGGCGTCCCCATCGAGGCGATGGAGGGCACCTCCATGCTGCCGGTCCCGGCCGCGCTACTCGGCTCGGGCGAACACTATGCGCTCGAAGTGTCTGGCGATTCGATGGTCGAGGCCGGCATTCTCGATGGTGACTACGCCCTCGTGCGCCGCACCGATACCGCGCGTGACGGTGAGATCGTGGTCGCGCTGGTGCGCGGTGAGGAAGCGACGCTCAAGTACTTGCGGCGCGAGCGCGGCTTGGTCCGCCTCGATCCCGCAAATGCCGCCTATGATCCGCAGTTCTATCAGCCGCACGAAGTGCAGGTTCAGGGCAAGCTGGCGGGCCTGCTCCGCCGCTACCACTAAGGTATTGCAGGCTCCGGTGCGCCGCTGGCGTCCGGAGCCGCACTTTTCCGTTTGCGGAATTGATCGGGCGGTAGTCTCGGTGGCGGGGGGCGAAACCAGCCGTGCTGTCCTTGCGTCTCGGCCACGCTGCGCACCCGGCCTGAAACAAGATCGATCGCCAGCCCGCCCGTCTGGCCCAGCAGCGCCCGATCAGCCTTGAGCAGGCGCGGCTTGCAGGCAGCGGGCAGGCGGCGGTCGGCCACCACGATATCGGCCTTCGCACAAGCCGCAGCCAGCGCCGGGATCGGCACGAGATCCTTGCCTCGCGCCAGCAGCAGTTCGAACCGCCGCCCACCCCGCACGAGCGAGACTGCGCAGAAATCCTCATTGCAGTCCGCGCCCTTCCAATCCTCCAGCGTCAGCGCATTGCCGGTCATCCCGGCATTCTCCAGCAGCGCAGTCCGGGTATAACTCTCCTCCCGCACCGCCCGGAGCACCAGCAGATCCGGCCCTTCTCCGGTGATCCCCACATGGTGCCCATCGCCCGAGATCAGCACATCGGGCGTCCGCGTCAGCAGCAGCGCCGCGGTGCCCAGCGCGATGGGCACAAAGCCCCACAGCCGCACCCGCCCGCTCCACATCGCCAGCCACAGCAGCCCGCCGACGAACAGCGCAAACGTGCCGCCGCTCATGCCCGGCATCATCGTGACAGCACCCGGCTGGCCCGCCACGAGATGCGCCAGCCACAGCAGCAGTTCGAGCGATTTGCCCACTGCCCACCACGCCGGTGCGCCGATCCCCAGCAGATCGAGCGCCAGCGCCAGCGCGATCAGCGGCATCGTCAGAACAGTCGTGAGCGGAATGGCGAGCACGTTCGCCGCCGCGCCATAAACCCCGGCGCGGTGGAAGTGGAACAGGCTGATCGGCATCAGCGCAAGCTCGATCACCAGACCGGTCATCAGCAGCATCGCGATGTGCCGCCCCACCCGCGCGATGCGCCCTTCGTGGCTGTGCGAAAGGAACGCCTTCGCCGGTGCCGCCGTGCTGAACGCGACGATGGCGATCACCGAGGCAAAGCTCATCTGGAAGCTCGGCCCCAGCACCGCTTCTGGCCAGAGCAGCATCACGAACACCGCCGCCGTCGCCAGCAGCCGCAGCGACAGCGGATCGCGCCCCAGCGCCAGCGCCGCCAGCACGAGCAGCGAGCCCGAAACCGACCGCACCGTCGGCACTTCGGCCCCGGTCAGCACCGTGTAGAACACCCCGACCAGCGCCCCGACCCCGGCGGCCAGCAGCGGCAGCCGCACCCGCAGCGCGATGAAGGGAACGAGCGCCAGCAGCCGGATCGTCAGGAAATAGGCCCCCGCGATCACCGCGCTGACATGCAAGCCGCTGATCGAGAGCAAGTGCGTGAGGCCCGCATCCCGCATTGCCTCCTCATCCGTTTCCGCAATCGCGCCGCGGTCTCCGCTGGCGAAGGCCGCCGCGATCGTGCCGGGGGAGCCGGAAAGCTGTGCGCGGACGTGATCGGCGAGCCGCTGCTGCCATTGCCGCAGCGACCAGCCCTCATGCGCGGAGGCAAGGATCGTCACCGGCCCGATGACATTGCCCGTTGCCGCCAGACCCTGAAACCACGCCGCCCGCGCGAAATTGTAGGAACCGGGGAGCATCGGCGGCGCAGGCGGCATGAGCCGCGCCCGCAGCCGCACTTCGGCGCCCTCCACCAGTCCGGGCAGATCGTTCGCATCGGGCAGGTTGAGCCGCACCTGCAGCGGCTCGGCATGGCCCTCCACTCGCCCCCGCACCAGCAGCCGCACCCGGTCCCGCGCGCCTTCCACTTGCCGGTCGATCACGCGGCCCTCAATCATCACGACTTCGGGCCGCGCGATGCCCGGTTCTCCGACCAGCGCGGACTTGGCCCAGACCGCGGCGCAGCCTGCCGCCAGCATCAGCGCCATGCCGATCAGCGCGCCGCGCAAGTGGCCCAGTTCGCCCTCGACATCGATCAGCAGGCCGCCCACCGCCGCCGCACCGCACAATGCCAGAAAGCCCGCCCATTGCCACGGCCCCGAAAGCACCGCCCAGCCAGCGATTCCAAGGCCAAAGCCCACCGCAAGCCATGGTCCGCGCTCGAACGGTCGGCTCGCAAGGAACGCTTCGATGGTGCGGTGCATGCTGGACAAGGCGGCGAGTTTGTCCCAGAGGCGTGTCCGCCCCATGATCGGTTCGCCAAGCGGTTGGACCAGTTGTGGCGGCATGACCGGGATTAGGAAGGATAGTGCCTGCAATGGCAAGCGCCAGTGACACCGTTTCTGCAGGATCAGGCGCAGGCGCGGCTCCTGTTAGAGGAGGCGTGGTCACGCGGTTTGCGCCGTCTCCCACTGGCTATCTCCATATCGGCGGCGCGCGCACGGCGCTGTTCAACTGGCTGTTCGCCCGCCACCACGGCGGCACCTATCTGCTGCGCATCGAGGATACCGACCGCGCGCGTTCGACCGAGCCGGCCATCGAAGCGATCTTCGACGGCCTGAACTGGCTGGGCCTTGGCGGCGACGAGCCGCCGGTGTTCCAGTTCGTCCGGTCCGAGCGCCACGCCGCAGTCGCCACTGCGCTGCTCGATGCCGGTCACGCCTATCGCTGCTACCTCACGCAGGAAGAGCTCGCCGCCCGCCGCGCCGCTGCGCAGGCCGAACGCCGCCCCTTCCGCATCGAAAGCGAATGGCGCGATGCGGATGCCTCGACCTGGCCCGCAGGCCAGCCTTATGTGGTCCGCATCAAGGCTCCGCGCGAAGGGGCGACCACGATCCCCGACCTCGTGCAAGGGCCGATCACGGTGCAGAACGCCGAGATCGACGACTACGTCATCCTCCGCAGTGACGGCACGCCGACCTACATGCTCGCGGTCGTGGTCGATGATCACGATATGGGCGTCACCCACGTCATCCGCGGCGACGACCATATCAACAACGCCTTCCGCCAGCTGGTGGTGATTCGCGCGATGCAGGCAGTGGAAGGTTCCGGCTGGGACGATCCCGCCTATGCGCACATCCCGCTGATCCACGGCGCGGACGGCGCGAAGCTGTCCAAGCGCCACGGCGCGCTGGGGGTCGATGCCTACCGCGACGAGCTGGGCCTGCTGCCCGAGGCGGTGTTCAACTATCTGCTGCGGCTCGGCTGGGGCCATGGCGATGCCGAGATCATCAGCCGCGAGCAGGCGGTGGAATGGTTCGAGATCGGCGACGTCGGCAAGGGCGCGGCGCGCTTCGATCTCAAGAAGCTGCAGAATTTCAATGGCCACTATATCCGCGAGGCGGACGATGCCCGGCTGGCGGCGCTGGTGGCACCGCGGCTTGGCGGCCTCGATGCCGCGGGCCTCGCTCTCCTCACCACCGCCATGCCGGTGCTCAAGGTGCGCGCGGCCGATCTCATGGAACTGGCGGCGGGGGCGCGCTTCCTTTTCGCGCAGCGCCCGCTGACGCCCGACGAAAAGGCCGCCGGCCTGCTGACCACCGACGCGCGCGCACTGCTCGGCGCAATCGCCGAACGGCTTGCGGGCGAAGAATGGACGGCCGCCGCGCTCGAGGCTTCGCTCAAGGCGATGGCCGAAGAACGCGGGCTCGGGCTCGGCAAGCTGGCGCAGCCGCTGCGCGCCGCGCTGACCGGCACGACTACCTCGCCGGGCATTTTCGACGTACTGGTACTTCTGGGACGAGACGAGTCGCTCGCCCGGATCACCGATCAGGCCACTGCGGCGGCGTGATGCAATTTCCCGGGTCTCGGCCCATAACCAACCAAACTGGCCCAACCAAGCCGGCTGACAGCCGCCATAGAACGAGCAAACAGGAGGGTAGAGCGTGAGCGACAACCAGGCGACCTTGAGCGACGGCACGAAGACCACAGCCATGCCGATCAAAAGCGGCACGATTGGTCCCGACGTGATCGACATCCGCAAGCTCTATGCCGAGACCGGCAAGTTCACTTACGATCCCGGCTTCACCAGCACCGCCAGCTGCGACAGCGCGCTGACCTACATCGACGGCGATGAAGGTGTGCTGCTGCACCGCGGCTATCCCATCGGCCAGCTGGCCGAACATTCCAGCTTCATGGAAGTGAGCTACCTGCTGCTCAACGGCGAGCTGCCCTCGGCCGACGAGCTGGCGCAGTTCAGCCGCACGATCACTCGCCACACGATGGTGCACGAACAGCTTTCGGTGTTCTACCGCGGTTTCCGCCGCGATGCGCACCCGATGGCGATCATGTGCGGCGTGGTCGGCGCGCTTTCGGCGTTCTATCACGATTCGACCGACATTTCCGATCCCGAGCAGCGCAAGATCAGCGCCCACCGCCTGATCGCCAAGATGCCGACGATCGCGGCGATGGCCTTCAAGTATTCGGTCGGCCAGCCCTTCGTCTATCCGCGCAACGACCTCTCCTACACCGGCAACTTCCTGCGCATGACGTTCGCCGTCCCGGCGGAGGAATACGAAGTAAACCCGGTGGTCGAGCGCGCGCTGGACCGCATCTTCATCCTCCACGCCGATCACGAACAGAACGCCTCGACTTCGACCGTGCGTCTGGCCGGTTCCTCGGGCGCCAATCCCTTTGCATGCATCGCGGCGGGCATTGCCTGCCTATGGGGCCCGGCGCATGGCGGCGCGAATGAAGCCGCGCTCAACATGCTCAAGGAAATCGGCACGCCTGACCGCATCCCGCACTACATCGAACGCGCCAAGGACAAGAACGATCCGTTCCGCCTGATGGGCTTCGGCCACCGCGTCTACAAGAACTACGATCCGCGCGCGACGGTGATGCAGAAGACGGTGCGTGAGGTGTTCGCCTCGCTCAAGGTCACCGATCCGCTGTTCGAAACCGCGCTGCGGCTCGAAGAACTGGCGCTCAGCGATCCGTACTTCATCGAGAAGAAGCTGTTCCCGAACGTGGACTTCTATTCGGGCATCATCCTGTCCGCGATCGGCTTCCCGACCACGATGTTCACCGCGCTCTTCGCGCTGGCCCGCACGGTTGGCTGGGTCGCGCAATGGAACGAAATGATCAGCGATCCCGGCCAGAAGATCGGCCGTCCGCGCCAGCTCTACACCGGGCCGGTGCAGCGCGACTACGTTCCTGTCAGCGAACGCTGATCCTGCAAGGCGGCGAAACCGGAGATTAGCGACATGACCTTGATCCTGCGCATTTTCGGTATCGCCGCCCTGCTCATGGGCCTGCTGTGGATGGGCCAAGGCGCAGGCCTCATCATGTGGCCGGCATCGAGCTTCATGCTCGCGCAGAAAGTGTGGATCCTGTGGGGCGGCGTGCTCGCCCTTGCCGGGTCCGGGCTGCTCTTTCTGGCACAGCGCCGCAAGTAAAGATCAGGCGCTGCGGCCCGCAGGTAGCGTCAGTTCGAAGCGCGCGCCTTCGCCCGCGCCGCTTGTCACCACCAGATCACCGCGCATCGCCCGCGCGAGATGGCGCGAGATATAGAGGCCAAGGCCAGTCCCACCATCGCCGCTGCGGCCAAGCCGTTCGAACTTGTTGAACACGCGCGCAGCCTGCTCGGCGCTCAGGCCCTGGCCTTCATCGCGCACCGCAATCCACGCACTCCCCGCGTTCTCCCCCACTTCCAGCGTGACCGCCGAGCCTTCGGGGCCATAGCGGACCGCGTTGGTGACGAGGTTCAGCAGCACTTGCAGCACGCGGCGAAATTCGCCGATGGCGGGAACACGCACGCTCTGGTCCGGGGTGTGCAAGGTGATGCCGCGCTCTGCCGCGCGCACCGCAAGAATACCTGCGGCGCGCCGCGCGCAATCGGCCAGATCGATGTGATCGGGCGCAGGCGCAAAGCCCGGTGCCTCGACCGCCTCAAGATCGGCGAGATCTTCGATAAGGCTCATCAGATGGCGCCCTGCATCGGCAATGTCGCGGGCATAGTCAGCGTATTCGTCAGCCAGCGGCCCGGCGAGACGCGTGCGAATCGTTTCGGCGTTGGCGATGATCCGCGTGATCGGCTGGCGCAGCGCCGGGGCCAGATCGCGGCCCAGCAGGCGGTTCCACCCGCCCGCCTCGGCGCTGGCTGCATCCGGCGCGGCTTTGCTGCCGGTAGCGGGTTTGGGCAGCGCTTCGATCGATTCGGGAATGGCGAGCAGTGCAAAGCCGCCCTGCACGCGCGGCAGCAGCCGCGCCCGCCAGCGCCGCGCCGAGCCTTCGACCGAAAACGGCGCATCATCCAGCAGCCGCCAATGGAGCGGCCCCTGCCGCGCCGTCATCAGATCGCTGACTCGCTCGATCTTGACCAGATCGGTCCAGTAAGCCCCGCGCCCTTGTTCGAGCGCCGCGGCAAGCATCGCCAGATCCGGCGCGCGCACATCAGTTGCGATGACCCGCTGCGCTTCATCGAGCAGGACCTCGGCTTCGGCGAGATGGCGCAGCAGTGCTTCGGGCGCAGGGACTTCAGCCCCACCATCATCGCCGATCTGCCAGTGGCTGATTTCGATGGCCGTACCATCGCCTTCCGGCATGACCAGCGCCCAGGCGGTGACAGGTCGCCCTTCGTCGACCGTTAGGATCGCGCGTGACGCAGCCTGCCGGGTGCGGCGCACGCGGCGCACCAGCGCCAGCAGCGCCGGCACGGCGAGCGGCCCGGGCATCGCGCCCCCGCTGCGGCTCTGCAGGCCCGCCAGCGGCTCGTCTGCCGCGACGAGCTGGTCCATGCCATCGGTGCGGGCGCGGATCAGGCCGTCCGGGCTGGTCGGAGCCGCCCCGTGTTCGCGCACCGCGCTCATGGCACGTCTTCCGCTTGCGCCAGCAGCGCCGCCGCTTCGGCAGGGGTGATCTGCGCGCAGCTGCCCGTGATATCAGCTTCGGGATGGAACACCAGAGCGGCAGCAGCGACCGCCCCCGGCGCCAGCCCGCAGGCCCGCAGCGCCAGCACCAGACGCGGCAGCTGGCTGTCGATCGTGGCCATGATCGCTGCCTCGCGGCTGAGGCCAGAGCCCCGCGCCAGCGCGGTCAGGAACAGCGCGACGCCCGCCTTGTCCACCGCGAGCGCGGCGCCTGCCTGGCCGCCCATCGCATCCAGCACGCGGCCCAGCTGCGCCAGCCGCGCCCGGCTCTCGTCGATCCGCGCGCGCAAGGTTCGCTCGGCAATCAGCGCATACGTGTCAGCCGAACCTTCGCCCCCGACATGGGCGCGCAGCGTGACCAGCGCGATATGCAGCAGATCGCCGGGCAGCTCCGCCAAGGGCAATTGCATGCGCCGCTGGTTCTGGCAGAACCGCGCCTGCGCAGCGAGCAAGCCCATTGCGCCCGCGGCAACCTGCGGATCAGTGTCAGCCATGCGCGTTTGCAGCAGCGGCGGAAGCACCGGATCCAGCGCGCGGGCGCGCTCCAGCCGCTCGGTCCATTGCCATTCGAGCGCGAGCGTGTGGAAATGTTCGAGGAAGGCGGGATTGTCGGCCAGCACATGCGCCAGCTCGCCCGCAGCCTCGTGCGCCCAGCCTTCCGGCTCGGCATGACCGGCGGCCTCGGCCAGCGCAATCACCAGCTGGCGCGCCATATCGAGGAACATGCCGCGCACGCGCGCCACGATCTCGTCGCTGAAGATCGAATTGTCATCGCTGCGCAAGAGATGGCGCAGGATCGGCACGACATTGGCCGCCCCGGCGCGCGCAGCGGCAAGGCCTTCCGCCAGCGGCAGCGCGCTGGCGCTTGCCGGAGCGGGAGAGGATGCGGTGATGGCCATTATCGCCACCCTTAGCCCGGCCTGGTTAATTCGGGGTTAGACAGCAGGGCCGCTGCGCCAAGGCAAGGGGCAGCCTTCATGCGGGATTGCCACCAGCGTGCACGCTGCTGCCCGGCCCATCCTTGCGCCCCGCAAGGATCAACCCGGCGACGATGAGCGAGACGACGAGCGCCCGCAGCGTGAAATCGAACGGCAGCAGCACGCTGCTCGCCGCCAACAGGCACCCCGCCAGGAAGCGATCGCCCAGCCACCACGTCCACGCCTCGTCCGGCTGCAGCCGCCGGAGCAGACGTACCAGCAGGAACAGCACGACCGGCGGGAACCACACGATGCCCCAAGGCACGCCGGCCGCCGCCGGAATCTCGCTGCGCCAGGCGCACAGCGTGATGAACATCCCGTCCAGCACCCATTCCGCCAGCCTGTCGAGCGGCGCACCGCCCGACCACGCGATCAGCGAATCCCGCTCGACCCGCGCCAGCAGCCCTGCCACCTGATGCACCAGCCACGCCAGCGCGAGCATCGCAAAGCCCGGCCCGCACCAGCCGAACCAGCCCGCACCGGCCCCCAGCAGCGCAATGACCACCGCACCCAGCGCAATCACGAACGGCCGGGTTCCGGCATGAAGCAGAGCGGGGCCGAGCATCCGCACCACCGCCGCCGCGATCCACGATCCGGGCGAGCGGACTTCGGCGCTGGCGGTGTGCAGCCGCACCCAGCCCGGCTCGGCGCGGTGTGCCTCCGCCTCGTCGCGGATCAGCCGCCAGCGGCCTTGATCGAGCATCAGCGCGGGCAATTCGCGCTGCACCACGCGCGCCTGCGAAGCGATGCGCAGCAGCGCGGAGCCCGGGTTCCAGTCACCCGGCAGATCACCCAGCGCCGCAATCAGCTTGCCCGGCAGCAACATCGCGCCCGCGCCAGCATTGTTGATATCGATACGCTCAAAGCCAAGCGGCAGCCCGGTCTCGACCGGCACCGTCAGCACGACCGGCCCATCGCCCAGGAGGCGCAGCGCATCCTCCGGCATGGCCAGCAGCCCCTCGCCCAGCACCAGCAGCTCATCCTCTGCGGCGACCAGCGGCGCCAGCGCCCGCGCCGTCGCGATCACATGAAACCGCGCCCCGCCAGCCTCTGCCGCATGCTGGAGCACGACGAGATCGTTCGTCAGCGTTTCCGCCAGCACCACGATGCGCGCGCAGCCCAGCGCCATCGCCAGCCCAAGCTGGTGGCGCAGGATCGAACGGCCGCCAATCGGCAGCAAGCCCCGCAGACCCTGCGGTTCGCCCTGAGCGGCATCCATCAACGACAACAATGCGACCCGCAAGGCGGCGACCTCCCTTTCCCCTATGGTAGGGGCGCAGGGCCGCAATGCCAAGCGCGGCGGCGTATCAGGCGGTAGGCTCTATCGAATCGAGTTCGGCAGTTGGCTCGATTGAATCGAGCAGGGCGGCAATCCGGCGCAGGATGGCCGGTTCGCCCGGCGCGCCTTGCAAGGCCTCTTCCGCCGCGGCGATCAGATCCTCTGCGTGAAAGGTTGCGGCAAGGCTCTTGAGCCGCAGCGCCGCCATTTCCCAGTTGCCATCGCAGCGCGCCCGGCCCAGCAGATCCAGCTGCCGCCGCGCGCTTTCGGCAAACGCCGCGCGCAGTTCGCGAAACAGCGCCGGATCATCACCGGTCGCCACTGCCAGATGGGCATCGATTGCATCGCCAAGGTAAGCCATCGTGCCGGTATGATCGGTAATCGGTTAAGTTGCCTTTAAGCCGCCGGGCGAAGTGTGTTAAGCATGCCGACATGTCAGGGGGCAGAAAGATCATCGCCATCGAAAGCGGGCTGGACGAAGGCGCCGCAATTCCAGCTGTCGCGGACGACGCGGGCGAGCCGGGCTGGGCAATTGCGCCCGGCACTGAAGCCAGCGCCGCCGATTGGGACGATGAGGCCGAAGCGAGCCCGCAGCTTGAGCGCGAATGGCTCGGCCTCGCCATCGGCGGGGCGCTGATCGCGGCGTGGACCGCCGCTTTCGTGATGGGCAACCTGGCCCTGATCCAGCAGACGCAGCCGCTGGACCTTGCGCTGGCCCAATGGACCAGCCTCGTGTCGGCATGGTCGGCGCCGGTGCTGGTCGTGCTCGTCGCGCTGCTCCTCGTGCGCCGCAACAGCCGCCGCGAAGTGGCGCGCTTCGGCGATGCGGCCCAGCTTCTCAGCCTCGAATCGCAGCGGCTGGAACGGCGGCTCTCTGCCGTGAACACCGAACTCTCGCTCGCACGGGATTTCATCGCCGCGCAAGGCCGCGATCTGGAATCGCTGGGCCGTGTCGCGGTGGAGCGGATCAGTGGCAGCGCCGGGCAGTTGCAGGGCCTCATCGCCAGCAACGGCGCGCAAGTCGATCGGATCGGCACCGTTTCCGATCATGCGCTTGAAAACATGGAAAAGCTGCGCGGCCAGCTGCCGGTGATCGCCAATTCCGCCAAGGACGTCACCAACACCATCGCCAATGCCGGGCGCACGGCCCACAGCCAGCTTGAAGATCTCGTCGCCGGGTTCCAGCGGCTCAACGAATTCGGCATCGCCAGCGAACGGCAGGTCGGCACAGTGCGCGAGCGGGTCGACGCTGCGCTCGCCGCGTTCGAGGAAAGCGCCGCGCGGATCACCGAACACAGCGCGGAGCGCCTAGCCGCGCTCGAAACCGGGGCTCAGGCCCACCGCGAGCGGCTCGATGGCGAAGAAGTCGCCGCGCTGGCCGCGATCCGCGCACGCGCCGAAACGCTGAACGAGGAACTGGTCCGGCAGCGCGAGGCGATCATCCAGAGCGAGGAAGACACACTCGCCGCACTGGGTGCCCGCTTTGCCGCGATGCGCGCCGAAAGCGGCACGTTCAGCCGCTCGCTCACCAGCGCCGAAGATACCGCGCTGCGCCAGTTTGCCGAGCGGTCCGAAACCCAGCTCACCGCGCTGCGCCATGCGCTTGAAGCGCTGGGCAGCGATCACGAGGCGCAGATTGCCGCTTCGCGTGACCGGCTTGCCGCGTTCGAGGAGAGCGCCGCCGATCTCGCGCGCCGCCTTGCCGAAGATGCCGCCACGCTCGACATGCAGCTCGCGGGCCGCCGCGCCAATCTGGAAGTGGCCGCCGCCGAGCAGCGCGCCGCGCTCACGCAGAGCTTTGCCGATATCGACAGCGCCATCGCCGCGCGCCGCAGCGCCATGGCTGCAGCCGGCGCCGAATCGGCAGAAGCCCTTGCCCGCAAGCTTGCCGAACTCGATACGGCGGTGGAAGCGCAGCGTCAGCGCCAGCTTGAGGAAACGCACGCGCTCGGCACGCAGTGCGAGGCGATGGCCGCGCAAGTTGCCGCCTTCAGCGATGTGCTCAAGGCTTCGGGCGAGACGGGCGACAGTGCCGCCACCACCATCGAGCGCGCGCTCACCGCCTTGAACCAGCGGCTGGTGGACCTGCGCGAAGCTCTCGCCGGCACCGATGGGCAGATCGGGACGCTGACAACCTCGGCCTTCCGCCTGCTCGAACTGATTCAGGCCGGCGGCGAACATGCCGGCACCGCACTGCCCGCAGCGCTGGGCAGCGCCGAAGCAGGCCTTGGCGCGTTCGAAAACCGGATCGAGCGGATGCGCACCACGCTGGGCGAAGCCGGGGAGACCGGACGCGCGCTTGCACAGGATGTCGACAGCACGCGGACCGGCCTCAAGGCCGCCACCTCGGAACTGGCGCGGATGCAGAAGACGCTGGCCGCGCAAAGCGCCGAGCAGGAAGCCCGGCTCACCGAACTGCGCACGCTGCTCAGCGCCGCGCGCGAGGATACCCAGGCGCTTTCGCAGGATATCGACGGCCAGCTTTCCGGCGCCATTGTCCGCGTGCTGCAGGGCCGCGGGGCCGAACTCGTCGCCCGGCTCGAAGAAGCGATCGACAGCGCCGCCGCCGCGAGCCGCGAAACCGCGATCCAGATGCGCGATCAGCTTGCCAAGGTCGACGAACTGGCGGGCAACCTCGAAAACCGCGTCTCCCGCGCCCGCGAACGCGCCGAAGAGCAGATCGACAACGACTTCGCCCGCCGCACCGCGCTGATCACCGAATCGCTCAATTCCGCGTCGATCGACATCGCCAAAGTGCTCTCGGCGGACGTCTCGGAAACCGCCTGGGCCTCATACTTGCGCGGTGATCGCGGCATCTTCACCCGCCGCGCCGTCAGCCTGCTCGAAAACAACGAAGCCCGCGCGGTGCAGCAGCACTACGAGACCGACACCGAGTTCCGCGGCCACGTGAACCGCTACATCCACGATTTCGAAGCGATGCTGCGCCAGCTGCTCTCCACGCGCGACGGCCATGCGCTGGGCGTGACGCTGCTCTCCTCCGACATGGGCAAGCTCTACGTGGCGCTCGCGCAGGGGATAGAGCGGCTGCGGACCTGAGCTACAGCCGCTTCCACATCAGCGCTTCATCGGCATAGACATCGCCGCGTCGCGCCGAGTCCGGTTCGATCGCATAGAGCACATAACCGTGGCGTTCGTAGACGCGGCGCGCGCGCAGGTTGTCGGCCATCAGGGTGAGTTGCAACTGCCGCAGGCCGATGGCGCGGGCGGCGTCTTCCAGGGTATCGAGAATGCGCGCCGCCGCGCCCGTGCCGCGCGCGGCGGGCAGTGCGTACATGCCCCAGACGAGGCCCTTGTGATCGAGCTTCTGCCCGGCAAGGCGGCTGAGCCCGCCGATGGCCAGCCATTCGCCATCCTGCACGACGGCGCAGACATGATCGCGCGCCAGCCGCTCGCGCCAGGCCGCCTCGCCCAGCGCGGCATCATCGGCGGCGGCGCCGCGAAAGCTCATCGCTTCGGTGTCGAACATGGCGCGGCGCAGCGCGAGGAAGCGCGGCGCGTCGTCCGGTTGCAGTCTGATGATCTCCATGCGCCGCCACTAGGCCGGGCTCGCGGCGCAATTGTGGCAGATGCCTTCAGTGAAAATCGCGGGATTTCGGAATAACCCGCACATCGCGCGGATGGCTGCGCGCGGGGGGTGGGACGCGGCCGGGTATGGGCCGGTTCACCTCGTCGGCGCGGGCCATCGCGGGCTGTAGCGCATCGTCGGAAAGCCGCGCGAGGCCCTCGCTCGCATCGGTCAGGTGCTGGGCGATCACGTGGATCACCTCATCGTCGTATTCCACGCGCCCGCGCACTTCCATCAGCCGCGCGCCCATCACCACGCTGCGCTGCTTCTCCTTCAGGTCGGGCCAGATTACGAGGTTGATCACGCCCGTCTCGTCCTCCAGCGTGATGAAGCACACGCCCTTGGCGCTGCCCGGCTGCTGGCGCACCAGCACGACGCCCGCCACGCGCACCATCGAGCGCACCTTGCGATCGCGCAAATCCGCCGCGCGCACGAAGCCGCGTTCGGCAAGATCTGCGCGCAGGAAGGCCATCGGGTGGGCCTTCAGCGAAAGCCGCAGCGTCTGGTAATCGGCGACGACTTCTTCGGACAGCGGCATCGCAGGCAGCCGCGTGCGCGCCCGTTCGGCCCCCTCCTCGCGCGCATCGGCGGCAGCAAACAGCGGCAGCGGCGGCGCGGCGATCAGGCTGCGCGCCTCCCACAGCGCCTGCCGCCGCGAGAGGCCAAGCGAACCCAGCGCATCGGCCGCCGCGAGCCGCTCGATCAGCGCGGGCGAGAGCCCGGCGCGCGCCTTGAGCGCCCCGGCATCGGCAAATGCGCCCCCCGCCTCGCGCGCCGAAACCAGCGCGGCGGCAACATGTTCGGGCAGGCCGTCAATCTGCCTGAGGCCAAGGCGGAGAACTTCCCCTTCCCGCTCCAACGTGCAGTCCCACATCGAGCGGTTCACATCCGCCGGCAGCACTGTGACCCCATGCTCCGCCGCATCGCGCACGATCTGCGCGGGCGCGTAGAAGCCCATCGGCTGCGAATTGAGCAAGCCGCAGGCGAACGCCGCCGGATAGTGGCACTTGAGCCAGCTGGAAACATAGACGAGGTGCGCGAAGCTGGCGGCGTGGCTTTCGGGAAAACCGTATTCGCCGAAGCCCCGGATCTGGTTGAAGCAGCGCTGCGCGAAATCGCGGTCATAGCCGCGCGCGGTCATGCGTTCGACCATCATGTCCTGCAGTTCATCGACCATGCCCCGGCTGCGGAACGTGGCCATCGCCTTGCGCAGCCGGTTGGCCTCCGCGCCGGAAAACTTGGCGGCATCGAGCGCGATCTTCATCGCCTGTTCCTGAAAGATCGGCACGCCCAATGTGCGCGCAAGGATCGAGGTCAGCTCGTCCGGCGGGCCGAACGCGGGGCCGGGCGCGGGAATGCTCACGGCCTCCTCCCCCCGCCGCCGCCTGAGGTAGGGGTGCACCATATCGCCCTGGATCGGCCCCGGGCGGACAATGGCGACCTGAATGACAAGATCGTAGAACTCACGCGGGCGCAGGCGCGGCAGCATGTTCATCTGCGCGCGGCTTTCCACCTGAAATACCCCCAGCGAATCGCCCTTGCGCAGCATCGCGTAGGTCTCGGGATCCTCGCGCGGCACCGTCGCGAGCGTGAGGTCGCGGCCATGATGTTCGCTCAGCAGATCGAGGCATTTGCGGATGCAGGTCAGCATTCCCAGCGCGAGGACATCGACTTTGAGGATGCCAAGCGCGTCGATATCGTCCTTGTCCCATTCGATGAAACTGCGGTCCGCCATGGCGCCATTGCCGATCGGCACCGTCTCGGTCAGCGGACCCTGCGTGAGGATAAATCCGCCGACATGCTGCGAGAGATGGCGGGGCATCCCAATCATCTGTTCGGTGAGCTTCAGAACCCGCCTGAGGTGCGGATCGCTAAGGTCCAACCCGGCCTGCGCCACATTCTTCTCGGCAATCTCGCTGCCCCACCCGCCCCACACGGTGCGCGCGAGCACGGCGGTCACGTCCTCCGACAGACCCATCGCCTTGCCCACTTCGCGGATCGCCATGCGCGGGCGGTAGTGGATCACCGTGGCGCAAAGCCCGGCGCGCTGGCGGCCAAAGCGGCGGTAGATGTACTGGATCACTTCCTCGCGCCGCTCGTGCTCGAAATCGACGTCGATGTCGGGCGGCTCCTTGCGCTCCTCGGAAATGAACCGGTCAAACAGCAGGGCATGGCGTGCGGGGTCCACCGCCGTGATGCCAAGGCAATAGCACACCGCCGAATTGGCCGCCGAGCCGCGCCCCTGGCACAGGATCGGCGGATCCTGATTACGGGCAAAATCAACGATATCCTTGATGGTCAGAAAGTAGGTTGCGAGGTTCAGCTTGGCGATCAACGCCAGTTCGCGCGCCAGCGTATCGCGCACGCTGCCGGGCACGCCGGAGGGATAGCGCCCGTCCGCTCCGGCCCAGGTCTGCTCCTCCAGCCAGTCTTGCGGAGTGCGGCCCTCGGGGCAGATTTCCTCCGGATATTCGTAGCGCAGTTCCTCAAGGCTGAAGGTGCAGGCATCGGCCAGCGCGCGCGCAGCGGTGATCGCGTGGGGCCAGCGTTCGAACAGGCGGAGCATTTCTGCGGGCGATTTGAGGTGCCGCTCGGCATTGGGGTGCAGCAGGTGCCCGGCGCGTGCGACGGTCGTCTTGTGGCGAATGGCCGTCATCACATCCTGCAAGGGCCGCCGCGCCGCTTCGTGATAGTGGACGTCGTTGGTGGCGAGGAGCGCAAGTCCATGTTCGCGGGCCATGGCATCGAGCGCATTGATCCGGGCGATATCGTCACCGCTGTAGAGATAGCTGGCCGCGAGGTGGCGCAGGCTGGGCAGGCTGTGGACAAGGTGGGGGAGAAGCGCGGGAAAAGAGAGGGATGCCATGTCGATAGTCTGCACCGGCCCTTCACGCAGAGGCACGACATTGCTGGCGATCCGGGCCGTGAATACCTGCTCCAGATCTACGGGCGGCAGCAGCACCAGGTGGACGCCCTCGCTGTGCGCCGCCAGCAGCGCGAGGTCGATCTCGCAGACGCCCTTGGCCTGCCATTCGCCATCGAGCCGCGCCATGCGTCCGGCGGAGATCAGGCGGCAGAGGCGGCCATAGGCGGTGCGGTCAGCCGGGTAGGCGAGGAAGGCGAGGCCCTCGACCGTCTCGATCCTGCAGCCGATCACCGGACGCAGGCCCAGCGCCTTGGCCTCGCCGTGGATGCGCACCACGCCCGCCATCGAATTGGCGTCCGCGACGCCCATGGCGTCATAACCGAGGCGGTGCGCCGCGAGCACGAGATCGACCGGATCGGACGCGCCGCGCAGGAACGAGAAGCAGGTGACGAGGCCCAGCTCGACGAACGGCGCGCGTGCGGGTGCGCCTCGCTCTTCCTCGGGCGAAACATGCCGTCTGCCGGGGGTAAGCGGGCCTTCAGGCATTCACGCGGAGAGCCCCTGCAGGAACCATTCGGGCGCGCCGCCGCGGCCATCGCCGGGCAGGCCGTGGCGATAGATCCAGTAGCGCCGGCCCGTGCTGTCCTCGATGCGGTAGTAATCGCGCAGGCGCACGGTCCCCCGTTCGCGCCACCATTCGGGCGCGATGCGCTCCGGCCCTTCGGCGCGCGCGATTTCATGGACGCCGCCCCGCCAGCGGAACAGGCGGGGGAGCCCGTCCGGCGCTTCATAGATCACCGCGATGGGCTCGGGCCTGTCGAGCAGCTTCAGGGGGCGTTCGTGGAAGGCGAAGTCTTCCTGAAGGCCGGGCTGCGGGTCCAGCGGCGGTGCCCAGCGCTGCGCGCGTTCGGGCAAGTGACTCGCGCGCGGCAGCGGGCGGCGCACGGCCCCCTCGCCCAGCCGCACGGTCAGCCGGTCAAGGCAGGCGGCAAGGCTGGTGCCGTGGCGCTCCGCCGCCGCATCGAGATCGGCCTGCGCGAGCGCCAGCGGTTCGGTCCACGGGGCGAGAAGGCGCACGAGTTCGATGCCGAACCCCGCATCGAGATCATCGAGCCGCGCCGCAAACAGACGGCAGACATGTGCAGGATCGCGCGTGGCCGCCGCCATTTCCAGCCGCCGCACCAGCACATCGCCATCAACCTTCCACGCCGCCAGTTCGAGCCGCCGCGCGCCCTCACCGCGCGCTTCGAGCGCGCGCGCCATGTCTTCGGCGAGATCGGCGAGCACGCGGTCGAGTAGCGGGCGGTGGCGGATCGGCTCCATCAGGCGGCGTTGCACCATCGGCTGGTCCGCCGCGATCACCGGCAGCAGCGGTTCGGGCACGCGGCCCAGCAGTTGATCGAGCCGCACCAGCGGGTTCGCTCCGGGCGAGCGGCGGGTGCGGAAGCGCCGGGCCAGCGCCTCACGCCCAATGTCCGCCAGATCCTCCAGCCGTTTGAGGCCAAGACGGCGCAGGAGCAGCAGGACATCCTCATCCAGCCGCAGCGCCGCAACCGGGAGAGGGCCAAGCCGCTCCAGTATCGCATCGCCTGCAAGCACTGCAGAATCCGGCCCGTAATGCGCGAGCGCCCACGCCGCGCCTGCCGTGGGTGCAATCGCCGCGCGCGCCATGAGGCCGCGCCGCCGCAGTTGCACGCGCGCGTCTGCCAGGAGCGCGGCTTCTCCGCCGAACAAGTGGGCGACGCCGGTCGTATCGACGATCAGGCCGTCCGGCGGATCGAGCGCGGACCACGGCCCCCAGCGCTGCGCCCAGAGCGCGAGGTTCTCCAGAAAGGCAAGGTCTCCGGCAGGATCGGCCGGGCGCACGGCAAGCTGCGGGCAAAGCGTGCGCGCATCCGCCAGCATCGCGCCCATGCGCACGCCCTGCTCTGCCCCCGCCGCGTTCACCGCCGCGATGCGCGGGCCATGGGCGGTTTCGGCGATCAGCGCGAGCGGAGCGGCGTCCACCCCCTCACCCGCCGCGCAGCCTTCAGCCAGCCGCCAGCGATCGAGCGCCAGTCCCGTGCACCAGATCGCCATGATCCGGCGCGCCGGGGTTTGTGATGGGAGCGACGGTGAGAGCATTGCCGTCATCGCGCAAGGTCCAGTGTCCGGGTTGAAAGGTATGGGCGCGGAACAGCTCGGCTTCCCATGCGGGGCGGCCGGGCGCCTGCGGGTTCCAGCGCGGCGGCAGTGAAGGCGCAGCGGCGGCCCGCCAGCGCATCCGCGCCGAGCCGAGATCGGCCCGCGCATCCAGCCGCACCAGCCACAGCGCGGTGCCATGCTTTTCCGCCGCAAGGCTGAGGCGGCGCGAGGCGGTGAAATCGAGCGCGCGGGGATTGCCCGCAATTTCGCCGATCACGAAGGCGAGATCGCGGCAGCGCAGCCCTTCCTCCAGCGCGAAGAGCGCGTCTTCCGGCGTCATGGCGGCAACGTGGATCAAGCGGTGGCGCAGATGCTCTGGCAGGCCGGGGCGATAGGGCCGCCCCGAAAGCCGCAGGGCTGCCTTGTCCTGCACCCACAACCAGGGGCGCTGATCGCCCTCCTGATCGGGCGCATCGGCATTCCGGGCATCGCGCGCGAGGGCGAGCGCCAGCGCCGCGCCTGCGCCATCCCCGCCGGATGCAAAGACTTCGGTGTGGCGGCACCCGGTCGCGCCGCCCGGCTTCCAGCGGGCGGATTTGGCACCAGACAGGACACGGAACGCAGGCCCGCGCCGCAATCCGGCGGGCAGCGGCGGGGAAAGAACATGGATTTGGGAAGAGGCTTCGATTCGGCTCATGTTCCCATTATGTTCTTATTCTCACGTCATGCAAGCACCTCCCCGCGCGCCCTGCCCTTCGATGCAAAAAGGCCGCTTCCCCGGAGAGAAGCGGCCCTTCTTGCCGTGTAATGCGATGTCCGATCAGGAGATCGGCGGCACCGACTGCGGCGGAATGTCATCGTCCGTCTCATGGACCTCCACCGTGCCGCGGCCCAGATGGCTGCGGCTGCGGCTGTAGGTGTAATAGATCACCAGTCCGACCAGCGCCCAGCCAAAGAACAGCAGGATCGTCTCCCGCGAGAGGCTGAAGAACAGGTAGATGCAGCCCGCGATCGAGATCGGCGCGACCAACGCCACGGCGGGCGTGCGGAACGGACGGTGCCGCTTTGCATCGGTGCGCCGCAGCACCAGCACCGCAATCGAAACCGCGGCAAAGGCGAACAGCGTGCCGGAGTTCGACACGTCAGCCAGCAGGCCCACGGGGAAGAACGCCGCAAACAGCGCCACGAACACGCCGGTAAGCATCGTGATCACGTGCGGGGTGTGGAACTTGGGGTGAATCCGCGAGAAGAACTCGGGCAGCAGGCCATCGCGGCTCATCACGAAGAAGATGCGGGTCTGGCCGAACATCATCATCAGGATGACGGAGGGCAGCGCCAGAATGGCAGCAGCACCGACCAGCCAGCCGACGAAGGGATAGCCAACCGAACGCAGCGTCCAGGCCAGCGCTTCCTTCGAGCATACCACCGCGTTTTCCTGGATCGCAGCGCAAGCGGCCGAAAGCGCAGGCGTTCCGGGCGAAAGCGCCTCACCAGACGGGCCGAACATAGGCTGCGCGCCGACCGTACCGATCACACCAGCGGCGACCAGCATGTAGAACACGGTGCAGATCGCAAGGCTGCCGATCAAGCCGATCGGCATATTTCGCTGCGGATTCTTGGTCTCCTCCGCCGCGGTGGAGACCGCATCGAAGCCGACGTAGGCAAAGAAGATCGAGGCTGCCGCGCCCGAAATCCCGGCAAAGCCAAGCGGCGCGAACGGCACGAACTTGCCCGTCTGGATCACCGGCAGGGTGAGCACCACGAACATCGAGAGCGCCGCGATCTTGATCGCCACCAGCACCGCGTTGACCGTGGCGCTTTCCTTGGTGCCAAGCACGAGGAGACCCGTGATCACCGCCGCGATTGCCATCGCCGGCAGATTGATCAGCCCGCCATCAAACGGCCCGCGCACGAATTCCAGCGGAACGGTTATGTGGAAACTGTGCTGGATGAACCCGATCATGTAGCCCGACCAGCCGACCGAAACCGCACCTGCCGCAATCGCATATTCGAGGATCAGCGCCCAGCCGACCATCCACGCGACGAGTTCGCCCATCACGGCGTAGCTGTAAGTGTAGGCAGAGCCCGAAACCGGCACCATCGCGGCCATCTCGGCGTAGCAGAGCGCCGCCACCGCGCAGACGAACCCGGCGATGATGAAGCTGACCATCATGCCGGGGCCAGCCTTTTGCGCGGCTTCGGCGGTCAGCACGAAGATGCCGGTGCCGATCACGGCGCCAACGCCGAGCATGGTAAGCTGGAAGGCGCCGAGCGAGCGATGCAGCGATTTCTTCTCGGCAGTTGCAAGAATGGCGTCGAGTGGTTTGACGCGACCAAACATTGATTTCTCCCGCCTTGGTCCGCCGCCGCTGCTGCCGCACCCCGCAATGATGCTGGCAATCGCATGGCTGGCCGGTAACCAGGTTGCTGACACAAGTGCTAGCGCCGCCAAGCGCAGGCGCAAAGCGCTTTTTCCCCAGACACGTGCTTGCCTGCCCAGCACCGGGACACCGGAACGGGCCAAGCCTTGCGGCTTTATGCCATTGCTCTAGAAGTGCGGGCCAAAACGCAGGAAACCGCCATGTCCACGACTTACGTGCTCGACACCGCCACCAGCCGCGCGCACCCCACGCCCGCGCCGATGAAGCGGCTCAACATTCCCGGCATCCGCCAGCGCAAAGTGGACGGCGTCACCGCGCAGCCGGTGGTGATGCTGACTGCCTACACCGCCCGGCAGGCGCAGTTGCTCGATGCGCATTGCGATCTGCTGCTGGTGGGGGATTCGCTCGGCCAGGTGATCTATGGCCTGCCTTCCAGCGTGCCCGTCACGCTCGACATGATGTGCGCGCATGGCGCGGCGGTCGTGCGCGGCTCCTATCACGCGGCGGTCGTGGTCGACATGCCCTTTGGGGCCTACGAAGGCTCGCCGCAGCAGGCCTTCGAAAGCGCCTCGCGCCTGCTCAAGGAAACCGGCTGCGATGCGGTGAAGCTCGAAGGCGGGGTCGCGATGGCCGAAACGGTCGCCTTCCTTGTCGCGCGCGGCATTCCAGTGATGGGCCATGTCGGCCTCACCCCGCAGGCGGTCAACGTCCTCGGCGGCTACAACGCGCGAGGACGCAGCGCGGCGGAGGCGGAGAAGATCGTGGGCGACGCGCGCGCGATTGCCGAGGCCGGGGCCTTTGCCATCGTCGTCGAAGGCGTGGTCGAGCCACTCGCGATTGCCATCACGCAGGCCGTGCCCTGCCCCACCATCGGCATCGGCGCTTCGGCGCAGTGCGACGGGCAAGTGCTGGTGACCGACGACATGCTGGGCATGTTTGATCGCACCCCGCGCTTCGTGAAGATATACGAGCAGCTGGCCGAAACGATTTCCGCCGCCGCCGCGACCTATGCCGCCGAAGTGCGCGCTCGCACTTTTCCGGGGGTGGAACAGACGTATCAGCCGAAGTAAGGGGCAGCGACCAGCCCTCCGGCTCTGACGGGACCAGCTTTTGCTCAAGAACTTTGGCGGATCGATCGCCTTCACCCTCGTGTGCCTCGCACTCGCCGCAGCCTATGGCTGGATGCAGACCGCATCCGTGCCCGCCACGCTGGCGATGCTGTGGATCGTGGTGATGCTCTCGGTGCTCGAGATTTCGCTCTCGTTCGACAACGCCGTGGTCAACGCCGCAGTGCTGGGCGAGATGGACCCGGTGTGGCAGCGCCGCTTCCTGACGTGGGGCATGGTGATCGCGGTGTTTGCCATGCGCATCGTGTTTCCGCTGGCCATCGTGGCGATTGCGGCAGGCATCGGCCCGGTCGAAGCTGTGCGCATCTCGCTGACCGAGCCTGCGCGCTATGAAGCCATCGTTTCCAGCGCCCATGTCGGCATTGCCGGCTTTGGCGGCGCGTTCCTCGCGATGGTCGGCCTCTCGTTCTTCTTCGATGGCGAGAAGGACGTGCACTGGATCACCTGGCTGGAAAGCCGCCTGGCCTTGTTCGCCGAAATCAAGGCCGCTGAAATCGCGATCCTGCTGTGCGGGCTCTATGGCATTTCGCTGCTGCTTCCGCCCGAAGAGGCGCTGACGTTCCTCGGCGCGGGTGCGCTCGGCATCGTCACGTTCATCGCGGTCGAAGCCATCGGCACCCTGCTCGAAATGCAGGAGGCCGCGCAGAAGGCCGCGGGGCAGGTCGTGCGGTCCGGCCTCGGCGGCTTCCTCTATCTCAACGTGCTCGACGCCTCGTTCAGCTTTGACGGCGTGATCGGCGCGTTTGCGCTTTCGAACAACATGGTCGTCATCGCGCTCGGCCTGTCCATCGGCGCGATGTTCGTGCGCTCGCTCACGCTGCTGCTGGTGCGGCAGGGGACGCTGGCGGAATACCGCTACCTTGAGCACGGCGCGTTCTGGGCGATCATTGCGCTGGCGGCGATCATGCTGATCTCGGCGCATATCCCGATTCCCGAGACGGTGACCGGCCTCATCGGCGCGGTGCTGATCGGGCTTTCGATGTGGTGGTCGGTCCGCCACAAGCGGCGCTTCCCCGATGCCGAGATCGAGGACGCGCTGCGTTCGGAGTGAACTCCTAAGCCTCAGTCCAGCGGCACGGATGCCAGCTTCGGCGCAGGCGCAGGCGTTGCGCTAAAGCGCGGCGCCGGCGCGGGCATCGTCATCCCGCCGTCTTCCACAAACGTGCCGCGCGCCGCGTTGTGCGGGTGATGCGGCGCTTCCTTGAGGCTGAGCACCGGCGCAAAGCAGATGTCGGTGCCGTCCATGATCGCTTCCCATTCGGCGCGCGTCTTGGTGGCGATCATGGCGGCAACCTTGGCCTTGAGCGTCCCCCACTGCGACTGATCGTGCTGCGCGGCGAAAGCCGGATCGGCGCCGAGGCCCGACTTTTCCATCAGCAGCGCGTAGAACTGCGGCTCGATCGAACCCAGCGCGATCCACTTGCCGTCGCTCGTCTCATAGGTGTCGTAGAAATGCGCGCCGCCGTCGAGCAGGTTGGTCCCGCGTTCGTCCTTCCACTGGCCGTTGCCGAAGAAGGTCCAGGTCATCGCCGAAATGATCGCCGCGCCGTCAACCATCGCGCAATCAATCACCTGACCCTTGCCGGTGCGCTGGGCCGAGAGCACGCCCGCCAGCACGCCGAACGCCATGACCATGCCGCCGCCGCCGAAATCGCCCACGGCATTGACTGGGAACTGCGGCTTGCCGCCCGCCGCGCCATAGGTATGGAGCGCGCCGGCCAGCGCGATGTAGTTGATGTCATGCCCCGCCAGCGGTGCCATCGGCCCGTCCTGCCCCCAGCCGGTCATGCGGCCATAGACAAGGCGCGGATTGTCGGCGAGCAGCACGTCAGGCCCCAGCCCCAGCCGCTCCATCACGCCGGGGCGATAGCCTTCGATGATCGCATCGGCCTCTTTCACCAGTTCGCGGATGCGGGCGATGGAAGCGGGATCCTTGAGATCGAGCTCGATCCGCACGCGGTTGCGGTTGAGAATGTCGCGGTTGCCGGCATCGCCCACGCGGTCACCTTTGGAGGGCCGGTCGATGCGGATCACTTTCGCGCCATGGTCGGCCAGCATCATGCAGGCGAAAGGCCCCGGCCCGATCCCGGCGAATTCGAGAACCGTCAATCCTTCCAGCGCACCAGCCATCACACACCCCGACAGTTTTAACCGTTCAATTGAATGTGCGGTTTGCCGCGCGTTTGCGCGCCTGTCGAGCCTTAATGTCGAGACTTAGTGCACCGCCGCCGCCTGTCCGCGTGCGGCAAGCGCCTTCGCGACAGCCGCAAAGGCATCCTGCCGCGATCCAGCGCCCCATGCTGCCGCGAGCAGCTTCATGGCGGCAAGGCTTTGCGGGTTCTGCGCCAGATAGCGCGAGGTCATCGCATCGGCATCACGCGTGCGGCCCAGTGCGCGCAAGGCCGCGTCCATGCGGCGCAGCACCGGTTCGTTGAACCGGATCGCCGCGCCGTTCTGATAGTCCGCCAAGGCACCCGCCGCATCGCCGCGCAAGATGCGCACATCGCCCGCCAGCAGATGCGCCTCGGCCGCGCCGGCATTCGCATCGCGCAAGCGGTCGGCCGCAGCCTGCGCTTCGCCAGAACGGCCATCGCGCAGCAGCGCCCGGATATAGGGCACCGCCGTCTGCGCCTGGTTTGGCGCATCGGCATAGGCTGCGCCCAGCACGTCCGTGCCGAAGGCCACCGGCAGCGGCGCGGGACCATGTGCAGCAGGACGGGCCGCGCGCGCAAACAAGGCCTCGGCCCGCGCGGTCTGCCGCAGCCGCCGCCAGCTCTCGCCCACCAGCCGCAGCGTGTAAGGCGTTGCCCAGGGCTGCGCCGCATCGCCATCGAAGCGCGCGGTGATCGTCTGGTCGATGCGCTTCTGGTCGATGTTCTGCCGGGCGAGTGCCCGCAGCAGCATCTGCCGCGCCTCCAGATTGTCGGGCTGCATCCGCACCAGCCGGTCGAACTGCTCGACCGCCACGTTGATGTTGCCCGCGCGGTATTCCAGCACGCCCGTCAGCAGGATCGCGGCGGGCATGTCGCGAAACGCGGTGCCGGTGCGCTGCAGGATCGTGCGGGCCAGATCCGTCTGCCCCGCGCGCGCCGCCAGCACCGCCTGCAGATACGCAGGGCGCGGGTTCTTCGGATCGACTTGCGCCAGCTTGCGGCACACGATCAGCATCGCGCGGTACTGCCCCATATCACCCAGCGTCGCGGCATATTCGCCCAGCAGCGCCGGATCATCGGGCTTGGCCTGAAGCCCGGCCTCGAACCACGGCAGCGCGGCGGCCAGGCCGTATTGCTCGCGGATCAGGAGGCCGCGAAACGCCAGCGCCCGGGCGTTCTTCGGATCGAGCGCCACCGCGCGGTCCGCCGCCTCGACCGATTGCAGCTGCTCGCCGCCTGAAAAACGCAGCGAGGCAATCGCCACCCACAGATCGGAATCGTTGGGGTTCGCCCGCAGCGCCTCGTCAAACGCGCCAGCGGCTGCGCGCAAGTCCCCTTCAGCCAGCGCGATCTGGCCGCGCACGCGCCAGCCCAGCGCCTCGGTGCCGGGCGCAAAGCCGCCGCCCTGCAACACTTTGCGCGCCTCTGCCCGGTTGCCCTCGGCCAGCAGCGCCGCGCCCAGATGGGCCCGCAGCGCGTCCTCGCTCACCCCGTTCTTGATCGCCGCGCGCAGCAAAACGTCCGCCGAGACCGGATCGCGCCGCTCGATGGCCGCCTGTGCCTTGGCGCGCAAATCTTCAACCTGGGACGCGCCCACCGCAGGCCCGGCAAGCACCAGCAGGCCAAGCGCAAGGCAAAGCGCAAGGCAGGGCGCCCGCTTAATGCTGAAGGTCGTATTGCTTGAGCAGGTCATAGAGTGTCGGCCGGCTGATCCCCAGCAGCCGTGCGGTGCTGGAAATATTGCCCTCGCTGCGCGCCAGCGCGTGGCGGATCATCTTGCGGTCCGTCGCCTCGCGCGCGGACTTGAGGTTGAGCGGGTTCGCCTCGTCCTCGGATGGCTCGGCCAGATCGAGATCGGCGGCGCCCACCAGCTTGCCATCGGCCATGATCACCGCGCGCTTCACCCGGTTTTCCAGTTCGCGCACATTGCCCGGCCAGGTCCACGCATCGATGGCCGCCAAGGCATCGGGCGCAAAACCCTTGACCGAAGGGTTCATCTCGGCGGCAAACCGCGTGAGGAAGGCCTTGGCCAGCAGCCCGGCATCGCCCGGCCGCTCGGCAAGGCTGGGAATGCGCACGACGATTTCGGCTAGCCGGTAGAACAAGTCCTCGCGGAAGCGGCCGTCAGTGATCATCGCCTCAAGGTTCTGGTGCGTGGCGCAGACAATGCGCGTGTCGACCTCGATCGAGCGCCGCCCGCCGATGCGCTCGATCGTGCGCTCCTGCAGGAAGCGCAGCAGCTTGACCTGCAGTGCAAAGGGAATGTCGCCCACTTCATCGAGGAACAGCGTGCCGCCGCTGGCCTGCTCGATCTTGCCCTCGGTGGTCTTCACCGCGCCGGTAAACGCGCCCTTTTCATGGCCGAACAGCTCGCTTTCGAGGAGGTTTTCCGGGATCGCCGCGCAGTTGATCGCCACGAACGCACCCTGCCGGCGGGGGCTCGCCTCATGCACGCCGCGCGCGAGGAGTTCCTTGCCCGTACCGCTCGCGCCCAGCAGCATGACCGAGACATTGGTGCCCGCTACGCGCTCGATGGTGCGCGCCACTTTCACCATCTCGGGCGCGCCGGTGATCAGGCGGCCCAGCACCTTGTTGCCTTCGGGCGCGCGTTCCGCCAGCTGGCGGTTCTCCGCCTCGATCCGGTGCAAGTGCAGCGCGCGCCGCACGATCAACCCCAGCGCGTCGATATCAACGGGCTTGGCGTAGAAATCATAGGCACCGTGCTGGATCGCCCGAAGCGCGCTTTCCCGCGCGCCGTGGCCGCTTGCCACGATCACCTTGGTATCGGGCTTGAGCGCCATGATCGCATCGAGCACGGCAAAGCCCTCGCTCGTCCCGTCGGGATCGGGCGGCAGCCCCAGATCGAGCGTCACCACCGCCGGTTCTTCCGAACGCAGCAGCGCGAGCGCGGTCTGCCGGTCGCCCGCGATGAACACCTCGAAGTCCTCGTAGGCCCACTTCAATTGGGCCTGAAGCCCCGGATCGTCCTCGACGATGAGCAGCTTGGGGAGCGCCTTCACGGTGCTCGGGGGCCGGTCCTGAATCATCACGCCACCTTTTTGTCGTCTGACTGATCGTCAGGAATTGTTGCAAGGCTGCCCGCCACCACCAGCGGCAGGCGCACCGCAAAGCGGCTGCCAAGGCCCTCGCGGCTTTCCACTTCCAGCCGTCCGTTCATCGCCCGCACCAGTTCGCGCGCTTCGAACGCGCCGATCCCGAAGCCGCCCGATTTGGTCGAGACGAACGGCTTGAACAGGCGGTTGCGCACGAAATCCGCGCTCATCCCGCAGCCGGTATCGGAAACCTCGATGACGCCGGTCATGCCGTCGGTCCGCGTCTGGAGAAACACCGCCATGCCCGGCTGGCTGGCATCGATCGCGTTCTGCACAAGATGCGCCAGAACCTGCTCCAGCGTCTCGCGGCTGGCCATGATCGGGCATGTCTGGCCCGGTGTCACATGGACCGTCCAATCGCCCCCGGCCCCGCGGTAGCGCGCCGCCACCGCTTCCACCACGTCGGCTGCGTCGATCATCTCCAGCCGCTGCACCCCTCCCGCACCATAGCGCGAAAGGCGGGCGAGCAAGGCATTCAGCTTGTCCGCCGCGTTGGTCAACGTCACCAGCATGTCCTTGCGGAAGGCCGGGTTTTCCGCATGACGCTCGGCATTGCGCGCCAGCAGCGCCAGCTGGCTCGCCAGATTCTTGATATCGTGCATCACGAAGGCGATGCGGCGGTTGAACTCGTCGAACCGGCTCGCCTCCAGCAGCGCGCTCTGCCCGTTGTGCTCGGCAATATAGCTCGCCAGCTGCTGGCCGACCACGCGCAGGAGGTCAAAGTCCTCCCAATCGAGCTTGCGCGCCAACGGTGGCCGCCCCAGCACGACGAGGCCGACGAGCCGGTCGAAATGGAGCAGCGGCACGACCGCCCAAGCACCATGTTCCTCCACCAGCCAGCGCGGCATCAGCGCGCCCTCGCCCTGATGGTCGGTCCCGGCGCGCACTTCATCGAGATCGACGATGAACCCGCGCGCCTCGAAGAATTGCGCGGTCGCGGCTGGCATCGCTTCGGCGGGAACGTCGATCGTCGGCCACTGCCAGCGCGCCGCGAGCACGAGATCGCCGCCCTCGCCGGGGATCAGCATGACGCCCGAGGCGCTGTCGGTGATATCGGCCAGCGCCTGCACCACGCGCGCATGCAGCGGCAGGGCATTTGGCCCGGCGCGGCCGATGGTGCGGGTCAAGCGTTGCCATTCGGCGCGGTAATCATAGCGGTGCTGGAAGAAGTGCTTGGCCAGCATCACGGTCAGCCAGCCGCGCAGCCGCCCTGAGGGCACCAGTGCGAGGATCACCACCGTGGTCGCAAAGGCAAAGCCGAGCTGGGCCAGTTGGCTGACATCGCCCCCCAGCCACGCCACCGATTGCGCCGCCGCGACCATGAGGATGAGGTAGCCGCCGATCACCAGCAGCGAGAGCGACTGGAACGCTACCGACCGGCTCGGCGAAAACCGCAGCGCCGAGCCGCCGCGCATCGCGCCCACCGCGACCAGCAGCATCGCCGCGATCTGCACGAGACCGCGCAGCGCCACCATTTCCATCGGCACCATGCGGCCGAGATAGGCGATGGTATAGAGATTGAGGTCGTAGCCCCACATCAGCGCCAGCGCGAGCGCGGTCCAGCGCACCGCATCACGCTGCCCGCTGAGCGCGCCGACATAAAGGTTGTGCACCAGCACCAGCGCGCCCGTCGTCAGCAGCAGGCGGAACATCACCGAAAGCTGGAAGATCATCGCCGTCGCGGCATCGATCCCGGCAAAGCGGATCGCCAGCAGCAGCAGCACGAACTGCATCATCTCGACCATCGCCAGCACGGCCAGCACAGGGCGCACCTGCACCACGCTGGTATGGCGGTTGTCGCGTGCGAACAGCGAGTAGACCACGACCAGCCAGCCAAGGTTGCGCACGATCTCGAACACTTGCGCGATGGCCGCATTGGGTCCGAGTGAAGACGTAACGAGCGCCCACCCTGTCGTCAGCGCCAACGCCGCCCTCAGCGCGCGGCTGCTTTCCTTCCCGCGCCGCCGCCGCTCGGCCAGCCACACCGTCAGCAGCATCGCCGCGAACGCTGCGGCGAGGTAGCTCCACTGGCTCAGGCCAGTCCATCCCAGCGGGCTGTGCATCCGCCCAGCGCCTAGCGCGCACCCTCGTTCCAGAGCACCACGCGCAGCGTCTGGAGGAGGATCAGGAGATCAAGGAACGGGCTGTAGTTCTTGGCGTAATAGAGATCGTATTCGAGCTTGTGGCGCGAATCCTCGATCGAGGCGCCATAGGGATAGTTGATCTGCGCCCAGCCGGTGATGCCCGGCTTCACCATGTGGCGCTCGGCATAATACGGCAGCTGGTCTTCGAGGCCCGAGACGAACTCCGGCCGCTCCGGACGCGGGCCGACAAAGCTCATCTCGCCCTTCAGCACGGTCCACGCCTGTGGCAGTTCATCGATGCGCAGCTTGCGAATCAGCTTGCCGATGCGGGTCACGCGGGGATCATCCTTGGACGCCCACTGCGCGCCTCCGGCTTCGGCATCGGTGCGCATCGAGCGCAGCTTGATCAGGCTGAAGTTCTGGCCATAGAGCCCGACACGGGTCTGCCGGAAGAACGCCGGCCCCCGGCTGTCGACCTTCACCAGCAATGCAAACAGCGCGATCACCGGCGCGGTGAACACCAGCAGCAGCAGGCTCGCGCAGATATCGAACAGGCGCTTGAACGCGCTCGAAATCATCCGGCCGGAGGAAAACCCGTCCGAAAAGATCAGCCAGCTGGGATTGACCGTGTCGAGATCGACGCGGCCCGTCTCGCGCTCCATGAATGTCGAGAAATCATTGACATGGACCCCGGTGGTCTTGATCCGCAGCAAGTCCTTCAAGGGCAGCGCATTGCGCCGCTCTTCCAGCGCCAGCACCACTTCGCTGACGCCGAGGTTTTCGACATAGCGCGTGAGATTGTGGATCGCGTTGCGGTTGATCGCTTCCTGGATCACCGGCGCGCTGTCGCTCATCCCGACAAAGCCGACGATGACGAAGCCTGCCTCCATCCTCTCGCCCAACTGGCGCAGCCGTTCGGCCCGGTCGCCCGCGCCCAGCACCAGCACGCGCCGCCGAAACACCGCCGTGCCGAGCAGGCCGCCCAGCAGGATGCGGATGAACACCAGCAGCGCCATCGCGATGAACATCGCGTAAAACAGATTGGACCGCCACAGCGTGCGCCCCGGCAGCATGAAATAGACGACCGACAGCGCGATGATACCCAGGCTGATCGCCACCATCAGGCGCGCGGTGGCATAGCGCATCGAACGCAGGGCATCCGAACCATAGACCCCCACCGCAATCATCGCGGTCTGGACGAGCCCGGCAAAGATCAGCAGCGGGATCCAGCGGTCCGCCACTTCGCCGCCATCGATGCCGATCTGGTGCGCCCGCACCGTCCAGCCCAGTTCGCCAGAAACGATCAGCAGCACGAAATCGAGCAGTGCCAGCAGGAACACCGCGTTGGGGATATAGAGCTTGAACAGGCGGATCATGGCAGCGCAATCAACCGGCGTATCGGCCCGGCATGGGCCTTCCGCGTGAAGGTTTAGGCCGCGAGGGGTAAAGCGTCGGTAAATTTGACAGCCGGTTTCGGCAGGTTAACCATAAAATGTCCCGATTTTGCGACGCCAGCTTGTCCGCTAGCACGATAATGTCGGCGGGGTTTACAGCCGCAGATTGTCCACGCTGCCGCTCTGGCGAAGCGGTGCAATCACTGGCATGTTACCTTGCATGCGAGAGAAGGAACTGCGCCTCGCGCTGGTCTGCTATGGCGGCATCAGCCTTGCGGTCTACATGCACGGCGTCACCAAGGAGATCTGGTACGCCACGCGCGCCAGCCGCGCGTTTCACGATGCCAGCCTGCCGAGCGATGGGGCCGAGGCGGTCTATCGCCGTCTGCTCGAAACGCTTGCGCACACGCGCGAGCTGCGCCTGCGGATCATCCCGGATATCATTTCGGGCGCCAGCGCAGGCGGGATCAACGGCGTGTTCCTCGCGCAGGCCCTCGCCAGCGGACAGAGCCTCGAACCGCTCACCCGGCTGTGGCTTGAACGCGCCGACGTCGAAGTCCTGCTCGATCCCGATGCCCGGCCTTGGAGCAGCTTTGCCAAGTTCTGGGCGCAGCCGCTGGTGTGGTTCCTCCTGAAGCGCCCGGGTAATGTCGTCAGCCGCACCGTCGCCTCGGCCAGAACGCGCAAGGAAGTGCGCTACAAGCTCTCCCACCTCATCCGCGCGCGCTGGTTCGCCCCGCCGTTCAGCGGGATCGGCTTCTCCCACCTTCTCGCCGAAGCGCTCGATGCCATGGGCGAAACCGGCGGCAACACCCCGCCGCTGCTTCCCGCCGGGCACCCGCTCGATCTCCTCGTCACCGCCACCGATTTCAACGGCCACCTTGAAGACCTGCAGCTCAACAGCCCGCCGGTGGTCGAGGAAAGCGAGCACCGCCTCGCCATCGGCTTTCGCCGCAATGCCGCAGCGGGCTTGGGCGAGGACTTGGCCGAGCGCGCCGAACTGGTCTTCGCCGCGCGCTCCACCGCCAGCTTTCCCGGCGCATTCCCCCCGCTGATGCTGTCCGAAATGGACAGCCTGATGCGTGAACGCGGCCTTGCGTGGACGGGGCGCGATGCCTTTCTCAAGCGCGTGATGCCCAGCCGCTGGAAGCGCGGGCAACTCGCGGATGTCGCGCTGGTCGATGGCGCAGTGCTGGTCAACCGCCCCTTCGCGCCCGCCATGGCAGTGCTGCGGGATCGCCCCGCCCAGCGCGAGGTGGATCGCCGCTTCGTCTATATCGACCCCAGCCCGGTTCGCCTTGAACCGACCGATCACCTCGAACGCACCGTCGGATTTTTCTCGGCGATCTTCGGCTCGCTCTCCTCGATCCCGCGTGAACAGCCGATCCGTGACAACCTCGAGGCGCTGGAGGCCCAATCGCGCGAACGGGCGCGGCTGCGCATGATCGTCGATACCTTGCGCAGCGAAATCGACGCGGCAGTGGAGCGCCTGTTCGGCTACACCTTCTTCTTCGACCAGCCCAATCAGAAACGCCTCACCGCATGGCGCGCCAAGGCGCAGCAGGCCGCCGCCGAACAGGCCGGGTTTGCCTTCCACGGCTATGCGCAAGTGAAGCTCGCCGGCGTGGTCACCGCGCTCGCGGGCGTGATCGAGGAAGCCCTGATCGATCCTCCGCCGCGCGGCAACGTGGAAGCGCAGCTGTGGGCGCACCTCGCCGCGCTCGGCTTTGATCGGCTGGCGCTGGCCAAAGGCGGCGCGACGGCAGAGGCCATCGCCTTCTTCCGCGCGCACGATCTGGGCTTTCGCATCCGCCGCCTCAAGCTGCTCGCCCGGCGACTGACGCAGGATTGGGACGATGCCGAGGGGATCACCCCGGCCGAGCGCGAAGCCGCGCGCGACGTGGTCTACCGGGCGCAGGCGCTCTATCAGGCAAAGCAGACCGCAGCCGGGCTGGGCGAAGATTTCGCCGAAGCCGCCGCCGCCGCGCTGACCCATCCCGCCGACGTGTTGAACGCAATCGCCGACCGGCGCGATCTTGCGGGGATCGATCTTGCCGTCGATGCGATGATCGTCGAAGGCCTCGCCGCGATGAGCAAGCCGCTACGCCGCCGCTTCCTTTATGCCTATCTCGGCTTTCCGTTCTACGATGTCGCCACGCTGCCCTTGCTACAGGGCGAAGGCATGGGCGAGTTCGATCCCGTCAAGGTCGACCGCATATCGCCCGAAGACGCGACCTCGATCCGCACCGGCGGCACCTTCGCCTGCCTCAAGGGGATCGAGTTCTTCCACTTCGGCGCGTTCTTCGCGCGCGCCTACCGCGAGAACGACTACCTCTGGGGCCGCCTCCACGGCGCAGAACGCACGATCGACCTGATTGCCTCGACGGCTGAGCCACCGCTGCCACAAGGCGTGATCCGCGCATTCAAGCGCGACGCCTTCCTCGCCATTCTCGAAGAGGAAAAGCCGCGCCTCATGGCCGAGCCCGGCATGGTCGATGGAGTGATCGCCGAAGTGAACGCAATGTTCGGGGGGGGCTGAACGGCCCCCGCGCCCGCTACTCCGTCAGATCGCTCCAGGCATCCTTGATGCGGTCGAAGAACCCTTTGGATTGCGGGGTTTCCTCGCCCGTCTCGGTCGCCTGAAACTCGCGCAGCAGTTCGCGCTGGCGGGCCGAGAGCTTGGTCGGCGTTTCGACCTGAATTTCGATCACCAGATCGCCCGCGCCGCGCGCCTGCAGCACCGGCATACCCGCGCCGCGCTTGCGCAGCTGCTTGCCCGATTGGATCCCGGCGGGGATCTCGATCTTGTGCCGCGCGCCGTCAACACCGGGAATCTCGATCTCGCCGCCCAATGCCGCCTTGGTAAAGCTGATCGGGCAGCGCGTGAGCAGCGTCGTACCCTCGCGCTCGAACATGCGGTGGCGCTTCACGTGGAGGAAAATGTACAGGTCGCCCGGCGGTGAGCCGAACGGCCCCGCCTCGCCCTTGCCCGCAAGCCGGATGCGCGTACCGTTATCGACCCCCGCCGGGATCTGCACTTCCAGCTTCTGCTCGGCATCGACGCGGCCTTCGCCCCGGCAGCTCTTGCAGGGGCTTTCGATCACTTCGCCGCGCCCGTGGCAGGTCGGGCACGTGCGCTCGACCATGAAGAAGCCCTGCTGCGCGCGCACTTTGCCGTGCCCGCCGCAAAGGTTGCAGCGCCGCGCCGAAGTGCCCGGTGTCGCGCCGCTGCCGCCGCAAGGCTCGCACCCCTGCGCCACTTCGACCGCGATCTCGGCCTGCTTGCCGTGGAAGGCGTCTTCCAGCGTAATTTCCATGTCGTAGCGCAAGTCCGCGCCGCGCCGGGCTTGCTGACGCCCTCCGCCGCCGCCGAAAGCGCCGCCGAAGATCGTCTCGAAAATATCGCCCAGATCGCCGAAATCTGCGCCCGCGCCAAAGCCGCCGGGACCGCCGCCGCCGCCCTGCTGGAACGCAGCATGGCCATAGCGATCATAAGCCGCCCGCTTCTGCGGGTCGGAGAGGCAGGCATAGGCCTCGTTGATCTGCTTGAACTTCGCTTCGCTGTCCGCGCACCCGGGGTTCTTGTCCGGGTGAAACTTCATGGCAAGCTTGCGATAGGCGGACTTGAGAACTTTCTCGTCCGCAGTGCGCTCAACCTCGAGCAGTTCGTAGAAATCGATCTCTGCCGACATTGCGGTCCCCATTCAAGGCGAACGGCCCGCTGCCATGTCCCGAAAGAGACAGGCAGCGGACCGGTTCAGCGCAACATCACTTGGTGTCGTCGACTTCCGAGAACTCGGCATCGACCACGTCATCGGCGTCCTTCGGAGCCGCGGCATCCGGCGAAGCAGCAGCAGCCTGCTCCTTCTCGTAGATCGCCTGGCCCATCTTCATCGCCTTTTCAGTCAGGGCCTGGGTCTTGGCGTTCATGTCGGCCGGATCGCCGCCCTCGATCGCCGTCTTGGTCTCGGCAATCGCGGCTTCGATTTCAGCCTTCAGGGCGGCGTCGATCTTGTCGCCGTTCTCCTCAAGCTGGCGCTCGGTCGCGTGGACAAGGCTGTCAGCGTTGTTGCGCGCCTCGGCTGCCTCGCGCCGCTTCTTGTCCTCTTCGGCAAACTTTTCGGCATCGCGCACCATCTGGTCGATGTCGTTGTCCGAAAGCCCGCCCGAGGCCTGGATGCGGATCTGCTGCTCCTTGCCCGTGCCCTTGTCCTTGGCAGACACGTTCACGATGCCGTTGGCGTCGATGTCGAACGTGACTTCAATCTGCGGCACGCCGCGCCGCGCGGGCGGAATGCCGACGAGATCGAACTGGCCGAGCAGCTTGTTGTCCTGCGCCATCTCGCGCTCGCCCTGGAACACGCGGATCGTCACCGCCTGCTGGTTGTCCTCGGCGGTCGAGTAGACCTGGCTCTTCTTGGTCGGGATCGTCGTGTTGCGGTCGATCATCTTGGTCATGATGCCGCCCAGCGTCTCGATGCCCAGCGAAAGCGGGGTCACGTCGAGCAGCAGCACGTCCTTCACGTCGCCCTGCAGCACGCCCGCCTGAATCGCCGCGCCCATGGCGACGACTTCGTCCGGGTTCACACCAGTGTGCGGTTCCTTGCCGAAGAACTCCTTCACGATTTCACGCACGCGCGGCATGCGCGTCATGCCGCCGACGAGCACGACATCGTCAATGTCCTTGGCGGTGAGGCCCGCATCGGCAATAGCCTTGCGGCACGGTTCCAGCGTGCGCTGGATCAGGCCCGAGACGAGCTTTTCCAGATCCGAACGCGTGACGTTCTCCACCAGATGCAGCGGGGTGGTGCTGCCACCTTCCATGCGCGCGGTGATGAACGGCAGGTTGATCTCGGTCGTCTGCGCGCTCGACAGCTCGATCTTGGCCTTTTCGGCGGCTTCCTTGAGCCGCTGGAGGGCCAGCTTGTCGGTGCGGAGATCCATGTTCTCCTTCGACTTGAACTTGTCTGCGAGGTACTCGACCAGCACGTTGTCGAAGTCTTCACCGCCAAGGAACGTATCGCCGTTGGTGGACTTCACCTCGAACACGCCGTCGCCGATTTCCAGCACCGAGATGTCGAACGTGCCGCCACCAAGGTCGTAGACCGCGATGGTCTTGCCGTCCTGCTTGTCGAGGCCATAGGCGAGCGCGGCCGCGGTCGGCTCGTTGATGATGCGCAGCACTTCAAGGCCCGCGATCTGGCCGGCGTCCTTGGTCGCCTGGCGCTGCGCGTCGTTGAAGTAGGCCGGCACGGTGATCACCGCCTGCGTCACGGTCTCGCCAAGATAGCTCTCGGCGGTTTCCTTCATCTTCTGCAGGATGAAGGCCGAAATCTGGCTGGGGCTGTAGTCTTCGCCGCCTGCCTTGACCCACGCGTCGCCGTTCTTGCCCTTGACGATGCCATAAGGAACCAGCGCCATGTCCTTCTGGGTCATGGGATCTTCGAAGCGGCGGCCGATCAGGCGCTTCACCGCGAACACGGTGTTGTCCGGGTTCGTCACAGCCTGGCGCTTGGCCGGCTGCCCGATCAGGCGCTCGCCGTCCTTGGTGAACGCGACGATCGAGGGCGTGGTGCGCGCGCCTTCGGAATTTTCGATGACCTTCGAGGTGCCGCCGTCCATCACCGCAACGCAGCTGTTGGTCGTGCCGAGATCGATACCGATAACTTTAGCCATGGTGTTCCTGTTTCCTTGTCAGCGAGACGCCGCCTGTGAAGCGCCCCCCGAACCGGGCAAGCCTTCGTCTATGCAGCTCTTTCATCGGGCGATATAGGTCGCCTTCGCCCCGGGACAAGGCCCACGCCCACGCCTATGTTACATCTCGTTTCCAAACTGGAGAGAACCTCGATGCGCCCCATGCGTTCTACCGCTCTTGCCGCCCTTGCCGCCACGAGCTTGCTCGCGCTCGCAGCATGCGGCGGTAACGCGCCCGCGCCCGATGCCAGCGGTGCGGCGGCGGCCGATGCAGGCGCCGCGCCCGACGCAAATGCGCCTGATAATGCGCCGCATGTCAGCGTGATCGATCCGGTGATCAAGCTCCCCGCCGTCGCGGGCGCTCCGGGCGTGCTCTACTTTACGATCCAGCAGGATGCGGGCAAGCCCAACACGCTGGCCGCCGTCCATGTCGATGGCGCAGAACGCGCCGAAATGCATGAATCGAAGACCGAGAACGGCGTCACTTCGATGGAACCGGTGAAGGCCGTGGAGTTCAGCGAGGGCAAGCCTGCGGAATTCAAGGCAGGCAGCTATCATGTCATGCTGTTTGGCATCGCCAGCACGGTCAAGGCGGGCAAGGATGTCGAGGTGACCTTCACCCTCGCCAATGGCGACAAAGTCAGCACCTTCGCCAAAGTCGAGGAAATCGGCGCGATGGAAGGCATGATGGACCATATGTGAGCGGGCTTCCCGCCCTTCGGCCCGGGGGTGAGCGGCCCCTCACCCCCGGCGAATTCGATCTGGCCCGCGGCGTGTTCGGCGAGGCGCTCGACCTTGCGCCGGTGCGCATTCGCCGCCGCCGGTTCTTCCCGTTCCAGCCGCGCGGCACGGTAATGGCGCCGATGGGCCACATCCATTTCCATCCGACTAGCGAGGCTTACTGCGATGATTTCAGCACGGCCCCACTCGGGGATCAGGGCCTGCTCATCCACGAACTCGTCCACGTGTGGCAAAGCCAGCAGCACGGGCGGTTCTATCTGCCGCTGATGCGCCACCCGTTCTGCCGCTATTCTTACAGCTTCGATGCGGCTCGGCCCTTCACCGCTTATGGCATCGAACAGCAAGCCGAGCTCGTGCGCCACGCGTTCCTTGCGGCACAAGGCGCGCCGTCACCCCTCGCCCCGCCGCTGGCGGTGCTTGCGAATGTGCTTCCGTTCGGCGGTGTGGCAGAAATGCGGGCCTGAAGATTGCGCCAGCCGAAACGGCCGCCCGCTCCAGCTGGCCCCCGGCTCCTGCACAAGGCAGCATTACAAGACGGTTTTTCAGGAAAGTCCGCCATGCCGCACGCCGTCGATACCCACGCCATTCTTGATGCCGTCGCGGCTCCGCGCGGGGGCATGCGCAATGTGTTCGATGATATCGATCCCAGCCGCCTCGCGCACATCTGCGTCGATCTGCAGAACGGCTTCATGGAGGCAGGCTCGCCGGTCGAAGTGCCGATGGCGCGCGAGATTGTCGGCAATGTGAACCGCATCAGCGCCGCCGTGCGCGCCAGTGGCGGGCTCAACGTGTTCCTGCGCTTCACCACACCCGATGCGGCCAGCTGGTCGGTATTCGTCCGCCGCCTTGGCGCAGGCGCCGCCGCCCACCGCGCCGCCTTCACGCCGGGCGCGCATTACCACGATTTCTGGCCCACGCTCGATGTGCAGGGCGGCGACGCGGTGGTCGACAAGCACCGCTTCAGCGGCTTCACCCCCGGCACCAGCGATCTGGATGCGGTGCTGAAGGCGCGCGGCATCGATACCGTGCTGATCACCGGCACGCTCACCAACTGCTGCTGCGAAAGCACCGCGCGCGATGCGATGCAGCTCAACTACCGCGTGCTGATCGCCGCCGACGCCAACGCCGCGTTGACGGACGCCGAACACGCCGCCACGCTGCACAACATGGCGTTCGTGTTCGCCGATCTCTACGATACGGATGAGGTGGTGGCGCTGCTGAGTCGCTGATCAATCCGGCGCTGATCAATCAGGCTTTTTCGCCACCGCCACCATCGCTGCGCGCAGCAGGCGGTCCTTGATCATGTAGCCGGCCTGCAATTCCTGCAGCACGGTGCCCGGCTCCACATCATCGGAAGGGATTTCCAGCATCGCCTGATGCTGGTGCGGGTCGAGCGGCAGGCCCTTGGCGGCAATCCGGCTGATCCCGTGGCTTGCAAACACCTTCTCGATCTCGCGGCCCGTGGCTTCAAGCCCCGCGACGAGGTTCTTCATCTTGTCGTCCTCGCGCAGCTCTGCCGGAATCGTCTCCAGCGCGCGCGAAAGGTTGTCCGCCACCGAAAGAATGTCGCGCGCAAACGCCGTCGCGGCATAGGCGCGGGTATCGGCCACTTCCTTTTCCATGCGGCGACGCACGTTCTGCGTCTCCGCCTTGGCATAGAGCACGTCCTGCTTCGCCGCTTCGAGATCGCCCTTCAGCGCCTCGACCACATCGGCCAGCGCATCGCCGCCATCGGTCAACTCGGAAGGCACGCCCTCCAGTTCGGCAGCCACTTCGGCGTCTGTCGGGCGCGTGTCGTTGTCAGTCATTTCCGTGTAAATCCATCTTGCGTGATGATCCTGCCCAGCGATTGGGCTGTGAAATCAACCATGGGGACAACCCGCGCATAATTCAACCGCGTCGGCCCGATAACCCCAACTACGCCGACCACGCGCCCATCCCCATCGCGCCAGGGGGCTGCGATCACCGAAGAGCCGGAGAGCGAGAAAAGGCGGTTCTCGCTGCCGATGAAAATGCGCGCGCTATCCGCCTCGCGCGCGGCATCGAGCACGCCCGCAATCGCCTCGGCGCTTTCCAGTTCGTCGAGCAACTGCCGTACTCGCTCGATATCACCCAGCGCCGCTTCATCCAGCAGATTGGCTTGGCCCCGCACCACCAGCACTGGCCGCTGCGCCGCATCGCGGCTCCACACCGCAAGCCCCCGCTCGACCAGCGCTGCGCTGGCGGCATCGAGCGCGCTGCGCCCGCCCGCGATCTCGGTCTGGATCGCCCGCAGCGCATCGGCCAGCGTGCGCCCGGCCATGCGCGCGGTGAGATAATTGCCCGCCTGCTCCAGTGTCATCGCATTGGCAGCGCCCGGCAGATCGATCACCCGGTTTTCGACACTGCCGTCATCGCCCACCAGGACGACCAGCGCGCGGCCCTGCCCCAGCGCTACGAACGAGACTTGCGCCAGCCTCAGTTCGCGGCGCGGCACCATGACAACGCCCGCCGCCGCCGAAAGATCGGAAAGGGCGGAGCTTGCCGCCGCCAAAGCTGCCTCGATCGTGCCGCCCTCGGCCAGCCCACGCTCGATCTGTGCGCGGTCTGCCGCAGAGGGCTCCGCCACTTGCATGATCCCGTCGACAAACAGCCTGAGGCCCACCTCGGTCGGCATCCGCCCCGCGCTCGTATGCGGCGCGGCCAGCAGGCCCGCATCCTGCAATTCCTGCAGAACCGAACGGATCGAAGCGGGCGAAAGCGACACCGCCCCGCTGCCTGCCAGCGTGCGCGAACCCACCGGCAGGCCGCTGGCGATATAGCCTTCGACCACCAGCCGGAAAATGTCGCGAGCGCGCGTGGAGAGTTCGGAAAGTCCGGGTCCAGCCATGTGCCTCATCTAGGGCAGTTTTCCGCGCCATGAAAGGGATCGGCTTACCAGCCTGTGCGTTAGCCCCTTTCCTTCCGCGCCTGCACGGCTAAAGGCAGCGCAAACTCGAACCAAAGGAATTCCCATGCGTCCCTCAGGCCGCGCCGCAGACGAAATGCGCGCCATCACTGTTGAAACCGGTTTCACCAAGCACGCCGAAGGTTCGGTGCTGATCGGCTTCGGCGATACCAAGGTGCTCGTCACTGCCTCGGTCGAAGAGCGCGTGCCGCCGTTCATGCGCGGCAAGGGCGAAGGCTGGGTCACGGCGGAATACTCGATGCTCCCCCGCGCCACCCACACGCGCGGCAGCCGCGAAGCCGCCAAGGGCAAGCAGTCGGGCCGCACGCAGGAAATCCAGCGCCTGATCGGCCGCTCCTTGCGCGCCGTAACGGACATGAAGAAGCTCGGCGAACGCCAGATCACTTTGGACTGCGACGTGATCCAGGCCGACGGCGGCACCCGCACCGCCTCGATCTCCGGCGCATGGATTGCGCTGCGCCTTGCCGTGCAGGGGCTGATGGACAGCGGCGCGATCAAGGAAGACCCGCTGACCCGCAAGGTCGCCGCGATTTCCTGCGGCATCCATAATGGCAACCCGGTGCTCGATCTCGACTATATCGAGGACAGCTCGGCTGATGCCGACGCGAACTTCGTGCTGATCGAAGGCGGCCACATCGCCGAAGTGCAGGCGACGGCCGAAGGCGCGACCTATGACGAGGAAGGCTTGCTGCGTCTCCTGCGCCTCGCCCGCATCGGCTGCGGCGAAATCTTCGCGGCGCAGGAAAAGGCAACCAAGCGGTGACACGCCTGCTCGCGCCCGGAAAGCTCGTCATCGCCACGCACAACGCGGGCAAACTGCGCGAGATCCGGGCGCTGCTGGCCCCTTATGGCATGGAGTGCCTTTCCGCTGGCGAACTCGGCCTGCCCGAACCGGCCGAGACCGGCACGACCTTCGCCGAAAACGCCCTCATCAAGGCCCACGCCTCGGCCAGCGCCTCGGGCCTCCCTGCGCTTGCGGACGATTCGGGCCTCTGCGTCAGCGCATTGGGCGGCGCGCCCGGCGTCTACACCGCCGATTGGGCCGAAGCCGCGCCCTTTGAAGGCGGGCCTGGCCGCGACTGGTAC
Source organism: Novosphingobium sp. PASSN1 (assembly GCF_002278815.1). Classification (NCBI taxonomy): domain Bacteria; kingdom Pseudomonadati; phylum Pseudomonadota; class Alphaproteobacteria; order Sphingomonadales; family Sphingomonadaceae; genus Novosphingobium; species Novosphingobium sp. PASSN1. Next base: position 186,401 of record NZ_NKIS01000001.1, on the reverse strand, counting down.
ATGGCGATGGGCAAAGTCGAGGGCAAACTGGCCGAACTCGGCCCACAAACCCCTCGTGACTGCTGGTTCGCTTGCGTCCTCGCGCTGGCATGGCCCGATGGCCGCGAGGCGGTGTTCGAAGGCCGCGCCCCCGGCACGCTGACGTGGCCGCCGCGCGGCACGCTCGGCTTCGGCTATGACCCCGTGTTCGTGCCTTCAGGCGATACCCGCACTTTCGCCGAGTTGGACCCCGCCGAAAAGCACAAGATCAGCCACCGCGCCGACGCTTTTTCGAAGCTCGTTTCTTCGGCTTTGACTTGACCGGCGCGGCCGCCACGGCTGGCGGCGCACTCGTGGCAGGCGCAGCCACAACTTTCGCGGCATAATCGAATACCGGCTTGCCCACCGTATTGCCCGCCGGCCAATAGCGGCACACCAGAAAATCGCGCCGCGCATTGCTCGCAATCGTGCAGCCCACCTCGCGCGTATCCTGCCACATAAGCTGGGTATAATGCCCCACGTCCTGCCAGTTCCCGGTGGTCGACACATCGGGGAAGGTGCCGCGCTTGAACTGCTTTCCCTCCTCCACGAAGAAGGCGATCATCTCTTCCGGGCTGTAGTCACCCTTCGATCCGAACCACAGGTTTTCGCCCTCGCCGCCATCGGCCCCCACCGGCGCATGCTCGAACATGTCCGATGTCGCGAGGGTCTGCGCCCACTTGCGAGCGTGATCTGCCAGCTTGGCGCTCCACGCCAGCGGCTTCAGCCCCAGCCGTGCGCGCTCTGCGTTCTGCGCATCGAGCAGACGCTGGGCCACCCCCTCGCCCGGCACCACCGTCACTTGCGCCGCTGCGGGCTGGCTGGCCGCAAGCGCCGCCAGAACACATGCAAGAATGCTTCGTCTGCCCGGCATATGCGCTGTTCCTCCGGCTTTGGCCCTTGACTTTGGGCACGGGACTCAGGCTGAAAAGGGGAATGGCCTTTGCCCTCTATATCCACTGGCCGTTCTGCCTCGCCAAGTGCCCTTATTGCGATTTCAATAGCCATGTCCGCGAACGCACCGACATGGCGGCATGGCAGGCCGCGTTGCTGGCCGACATGGCCCATGAAGCGGCGCTGACCGGCGGGCGCGAGCTGACCTCGATCTTCTTCGGCGGCGGCACCCCTTCGCTGATGCCGCCTGCCCTTGTCGCCGTGCTGATCGAAGCCGCCAGCCGCCACTGGACCTTTGCGCCCGGTATCGAGATCACGCTGGAGGCCAACCCCTCCTCGGTCGAAGCCGCCAACTTCGCCGCGCTGGCGGGGGTCGGCATCAACCGCGTCTCGCTCGGTCTGCAGGCGCTCGATGATGCAGCGCTGACCTTCCTTGGCCGCCTGCACAATGCGTCCGAAGGCCTTGCCGCGCTGGAGGTAGCGCAGCGCCATTTCGCCCGCGTCAGCTTCGATCTGATCTATGCGCGCCCCGATCACACGCCCGCTTTGTGGGAAGCCGAACTCACCCGCGCGCTGGCGCTCGGCACCGGCCACCTCTCGCTCTACCAGCTGACCATCGAACCCGGCACGCGCTTTGCCACGCTGGTGCGCGAGGGGCGCTTCACCCCGCTCGATGATGATGCGGCAGGCGATCTGTTCGCCCTCACCCGCGAAATGACGAACGCGGCAGGCCTCCCCGCCTACGAAATCAGCAACCACGCCCGCATCGGCGAGGAAAGCCGCCACAACCTCACCTATTGGCGCTATCAGGATTATGCCGGGATCGGCCCCGGCGCCCACGGACGGCGCGGCGGCTTTGCCACGGTGCGCCACAAGAAGCCCGAAAACTTCCTCAAGGCCGTCAGCGCGCAAGCGCACGGCATCGCCGAAATCCGTGAGCTTGGCATTCGCGAGCAAGCCTCCGAAGCACTCCTCATGGGCCTGCGCCTGGCCGAAGGCATCAGCACCGCCGCGCTCGCCGCCCGCTTCGGCCTTGCGGAAACCGACCTCATCCATCCGGCCAAGCGCGCGTTCTATACTGCGCAAGGCCTGCTCAGCCCGCGCACCGACCGCCTGATCGTCACCGAAGCCGGTATGCCGCTGCTCGATGGCCTGCTGGGCGAACTCGTCCCCGCCGGGCTGGCGCTGGCATGAGCGCACCTGATCTGCTCGAAGCCTGGCGCGATCACCTCGCGCTCGCCCGCCGCCGTTCGCCCCACACCGTGCGCGCCTATGTCGCCACCGCCGCGCGCCTCCTCGCTGCGCTCCCGCCGCCGCAAGACTGGGCTTCGCTGGCCGCGCTCGATATCGCGAGCGTCCGCCGCCAGCTCGCCGCCCGGCGCGAAGACGGCATCGGCAATGTCTCCGCCGCGCGCGAACTCTCGGCGCTGAAAGCCTTCCTCGGCTTTGCCCGCACGCAGGCCGGCATGGCCGAAGCCCCGCCGCCCCGCCTGCGCGGCCCCCGCATCAAGAAGGGCTTGCCCCGCCCCGTCACCCCGGATGACGCGGTAAACCTCGCAGCGATGGTAGCCGACGAAGGCGCCGAGCCGTGGATCGGTGCACGTGACCGGGCCGTGCTCCTCCTGCTCTACGGCGCGGGCCTGCGCATTGCCGAGGCACTCTCGCTCACCGCCGCTGCGCTGCCGCTGGGCGATGCGCTCACCGTCACCGGCAAGGGCAGCCGTCAGCGCGTCGTGCCGATCCTCCCCATCGTGAAAGCTGCGGTGGAGGACTACGCCGCCAAAGTGCCCTGGCCGCTGGAACGCGATGCCCCGCTGTTTCGCGGCGCGAAAGGCGGCCCGCTCGCGCAAGCGATGATCCAGCGCGCCGTCGCCCGCGCGCGCGTGGTGCTAGGTCTGCCCGCCACCGCCACGCCTCACGCCTTGCGCCACAGCTTCGCCACGCACCTGCTGGGCGCGGGCGCAGACCTCAGGAGCTTGCAGGAGCTGCTGGGTCACGCCAGCCTGTCCTCCACCCAGATCTACACCAAAGTCGATGCCGCCACGCTGCTGGATGTCTATCGCAGCGCGCATCCCAGAGCCTAGCCGCGCGCCTAGGCGGGGCCTACTTCCCCGCCGCCCTCGGCAGGCGCAGCACCGCCATCAGCCCACCCAGATCCTCGCTCTCGCCTAGCGTAATCGCCCCGCCATAAAGCTCGGCCACATCGCGCACGATGGCCAGCCCCAGCCCGGTTCCCGGCTTGCCGGTATCGAGCCGTGCCCCGCGCGCAAACAGCTTGCCCCGCGCCTCATCGGGGATGCCCATCCCGTCATCCTCAATCCAGATTTCGCAGGTCTTCGGATCGTCCGGCACCGCGTCCATCGTCACGAACACCGATCCGCCGCCATATTTGGCCGCGTTCTCGATCAGGTTGCCGAGGATTTCATCGAGATCCTGCCGCTCGATCGCGACATTGGCCTCGCGGTTGCCGTCCATGTCGAAGCGCACATGAGGATAAAGCCGCACCACCGCGCGCTCCACGGCTTCCGCACTTTCGCCCACGCTGGCGCGCGCAAGTCCCGTGGCGCGGCGGCCCACGGCGCGCGCGCGCGCCAGGTGGTGGTCCACTTGCCGCCGCATCACCGCCGCCTCGCGGATCACGGTGTCCGCAAGATCATCCGCCTTGGCGGTCGCCGCGTTCATCACCACGGTCAGCGGGGTCTTCAGCGCATGGGCGAGGTTCCCGGCATGGGTGCGCGCTTCCTCGGCCTGCCGCTCGGAATGTTCGAGGAGACCGTTGATCTCCTCGACCAGCGGCTGCACTTCCAGCGGTAGCGGCTCGTCCACCCGCCGCGCCTGTCCTTCGCGCATGTCGGCAATCGCGCGGCGCACGCGGCGCAGCGGGCCAAGGCCGTAGTAGGTCTGCATCGCCGCCATCGCGATCAGGCCTAGCGCCAGCACCACGAACGACCAGATCAGGATCGCCCGGATCCGCCGGATCTGCGCATCGAGCTCGCTGCGGCTGGCCGCCACCGCAAACTGCCATTTGATCGGGCTGCCCGGCAGGATCACCGACCGCTCGATGATCCGCAGCCGCTCCTCGCCAAACTGCTCGCTGTCATAAACGTGCGGCGTCCCGTCGAAGTGGTCACTTTTCAGCTTGAGCGTGCGATCCCACAGCGAGCGCGAGGGGAAATCCTCGTGCCCCTTGCCCGAAATCTGCCAGTAGAGACCGCTATTGGGCTCAAGAAACCGCTGATCGCCCAGCGCGCGGTTGAAAAACACCTCGCCGTCCGGTCCGATCTCGGCCGAACCGACCATCGCGGTCAGCATATAGCCGAGCTGGTCATCGAAATTTCGGGTCGCCAGCCCGGTCATCGTCCGGTCGAGCGCGAGGCCGCCGCCCAGCAGCAGGACCGAAATCCACGCCACCGCAATCAGCAGCATCCGCCGCGTCAGCGAACCCGTGTGCGGCGCCGTCGCCGGGGCCGCATTGGCCGCCGGCGGTGCCTCAGGGGTGATCACGGCGTGCTCCACCTCGGCTCAGCGCCGGCCTGCGGATCAGCCGCGCCCGCCGTGCGCCGGATCGTCGAGGCTATAGCCCAGCCCGCGGATCGTGGTGATCACATCCGGCCCCAGCTTCTTGCGGATGCGCGTGACGAACACCTCGATCGTGTTCGAATCGCGGTCGAAATCCTGATCGTAGATATGCTCGATCAGTTCGGTGCGGCTCACCACCTTGCCTTTGTGATGGAGCAAGTAGGAGAGCAGCTTGTATTCCTGCGCGGTCAGCTTCACCGGCTCGCCGTCCAGCGTCACGCGGCCCGAACGGGTATCCAGCCGCACGCCGCCCGCAATCAGCTCGGACGAGGAATTGCCCGAAGCACGGCGGATCAGCGCGCGCAGGCGGGCAATCAGTTCTTCGCTCTGGAACGGCTTGGCGAGATAATCGTCCGCCCCGGCATCAAGCCCCGCCACCTTGTCCGACCAGCTGTCACGCGCGGTCAGCACCAGCACCGGAAACGTGCGGCCTTCCTTGCGCCACATGCCCAGCACGGTCAGTCCGTCGATCTCCGGCAGGCCCAGATCGAGCACGACCGCATCGTAATCCTCGGTCGATCCCATGAAATGGCCGTCCTCGCCATCGACCGAAAGATCGACGGCATAGCCGTTCGCTTCGAGCGTGGACTTGAGCTGCTTGCCGAGAGTGGGTTCGTCCTCGACGATCAGGATGCGCATGGCTTGCCCCTTGCTGCGCCGCACACTGGCGGCACGGAATATGAACAGGCTTGATGGAGCGACAAACATGAACGGTCAAGGAACGGGCCGTTCTGCTCCCCGCAAGACTCGCCAATCAGCGCGATTCGCCCAGAATCTGCCCCGTGCGCGCGTCCACATCGACAAACACCACGCGCCCGCCCTGAATGAACTTCAGCCGATAGGCCATCGCGGTCGGATCGTATTCGGGGCCGAGATACTGCATCCCGCGCTTGGTCGGCAGCACGCGCGCCTCAATCTCTCGCAGCGAACGCACGTTGCCATTACGCAGATCGCGCCGCGCCTCACCCTGCTCATCGGCGCGTTGCTGCGCATCGGCGGCAGGGGCAAGCGAAACGAGGAGGCCAAGGGCGAGCAGAGATGTGGTCCAACGCATGATGCGAAGCGGCATAGACTGCGGCCTTTGAATAGCTTGTGAACGCATAGCTTGTGAACGTGCGGGGGGAAGCGGTCCCCCCAAGGCTCGCTCCCCTAATCCGGCAATATGACAGAACGAGCAGCCTCATGCCAAGCCGCCTTGCGCAGATACTGGACCTTGGCCCCTGCCCCGGCTAAGCGCGGCCCATCATGGCAGCAGCACCTATTCTCAGCTGGGAAGGCCTCGGCCTCAACCAGGGCACAAGCTGGCTGTTCAAGGACCTCGATGTCCAGATCGGCCCGCGTGATCGCCTCGCCCTCATCGGCCGCAACGGCGCGGGGAAAACCACGCTGCTCAAGCTCATCGCGGGCACCGTCGATGCAGACAAGGGCACCCGCTCGGTCCAGCCGGGCACGCGCGTCGTCACGCTGGAGCAGGACCCGTTCTTCACCGGCTATGAAACCCTCATGGACTTCGCGCTTTCCGGCAAGGACGCCCCGCCGCGCCATGAAGTCGAATCCATTGCCGGGCAGCTTGGTATCGACCTTTCCCGCAAGGCAGACAGCGCCTCGGGCGGCGAACGCCGCCGCGCCGCCCTCGCCCGCGCGCTCGCCAGCGAGCCTGATCTCCTGCTGCTGGACGAGCCGACCAACCACCTCGATCTCGCCGCCATCGAATGGCTGGAATCCTGGCTGCAACGCTACAATGGCGCCTTCGTCGTCATCAGCCACGACCGCACCTTCCTGGAGCGCCTGACCAGGGCGACGCTGTGGCTGGATCGCGGCTCGCTCCGGCGCCGCGAAATCGGCTTCGGCGGCTACGAAGCGTGGATGGAAGCGGTCTACGCCGAGGAAGCCCGCGCGGCGGACAAGCTCGACGCCAAGCTCAAGATCGAAGCCCACTGGCTCGAACGCGGCGTCACCGCGCGGCGCAAGCGCAACATGGGCCGCCTCGAAAAGCTCTGGGAAATGCGCGCAACCCGCGCCGCGATGCTCAGCCCGCAAGGCGCGGCCAAGCTCACCCTCGCCAGCGATGATGCCAAAAGCAAGGCGGTGATCGTCGCGGACAAGATCACCAAGCGCTTCGGCGAACGCGTGATCGTCAAGGACTTCTCCCTGCGCATCACCCGCAAGGACCGCATCGGCCTCGTCGGTGCGAACGGCGCAGGGAAAACCACGCTCCTCAAGCTCCTCACCGGCGAACTGGAGCCGGACAGCGGCACCGTCACGCTGGCGAAAACGCTCACCCCCGTCATCATCGACCAGCAGCGTAGCCTGATGTCGCCTGAAAAGCGCATCCGCGATGTGGTCGCCGAAGGCAGCGATTGGATCGACGTGCAGGGGGTGCGCAAGCACATCCACGGCTATCTCAAGGACTTCCTGTTCGATCCCGGCATGGTCGAAGCCCGCGTCGGCACGCTTTCCGGCGGTGAACGCTCGCGGCTCCTGCTGGCGCGCGAATTTGCCCGCCCCTCGAACCTCCTCGTGCTCGACGAGCCAACCAACGACCTTGATCTCGAAACGCTCGATCTGCTGCAGGAAGTGATTTCGGACTACGACGGCACCGTCCTCATCGTCAGCCACGACCGCGACTTCCTTGATCGCACCGTCACGATCACGCTCGGCATGGACGGCTCGGGCAAAGTCGATGTGGTCGCGGGCGGCTATGCCGATTGGGAAAAGCAGCGGAAGGCACGCCTCGCGGGCAAGCCCGTGGCGCGCGAAACGGCGGACAAACCCGCCGCCGCGCCGCCGCCGCCCCCACCGTCCAAAAAGGCCAAGCTCACCTACAAGGACCAGCGCGACTACGAGCTGCTGCCAGACCGCATCGCCGAACTGGAAAAAGCCATCGCCCTCGATGAAGCCGCGCTGGCGGACCCGGACCTCTACACGAAGAACCCCGCCCGCTTCGCTGCGCTCACCGCGTCGCTGGACAAGGCCCGCGCGGAGAAGGACGCAGCGGAAGAGCGCTGGCTGGAATTGGCGGAGATGGTGGAGGGCTAACGACGTTGGGTTCGGTCAGACGGACTGCAAACGCCCCAGTTGCGGAAATTCTGCAGGCGTTCTAAATCCGCGACAATGCGTGTCTTTCTCGCCCTTGTCGTGGTCATCATCGGCTACGCACTTCTGCTTGCCTCGCCTGGCATGATAACATTGAAATTCTCGCTTTACCTCGTTCTCGCGCTGATTTGGCTCGCGGCATCACTGCTGGCAGTCTGGCGTGTGCCGTCGCGGGGGTTCAAGGTGATCATGTCGGTCACTATCGGGCTCGCTTTCGTCTCGTGGCCGATCAATGCTATGTTTGTCGGATGTTACGCGTTCAATGACTGCCCTTGAGCGGCGGCTTCCCACCAATCCCAGCCATCATGGCTCATCAAATCGCCACCGAAAACCCAACGTCGCCCCGTGCTTGACACGGGGCTTGGCTACCTTCCAGCGTTGCCCAACGGCCCGCCTTCCGCCGGGTACCACTGGTCCCAAAGGTCGAGCCAATCGGGATTGTCTGCCTCGATCAGCGCGAACTTCCATTCCCGGCGCCATTTTTTGACGAGCTTTTCCCGTGCGATGGCGGGTTCGATTTCCTCGTGCCGTTCGGCGTAGACGAGCCTGGTCTTTCCGAAGTCCCTGACATGGATTGAGCCTTCATTCTCCCGGTGCTGCCACACGCGCCGCGTGAGATCGGAGGTGACGCCAACATTTGTCCCGCCGCGATAGCGGTTCGCCATGATGTAGACCCAGCCGCCCTTTTCCATCTGGCATTCATGCCAAACGAAAGGTCGCAAGAAAAGCCAAGCCCCGTGTCAAGCACGGGGCGACGAAGAAGGTGGTTGCAGGAATGGCCGGAACCCACCCACTTTCAGCCATCATGGCCCACCAATTCGCCATCTAAAACCGACCGTCGCCCCGAGCTTGACACGGGGCTTGGCTAACTTTGGGCCTCACCGCCCGGCACCGCGCCCGCCGGGTGCTACTGGTCCCAGACGCCAGCCCCCTCTCACCCAGCCAACCGCTCCGCCGTGCGCTCCTCGATCCGCTTTTCCAGCATGAACAGCGGCATCGTGCCTTCCTCCAAAATCCCATGGAACCACGGCAGGCCGAACTTGTCCCCCAAGGCCGCCTGCGCCTTCGCCCGCGCCTTCACCCACGCGGTATGCCCGATCTTGTAGCTGCACGCCTGCCCGATCATCACGCAATAGCGCTCCACCTCGCGCTGGCTGCGCGCCTGCGCGAAGCCGGTGGTGGCGACCATATAGGCGGTCGCCTTCTCGCGGCTCCAGCGGTAGTGGTGGATGCCGGTATCGACCACCAACCGCGCCGCGCGGAACCATCCCTCACCCGAGCCCATAAAATCCCGCCACCCGGTCGAGCGCCAGTTCCAGCACCAGCTTGCCACTGCGCGCGGGCCACGCCAGCGCCTTTTCCGCCGCCGGCACGCCTTCGCCCGCGCAGACCACGCGCCACAGGATATCCGAAAGCCCCGGCCCCGCCGCCGCAATCGCCCCGTCAAACCGCCGCCTTGCCGCCAGTTGCCGCTCGCTCTGCGTCAGCCCCGGCTCCCCGCCCGCGATCCGCACCGGATCCCAGCGCATCGTCACCGATGGCGCGAGCTCTGCCCGCTCCCAATCCGCGCGGAGCCGTTCGCCCGCTGCGAACTGCCGATCATTCAGATGCCCGCGCGCATGGAGCCACGTCAACGGCGACTCGGCGAGGTTCACCCGCACACTGCGCACCGCGCCGCCGCCCCCACCGGGACGAACCCCGTCCAGCCCCCGCGGCCCTTCCTCGGTCAGTTCACGATTCACCAGAACTTGCGCCATCACGCCCCTCCATCGAACAAATCAGGAACAATTGAGGTCTTGCCGGAGAGTCGCGCCTGTAGGAAAGCGCAAAACTTGTCCCCGCGTCCAAAAGCTGTAAAAGCAGCCGAAAGGCCCCAAAGAGTGCGCCGCCAACCATGATCAACCGCATCCGCGATATCCGACGTCAAAAGGGCCTCACGCTGGCCGATGTCGCCGCGCGCTGCGCGCCGCCCACCACCGCGCAAACCATCGGCCGCCTCGAAACGGGGATGCGCTCGCTTTCGCTGGGCTGGATGAACCGCATCGCCGCCGCGCTCGATGTCGATCCGCAGTTGCTGGTCAAGGCCGAAGCCGAAGCCGAACCCCAGATCATCGCCCGCCTCGCTGCGGGCGGCGCAGAAGCACTGGCCAAGCCGATGTCCGCCGTGTTCCCGGTCGGGCCCGGCTCGGCGCAGATGGTCGTGATGACAGTCGAAGCAAGCGCGGGTGAATACCGCGCCGGCGATCAGGTCTGGCTCAAGCAGGTCGACGCTGCCGATTTCGCCCGCGCGCTCAACCGCGATGTGCTCGCCCCCCGCCCCGGCGGCCGCTTCGCCTTCGGCCGCATGATTGATCGGGACGGAGACCGCGTGGCCCTGCTCCCGCCCGGCGTCGGCCAGCGGCAGGTGGTGATCGATCATCCCGCATGGCTCGGCGTGGCCGAACTGCTCGTCCGCTCGCTCTGACGTCCTCCAGATCGGTCCAATGAAGCGCCGCCTGCTGTCGATTTCGACGCTCTATCCCGCACCTGTCCGTCCCGGCTTCGGCCGCTTCGTCGCGCGCCAGATGGAGGCGCTGGCGGCGCGCGGGGATTGGGACGTGACTGTCATCAACCCTATCGGCCTGCCGCCGCCGCCGTTCAGCAACGTGGGCCGATACAAGCCGCTTTCAGCGATCCCGCAACTGGAAACCGGCGGACCGATCCCTGTCTACCACCCGCGCTTCACTTTGATCCCGCGCCTTTCAATGCGCATCAATTACCTGATGATCGCGCACGCCGTGCTGCCGCTCGCCCGCCGCCTGCATGCCGAAGCGCCATTCGATCTGGTGGATGCGCAATTCTTCTATCCCGATGGCCCTGCAGCCGCCCGCGTGGCCGCTGCGCTCGGTCTGCCTCATGCGATCAAGGCGCGTGGCTCAGACATTCACTTGTGGGGCCAGAGCAAAACAGCACTTGGCCAGATGCGCCGCGCCGCGCGTGATGCATGCGCCGTACTCGCCGTGTCTGCCGCCCTGGCGCGCGATATGGACACGCTCGGCCTTGCCCCACCATCCGGGATCACGGTCCACTATACTGGGCTGGACCACGCCCGGTTCCAGCCGCTCCACCGCGCCGAAGCCCGCGCCCGGCTTGCCGCCAGCCTCCCAGCCCTGTCGCTGCGCCCGCAAGACCGCCTTGCCGTCTGCGTCGGCGCGCTGATCACGATCAAGGGACAAGCACTCGCCATAGAAGCGCTGACCAGCCTGCCCGGCGATATCCATCTCGCGCTGGCAGGCACGGGCGCGGATGAAGCCGCCTTGCGCGCCCGCGCCGCCGCGCTGGGCATTTCCAGCCGGGTGCACATGCTCGGCGCAGTCAGCCACGATGTGCTGCCCACGCTGCTCAGCGCCGCCGATGTCATGGTCCTGCCGTCAGAGCGCGAGGGCCTTGCCAATGCGTGGATCGAAGCGCTCGCCTGCGGCACGCCGCTGGTGATCCCGCCCATCGGCGGCGCGGGCGAAGTGATCGCCTGCCCCGCTGCCGGACGCCTCGCCGAACGCACGCCCGCCGCCATTGCAGCGGCCATTGCAGACTTGCTCGCAGCGCCGCCCGCGCAAGCAGACGTCGCGGCCTGCGCCGCCCGGTTCAGCTGGGCCGCAAACGCCGCCGCGCTGGCCGGGATCTACGAAAAGGCTGTCTCAGGCGCCTGATGCGCAGCCGGTGGCGGCTCAGCCCCGCTCGCGCGCCAGTTGCTCCTGCTTGTCGAGCGCCGTTTCGGTCGGGATGAAGCTCTTCGAGGTCACCTTGAGCCAGATCAGGATCGGCGCGGCCATGTAGATCGAGCTGTACGTACCCACGAAGATGCCCAGCGTGATCGCTGCGGTGAAGCCGAAGATCACGTCCGGCCCGAACAGCAGCAGCGCGAGCAGCGTGATCAGCATCGAAAGCGACGTCACCAGCGTGCGCGCCAGCGTCTCGTTCACCGATAGATCGAGCAGCTCGGGCATCGGCATCTTGCGGTATTTCTTCAGGTTCTCGCGGATCCGGTCATAAACCACGATCGTATCGTTGAGCGAATAGCCGATCAGCGTGAGCAGCGCCGCCACGATGTTGAGATCGAATTCCAGCTGCGTCACCGCAAACAGACCCAGCGTCAGCACCACGTCGTGCACCAGGCTGAACAGCGCGCCGATGCCGAACTGCCATTCGAAGCGCAGCCAGATGTAAGCCGCCACCGCCAGCGCCGCGAGGCCGAGCGACAGCACCGCGCTGTGCCACAGCTCGCCTGAAACCTTGCCCGAGACCGAATCCACCCCGTCCACGCGCGCATCGGCGTGCTTGGCCTTGATGTCTGCGGTGATCGTGCGCGCCATCTTGTCGGCAAGGCCGGAATCATGGTCCGCGCCTTCCGGCAGCTTCATCCGGATCGAGATCTCGTTGGGCTTGCCATAACGCTGGATGATCGGTTCGCCATAGCCCAGCTTGTCGATCTCGGTGCGCAGCACAGCAACCGGCGCTTCCGCGCTCTGGGTGAAGGTCACGCGGATCATCTGCCCGCCGATGAAATCGACGCCAAGGTTGAGGCCCTTGGTGAACACGAGGCCAAGGCTCGCGGCCATCAGCAGCATGCTGATCACGTAAAACGGCACGCGCCAGCGCAGGAACCGGATGTTGGTGTTGTCGGGAACGAGCTTGAGGAGCTTCATCGGGCCGGTTCCTTACAAGGCAATTTCAGTGGGACGCGCGCGGCGCAGCCACTGCGCCACCCACAGCCGGGTCATGGTCACGGAGGTAAACACCGAAGTCGCGATGCCGATCAGCAGCACGATGGCAAACCCGCGCACCGGGCCGGAGCCGAATGCGGCCATCGAAACCGCCGCAATCACGTTGGTGATATTCGCGTCGAAAATCGCACGGCTGGCTTCCTTATAGCCCATCTCCACCGCCTGGAACACGCGCCGTCCGCGGTGCCTTTCCTCGCGGATACGCTCGTTGATCAGCACGTTGGCGTCCACCGCCGCGCCGATGGTCAGCACGAAACCGGCGATGCCCGGCAGCGTCAGCGTCGTGCCGATCAGAGCCATCACGCCCAGGATCATCAGCACGTTGAACACCAGCGCGATGCAGGCATAGACCCCGAAGCGGCCGTATGTCGCCAGAATGAACGCGGCCAGCGCCAGCGTGCCGACCGCCATCGCGATCATGCCCTTGCGGATCGAATCCGCGCCGAGGTCCGGCCCGACAGTGCGTTCTTCCACCACCTTGAGATCGACCGGCAGTGCGCCCGAGCGCAGCGAGATCGCCAGATTGCTGGCCGCCTGCGTGGTGAAGTTGCCCGAAATCACTGCGCTGCCGCCCAGAATCGGCTCGTTGATGTTGGGCGCGGAAAGCACTTTGCCATCGAGGATGATCGCGAACGGCTTGTTGACGTTCTGCGTCGTCAGCTTGGCAAACCGCGCGCCGCCTTCGGTGGTGAAGGTGATCGCCACTTGCGGCTCGTTGGTCTGCTGGTTGTTCGTCACTTGCGCGTTCGTCAGCTGATCGCCACGAATGCCGCCCAGCCGCTTTACCGCGATCGAGCCCACCGGCCCGCCGTCCTTGCCCGGCGCATACGGCACGATCTCGCTGCCCGGAGGCGCGACACCGCGCTGGATATCGCTCTGCAGTGCGGTCGTATCGACCAGCTTGAACTCCAGCTTGGCGGTCTGCCCGAGCAGGTTCTTGAGCGCCTGCGGGTCCTGCAGGCCCGGCACCTGCACCACGATGCGGTTGGGGCCGGAACGGATGATCGTCGGCTCGCGCGTGCCCAGCGCGTCGATGCGCTTGCGCACCACTTCGACTGCGGTCTCCATCGCCTGCACCACGGCCTGATCGATGCCCTCGGGCGTCGGCTTGAGCACGAAGCGGTTGCCGTCGATCACGTTGATCGTCCAGTCGCGCGCGCCGGTCAGCCCCGCACCGTTGGTCAGCGGCAGGATCGCCTCGCGCACCGCATCGACCTTGCCCGGATCTTCAACCAGGAAAGTCAGCGCGCCGTCGCGGTTGGAAATGTCGCTGATGCGGATATTGCCGCCCGCTTGCTTGAGCTTGCCGCGCACGGATTCGTCCATGCCCTCGATGCGCTGCTGGCGCACTTGTGCGGGATCGGCTTCGAGCAGGATATGGCTGCCGCCCGCAAGATCGAGCCCCAGATTGACCTTGGGCGCATAGACCCCGGCTGGAATGGCGAAACCCATGGTGGACAGGAGCGACGGGACCGCGGCCAGCGCAGCGGCCAGCGTGATCGCCCAGAGCCAGATCACCTTCCAGCGCGGAAATTCAAGCATTTCGAGCAGTCTTCCTGAAGGAGCCCCGGCGCATCGGAATGGGAAACGCGGGCCGCAGCATCAATTTGGTCGTTCGGCGTGAAGCGGGCAGCACTCAGTCGTTGGCGGGAGCCGAACCGGCTGGCGGCATGACATCGCCAATCGTCGCCCGCACCGCGCGGACGCGCACATTGGGGGCCAATTCCAGATCGACGATATGATCGTCAACCTTGAGCACCTTGCCGATGAGGCCGCCGGCCGTCACCACCTGATCGCCCTTCTTCAGCCCTGCGATCTTCGCCTGCTGATCCTTCTGGCGGCGCATCTGCGGACGCAGGATCAGGAAGTAGAAGATCACCGCCATCGCAACGAGCGGCAGGAACTGCAGATAAGCAGGCGGCTCGCCCGCAGCAGTGGCAGGAGCAGCGGCGGCGAGCATGGAGAGCAAGGCAGGACCGTTCATGGCTGGTCAGAAACTTTCGATAGGGCGGGCTTGAGGCTCGATCCGGCCCCGCAGGCCGAACCTCACCAATATCGGCTGGCGCGCTAGCAGTTTGGCATGGCTTAGGCAACTTTGCGCGGGGCCCCGCCGCCCCGCTTTTGCCCGCGCCATCAAATCAACCATCAAGAAGCCTTGCGCTCCTGCAAACCCCTGCCTATAGGCGCGCCTTCCGGTCGGGACGTAGCGCAGCCTGGTAGCGCATCACACTGGGGGTGTGGGGGTCGGAGGTTCGAATCCTCTCGTCCCGACCAACTATTTCAAGCGGCGCTCCCCCTGCAGGCGCCGCTTCCCCGACCTCACCAAACTTGTAGCACCGCCCCTTACGGCTTCTTGCCCGCATCGGTCCGGTACTTGTCGAACCACGCGAGGATCGCCGAAGCCTTGGCCGCCGATTGCGAGGGCCGCGCGGTGAAGCCGCCGTGGCTGGCGCCGGGCACTTTCACGAGCGCGGTCGGCACGCCGCGGATTTGCAGCGCCGCGTAATATTGCTCGGATTCGCTCACCGGCGTGCGGAAGTCTTCGCTCCCCACCACCACCATTGTCGGCGTTTTCACATTGCCCACCAGCGAGAGCGGCGAACGGTTCCAGTAGCTCATCGGGTCTTCCCACGGCTGCTTCTTGAACCAGTAGCGCGAGGTGAAGCCCGTACCATCCATCGTCAGCGCCTCGCTGATCCAGTTGATCACCGGCTTCTGCGTGGCGGCGGCCTTGAAGCGGTCGGTCTTGCCCACGATCCAGCTGGTCAGCACCCCGCCGCCCGAACCGCCGGTCACGAACAGGTTGTCCGGATCGGCCACGCCCTTGGCAATCGCCGCATCCACCGCGCTCATCAGGTCGCCATAGTCATCGCTCGGGTAGTTCTTGTCGATCAGGTTGGCGAACTCGCTGCCGTAGGACGTGCTCCCGCGCGGATTGGTGTAGAGCACCGCATAGCCCTGCGCGGCATACAGCTGGTCGTCCGAGGAAAAGACCTGCCCATAAGCCGTGTGCGGCCCGCCGTGGATTTCCAGGATCAGCGGCACGCGCTTGCCCGCCTGATAGCCCGGCGGCAGCACCAGCCACGCCCCGATCTTGCGCCCGTCGCTCGCCGTCACGTCCAGCGGCTCGACGCGTCCCAGCGCCTTGGCCGCCAGCACCGTCTCGCCCAGCCGCGTCACTTGCCGCTTGCCGATGAACAGGTTTGCAGGCCGCACGCCGCCGCTGGCATCGCCGGTCCACGCGATCACCCCGCCCTTGGAAACGCTGAAGCTGCCGCCGGTATAGGGCCGGTCGAACCCGCTGCCCGCCAGCCCTTCGGCCACCACCGTCAGCTTTCCAGCGAGATCGATCCGCGCCACCTTGCGCACCGCCTTGTCGTCAAAGGCCGCATAGACCGAGCGCCCGTCCGCCGCCCACTGCACATCCTCGATGCTGCGGTCGAGCGTGGCCGTCAGCGCCCGCACGTTCGCACCATCGCGGTCCATCACGTAGAGCACAGACGGCTGGTAGCTCTTGTGCGTATCGTCGAACCCGAGAAACGCGATTTTCCCGCCATCGGGCGAGACCACCGCATTCTGATCCGGCCCATAGCGCCTGGTCAGCTGCGTCAGCGCCCCGCTCGCCAGATCGAGCGCAAAGACCTCGCTGTCATTGGGCTCGCGCTCCCAGTCTGCGCGGCGATTGGAGGAAAGCACCAGCGTGCGGCCATCCGGCGCAAACGAAAGCGGCCCGGAAACATCGAACTTGCCGTAAGTCAGCTGGCGCGGCGCACCGCCGTCCGCCGCCACCACAAACGCCTGATCGAACCCCGGCTTGAGATAGCCGCCGCCATCCGCGCGGTAGGTCACCCGGTCGATCACTTCGAGCGGCTCGGCCCACTTCGCGCCCTCGGGCTTGGCCGGCGCTGCGCCCAGCCGCGTCGCCTCGCCCGGCACGCGCATGGTATAGGCAAGCTGCTTGCCATCGGGCGACCAGGCAAGGCTGGCAGGCGCATCCGGCAGCCCGGTGATCCGCGCCGTCGCGCCGCTCTCCATCCACCGCACATACAATTGCGGCGAACTGCCTTCCTCGGCCCCGACATAGGCCAGCCGCTTGCCATCGGGCGACCACACCGGCGAAAACTGCGCGGCCCCGCCCGCGCCCGCCAGCGGCACTTGCTCGCCGCTCTGCACATCCACGATCCAGATCGCCGAGCGCATCCGGTCGGTCATCACATCGCCCGATTGGCGCACATAAGCGGCGCGCGTCCCGTCCGGGCTGATCTGCGGACCGGACGCCATCTCGAGGCCGAACAAGTCCGCGCCGGTGAAGCTGCGCGAAGGCTGCTCGCTCGCGGCTGCAGGCGAAGCTGTCTGGGCCACGGCGGGCACGCAGGTCGAAAGGAGAAGCAGGGCAATCGTCTGGCGAAGCATGGATAATTCCCGCGTGATGGATCGTTGCCCCATCTTTGGCCCGCCAGCCCGCACCCGCGCAAGCGGTGTTTTAGCGCCGGACAAGATCGTCAGCCGCGTCCATGCTCCATCCTGTCAATCCGGCAGTGCCGCCACGAACGCCCGCACCACATGCGCCGAATTGGCCGAGGCGAGATGCTCGAACACATATTCCATGTTCTTGTGCGGATCCCCGCCCGCCAGATCGGAAAGGCTGCGAAACACGATGGCCGGCACGCTGTTGCTCATCGCCACCTGCATCACCGCGCCGCTCTCCATATCGAGCACCCGCGCCGCCCACGCACGCTGGAGGTAGATGCGGAAGGCCGCATTGTCGGCATAGATCCCCGCCGTCACCCCCGTCCCGCCAACTTCGACCTTGGGCATGCGCGGCAGGCACAGCGCCGATCCGGCGCGCATCTTGTCCGAAGGCGGCACGCAGCGTTCCAGCGTGATCCCCGCCACCACCTGCTTCGCCAGCGCCAGCAACCCGGCATCAACCGGAATGCGGTAAACCCGCTGCATCTGCGCGGTTTTGCTGGTGATCAGCGTTCCGCGCGGGAAGATGAAGTTCCAGTTCGCGGGCGATTCCGGGTGCCCCTCATCCGGCGGCATCCAGCCCTTCTTCGTCTTCCGTGCGAAAGAGCCCTCCAGGTACTGCCCCCAGTTCTCAGGCACCACGACATCGCCGATGGACAGCGCCGGATCGACTCCGCCCGCAATTCCGGAAAACACGATCCGCTTCACGGTGAACCGGCCGAGCACGAGCTGCGTGCTCATCGCCGCATTCACCACGCTCACCCCGCTCTGCATCAGCACGACGGGCTTGCCCTCCAGCGTCCCCGTCAGGAAGGTGTTGCCGTTGATGGTGTGCTCCTTCGCCTCCTGAATCAGCGGCGCGAGCGAATGCCATTCGGGATGGAACGCGGTCATCACCACCGTGCGCGGCGTATCATCCAGCTTTTGCGCTGCGGCTGGCACCGCCAACAGCGCGGCGCAGAGCAGGAGGATGGACCGGATCATGCCGCAGCCATCCACATGAAGCGCACCACGAACAGCGCGGCGAGCAGATAGAGAAACCAGTCCGACGTGCGCGCCTGCCCCTTGATCAGCTTGAGGAACGCGTGCGCGGTGATCCCAAAGGCGAGGCCATTGGCGATCGAGAACGTCAGCGGGATCATCGCCACGGTCAGGAACGCCGGGATCGCCGCCATCGGGTCGTCCCAGTCCACTTCAGTCAGCGGCAGCAGCATCAACCCGCCTACCACCACCAGCGCAGGCGCAGTCGCCGCCAGCGGGACCAGCTGCGCATAAGGCGCAACGAACATCGTGGCGAAAAACAGCAGCCCGCAGACCACCGCCGTCAGCCCCGTGCGCCCGCCCGCCTGCACGCCCGCCGCGCTCTCGACATAGCTCGTCACGGTCGAAGTGCCCGCCACCGCGCCGACCATCGTCGCCACCGCGTCGGTCATCAGGATGCGGTTCAGCCCCGGTATCTTGCCCGCCGCATCCATCAGCCCGGCGCGCTTGGTCACCGCGACCAGCGTGCCGATATTGTCGAACAGATCGACGAACAGGAACACGAACAGAATCTCGACCAGCCCCAGCCCGGCCCGGTGCGCGTTCTCGCCGGAAAGGCCAAACACGCCCGGAATATCGAGCTTGAACGCCGTCGCCGTCAGCGCCGAGAGGCTGTAGGGCTCGGTCGGCGCATGGACTTGCCCCATCGCCCAGCCCGCCAGCGTGGTCAGCACGATCCCGATCAGCATCGCCGCGCGCACGTTCCAAACCGCGAGCGAGCCGATAACCACCAGCCCGAACAGCGCCATCGCCGGCCCCGGCTCGGTCACGCTGCCCAGCGCCACGAACGTCGCGGGATTGGCGACGACGATGCCTGCATCCTTCAGCCCGATAAACCCGATGAACAGGCCAATGCCCCCCGCCACCGCCGCAAACAGGTGCTGCGGGATGACCGAGACGATGAGCTGGCGCACTCCCGTCAGCGTCAGAATCAGGAACGCAAGGCCCGAGAGGAACACACAGCCCAGCGCCACCGGCCACGGCACGCCCATCTGCTGCACCACGGTGAAGCTGAAATAGGCGTTCAGCCCCATGCCCGGCGCGAGCGCCAGCGGGGTGTTCGCCACCATGCCCATCAGGATCGAGGCAAAGGCCGCGGCAAAACATGTCGCCGCCGCCACCGAGGCGACCGGCAGGCCCGCCTGCCCGAGGATCGCCGGATTGACGAGCACGATATAGGCCATCGTCAGAAACGTGGTGAACCCCGCCAGCACTTCAGTGCGCACATCGGTGCCGCGTTCGCTCAGTTTGAAGCGGGCCTCCAGCATCCCGGCATTCGCCGCATCGCCCGTCATGTCATGTCCCCCGCATCTGCATTCGCCGGCATGGTCACGCCGACGATTCCCCTGTCTTCAAGCTCTGCCGCCAGCCGCAGCAGCGCCCCTTCGCCGCCCTGCTTGCCGATCAGCTGCAAGCCTAGCGGCAAAAGCCCCGCGCGCTGCAAGGGTACGGCCAGCACCGGCAGCCCGGTAAAGGTGATCGGCTGGGTATGCATGCCAAGGTTCGACCGCGCCTCGTTCAGTTCGCCGTCGATCAGGATCATGGGATCGTTGATCAGCGGCGCAGCACACGGCGCAGACGGCGCGAGCAGCACATCGAACTCTGCCACCAGCGCCGCAATTCGCGCCATGTGTTCGGCGCGGAACGCCCGCGCTTCGTCGTAGAGCGCATCGGGCAGCAAGGCCCCCGCGATCAGCCGGTCGCGCACGGCGGGATCATAGGCAAAGGGATCGGCGGCCAGCGCATCGCGGTGCAGCTTTCCGCCTTCATAGGCCGTCATCACAAAGGCCGCACTGCGCGCCCGCGCCACATCGGGCAGTTCGATCAGCGGTGCTTCGGGCGCTATCGCATCGATCGCGGCAAGCTGCGCCGGATCGGCATTCTCGCGAAACCGCCCGCCCAGCCGCGCCACGCGCAGCGCGCCCTGATGCGGCGCAATTGCGCCGCCCCGCAGCACGTCCCACACCAGCGCCAGATCGCCCAGATTGGCTGCAAACGGCCCGATCTCGTCAAAGCTCTCGGCAAACGGAAATGTCCCCGCCAGCGGCAGATCACCGCGCGCGGGACGCACCCCATACAGCCCGCACAAGCTGGCCGGAATGCGCACCGAACCATTGGTGTCCGATCCCAGCGCAAAGGACACCAGCCCCGCCGCCACCGCCGCCGCCGATCCGCCCGAAGAACCGCCCGCCAGCCGCGCGGGATCATGCGGATTGCGCGTGGTGCCATAGTCGGCATTCACCGTGGCAAAGCCATAGGCAAAGGCATCCATGTTGAGCGTGGCGCACAGCACAGCGCCCGCCGCGCGCAGCCGCTGCACCGCCAGCGCATCGGCTGCCGCCACAGGCCCCTTCGCCCGCGCGGCGGAGCCAGCCGTCGTCGGCAGGTCCGCCACATCGAACAAGTCTTTCACTGCATAAGGCACGCCCGCGAGCGGCCCCAGATCGCACCCCAGCGCGCGCTTCGCGTCCACCGCGGCCGCTTCGGCCAGCGCCCGCTCGGCCAGCACCCGCGTCACCGCAACATGCGGATCGGCCGCCAGCGCATCGAGCGTGCGCACGGCCACCCCCGTTGCCGTCACTTCTCCGCTGCGTACCGCAGCCGCAATCGCTGTCGCCGTCTTCATGCCCCGTCCTCACCCAGCGCGATCCGCGCATGCCGCGTCAGCAGCGTCAGATTGGCATTCACCCCAGCGCGGCATTCGTCCGGCACCGTCAGTCCGATCTCGCCTGCGCGCACCAGCATCGCCGCCTCGCCTTGTGGGGGCAACGGCACGACTGCCGCTGCCGCATCCAGCTCGCTCCGCCAGCGCCCGGCCAGCCATGCGCAGACGAACAGCTGCAACTGGTGGAAAATCATCAGCGGCAGGATCACCACGCCCACGTCCGCCGGAGCAAACAGCGCCCCCGCCATCGGCACGCCCGAAACGAGGCTCTTCTTCGAACCGCAGAACAGCAGCACGATGGCATCCTCGCGCTTGAGGCCCGCCGCGCGCGCGACCATCCCGTTAAGCGCGATCACGATGCCGAGGATCACCGCCGAAGCGGCCAGCAGCACCGCCAGATCAACCAGCCCCACCCGGCTCCACACCCCGTTCACCACCGCCGCGCTGAACGCCGAATAGACCACCAGCAGCACCGAAGACTGGTCCACCGGGCGGAGCAGGGCCTTATGGCTATCGATCCACTTGCCGATCACCGGCCGGAGCAAGTGCCCGGCAAGGAATGGTAGCAGCAACTGCGTGCCGATCTTCTGTACCGAGGCGAGGCCGTCCATCCCGCCACTCCCATCAGCCGCAGGGCCGCCCGAATGGATGAACACCGCCACCAGCAGCGGCGTCAGCACGATGCCGATGAGATTGGACAGCGAGGCACTGCACACCGCCGCCGCGACATTGCCCCCCGCCAGCGCGGTAAAGGCAATCGAGCTCTGCACGGTCGAAGGCAGCAGCGCGAGGAACAGCAGCCCCATCGCCAGCGCCGGATCGATGAACGGCGCAGTCAGCGCCGCCGCCGCCAGCCCCAGCACCGGAAACAGCCCATAGGTAAAGCCAAGCGCCATCAGGTGCAGCCGCCAGTGCCCGATCCCGGCAAGCACCGCTTCGCGCGAAAGCTTCGCGCCGTGGAGGAAAAACAGCAGCACGATCGCCCCGTCCGCTGCCCAGTCGAACACAGCCTGCGCCGCGCCGCGCGCGGGCAGCACGCTGGCCGCCACCATGCAGCCCACCAGCCACAGCAGGAACTGATCGATCTTGGGCAAAGAAAAGCGCGCCGCCATGGTTCTCCCCGCTAAACCGCGCCTGAACCACCCAGACGTCCGCCTTGAAGCGCAGGGCTTGTTGCAAAAAACAGCCCATGCGTCACCATCGGCAGCGGCGCCATCCCCCGCCGCATGCCCGGATGCAGGCCGTCACGCAGGCCGTCATCGGGGCGGGCTCTGTTCAAAGCGGTCCCAGTGCCCGGTAATCTCGTCCACCACTTTGCCGCCCACGCGGTACAAGCTCTCCAGCGCGGCGGTCATCCCGGCATAGCCCTGGTTCTCGCTGAGCAAATACGCTGCAGCATCCACTCCCGGCGGCGGCATCGTGAAATTGCTCGCCGCGCGCAGCACCATTACCCGGTCGCGGTCCGCCCGGCCCACTTTCGTGAGGTATTCGATGGATTGGAACGTGCCCGTCTCCTCCATCGCGGAGGTCACGAACTCGCCCTTGCCCTTGGTCCAGAACTTCGTCCAGTCATTGGCCCACTGGGTCAGCTTCGCGCCGTGCCAGAAGGTCATCGCCGCCAGATTGTCACCCTTCAGCACGAACGGCGGCTTCTGCGCATTGGGATAGCCGGTGAAAGCCTTGCGCGCCTCGGCAATCCGCGCATCATCCGGCAGCGCCATGTCCTTCGTGAGGGCAAAGGCCCAGTCCCGCAGCGCCGGATTGAGCTCGAACAGCTCACCGTTGGCCGGTTCCAGCGGGGTCTTGTCCATCGGCCCCTTGCTGTGCAGCGCGAAGTAGCCGCTCGTCCACCCAGCCGGAATCTCCCGCGCATCGATCTCGTGCGCCATGTCGCCATCGATCAGATAGCGCGCCCACGCAGCGGAACCGACCGAGGCATCCCCCGGATCGATCCCGGCAATCCCCGCGACGAGCCAATAGGCCTTCGCCAGATCTAGCCGCTCATCCAGCCCCAGCGCCAGCGCCGCCGTGGCCGATTTGATCGAGCCCATTCCCGTCACAATGGCGAGAACGCCGGTTTCGGGATCATAGGCCAGATCGTGCCAGCCTTGCGGAAACGCCAGCGGCTCGGTCAGATGCCGCCGCTCTTTCCACAGCTGGAATTCGCCCGGCGCGTCGCCCGTGTCCTTGCCGATCTCGAACATGGTGACGACCACCACCCGCACCGGCAGCTTCGCGCTGCAAGGCCGCGCCGGCGCGCAGGCCTTCACCGCCGCCAGCGTGGCGGCATCGGCCACGGGCGCGGCGCTCGCAGACTGGGAAGCCAGCAGGCCAGCCGCAAGGCACGCAAGACGCACAATACCACGCATGGCCCGGATCCCCCTGAAATCACGTCATGAAAAACGAGGGCGAAGGGCAGCCGCGCCGCCCCTCGCCCCATGGCCCGGTCAGAACTTGTAGACGACCGAGGCCTGCCAGTTGCGCGGACGCTCGGGCAGCGCGATCGTGCTGCCGAACAGTTCCGTGAAGTTGGCGCGGAAGTACTTGGCGTCGGTGATGTTCTTGACGACCACGCGCAGCAGCCACGGCCCCTTGGCATACGAGATGCTGCCATCGACCAGCGTATAGGCCGGCAGACGAACCGTCTGCGCCTGCCCCGAAAACACCGACGGCACGTGGCTGACACTGCCCGCAAACGCGAGGCCATTGTCGAACGAGTAGGTCGCGGTGGCCGAGAACAGATCCTTCGGGATACCGGCGCGGCGCGCCTGATCCTTGTTGCCGATCGGCAGCAGGCCGAACAGCTGCCCACCAAGGTGCAGCGATTGGTCGGTCACGCCCTTGAGATCGCCAATGCCGAAGAAGCTGAACAGCACGCCATCATTGAGCGCGGTCAGGTTGTAGACGTTGGTCTTGGTATAGGCGCCCGTCACCAGCAGGTGGCGATCCACCGACCAGCGCACTTCGGCCTCGAGGCCCTTGGTCTCGACCGCCTGGTTGACCGTGATCGACTGCGCGTTGAAGTCCACGCGGCTCTGCTTGTAGACCGAAACGGCGGCATAGAGGCGATTGTTCAGGAACGAACCCTTAATGCCGCCTTCATAGAGCTTCGAGGCGCTGATCCATGTGCCCGCCTGCAGGTTGCCCGGATCAAGCTCCGCACCCTGCCCCGCGATCACCACCGACTGGCGCGCGATCGTGCCATAAGGCACCAACCCGAACGGCAGCTTGTAGTTGGCGCTGACCGACCACGACCACGCGCCTTGCGTGTCCTCGCCCACCGCGCCGTTCTTCGAGCGGGTGCGGGTGGCATCGCTGGTCGATTTGCCCTTGATGTTGTCATACCGGACGCCGCCGGTCACATCGAGGCCGAAGTTGAAATCGAGGTCGACCAGACCCGCCAGACCGAAGTCGGTGTAATAGCCAGTCACATAACTGGAGTAGTCTTTGCCCGACTGGGTCGAGAGCAGACGCGTCGAACGCGCGTCATAGCCCTTGGTCAGGTCGACGCGGTGGAAGAACTCGTAGTCGAAATCGTCACCATGCTTGAAATCGGTGTAGCGGATCGAGGGCGAGAACTGGACCGAGAACTTGCCGACGTCGTTGGTGAACTTCTTCGAGACGACGATCTTGTTCTCGATCACGTAGGAATCGTGGAACTGCGAGAAGCCGTAGGCGTTCTCGTTGAGGTTGGTATAGGCATCGTAGAACAGCTGGTTCTTGATCTCGAGATCGTTCCCGGCGTCGAAGATCAGGTCCATGTAGGCCGTCTTGGCCTTGTTCCACAGCTTGTCCTCGGGGCCGGCCAGCGTGTTGCGCCGATCGAGCTTGGCCGTGCCCGCGCCCGTCAGCGCCAGCTTGGGGTAGTTGTCCTTGAGGCACTGGTCGGTCCAGCCGCCGGGAAACACGCCGCCGCCGCAGGCAAATGCGCCGAACACGCCGAACGAGCCGCCCGCATCCATCTCATCGGGCGAAAGCTTGCCGTCGCCGTCCGTATCGAGCGGCTGGGCCGAACCGGTGATGTAGGTGCCGTTGTCGACCAGATCCTGCGTCAGGCGGTTCCAGCCGCCGTTCTGCTGGCCCTTGAAGTCATGGTACATGCCGCCGAACTCGAGCCGCAAGTTGGGCGAGAGATCGGTATCGAACGCCGCCTGCAGAATGGTCTGCTTGGTGTTCATGTTGCGGTAGTAGCTGCCTGAATCCTCGACCTCGGCGTAGAGGCTGTAGCCGAATTCCTGGCCGCCGATCTTGCCCGGGCCGCGCAGGTCCGCGCTGAGCACGCTCTTGCCCCAGCTGCCGGTGGTGTAAGAAAGCTGGCCCGCCGGGCTGTCCATGTACTTGCCCTTGGCCACGCGGGCCGATTTGGGCACGAAGTTCATGTAGCCGCCGGTCTTCGAAGGACCATAGATCGGCGAGGCCGGGCCGCGCACGATGTCGATGCGGTCCGAAGCGCCGATCGGGGTCGGGTAGTTGCCCGGATTGTCGAGCCTGCGAACGCCGCGGAAATAGACTTCGCCGGGGGTGCCGCGAATGTCGAGCGCGCCGCCGACGCCGAAGAACGAGTTGGTGAAGGTGCCGGGCACTTGCGCGACAAGATCGTAGATCTCGCTCACGCCAAAGCGCTCAAGCTGCTCCTTCGAGATCGTCGAGGCCGAACGCGGCGTTTCGACGAGGTTCTTGTCGAAGCCGAAGATCGAGCCGACGTCCTGGATGGGCAGCGCGCCGAGCGAGCCGACGACGACGATTTCTTCCTTGGCCGGCGGTTCGTCAGCCGGAGCTTCTTGCGCGAACGCGGGCGCCGTCAGCGCGGTGCAGCCAAGGAGGACAAGCCCCGTGACGAAGCTGCGCGAAACCGGCCGCCGTGCGGATGACGTGGAAAAGCTCATGATGGTAACCCCCTGTGGACGCAAAAGGCGCTCCGGCCCTGCCTTCGCGGGGACCGGACAACGCGTGATTGAAACCGCGCCTCTCCTGCAAACCACCGGATATCTTCCCTGCCGCCATGCCGCATAACGGCACCCCCGAGGCAGAGCGCACCCGCTCTTGTTAATGCCACCGCAGCAGCAATTTGTAATATCGCCTTAAGGCAGCTTTTCCGCCCGCGCCAGTCGCTCGGCTTCATATGCGGCAAAACGCTGTTCAAGATTGGCCTGGAGCCGCGCCTTTTCATTGCCCGCCAGATACTTGGCGCACGAAGGTGTGGCAAAATCAGCACAGACCGCCACGGGCACCAGCTTGATCGGATCAGCCCACAGTGCACCGCCGGGCACGAAGGAATACGTCAGCCCCGCCCGCGCGATGGCCTTGAGCGCGCCGTAGCCCAGCCCTTGCTCGCGCACCGCGCGGACATACTCGTTCGTCATGTCGGAACGCAGCACGCCCTGATCGTCGGTCGCAAGCACCACCGGTACGCCGTGCGCGCGGTAGAGCGCCATGGGATGATCCGCGCCCTTCACGCCAAGAATCACGGCATTGCTGGTGAGGTTGATCTCCACCGCAATCCCATCACGCGCCATGCGTGCCATCGTGTCTTCGGCCGCGTCTTCATAGGCGATGCCCGTGCCGTGCCCGATCCGCCTGGCGCCTGCCGCAATTGCCTGCGCGATATGGTCCTTCATGTCCTGCGGCGGCACTTGCCCCAGCGCCACCTCGCCCGCATGGAGCGACAGCTTGACGCGCGGATACCGGGCCGCGAGCTGGCGGATCATCGTCATGTGCAGCGCATAATCGCGCCGCGCGGCCCATGCGTCTTCGGGCATCACGATATTCACGCCGACAAAGCGCGGATCGGCATCCGCCATCATGAAACCGAGGATTAGCGAACGATAGACCTGACGCGGCGGCAGCGCCCGCAGCGCCTGAAACAGATAGCGCACCGCCACCTTGCACGCAGGCTCTGCCGCAGGCGTGCCGCACCCCATCGCGCCCGCCGCAGCCGCTTCGTCCGCATCCAGTTCGGCGCGCGCCTTGGGGATCAGCGCGGCAAAGGCCTTCGCCTCGCTCGCGTAAACCGCTGCCAGATCGCCTTGCGCCAGCGGCGCATCGCCTGCCGCGCGCACCACTGAAACCAGCGCGTTCGTGTTGTGATCGAGTTCGAGGTACGACAGCGTGTCCCCCGCCGCGATCCGCCGCGCGGCCATAAGCATCTTCGCCGTCTCGCCGCCCATCTTCCCGAAGCGTTCGAACGAGCGGAAGAACTGCGTGTGGCCCGAGGCCTCGTTCGCGCCCACCCCGCGCTGCAGCCCGCGCGTCGACATTCCGTCGATCAACCGGTCCATGCCGAACTCGTTGGTTTCGGCAAACCGCTCGATCCCGCGCTCTGCCGGGCATGGCGGCGGCTCGACACTCAGCCCGCTGGCATCGACGCACCAGCCCTTCGCCGCCGCCCAGCTGAGATAATCCTCGGCATAGATCGCCCCGCCAAGGTGATTGTGCAGATCGCCGCCCTTGGGCATGGCGCGCAGCAGCACGCGCAAGGCAGGCGGGCTCTCGCGCGCGTCATCGATCAGTTTCGCCACCGCCGCCTCACGCGCCGGATCGTTGAGCACAGGATCAGCCAGCGAGGCACCGGGCATCGCCGCCAGCAGCACCGCCCCGCCCAGCGCGCCCATTGCCGCCTGCCATCTGCCCTCTGCCATGCGCCGCCACCC
This sequence comes from Novosphingobium sp. PASSN1, assembly GCF_002278815.1. NCBI lineage: Bacteria > Pseudomonadati > Pseudomonadota > Alphaproteobacteria > Sphingomonadales > Sphingomonadaceae > Novosphingobium > Novosphingobium sp. PASSN1. Next base: position 159,225 of record NZ_NKIS01000001.1, on the reverse strand, counting down.
CAAGCTGATTGTTGCAGTGCAGCGAGAGTATGACCTCCCCGCCCATCGCGCAACCGCCATCAAGCGCCGTCAGCCGCCGCACCCGCACAATAGCGGTTGAAAACGCGCCCCTTCGGCGATTGCGGTCCGCGCGCCGAACCGGTACCCGCATGATCTTTGCTGCCCGACAAACGGACTTCCCCATGAACGAGACCGCCGCGCCCGCGCTGAACTACATCCCTTACGAGGATTTCCTGCACAGCGTGCGCAAGCTCTCGAAGCTGCTGGCGGCGGACGCATGGAAGGCGGATTTCATCATCGGCATCGGACGCGGCGGCCTCGTCCCGGCTGTCTACATCAGCCACGAACTGCAAGTGCCGATGCTCTCGATCGATCACTCCGCCAAAGTTCCGGGCTTTGCCGACGAACTGCTCGGCAAAGTGGCCGACAAATCCGCCAATGGCACGAAGCTGCTGTTCGTCGACGATATCAACGACAGCGGCGGCACCATCGTCTACATCCGGGGCCTGCTCGCGGAAAACGGCTGCAACCCCGATAACTTGCGCTTCGCGGTGCTCAAGGACAATTGCCGCTCGAAGGCCCGCATCGACTACACCGCCGAAGTGATCGACCGCGCCGAGGACAAGCGCTGGTTCGTCTTCCCGTGGGAAGCGGTGATGACCGCCGAGACCCTGACCGAAGAAGCGCAGGCCGTGCCAGAACGGCTGGGTTAAAGCGGCTGGGCTAACCGGCTAGCCGAAACCCGCTCATCACAGCCCAGGTCAGTGCGCCAACGACCCCAATTCCCGCCAGTGCCCAGACCGGCGACCATGTCACGTCCGGCGTCGTCTCACCCTTGGCCCGGTCGCGCCGCCCGGTGATCATCGGGCCGATCAGGTTCTGTGCGTTGAGGATCTGGTAGTAGCTGATCGCCAGCACGTGGAGGCCGATCACCGCCAGCGCCGCCTTGAACACGCTCTCGTGCCATTCCGAAGCCATGCGCCCCTGATCGAAGCTGACCCAGTCAGCCAGCGGCCCGGATTCGATCCCGTCGACATCGACCGCAAACAGCCCCGCCAGCGTGATCGCGAGGATAACCGATAGCAGCGCCACCACGCTCCATCCGCCCAGCGGATTGTGCCCGTCCGATGGCGTCTCGCCGTCATGGGTTTTGAGGTATGCCGCAATCGCGCCCGGCCCCTTGAGGAACTGCGCAAAGCGTGCCGTGCGCCCGCCCGCAAAGCCCCAGAACACGCGGAACACCACCAGCGCGAAGATCGCATAGCCCGCCTGCCGGTGCCGCTCCATGTCGTGGTTCTCGCCGCTCCACCAGGCGATGCCGAACAGCGTGATCAGGCTCCAGTGGAACACCCGCACGAACGGGTCCCACACTTTCACGGTCTCGTCGTGCATGCTCATGGCAGCCTCATTCCTCCGCGCGGAACTGGCGGTGGCAGGCCGCGCACGTGCCGCCGACAACCTTGAACTGCGCCAGCACTGCTGCCGTATTGCCCGATCCGGCAAGGCCTGCCAGCTTGTCCGCCTCGGTCACCAGCTTGGCGGCAGCGGCATCAAACACAGGCTTTTGCATCCAGATCGCGAGGAGCGCGTCGGTCTTCACGCCGGAGCTTGGCCCGGTGCCCGCCGGAAACAGACCGCCCTGCAGCCGCGCCGTGCCCGCCAGCGTGCGTGCGGCGGCGAGCAGTTTGGCCTTGTCTGCCCCGCCGCCGAGTTCATCCTTCAGCGCTTTCATCGCGCCGCCCATCTTCTTGAAATTGGCCTGCCGCGCCGCAATCGTCTCTGCGGGCGAAGCAGCGCTGGCCATCGCGCCCCCGGCCACCAGTGCGGCGGCGGCAAGCGCGGTCAGAAGCATCGGTTTCATTCGGTTCATCGGCAGTCGTCCTTCTGCTGAAACGCTCAATGCTGGATCGTCTGAACAGCCGTTGGCTTGTCCGGAAACACATCATGAAATGCGGCCTGCACCGTGGCAAGACCGCTGGCTGCGGTCTGCAGCGCGGTCTTGCCCCGCGCATCGGGCACATCCGCCCGCGCGCCCTTGCCCGCCAGCAGCCGCAGCATCCCCGGCAGGTCCGGGAAGTACGGCCCGCCCGCCAGCATGTGCAGCGCGGTCGTCCTGGTCTTGTCCGCCGCGTTGGCGTCCCCCGCCAGATCGAGCGCCAGCGCCAGCGCCGCCGCATTCTGCCCCTGCGCCGCCGCGAGCACGAGATTGACCCCGGCGCCATCGACAAAGTGCTCGTCGGCCCCTGCGCGCACCAGCTGCCACATCGCATCTGCCTGTCCGGCTTTGGCCGCCATCATCAGCGCGGTCGTCGGCTGCACCGGCGGCGGCGGCATGCCGAAGTTCGCCTCGGTCACCCAGGTGATCTTCGAAGGCCCCGAAAGCGCATCGGGATCGGCCCCGCGCTCCAGCAGCCCGGCGATCAGCGCGGCCTGCCCGGCCGCCGCAGCGACATGCAGCGGGCGCAGGCCCTGCCGGTCGAGCTCGCTCACATCCGCGCCCAGCCGCACCAGCTGCTCCGCTGCGTCCCAGTTCTTCTGGTAGAGCGCCAGCTGCAGCGCGCTCGTGTTTTCCGGCCCGCGATGCTTCACATCCGCCCCCGCCGCGATCAGCGCGGAGGCCACATCGGCCTTGCCGCTGCTGAGCGCGAAGAACAGCGGCGTAAATCCGCCCGGCGTGACCCGGTTCACATCGGCCCCCGCGCCGAGCAAGACGGAAACCGCCGCCAGCCGCCCCGCCGAAGCCGCCCACATCAGCGCCGTCTGACCGCGCACATCGGCGCTTTCCACCGCTGCGCGCCGCGCCAGCAGGGCGCTCACCGCCCCGGCATCGGAAAACCGCGCGCACATCGCCAGCGGCGTCACCCCGTCCGTGCTCGCTTGATCGACCGGCGCGCCTGCCTCCAGCAGTGCTGCAACGATGGCGCCGTTGCCTCGCTCGCAGGCCAGCAGCAGCGGGGTCCCCCCCAGCGTATCGGCCCGGTCGGTCTTTGCCCCGGCCTTCAGCAGCACATCGACCAGCGCCGGATCCTGCGTCTCCACCGCGCGCGCCAGCGGCGTCTCGCCAAAGCCCAGCGGCGCGTTGGCCGCGATAGAGGCATTGCGCCCATGCCCCAACGCCGCCGCCAGCGCCGCCGCATCATCGTCCGCAATCGCTTGCGCAACCGCCTCGGCCCGTTGCGCCAAGGCCGAAACCGGCATTAGCGCGAGGATCGACACCAAGATCAGCGCCAGAATCAGCGTGGGCAGCTTACGCATGAGCGAGCCCCGCCAGTGGCCCGGTGCTATCGCCAAACCGCGTGACCGGCACATCCAGCAGGCCCAAGCCTGCCAGCAAAACGTTCGACATCGTTGTCCCTTTTTCCACCGCCAGATGCCGCCCGCCAGCCACCAGCCCGCCCGCCACGATCACCGGCAGGTCCATGAAATCATGCTCGTTGGAATCGCCAAAAGCGCTGCCCCTAATCACCAGCGTCGTATCGAGCAGCGACCCCGCCCCGTCGCGCGATTCCTTCAGCCGCTTCAGCGCATAGGCGAAGAATTCCATGTGATAGCGGTTGATCTGCGCCAGCTTGGCCATCTTCTCGGCATTCCGGCCATGATGGCTCAACATATGGTGCGAATCCGGCACGCCGATCTCGGGGTAAGTGCGGTTTGAAAGCTCTCGTCCCAGCATGAACGTCGCTACGCGCGTCAGGTCTGCCTGCAAGGCCAGCACCTGCAAGTCGATCATCAGCCGCGCATGTTCGGCAAAGTCTGCCGGGATGCCCGCAGGCTGCGCAAATCCGCCCGCCTCCGCCTGCGGACCGCTCGCTGCGCGCTGGATGCGCGCCTCGATGGCCCGCGTCGCGTCGAGATACTCGTCCAGCTTGCGCCGGTCCTCAGCGCCCAGCGTCTGCGAAAGCCGCGCCGCATCCTCGCGCACATAATCGAGGATCGAAGTCCGCCGCCGCGCCTGCGCCAGCCGGCTGGCGGGATCGAGCGCCTCGCCATCGCCGAACAGGCGCTCGAACACGTCGCGCGGATTGGCAGTCACCGGCAGCGGCACTGTCGGCGTCAGCCACGAAATGCCGTTGGTATAAGCACAGGAATAGTTGATGTCGCAGCTGCCCAGGAGGCTCGCCTGATCGATCCCCAGTTCGAGCGAGGGGATCGCCGTGGCCGCACCCAGATGCGCCGCAAAGACCTGATCCATCGAGACGCCGCAGCGGATGTCCGGCCCTTCGGTCTGGCGCGCATGGGCGCCGGTGAGGAACGCCGGACAAGACCGGCCATGCCCCGCCGGGCGATCTCCGAAGGCCGCCGCCTGCGGATGGCCCAGCCCGCTCACCACCACCATGTCGGCGCGGTAAGGCTCCAGCGGCGCGAGCGTGGGCGGCAGCACATAGTCCGCGCCGGTCGTGGCAGGACGATAGGCATCCATCGTCATGCCGTTGGGGGTGTAGAACACCGAAAGCCGCTTGGGGTGTTGCGCAGCGTCCGCCGCTCGCGCCGCCGGGATCATCGCTTCCAGCAACGGCAAAGCCATCGCCGTGCCCAGCCCGCGCAGCACGGTGCGGCGGCCGAGGGGCGCGCGTTTCACGATCATCGGCCCGTTCCCCGTCCATTAGCGGCGCTCGCGGTCGTGATCGGCACCGGTATGCGCCGCAAGGTGAAGCCGGGGCTCATCACGATGCCGCGGATGATCGTCTGCACCCGCCAGTCATCTTTCGCCGCTTCGCGCGCGATGGCGCGCACTGCTGGCATGTCCTGCGGACCAAGGCCCCGGCCAAGCGCATAGGTCATCAGCCGCTCGGTAAAGGCGCGCGCAAAATCCTTGCGCCGGTCCAGCAGAATCTGCTGCAACCCACTGAAACCCTTGAACGCAGTTCCGTCCGCCAGCACGGCACCGGCATCGATCACCTGCCCTGCATCCTCGTTGCGCCAAGCCCCCACGGCATCGAAGTTTTCGAGCGCAAAGCCCAGCGGGTCCATCCGCTGGTGGCACGATGCGCAGGCCGGATTGGCGCGGTGCAGTTCGAGCTGCTCGCGCGCGGTCAGCCGCTTCCCGTCATGCTCGGCCTTCAGCGCGGGCACATCGGCGGGCGGCGGCGGCGGGGGCGAGGCGAGTAGGTTGTCGAGAATCCACTTGCCGCGCTTCACCACCGATGTGCGGTTGCCATAGCTCGTGACCGTCAGGATGCTGGCCTGCCCCAGCAGCCCGCCGCGCGGCAGGTCCGGCGAGAGCACGACCTTGCGGAAGGCAGGCCCGCGCACCCCCGCGATGCCATAATGGCGCGCCAGCCGCTCGTTGAGGAACGTGTAATCGGCGCGGATGAAATCGGTGACAGGCCGATTGGCAGACAGCACATGGGCAAAGAACATCCGCGTCTCGGCCGCCATCGCCGCCCGCAGCGGCACATCGAACTGCGGAAACGCGGTGATATCGGGCCGCTGCTGATCCAGATTGCGCAAATAGAGCCACTGCCCGGCAAAGTTCTCGGTCAGCGCCCCGGCGCGCTTGTCCGCCAGCATCCGCGCGATTTCCCCGCCCAGCACGGCGCTCTGGTGAAGCTTGCCCTGCCCCGCCAGCAGCAACAGCCGGTCATCCGGGATCGAGCTCCACAGGAACAGCGCAAGCCGCGTGGCAAGGTCGTAATCCGAAACCTGCGCCGCGCTGCCAGCCGGAGCCGCGGACGGCGGCGCTTCAACCGCAAACAGGAAGCGCGGCGAAACCAGCAGCGCCTCGATCGCCGCTTCCACCCCGCTCTCGAACCCGGCCGCTGCGCGCTCGCCTTCGAAGATCTTGAGCAGCGGCGCGAGTTGCGCCGCGCTCACCGGCCCGCGCCATGCCCGCTGCGCCAGAGCGCCAATGATCCGCCGCGCGCAGGGAGCTTCCTCTGCCGCCCGCTTAGGCTGGCAGACAAACACCGCGCGGCGGCTGGCGAGATCGCCATTGCCGCCCGGCTCGAACGGCCCCGCCACATCCAGCTGGAGCACATCGCGCGGGAAATTGGCCTGCGAATAGCGCGGATGCACGCGGAACGAGGGCACCGTCAGCGTGCCAGCGCGCGCGCCGTCCACCCACACGTCCAGCGGCAGGTCCATTGGCTTGTCCAGCGGCAGCGGCACATAATCGGGCGTGTTGCGCACCACTTGCACCCGCTCGTCGGGCCAGGTCTGCCGCCTGAACGAAACCGCGATGGCGTGCGCCCCCGCCTTCATCGGCACGCGCAGCACGAAGCGGTCCTCGGCCAGCCGGTCGCTCTCGTTGTTGGTGTTCGCGTTGAGCCAGACGGCAATGTCGTAGGCCCCGTCCCACCGCGCGGTATAGCGCACCGCAGTCCCCCCGCGCGATCCCAGCGGCAGGTCCGCCCCGGCGCGCTCCCCGGCGCGCTCATTGTATGCAGGGATGCCGGAGTTCATCACCGAGCCATCCTTGGCCACCTGCCATGTCGTCACGAAATCGCGCTTGGGCACCAGCCCCGTGGCAAGGCGCGCGGCCTTGCCTGCCACGGCGACATAGCGCTCCAGCAGCGTGGGCGAGACGCTGAGCACATCGGCGATATTGTCGAAGCCGAAGCCCGAATTGTCGGGCGGCAGCATGGCCGCGAAATCGCCTTCCACACCCAGCAGATCGCGCACCGCATTGGCATATTCGCGCGCATTCAGCCGCCGCACCGGCGCTGCGCCGGGATCGGGATTTGCCATGACATAGCGCGCGCGGCCCTCATCCACCCAGCTCACGAAATCCGCGCGCAAGGCCGCATCAGGCTGCTTTTTGGAATGCGGCGGCATTTCGCCCGCCGCCACGCGCCGCAGGATCTTCTCCCAGCTTTCGGCATTGCGCCCAGCCGCGATGTCGCTGGCCTTGAGGTCGGCCACCGAAAGCCCCGCGACATGATCGAAATCGTTGTGGCAGCGCGAACAATAGTCATCGAGCATAGGCTCGATCAGCGCCGCGCGCCGTTCTTCGAGCAAAGGCGCAGCCGGCGGTATGGCGACGGGATCGACAGCAGCAAAGAGGCACGAGCCTGACACCAGCACGCTCAGCGCCAGCAAGCCCCGCCCCAGAGAAATCCGCCGCAAAGCCTCGCCCAAATGCCTGCCCCCAATTGTCCGATTCTGCATGATTGCACGAGCATGAAGGCAAGGCCACGCCCTTTCTACTGCACTGCAACACGCCAAATCATTTTCCTACATCACGCCTTGCCGCTATCTGGCTTGGCGTCCCGATTCCGGCCCGACCTCAGAAATCCGGCCCCGGAAAACCTGCCCTGAGAAAGGACGCGCCTCATGCCCTCACGGCCAACACCCAGCCGTTTCACCGCGCTCGCCCGGCCCTCGTTCCTCTATGTGATGTATGCGATGATCCTCTGGGCGATCCCGCTCGGGCTGCTTGGCGCGGTGCGCCCCGCCGCCGCCCGCGCGATGACCGAGGCGATGACCGCCTACTTCGCCGGCCTGCCCGAACCGCTCTACGCACTCTTCGCCGCCGCCTATCTCGGCTACACCGCAGCACGCCAGTGGGGCAAGGCACGCGGCACCGATCGCTGATGGTCCATTACGTTGGCCCTCACCTTGGCCATGACCTTTGGTTAGTTTCGGGTAAGGTTTACCTGTTATGACCATCCTCGATATGGACGCACACCGCCTCTCCCCTGCCCACCGCGCCGCCGCGCGCCGCATGGCCCTTGCCAGCGCCGCCAGCGCCATCGCCCTGCTGCTTTCGGGCTGCGACGCCGACCGCATGAGCGCGCTCGAAGAACGGGTCAAGACCGTCGAAGCCAAGGCCGAATCCGCCGAAAAGCGCGCCAAGGCCGCCGAATCGCTGGCGGTCTCCAACCAGCCGCAAGCCGTCTCGCAGCCCGATCCCGTGCCGCAGAACGACGACCCGTCCGGCGGCGACTTCCCCGAATCCTCGGGCGATGATGCTGGTGATCCCGGCGCGCCGCCCCCGATGGCCGACAACGGGAAAGGCTGATCGGCAGGCTTGCGTGCGCAGGCCGACCCACTATCAGGGCTCCACGCCAAAGTTCACCCCGCGCGGAGCCTATCGATGTCCGAAACCGTCTTCGTCCTCAACGGCCCAAATCTCAATCTGCTCGGCACGCGTGAGCCGGAGATCTACGGCTCGGCCACGCTCGACGATATCGCCGGGATGCTCGAAGACCGCGCCCGCGAACTCGGGCTGGAAATCGATCTTCGCCAGTCCAACCACGAAGGCCACCTCGTCGATTGGCTGCACGAAGCGCAGGCCATGGGCGCAAAGGCGGTGCTGCTCAATGCCGGGGCCTTCACCCACACCAGCGTCGCGCTGCACGATGCGATCAAGGCGATCCGCACGCCGGTGATCGAGGTTCACCTCTCCAACCCGCACACGCGCGAGGCGTTCCGCCACAAGTCCTATGTCGGCATGGCCGCCAAGGCGACGATCGCGGGCTTTGGTCCGATCAGCTATCTCCTGGCCCTTGAGGGCGCACACCGGCTCTGATCGCCGCGTGCGCGGCGTTTTCCACGCCCCGGATTCCGGTTTTTCTTGCCAGTGCGCAGCGCGGCGGGCATGGAAACCCTCTTTTGCAAAATCACCCGCGAGGACAACAAAATGGGGCATGACCGCGGCGACGAGGGCGCCAAGATGGCTATCGACAGCGCGCTGGTGCGCGAACTGGCCGAACTGCTTTCCGATACCGGATTGAGCGAGATCGAGGTTGAGGACGGCACGCGCAAGATCCGCGTCGCCCGCACCCTGACCGCCGCGCCCGTGGCCACTTATGCCCCCGCGCCGATGGCCGCCCCGGCGCCCGCCGCCGCGCCTGCCGCCGCCGCCGAAGCGCCCGCCGCGCCTGCGGTCGATGCCAATGCGCTGCGCTCGCCGATGGTTGGCACCGCCTATCTCTTCCCCGAACCGGGCGCCGCGCCGTTCATTACCGTCGGGCAGACGGTCAAGGCCGGTGACACGCTCCTCATCGTCGAGGCGATGAAGGTGATGAACCCGATCACCGCCCCCGCCGGCGGCAAGATCACCGCGATCCTGGTCGAAAACGCGCAGCCGGTCGAATTCGACCAGCCGCTCGTCGTCATCGCCTGAGGCCGCGCGCCCCATGGCCATTTCCCGCCTGCTGATCGCCAACCGCGGCGAAATCGCGCTGCGCATCCACCGCGCCGCGCATGAAATGGGGATCGAGACGGTCGCGGTGCACTCCACCGCCGATGCCGACGCGATGCACGTGCGCCTGGCAGACCACGCCGTCTGCATCGGCCCGCCCGCCGCCAAGGACAGCTATCTCAACATGGCCGCGATCATTTCGGCGGCCGAGATCACCCATGCCGACGCGATCCACCCCGGCTACGGCTTCCTTTCGGAAAACGCCAAGTTCGCCGACATTGTGGAGGCGCACGGGATCACGTGGATCGGGCCCAAGCCCGAGCACATCCGCACGATGGGTGACAAGATCGAGGCGAAGCGCACCGCTGGCGCGCTCGGTCTGCCGCTCGTCCCCGGCTCCGATGGCGCGGTGTCCGATATCGCAGAGGCCAAGGCGATTGCCGAAGCCGCCGGTTATCCGGTGATCATCAAGGCCGCATCGGGCGGCGGCGGGCGCGGCATGAAGGTCTGCACCGGGCCGGACCAGCTCGAAACGCTGATCCAGCAGGCTGGCAGCGAAGCCAAGGCCGCGTTCGGCGATGCCACGGTCTATATCGAGAAGTATCTCGGCAATCCGCGCCACATCGAATTTCAGGTATTCGGCGATGGCAACGGCAACGCCATCCATCTGGGTGAGCGCGATTGCTCGCTCCAGCGCCGCCACCAGAAGGTGCTCGAAGAGGCGCCCTCCCCGGTCATTTCCGCCGCCGAGCGCGACCGCATGGGCGGCATCGTGGCGAAAGCAATGGCCGACATGGGCTATCGCGGCGCGGGCACGATCGAGTTCCTGTGGGAAAACGGCGAGTTCTACTTCATCGAGATGAACACCCGCCTGCAGGTGGAACATCCCGTCACCGAAGCGATCACCGGCGTCGACCTCGTGCGCGAGCAGATCCGCATCGCCGATGGCAAGCCGCTCTCGGTCAAGCAGGAAGAGATCGAGTTCAAGGGCCACGCGATCGAGTGCCGCATCAACGCGGAAGACCCGTTCAATTTCACGCCCTCGCCCGGCCTCGTGACGAACTATCACGCCGCAGGCGGCATGCACGTGCGCGTCGATAGCGGGCTTTATGCGGGCTACCGCATTCCGCCCTATTACGATTCGATGATCGCCAAGCTCATCGTCTATGGCCGCACCCGCGAAGGCTGCATCATGCGCCTGAAGCGCGCGCTGGAAGAAATGGTGATCGGCGGCGTGAAGACCTCGATCCCGCTCCACCAGAAGCTGCTGACCGACCCGCACTTCCTCGATGGCGATTATTCGATCAAATACCTTGAGGAATGGCTCTCCGAGCAAAGCTGACGATCAGGCCCTCCCCATTTTTGCGGCATATGCACATATGGGGAGGTGCCCGCCAACGGCAGGTCAGGGGGCAGCTTCCCCACAGTCACGCCCTTCCAGAACGCCACGCGGCCCTTGATCGCCGCCGCCTTCTCCTTGGGCTCGGCGTAATACCACGCCGCATCCCGATTTTCCGCGCCGTCCACCACCAGTGAGTAATACTGCGCGGTGCCCTTCCACCCGCACACGGTGGTCGTCGCACTGGGCTTCAGCACGCCTGCGTCCACGGCTTCGAGCGGGAAATAGTGGTTGCCTTCCACCACCACCGTATCATCGCTGCGCGCGATCACCGCGCCGTTCCACTTTGCCTCGACCATGCCTGTTCTCCTTCAGGGATCACAGGTCAGGCGGGCGCGGTAAACTGTCAACGAGCCGAAGGTGTCAGGCCGCCTTTCGCGCCGTAACGTAGATCCAGTCGCCAGCGCCCAGCAGCGGGCCGATTGCGGCCAGCGGGGCAAACAGCCCGGCATAGGCCAGCCGCTTCGGCATCTTGAGCAGGGTCTGCATCTGGCCGAAGGTATAGGCCAGATCGATGGCGAAATGCCGCGTTGACGTTACCGCAAAGCCCGCCTGCTCCAGCATTGCCCCCAGCGTCTTGGCCGAGAACTGATAGAGGTGATACGGCGGCTCGGGGTGCGGCCAGTAGTCCAGCTTCTTCGCCAGCGGCAGCGAAGCCCTGGGAAACAGACCGTCGATATTCGGCGTCGAAAGCACGATGGCCCCGCCCGGCGCGAGCAGATCATGGGCCTTGCGCAAATCGCCCAGCGGATCAGGCACATGCTCGATCACATCGAACATCGTCAGCACATCCAGCGATCCGGCCTGCTGCGGCGCATCGTGGATCGTGCCCTCCGCCACCTCAAGCCCGTAGTGCGCGCGCGCAAAGGCCGCGCTGGACTCGTTCATCTCAAGCCCGCTCGCGGCAAACCCAGCCTGCTTGGCCCGCGCCGCGAACTGGCCGATCGAGCAGCCGACATCGAGCAGACGCCCGCTTTTAACGCCACGAAGTGTCTCGGCCAGATGGCGCACCGCAATCCGGTCCTGCGTCGCAAACGTCTCGCTCGCCGGATCGCACAGCGCAGCGTGATACGAAGCGCCCGCCGAATAGAGCACCTTCAGCTCCTCCGCGCTCGGCGGATTGGCGATATAGGCGAGGCCGCACCCGGTGCAGCGCACCAGATCAAAGCCCTTGGCCCGAAACAGATGGTCAGCGCCGGTGGCAGCGCAGGAATTGCAGCTCACGGAAACATCCTGAATAGCGATCAGGATGGGGATGTACCGAACAATGCTTAAGGAAGGCTCATCCGGCTGGCACCCGCGCCTCAATAGAGCAGAAACGGTGCGCGCGCCTCGATCCAGGCCGCCTCGTCCGGCACTGCCAGCGCGTCCAGATCGGCTGGCGTGCTGGCCGGATCATCCACCCATTGCCTGAGACCCGGGCCGCCGTTGATCACATCGATCGCCAGCTTGTCGGTGACGTACTCATACGGAAAATCCCGCCACAGCGGATAATCGGGGTAGAGCCGCCGGATCGCCTTGAACGCGAGGGCCTGCAGCCGCCATGGGCGAAACGCGTGGTGATCGTAGAACGCGCCCTCGGCGTGGACCATCAGCGCGTTGCACAGCTTGCCCGCGTGCTTGTGGAACGTCGGCTCGAACCAGCACTCCCGGATCGCGCAACCTGCCAACCACTCCGGCGCGAAGGCCTGCATCTCAGCCAGCACTGCCTTGGCGTCTATGTCCGGCGCGCCGAACAACACTTCCAGGGGCCGCGTGGTCCCGCGCCCCTCCGAAACCGTCGCGCCTTCGATCATCACCGTGCCGGCATAGGCGCGCGCCATGTTGAGGCTCGCGGCATTGGGCGAAGGGTTGATCCAGATGCGGCTCTGCGGCCAGCCGAATCCCGGCCCTTCCGGCTCCCAGCCTTCCATGGCGATCACGCGGTAGTGCACGTCGAGCTTGAAGTGATCGATGAACCAGTGGCCCATCTCGCCCAGCGTCATCCCGTGGCGCATCGGCATCGGACCCGCGCCGACGAAGCTTTCCCAGCCTGCCAGCAGCGTGGTGCCTTCCACCGGGCGGCCTGCCGGATTGGGCCGGTCGAGCACCCACACCGACTTGCCCGTCTCGCTGGCGGCTTCGAGCAGATAAAGCAGCGTCGTCACGAACGTGTAGATCCGGCAGCCCAGATCCTGCAGATCGAACAGGAACACATCGGCGCTGTCCATCATCCGCGCCGTCGGCCGCCGCACTTCGCCGTAGAGGCTGAACACCGGAATGCCGAGCGCCGGGTCGATGAAGTCCTCGGTCTCGACCATGTTGTCCTGCTTGTCGCCGCGCAGGCCGTGCTGCGGGCCGAAGGCGGCGCTCAGCGTGATGCCCGGGCAGGCCGCCAGCGCATCGAGCGAATGGACGAGCCCCTCCGTCACCGAAGCGGGATGAGCGACGAGGGCAACGCGCTTGCCCTCCAGCGGGGCGCGCAAGGCAGGCTCGGCCAGCAGGCGATCGATACCGAATTTCATGAGTGATCCGGTGCCGCAAGCCGCCCGGCGAAGCAAGCCGGATCGTGGAAATCAGGCTTTTCCGGCGGATGCGCGATGGCCCAATAGGACTTGTGCCTGCCCTCCTCCTCGATCACCGCGGTGAGGCCATAGTGCCAAGGCAGCGGCGGCAGCGCGCTTGCCGGGATCGCGGCATCGAAGATCAGCACGGACTGCCCCCGGCGCGGCGTACAGACCGGCGCGCGCTCCACAGGCCGCTCCGCCATCCCGGCGCGGTAGCCGGTGAAATCATAAGCCGCCCAACGTTCCGAGGGCGAAAGGTTGAATTCGGCATACCCCTCCCCGCCCGGCGCCTTCACGAACAGTTCGAAGCAAGTCGCCTGCCACAGCCCATCCATCCGCGCCCGGCCCGCAAACGGCGGCAGAACAAGCCCTGCCGCCCCGTCCACCTTCCAGCGCAGCGTGAGCCAGCCCGCATCGAGCGACAGTATGCGCGCCGCAACGCCGGTCACCACTTTGGCCGGATGCGCCCAATGCGCGGTCAGGTCGAACGTTTCCAAGCCCCGAACTTTCATGCTAGGCGCGCGGCCATCATGACCCAGAACAGCACCGCGTACACCTCGTCGCTCCTCCGCCTGCTCAGCGAGCGTGGCTATATCCACCAGGTCACCGATGCCCACGGCCTCGATGCGCTTGCGGCCAAGCAGATCGTGCCGGGCTATATCGGCTTCGACGCGACCGCGCCATCGCTCCATGTCGGCAGCCTTGTGCAGATCATGATGCTGCGCCGCCTCCAGCAGGCCGGGCACAAGCCGATCGTGCTGATGGGCGGCGGCACCACCAAGGTCGGCGATCCTTCGGGCAAGGACGAGAGCCGCCGGATGCTGACCGGCGATGACATCAAGGCCAACATCGCCTCGATCCGCACCGTGTTCGAAAAGCTGCTGACCTTCGGCGATGGCCCGACCGACGCGGTGATGGTCGATAACGACAATTGGCTGGGCAAGCTCGGCTATGTCGATCTGCTGCGCACCGTCGGCCCGCACTTCACGATCAACCGGATGATGACCTTCGATTCGGTCAAGCTGCGGCTCGAACGCGAACAGCCGCTGACGTTCCTCGAATTCAACTACATGATCCTGCAGGCCTACGATTTCCGCGAACTGGCGCTCACCGCCGGGTGCCGGTTGCAGATGGGCGGATCCGACCAGTGGGGCAACATCGTCAACGGGATCGAACTGACCCGGCGCATGGAGAGCACCGAAGTGTTCGGCCTGACCACCCCGCTGCTGACCACGGCGGACGGCGCGAAGATGGGCAAGACGGCGGCGGGCGCAGTCTGGCTCAACGACGATGCACTCCCCGCGTGGGACTTCTGGCAATACTGGCGCAACGTGGACGACCGCGATGTCGGCCGCTTCTTGCGCCTGTTCACCGATCTCCCGCTGGACGAAATCGCGCAGCTGGAAGCGCTGAGCGGGAGCGAGATCAATGCAGCCAAGGTCGTGCTGGCCAATGAAGTGACGCGGCTGGTGCGAGGAGCGGACGCGGCGGCGGCAGCGGAAGCGACTGCAGCGGCGACGTTCGCGGGCGGCGGCGTCGGGCAGGATCTGCCCTCGCTCGATTGCCCCGGCGGCAGCATCGCGCTGATCGATGCGCTGGTCGGGCTGAACTTCGCCGCCAGCCGGGGCGAGGCCAAGCGCCTTATTGCAGGCGGCGGCGCACGGGTCGAAGGGGAAGCGGTGACCGACGAGGCCCATGTCATCACGCTCGGCGCGGGCGAAGTGCGCGTGTCCTCGGGCAAGAAGAAGCACGGTGTGCTGCGCCCGGCCTGACGGCAAAAGCCAGCCGTTAACCGGCAACCGCTTGCCGGAATGCGGCAAAACGGTGCCGGTCCTTTACGAAATATCAGCCATTTCGGGCCAAACCTCCTCGTGCTTGACCATCACGAGGAGCCACAATGGCCAGCGGCGCACAGCTTTCCGTCACCGATCAGCGGCTTACCACCCGCCACCCGGTAGACCTGCCCCTGATCGGGGAACACCGCCGTCTGGGCGATGTGATGATGCACGTCATCAACATCTCGACCACCGGGTTCATGGTGAAGGGCGAAGTTGCCCTCCAGCGCGGTGAACGCATCACCATCCGCCTCCAGCACATCGGGCGGATCGAGGCCTTCCTCGTGTGGAGCGACGGCGCACGCGCCGGGTTCCAGTTCGAGCGCATCCTGCGCGGTGACGATTTCCTGATGATGATCAAGTCGTTGCAGCCCAATCCTCGCCTGCAACGCGCGCGCTGAATTCCGCCGACAACAGGCAGCCCGCCGCAAGGATCGATCTGCCGATTGGTTCTTGATATATTATATCATCACGCTAAAGCGCACCCGACGTTCCACTTCGGGTGCAAACAATGTCCATCTCCTCGATCCTTGCCGGCAGCGCACTGGGCGTTCTGGCGCTTGCTTCCACCTCCCCCGCCTTCGCCGCGCCGGACGATGCGGCCAGCGCACCTTCTGCCCAGACGGCAAGCAGCCCTGCCGCGCACAGCCACGGCGGCGAAGTGGATACCGCACAGCCCGATGACGCCGGTCACGCCCCGATTGTCGTCACCGGACGCCTGATCTCGGGCGACCGGGATGCAGTCGTCGCGCCTGTCGTCATCAGCGGTGACGAGCTTGCCCGCCATGCCGCCGCCCAGATCGGCACGCTGCTAGCCCACCTCCCCGGCGTTTCGACCTCCGGCTTTGCGCCCGGCGCCTCGCGCCCGGTGCTGCGCGGTTTCGATGGCCCGCGCGTCCAGATCCTGACCGATGGCATTGGTTCGCTCGACGCTTCCTCGGTCTCGGTCGACCACGGCGTGGCCATCGATTCGCTCAATGTCGAGCAGATCGACGTGCTGCATGGCCCGGCCGTGCTGCTCTATGCCGCAGACCCGGCGGGCGGCGCGGTCAACGCGCTCGAACGGCGCATTCCCAAGCGGATTCCCGATAAAGCAGTGAGCGCCGAAGCGGTGGCCGGCTTTGGCAGCGCCGCCGATGCGGTGAACCTTGCGGGCACGGTCGATGTCGCGCTTGCCCCGCGCCTCGCCGCGCACTTCGATGCGGCGTACAACCGCGCGGGCGATGTCCGGATCGGCGGGAATGTCCTGTCCGATGCCCTGCGCACCCGCACGCTGGCCGAAGCGGCGGATCTTGCGGCAGGCGGCGATCAGGCAGGCGCCGATCTGCTGACCACACAGGCCAATGCGCGCGGGCGGATTGCCAATTCCTGGGCGCGCGGCACCACGCTCGGCGCCGGGATCGCCTTTATCGACAGCGGCGGCACGCTGGGCATCGCGGTGCAACGCCTGACCAGCGATTATGGCATTCCGCTGCGCCCATCGATCGATCCCGAAGACGTGTCCATCGCGCTGCGCCAGACGCGCGTCGATCTGCATGGCAGTGTCAATCTCGGCGGCTTTCTGGACCGGCTCGATTTCCGGGCAGCGTTCGGCGACTATACCCATGCCGAAGTGGTCGGCGGCCAGGCCGCGGCGCGCTTTTACAACAAGGGCATCGAATCGCGGCTGGTGCTCACGCAAGCCAAGCGCGGCGGCTGGCGCGGCGAAAGCGGCATACAGTACGGCAACCGCAATTTCAGCATTGTTGGCGAGCCGCTCGTTCCCAATTCGGTGAGCCAGCGCTTCGCTGTGTTCACGCGCCAGCAGCTCAGCGTCGGCACCTTCGATCTGGAAGGCAGCGGGCGATACGAGCATGTCGGCATCGTGCCCAAGCAGGGCCTCAACCGCAGCTTCGATCTGGTGGCGGGCGGCGCTGGGCTTGCCTGGCACCCACTGGAAAGTGTCACGCTCAGCCTTTCGGCAACACACGGCGAACGCGCGCCAAGC
This sequence comes from Novosphingobium sp. PASSN1, assembly GCF_002278815.1. Classification (NCBI taxonomy): domain Bacteria; kingdom Pseudomonadati; phylum Pseudomonadota; class Alphaproteobacteria; order Sphingomonadales; family Sphingomonadaceae; genus Novosphingobium; species Novosphingobium sp. PASSN1. The sequence continues at coordinate 142,373 of NZ_NKIS01000001.1, read as the reverse complement.
CCGGAGGAGCTTTATATCAACGGCGTGCACGAGGCGACGCAATCGTTCGAGCAAGGCAATTCAGCATTCGAGATCGAACGCAGCAACACGCTGGAAGCGGGCCTGCGCTATCACAGCGACCGCTTTGCCGGCGCGTTGACGGTCTATGCCACCAACTTCAACAACTTCATTGCGCCCGTGCCGACCGGAACCATGATCGAAGGCGTGCCCGCGTTTCAGTTCATTCAGGGCGATGCCAGGTTCCGCGGCATCGAGGCCGAAGGCGCATGGAAAGCGCTGCGCTGGGATGATGGCAGTGCGCTCTCGCTCGAAGGCGCGGTCGATTATGTCCATGCCACGATCACCAATGTCGGCGCAGCACCGCGCATCCCCGCCTTGCGCGTGCGCGGCGGGCTGAACTTCGAGGCCGAGCGCTTCGGGGCGAACATCGAAACCGTCTACAACGCGCGGCAGGACCGCGTGGCCACCAACGAGAACCCGGTCGATGCCTTCACCTTGCTCAATGCCAGCGTGACCTGGCGGCCGGGCGGCAAGGCTGGCCCTGCGGCGCTGATCCTGTCCGGCGACAACCTGCTCGATGCCAATGGCCGCCTCTCCACCTCCGAAACGCGCGACTTCGTGCCGATTGCGGGGCGCAACGTGCGGATCACCCTTTCGCTGAAGATTTAAACCGCGCCCCAAGTTTTGCTTGCTTGGCAAGCGCGCGCCGCGCTGCCATTCGGGCGGGGTGAACACACCCGCTGACGAACCGCGCTCGCCGCTGGATATTCCGGACTACCGCCGTTTCTGGGTGGCCCGGTTCCTTTCGGTGTTCGCAACAACCGGAATGGTCGTGGTGCTGGGCTACCAGCTCTACGATGTCGCACGCAGCCAATATGGCATGAGCATCGGGACAGCCGCATTCCAGCTCGGCCTGCTGGGCCTCGCGCAGTTCCTGCCGGTGCTGCTGCTCACGCCGCTCGCGGGTCTGATCGCGGACCGGTACGACCGGCGGATCGTGGCGGGCCTGGCCGTGGCCATCGATATGGTGGTGGCGCTGGTGCTGGCGGCGGCGACGATGGCCGGGCACCTCAACTTGCCGCTGCTGTTCGCGCTTGGCGCGCTGCACGGCACGGCGCGGGTGTTCATCGGCCCGGCGATGGCCTCGATCGCGCCCAATGTCGTGCCGGTGCGGCTGATGCCCCGCGCGGTGGCGATCAATTCGATGGCGTGGCAGACCGGCTCGGTCGGCGGCCCCGCGATTGCCGGATTGCTCTTCGCGCGATCCCCGGCGCTGCCTTATGGCATCTCGGCGGTGCTGCTCGCGCTTGCCACGATCTCGGTCTTCCGCATTCGCCCCCTGCCCCCTCCCGATGAAAACAAGCGCGCGCATCCGCTGTCGCAGCTGGTCGGCGGGCTGAGCTTCGTGTGGAACGACAGGTTTCTGTTCGGCTGCGTCACGCTCGATCTGTTTGCCGTGCTGCTGGGCGGCGCGACCGCACTGCTGCCGGTCTATGCGCGCGATATCCTGATGGTGAACGGGCATCCGGTCGGCGCAAACGGGCTGGGTATCATGCGCGCGGCCCCCGGTGCGGGCGCGGTGCTCGTGGCGCTGCTCTTGGCACGCAAACCCATCGAAAGCGGCGTGGGCGCGAAGATGCTGATCGCGGTGGCCGTGTTCGGCGCGGCGACCATCGGCTTCGGCCTCAGCCGCGATTATCTGCTGTCGCTGTTCATGCTCGCGGCGCTGGGCGGGGCGGACATGGTCTCGGTGTTCATCCGCAACACCTTGGTCCAGCTCCACACGCCCGACGGAGTGCGCGGCCGGGTGTCCGCCATCTCGGGCCTTGCCATCTCGGCCTCGAACGAACTGGGCGAAATGCAATCCGGCGTGGCCGCCGCGCTGCTGGGCGCGACCGGAGCGGTTGTATTCGGCGGCGTGGGTGCGATAATCGTGACCGCGCTGTGGGCCGTGTGGTTCCCCGAACTCAGGCTCGTGCGCACGTTTGCAGACAAGGCACTTCACCAGAAGGAACAGGCATGAAAGCGGCCAACATCCTCGCCACCATCGGCAATACCCCGCACATTCGCCTCTCCCGCCTGTTTTCCGGCTACGAGGTATGGGTAAAGAGCGAACGCACCAATCCCGGCGGCTCGATCAAGGACCGCATCGCGCTGGCCATGATCGAAGCGGCCGAGGCTGACGGCAGCCTCAAGCCCGGCGGCACGATTGTCGAGCCGACGTCTGGCAACACCGGCATCGGCCTTGCGATGGTGGCGGCGGTCAAGGGCTACAAGATTGTCCTCGTCATGCCCGAATCGATGTCGATCGAGCGGCGGCGGCTGATGCTTGCGTATGGCGCGAGCTTTGACCTGACTCCGCGCGAGAAGGGCATGAAGGGCGCGATTGCCCGCGCGCTGGAGATCGTGGAGGAAACGCCAGGCGCATGGATGCCCGCGCAGTTCGACAACCCGGCCAACGTGGCCGTCCACGTGCGGACCACGGCGGCGGAAATTCTGACGGACTTTGCCGACAGCCCCATCGACGCGCTGATCACCGGCGTCGGCACGGGCGGTCACCTCACCGGCTGCGCTGAAATGCTCAAGGGCCACTGGCCCGCGATGAAGGCCTGGGCGGTGGAGCCGACGCTTTCACCGGTCATTTCGGGCGGCCAGCCTGCGCCGCATCCCATTCAGGGCATCGGCGCGGGGTTCATTCCGGGCAACCTCCATACCCAGGCCATCGACGGCGCGATTCAGGTCGATCCGGCAGACGCCAAGGAATGGGCGCGCCGCGCCGCGCGCGAGGAGGGGATGCTGGTGGGCATCAGTTCGGGCGCGACGCTGGCGGCCATTGCGCAGAAGCTGCCCGACCTTGCACCCGGCAGCCGCGTGCTGGGCTTCAACTACGATACCGGCGAGCGCTATCTCTCGGTGCCGGACTTCCTGCCGGAGTAAGCGCAGATGGCGCTGGAACAAATCGCCTATCTGGACGGCGATACCGCGTTGACGGGGTGGATTGCCCGCCCTGTCGGCGCGGCGCGCGGCGCGGTTCTCGTGCTGCCGACGATCATGAACGCCAATCCGCCGATGGAGCGGCGCGCGGCGATGCTGGCGGATGCGGGCTTCATCGCGATGATCGCCGATTTCTATGGCGATCCGGTGCGCGATTTCGAGCATTCGATGCAGCTTGCGGGCGCGCTGCGGGCTTCGGTGGACGTCTACCGCAGCCGCTTGCGCGCGGCGCTTGAGGCGCTGACCGGGCAGCCGGACGCGCAAGGCCTGCAAGCAGCGGCCATCGGCTATTGCATGGGCGGACAGGCCGCGCTCGAACTGGCGCGGGACGGTGCGGATATCGTGCTCGCCGCCAGCTTCCACGGCATCCTCGATACCGCCCAGCCCGCAGCGCCGGGTGCCGTGAAGGCACGCATTCTGGTCTGCCACGGCGATGCCGACCCGCTCGTGCCCCGCACGCAAGTCACCGCGTTCTGGGAGGAAATGGACGCGGCGGGCGCGAACTGGCACTTCCACGCCTACAGCGGGGTGAAGCACGGCTTCACCGATCCCGGCAGCGACGCGCGCGGGCTTCCCGCCATCGTCTATGACGCGAGCGCCGACCGCCAGAGCTGGGCGGCGCTGACGGGGCTGTTCGCCGAAGTCTTCTAGACGACGCCCCAATCGCGCAGCGCCGCGACATTGCGTTCGGCCAGCGTGAGGAGCAGCCGGTCGCCATGTTCGCTGGGCGGCATGGCGAGAACTGCGCCAACCGTGAAGTAAAGCGCGAGCGGGAGCGAACCGGCAAATTCAGCCCGCGCCTGATCGAGCGTGTAGGCTGGGTCCACGGGGGTGATAGCGGCGTGATTTCGCGCCACAAGCACCTCATCGATCTCGCGCCGGTCCTCCACCGCCAGCGAACCGGCAAGGAAATAGGCCAGATCGAACATCGGGCTGCCCCGGTCGGCAAATTGCCAGTCGATCAGCCAGGCCTTGGGTCCGCTTGCCGTGTCCTCGAACAGCACGTTGTCCACGCGCGGCTCGCCGTGCACCAGCGTGCGTCCGTGCGGGATCGCGGCGAAATGGCGCGGCAGATCGGCCACGACGGTGTCGATGGCGTCCAGCAGAGCGGAATCGGCCCGCCCGGTGAAGCGTTCGCGAAACGCCGCTGCCGCCCGCGTGTTGGTGGCCAATGCCGCCTCGGCACTGGCAGCCCGGTTGTAGAGCCAGTCGGCGCTGTCCAGCCGGGCATCACCCCAGAACGCGGCATGAAGGCTGGCGAGCTGCGCGGCCACGGCCTCTGCCTCTTGCGCGGTGCATCCCGCAATCTGGTCCCCGGCGCGCGTGCACTCTGAAAGGTCTTCGAGCACGAGATTGATCGTGCGCCCATCCGGCCCGACCTTGCGCCAATAGCAGCGCGGCGTGGCGAGCGGCGGCTGGTCTCCCAGAAAGCCGTAGACCTCGCATTCCCGGCGATAGACATCGTGCGCGGCGGCAATCTCCACCGCCTGTCCGATGCCGGACGTCAGCTTCGCCACCACCGAACGCACGGCATCGGCGGCATTGGCGTTATAGGTAATCTCGGTGCGCACCGTGGCCGAAAGGTTGCCGTGGCCGATGGGCTTCGTGTTCAGCAGGCTGACGCGCGGCGCAGCGATCCCGGCGTGTTGCAGCACCGCCTGCACCCACTGCGGGGTGATCTGGTCCGGGCTGGCCAGCAGCGCGGGCGGCGGCAAGTCATCGGGCACCGCAGTATCACCCTCACGGCCCCAGCGGCCCGGCGTGTAGGCCGAATTCCAGCAATCGGTGAACTTGCCGTCCACCGCCTTGAACACCTCGATCCCGCACAGCTCGACCCGCTCGCCCTTCCGCGTGTGCATGTTCCACACCGAGGTGACGTAAGTGTCGTCGGCGAGCAGCACCTCATGCGTGAAGTAGGGTTCCATCTTCTCGCTTTGCTGGCGCACGCGGGCGATCTGGTCGTCTACCGAAAGCGCGGTGACACTGCCGGGATCGTGGCGAATGATGGGATCGGCGCAGATCTCGCGGATCAGATCGGCGCGCCGGTTGTTCCAGACTTCGTCCCAATAGAGCTCGATCAACTCGCGCGGGCTGCGGTGGGCCACGATTCGCTCTCCCGATCATTTTTTAACTGATCGGTTAAACCACTCCGCCGCGCTGCGCGCAACTGTTGCCGGCTCAGGCCTTGCCGCTTCAGGCGGCGAATTGCTCCGCCGACAGGCCCATCACCGTCTCTGGCCCCGCTTCCACTTCATAGCGCAGCGCGCCGGCCTGCGGAGCGAAGCGCAGCGCCCAGTGCCGGGCGCAAAGCAGCTTAGCCTCGTAGAACGCCCGGTCCACATTCATACCCGCGCCCTCCTTGCCCAGCGCCGCCGCCGAAACCTTGGCCATGCGCAGCCACATCAGGCCAAGGGAAACGACGCCCGTCAGCGTCATGTAGGCATAGGCGCCCGCGCCGATGGCATTGCGGTCAGTCATGCCATGCTGGAGGAACCACATTGTCGCGGCCTTGAGGTGGCCGGTAGCCTTGCCGAGCCGCTCTGCGACCAGCTTGACCGTCTCGTCCCCACTCTCCTCGGCGCATTCGGCATCGATCACCGCGAACAGGCGCTGGATCGCCCTGCCCCCGTTCAGCGCGAGCTTGCGGCCGACGAGGTCCATCGCCTGCACGCCGTTCGCGCCTTCATAGATCATCGCGATGCGGGCATCGCGCACGAACTGGTCCATGCCGTTTTCGGCGATATAGCCGTGCCCGCCCCAGACCTGCTGCATGTCGGTCGCAGTCTTGTAGCCCATGTCGGTGCCGTAGCCCTTGATCACGGGGGTGAGCAGGCTGATGAGTTCGTCCGCCGCCTGCCGCTCTTCCTCGGTTTCGGCCTTGTGCGAAAGATCGACCTGCAGCGCCCCCCACAAGCACAGCGCGCGCATGCCGCCGATGAACATCTTGGCGTCCATCAGCATGCGCCGCACATCCGGGTGGACGAGCAACGGATCGGCCTTCTGCTCAGGCTCTGCAGGCCCGGTCAGCGCGCGGCCCTGGCGGCGTTCCTGCGCATAGAGCAGCGCGTTCTGGTACGAAGCTTCGGCCTGCGCGAGACCCTGGATGCCCACGCCGAGACGCGCGGCGTTCATCATGATGAACATCGCGGCGAGGCCCTTGTTCTCCTCGCCCACGATCCAGCCCTTTGCGCCGTCGTAGTTCATCACGCACGTCGCGTTGCCGTGGATGCCCATCTTGTGCTCGATCGAACCGACCGAGACGGTGTTGCGCGCGCCCAGCGATCCGTCCGCGTTCACAAGGAACTTGGGCACGATGAACAGCGAAATGCCCTTCGACGATTCGGGTGCGCCCGGCGTCTTGGCCAGCACCAGATGCACGATGTTCTCGCTGAGATCGTGATCACCTGCCGAGATGAAGATCTTGGTGCCGGTGATGCTGTAGGAACCATCCGCCTGCGGCTCGGCGCGGGTGCGGATGAGGCCGAGATCAGTGCCGCAGTGCGGCTCGGTCAGGTTCATCGTGCCGAGCCATTCGCCGCTGACCATCTTGGGCAGATACATCGCCTGCTGCTGCGGCGAACCCTTCGACGCAATCGCCGAGATCGCGCCGTTGGCAAGGCCCGGATACATCGCAAAGGCCTGGTTGGCGCTGGCGAGGTACTCCTCCATCACGAAACCCATGACATGCGGCAGGCCCTGCCCGCCCAGTGCCTCGGGCGCGGCCAGCGTGCCCCAGCCCGCCTCGACATAGCGGGCATAGGCTTCCTTGAAGCCGTTGGGCGTCGTAACGCTGCCATCGGGATGCCGGGTGCAGCCCTCGCGGTCGCCCGACAGGTTGAGCGGCGCGACGACCTCGTTCACGAAGCGCCCGGCTTCCTCGATCACGCTATCGGTCAGATCGCGCGTGGCCGATGCAAAGCCCGGCAGGCGGCCGTAGCTTTCAAGATCAAGCACTTCGTTGACGACGAAACGGGTGTCGCGGGTCGGCGCCTGGAAAACGGGCATGAACGGTCCTCTCGGGTGTTATTCTGATGTGGCGTCCGGATTGACGGGGCGGCCTTCGAGCTTCTCGCGCTCTACCAGCAGCGCGACGAAGCTCGTCAGTTCGGCAATCGTTGCGTTGATATCGGCCTGCTGCTGCTTGAGATTGTCGATCCTCTCGCGGCACTTGTCGATCGTGACGCGGCGCTGCTTGGCGCGTCCGTCGCCCAGATCGTAAAGGTCGATCATGTCGCGGATTTCGGAAAGGCTGAAACCCACGTTCTTGGCACGCATGATCCACGCCAGCCGCGCCCGGTCGCGCTTGGAATAGATGCGCGCAAGGCCCGCGCGCGTGGGCGCGATCAGCCCCTCATCCTCATAAAAGCGCAGCGCCCGCGCGGTGACGCCGAACTCGCTTGAAAGATCGGAGATGGTGAACTGCTCACGCGACAGGGCATCGGGCTGGTGCAAGTGACCAGTATGATCACCGGTGCCGTGATGGCGCGGGCGCCGGACTGGCGGCATCGGTGCGGCTTGCGGACTCGTAGTGATCGGACGCGACGACATGGCCCGGAGACCTAACTACCCTTTACGTAAGCGTCAATCTCCGATCCGTTCCAGCCGCCCCTCGCCGTCCAGCCGCCGGTAGAAGCACGAAGGCGCCATGGTGTGGCACGCCGGGCCAGCGGCCTCCACGCGCAGTTCCAGCGCATCCTGATCGCAATCGACGCGAATCTCGCTGACCTTGAGCACGTGGCCCGATGTCTCGCCCTTCATCCACAGCCGCCCGCGCGATCGCGAATGGAAGTGCGCGAAGCCCGTCTCGCGCGTGCGGGCAATCGCTTCGGCATCCATATGCGCGACCATCAGCAAGCGGCCAGTGGCCTGATCAACGACGATGGCCGTGACAAGGCCGGCAGAATCGAAGCGCGGCATGAACACATCGCCCTGCTCGCGCAGTTCGATATCCGGTGTTTGCGTGGAAATGGGACAAGCCTTTCGCTGAGAACCCCGTCGGGTGTCATTTTGTTGCAGGATAACCACATGCCCTTTCCAAAATCCATGGGCGACGCACAACAGGCTTTAACCTTGGCCCGCAATCGCAGAAGTAAGGCTTGCGGCTTGAGGGAGCCGTGATGCGGATTGGCCGAATGGCCGGGCGCAAGCAGAATGGTCAAAGTTCAGGGTTTTTGGAAACAATGGGGCCCGATGGCGGCGCAGCTTTCCGGTTTCGGACGGGTAGCGCAGCCAGAGGAACAACGCTCAGGGATTTCGGCAGCAGTTGCCGTCCGTCATAAGCCAGCTCAAGCTGGAGGCCGCTAGGGGGCGGACCGTGGCAGGATGGAACGGTTGTCGATCAGGTATCGTCACGGGAACGCCCGGAGTTAACGCTCCGGGCGTTTCGTGTTTAAGCAAGCCTGACGTTTCCATGCTCCGGCGATCATGCCGCTAGGGGTGGCTCACCCTGCCCGGCGTGATCGAGCGATTCATTCAAAACCCGGGCAAAACAAGCAATGCGCACTTCGCCAGCCCCTGCCTTGCGCAAGGCGGCAAGGCAGGCATCGGTCGTCGCCCCGCTGGTCATCACGTCATCGATCAGCAGCACTTTGGCGCCCTTGAGCCGCGCCGCGCGGCCCGGATGCGGCGTGATCGCCCCGCGCAGCGCTTCAGCCCGCGCCCGCTTGCCCAGACCGCCGAGCGAAGGCGTGCGCCTCTGCCGCACCAACCCATCGACGACAAGCGGCTGCTGGATCGTGCGCGCAATCCGCGCCGCCAGCAGCGCAGACTGGTTGAACCCGCGCTCCCACAATCGCCAGCGGTGCAGCGGCACCGGCACCACCAGCCATTCGCCCTGAAGCTCCGGCAGGCTCCGCACCATCAGCCGCGAGAGCAAGTCCGCCAGCGCGATCCGCTTGCCGCGCTTGAACGCCAGCACGAGTTCGCGCGAGGCATCGTTATAGAGCGTGGCCGCCGCGATCCCGGCGTGGCGCGGCGGCTCCGCCATGCAGGGCGCGCATTGCACGTCGCCAGAGCGCACCACGCTATCGGCCAGCGGGCGCTGGCAGGTGCTGCACGCAGGCTCCCCCGGCACGGCGAGCTGCGTCCAGCACGCGGCGCACAGGCCGCCCTGCTGCGCCAGCGCATCGCCGCACAGCGGACAGCGCGGCGGGAACACAAGATCGACCAGCGGGGCGAGGAACGCGGGCTTTGCCATGCGGCGAAGTCTCTGCCCCCTGCTGCGGATTCGCAAGAGGGACTTGGCAAGCGCCGCGCCGCGCGGCAGGGGCATGGGCGATGGCCAGCCCCCCTCCTCCCACGATCTTCGCGCCCACCCGCCGCCGCGCGATGCGCACGCGCATGCGCAGGCTGGAACGCCGCGCCGATGCACCGCGCTTCATCGCCGATGACATTGCCGAAGACGTGCTCGACCGCCTCGCCTTCCTGCGCCACGCACCGAAGCGGGCGCTGGTGGTGGGCGATACTGCGGGGCAATTGTCCGAGGCGCTGGCCGCGCAAGGGTGCACGGTGATCCAGGCCGATCCCGCGCCGGTAGCGGGCGAAGCGGCCATCGCCGAGGAACAGCCCTTCCACGAAGGGGACTTCGATCTCGTCGCCCAGCTTGGCTCGCTCGCCACGGTCAATGACCTGCCCGGTGCGATGCTCCACATCCGCCGCGCCCTGGCCCCCGGCGGCCTTGCGGTGATGAGCCTGTGCGGCGCAGGCAGCGTGCCCACGCTGCGCCAGATCATGACGGAAACCGATGGCGACCGCCCCGCCGCCCGCATCCACCCGCAAGTCGATGTGCGGGCCGGCGGCGACCTCCTGCAACGCTGCGGATTCGCCGAACCGATGAGCGACAGCCGCACGCTGGACGTGCGCTACGCCAGCCTGCACCGCCTCGTCGCAGACTTGCGCGCCCAAGGCCTCGGCAATTGCCTCGCCCGGCCGGGGCCATTGCTGGGCAAGGCTGGCCTGGCCCGCGCGGAAGCGGCATTCGCGGCGATGGCGGACGGCGATGGGCGCGTGACCGAACGGTTCGCGATTCTGACGATGAGCGGATGGAACAAGGCGCTGCGGCCGCCGAAGTTCTGAACGGCCAGGATGCCTCCGGCGGGCAAGGGTGATAACCCTTGCCCGCCGGAGGCACTATAACCTTACCCCAAAGCTGCCTGCGCCGCCGCCAAACGGGCAATCGGCACGCGGTACGGGCTGGCCGAGACGTAATCGAGGCCGACTTTCTCGCAGAACGCAATCGAGGCGGGATCGCCGCCGTGTTCGCCGCAGATGCCCAGCTTGATGTCGGGGCGCGTCTCGCGGCCCCGCACCGCAGCCATTTCAACGAGTTGGCCGACGCCTTCGATATCGAGGCTGACAAAGGGATCGCGCGGGTAGATGCCTTGTTCGACATAGGGCCCAAGGAAGCGGGCGGCATCGTCGCGAGAAACGCCCAGAGTTGTCTGCGTCAAGTCGTTGGTACCGAAGGAGAAGAACTTCGCTTCTTCGGCGATTTCACCGGCCATGAGCGCGGCGCGGGGCAGTTCGATCATCGTGCCGACGAGGTATTCAAGGGTACGGCCCCTTTCGGCGAACACGGCTTCGGCCGCACGGTCCACCAGCGCGCGCAGGATGAGGAGCTCGCGGCGCGTGGCGACGAGCGGGATCATCACTTCGGGGACCGGCGCTTCGCCCGACTTTTCCGCGACATCGCAGGCCGCTTCGAAGATCGCGCGGGCCTGCATCTCGTAGATTTCGGGGAACGTGATGCCGAGACGGCAGCCGCGATGGCCGAGCATGGGGTTGAATTCATGCAGTTCGCCCGCGCGGCGCTTCAAGTGATCGACGCCAAGGCCTGTCGCTTCGGAGAGTTCGGCGAATTCCGCGTCGCCATGCGGCAGGAATTCGTGGAGCGGCGGATCGAGCAGACGGATGGTGACGGGGAGCCCGGCCATCACTTCGAAGATCGCGGTAAAATCGGCGCGCTGTTCGGGCAGCAGGCTATCGAGTGCGCGGCGGCGTGTGGCTTCGTCTTCGGCCAGAATCATCTGGCGAACCAACGAGATACGACCGGCATCGAAGAACATGTGTTCAGTGCGGCAGAGGCCAACCCCTTCCGCGCCGAACTGGCGCGCAACCTGGCAATCGAGCGGTGTTTCAGCATTGGCGCGCACTTTCATGCGGCGGTGCTTGTCAGCCCACTCCATGAGGACGGCGAAATCGCCGACGAGTTCGGGTTCGACCATCGGCACGGCGCCCGCCATGACATCGCCGTTCGAGCCATCGAGCGTGATGACCTCACCTTCCTTCACTTCGCGCGCGCCCATGCGCGCGGTGCGGGTGGCCATGTCGATCGAAAGGCCCGACGCGCCCGAGACGCAAGGGCGGCCCATGCCGCGCGCCACCACCGCGGCGTGGCTGGTCATGCCGCCGCGCGCGGTGAGCACGCCCTTGGCGGCGTGCATGCCGTGAATGTCTTCGGGGCTGGTTTCGACACGGACGAGGATGACGTCATCGCCCATCTGCGCGCGGTGTTCGGCGCTGTCGGCATCGAACACGACAATGCCGGTGGCCGCGCCCGGCGAGGCGGGCAGCCCGCGCGTGAGCACATCGCGCGTGGCGCTGGGATCGAGCGTGGGGTGGAGCAGCTGGTCGAGCGCCATCGGGTCGACGCGCTTCACCGCCGTCGCCTCATCGATCAGGCCTTCGCGGGCCATATCGACCGCCATCTTGAGCGCAGCCTTGGCCGTGCGCTTGCCCGAGCGGGTCTGCAGCATCCACAAATGCCCGCGCTCGACGGTGAATTCGATGTCCTGCATGTCCTTGTAGTGGGCTTCGAGCAGGTCGAACACGCGCGCCAGTTCGCCGTAAGCCTCGGGCATCGCCTCTTCCATCGAAAGCGGCTTGGCCCCGGCGCGTTCGCGTGCGGCCTTGGTGAGATACTGCGGGGTGCGGATGCCGGCGACGACGTCTTCTCCTTGGGCGTTGACCAGCCATTCGCCGTAGTAGGCGCGCTCGCCGGTGGCGGGATCGCGGGTGAAGGCAACGCCGGTGGCCGAGGTTTCGCCCATGTTGCCGAAGACCATCGCCTGCACGTTGACCGCAGTGCCCCAATCATGCGGGATCGCATTGAGGCGGCGATAGACCTTGGCGCGGTCCGATTCCCACGAATCGAACACCGCGCCGATCGCACCCCAGAGCTGTTCGTGCACATCCTGCGGGAACGGGCGGCCGAGTTCTTCGGCGACGATGGCCTTGTACTGGCCGACGAGCGCCTGCCAATGCTCTGCGCTCATTTCAACATCGGCGAAAAAGCCGTTGTCTTCCTTGATGATTTCCAGCGCATCCTCGAACCGGTGGTGATCGAGGCCGAGCACCACGTCCGAATACATCTGGATGAAACGGCGGTAGCTGTCCCACGCGAAGCGCGCGTCACCCGAACCAGCGGCGAGGCCTTCGACGGTCAAGTCGTTGAGGCCGAGGTTGAGCACGGTATCCATCATGCCCGGCATCGAGACGCGCGCGCCCGAGCGGACCGAGACGAGCAGCGGATTGGCCGGATCGCCGAACACGCGGCCCGTGGCCTTCTCGATATGCGCCACACCACCCGCAACGCCGCCGCGAAGCGCGTCGTCGAAGGTCTTGCCCGCGGCGTTATAGGCCGTGCAGACTTCCGTGCTGATGGTGAAGCCCGGGGGCACCGGCAGGCCGATGCCCGCCATTTCGGCAAGGTTCGCGCCCTTGCCGCCTGTGATGGTCTTGTCGCGCGAGCGGGGATCGCTGTTCGTGGCGCCGCCACCGAAATGGAATACGTATGCGCTCATGCCGCCAACAGGCTCCCTGCTTGTATGATTCTTGCCCGGCAGGCCCGGATTCGGGCTGCCTTTAGCCCTCTATCCGGGAAAAGTCCGCAACTTTGTGCACTGCAGCACGAAAGCGGTCAAGCAGGCCAAGCCGCCCTGCCCGTTTGGCCGGGTCTGCATCGTTGACCGTGACGCCCTCGAAGAAGGCATCGATGGGCGAGCGCAGTGTGGCGAGCGCGGCCATGGCGGCGGTGAAATCTTCTGCCGCAACAGCGGCTTCTGCCTGCGGTTCGGCTGCATCGAGCGCAGCGGTGAGCGCAGCTTCGGCAGGTTCGGGCACATATTCGCCTGCCAGCGGGGTGTAGTCCTCTTTCTTGAGGATATTGGCCGCGCGCTTGTAGCCCGCAAGGAGGTTCGTGCCGTCTTCGGTGGTGACGAATGCCTGGAGTGCATGAACCCGGGCGAGCAGGCGGACGAGATCGTCCTCGTCCCCCAGCGCGAAGACCGCATCGATCAGATCGTGGCGCACGCCCGCTTCGCGTTGCTGGACCTTGAGGCGGTCGGCAAAGAAGGCCAGCAATGCTGCAGGGGTCTTGTCCACCACAGCCGGGGCCGAACGCAGGAATTCCAGCGCCAGTTCGGAATAGGCTTCGAGCTTGATCTCGAAATCGCCCAGTTCCGCGGTGAAGTCCGCAATGCGGGCGGCAAATTCATCCGAAGGCAGCGCGGGATGCGGCTGCACTTTGCCGATCTTCTCGATGTAGATCGCGAAGTTGACATCGCCCGCCACGGCGCGGGCGAGGACTGAGGCAAACACGCTGGCGATGGCGCTGCGGAACACTGCCGTGAGGTTACAGCGCACTTGCGCTGTGAGCAGGATCTGGATCACGCCCAGCGCGGCGCGGCGCAGCGCGAAGGGATCCTTCGAGCCGGTCGGCCGCTCGTCGATGGCGAAGAAGCCTGCCAGCGTATCGAGCTTGTCCGCCAGCGCAACCGCGACGGTGACTGGTGCGGTGGGCACCTCATCACCCTGCCCAGCCGGCTTGTAGTGATCGCGGATCGCATCGGCGACCGCATCCGGCAGACCTTCGGCACGGGCGTAGTAACCGCCCATAAGGCCTTGAAGTTCGGGAAATTCGCCGACCATTTCGGTGACGAGATCGGCCTTGCACAGCTGTGCGGCGAGGCGCGCCTGCGCCGGATCGCAGCCGGGCACCACGCCTTCGTTCGCGAGCCATTCGGCCAGCTTGGCCACGCGGTCCACCTTGTCGGCAAGGGTGCCGAGCTTTTCGTGGAAGGTGATGCGGCCAAGCTTTTCGGCATGGACGGAGAGCGCCGTCTTGCGGTCCTGCTCCCAGAAGAAGCGCGCATCCGAAAGCCGCGCGGCGAGAACTTTGCGGTTGCCCGCGACGATCATCGCGCCGCCATCGTGCGCCGCGATATTGGCGGTGCAGACGAAGGCGTTGGCGAGCTTTCCGGCGCCATCCCGGCAGATGAAATACTTCTGGTTGACGCGCGCGGTGAGCTGAATGACTTCGGGCGGCACGTCGAGGAAGGCCTCGTCGAAGCGGCCAAGCAGCGGCACCGGCCATTCGGTGAGGCCTGCGTTTTCGATGACAAGGCCTTCGTCTTCCACCAGCACGAGACCGGCGTCGGCAGCGGCCTTCTTGGCACCGCCGCGCACGATGCCTTCACGCTCGGCATGATCGACAATCACATGGGCGTCGCGCAGCTTGGCGACATAGTCTTCCACGCCGTCGATCACGATCTCGCCGCTGTGGTGGAAGCGGTGGCCCATCGTGGCGCGGCCGGAGCGAATGCCGCCGATCTCGCAATCGATCACTTCGCCGCCGAGCAGCGCGATGATGCCCGAAAGCGGGCGCACCCAGCGCAGGCTATCCGGCTGGAGGCTGGGCGCACCCCAGCGCTGCGATTTGGGCCAGGGGAAGGCGCGGATGATCGCGGGGATCGCCTCGGCTAGGACGTCAGTTGTATTGCGGCCTGGCTTTACGATCTTAGCAAACAAGACGACTAAGCCTTTGGCATCAAACACTTCATCCAGTTGATCCCGTGACAAGCCTGTCGAACGAAGAAATCCATCAATCGCTTGTTGAGGTGCGTCGGCGCGCGGACCTTTTCGTTCTTCCGTCTGAGCCATGCTTTGAAGGGGCAGGCCGCACGCAAAAAGTGCCAGTCGGCGCGGAGTCGAGAAAACAGTGACCGTGGCTGAATCAATTCGGAAGCCGCTCGCGGCCATTTGCTCGAGAAACAGACGCTTGAGATCGGCGCGCGCGCCGGCCTGCATCCGCGCAGGGATTTCTTCCGAGCGCAGTTCGAGGAGGAAATCTGCCGTCTTCATGCCGTCCACCCCGGGAACTTCGCTTCCCATTCGGCGCGGTACTTGTCCATGTAGCCCTCGCAAGAGCCGCGCGCGAGATCGCGCACCCGGCCCATGTAGCTGGCGCGTTCCTGCACCGAGATCACGCCGCGCGCCTGAAGCAGGTTGAACAAGTGGCTCGCCTCGATCGCCTGTTCATAGGCAGCGATGGGCACTTTGGCCTCGAGCGCCTTGCGGCATTCGGCCTCGGCGCGGCGGAAGCCTTCGAACAGGGTGTCGGTATCCGCCACCTCGAAGTTCCACGTCGACATCTGGCGTTCGTTTTCGAGGAACACGTCGCCATAGCTGACGCCGTGATCGTTGAAGCGCAGGTCGTAGACGTTGTCGACGCCCTGGATATACATCGCGAGGCGTTCGAGGCCGTAGGTCAGCTCGCCCGCGACAGGCTTGCAATCAAAGCCGCCCATCTGCTGGAAATAGGTGAACTGGGTGACTTCCATCCCGTCGCACCACACTTCCCAGCCCAGCCCCCACGCGCCGAGCGTCGGCGATTCCCAGTCGTCTTCCACGAAGCGGATATCGTGGAGAAGCGGATCGATGCCGATCGCGGCAAGGCTGCCGAGATAGAGCGCCTGAAGATCGGGCGGGCTCGGCTTCATGATCACCTGATACTGGTAATAGTGCTGCAGCCGGTTCGGATTCTCGCCGTAGCGGCCGTCCGTCGGGCGGCGGCTCGGCTGGACATAGGCGGCATTCCACGGCTGCGGGCCAAGCGAGCGCAGCGTCGTGGCGGGGTGGAACGTGCCCGCGCCCATGCGCATGTCATAGGGCTGGAGGATGAGGCAGCCCTTAGCGCCCCAATAGGCGTGGAGCGCGAGGATCATGTCCTGCACGCTGAGCGGAGCGGCGGCGGTGTTCGTGGTGTCTGCCATGGCCCGCGCGCTTTGGCCGATTGGCTGCGGCAAATCAACCGGCCCTCAATCAACCCGCGCTGTCCAGACGGGAAAGGCCGCGCGGGAACGGAGGTTCTTGCCTCGCCTGCGTGGTTGGTCCATCCCGGCGCGGCCATGAAGAACCCTCCCTCCCCCTTCCCGCGCCTTGCGCAAATGCTGGCGGCCTGCCTGCTGATTGCGCTGGCGGCCTGCGGCGCGGCCAAAGCGCCGCCCGCGGAGCCCGCCAAGGTTGCGCTCTGGGCGATTTCGGACAGCACCGGAGTGCATGGCTGGCTGCTCGGCACGGTCCATTCGCTCCCGCGCGGCACATCGTGGCGGCGGCCGGTGATCGACGGCGCGCTGGCCGGGGCGGACCGGCTGGTGCTCGAAATCGGGGAGCCGCTCAATCAGCAAGTTGCAGGCGAGGCGCTGGGGCGGCTGGCGTTCACGCCCGATCTGCCGCCGCCGAGCACGCGCGTCGGGCCGAAGTTCCGCGCCGATCTCGCCAAAGTCTACAAAGACCTCGCGTTGGCCGATGCGCAGTTCAAGGATCAGGAAAGCTGGGCTGTCGCGCTGCAGATCGCCGCGATCGGGGGGCTCAAGCAAGGCATGGAGCCCGATAGCGGGGTCGAGCCGGAGCTGCGCCGGATGATCGGCACCAAGCCGGTGGCGGGGCTGGAAACCATCGACAGCCAGTTCGGCATATTCGATACGCTGCCGCCCCGCGCGCAGACGGTGCTGCTCGAACAAGTGGCCCACGAGGCGGCGGACAACCGCGACGACGACAAGGACATGCTCACGCTGTGGCTGCGAGGCGACGAACTGGGCATAGCGCGCGAGGCGCAGACCGGCTTTCTGGCCGATCCGGCCTTGCGGGCGGCGCTGCTGACCCGGCGCAATCTGGACTGGGCCAACCAGATCGACACGATGCTGAAAGCGGGCGCAAAGCCCTTCATCGCGGTGGGCGCGGCGCATGTGGCCGGGATCGACGGCCTGCCGCGCCTGCTCGAAGCGCGCGGGTGGACGGTGAAGCGGGTGTACTGACCGGAACCCGATCACGGCGGATTGCCCGCGAACCCTTGCTTTTTCCGCCGCACCCGCTAAGGGCCGCCGCTTCCGGCGCGCATGGTCATCCCTGGAGGCGTGGCGCCAGGAAATCGGTAGAAACATATTACGTGAAGGTACAGGTACATGAGCGAAACGCTGCATCTGCCGGCCGAGGCGCGCGATCGGGCTGGCAAGGGAGCCTCCCGAGCACTGCGCCGCGAAGGCCGCATTCCCGCCGTGATCTATGGTGGCAATCAGGAACCGGTCTCGATCCACGTCGAGGAAAAGGAACTGCGCCGCCAGCTTGGCACCGGCAAGTTTTTCGATTCGGTGATCGAACTCACCATCGGCGGCCAGACCGTGCGCACGCAGCCCAAGGACGTGGCGTTCCATCCGGTTTCGGAACGTCCGATCCACGCTGATTTCCTGCGTATCTGAACACCTAGCGCGGACGATCATTCTGCTGCGGCGGAATGATCGCCCGCCGTGCACGGCATCCCGGCCCCTTTTGCGAACGCGAGGGGCCGGGACCGGCACCACCTGATCCCTACCCGCCCGGCGCGCATCTTCCCAAGACGGCGAAGGCGCCCTGACCAAGGAGACCCCCGCGATGCAGCTCTGGGTCGGCCTCGGCAATCCCGGGCCTCAATATGCCCTCCACCGCCACAATATCGGCTTCATGGTGCTCGACACCATTGCCGAGGTGCATTCCTTCGGCCCGGTCCAGAAGAAGTTCCAGGGCTGGGTGCAGGATGGCCGCGTGAACGGACAGCGGGTAATCCTGCTCAAGCCCGCCACCTTCATGAACGAAAGCGGCCGCGCGGTGAGCGAGGCGCTGCGCTTCTTCAAGCTCGGGCCGGACGCGCTCACCGTCTTTCATGACGAGCTGGATCTGGCGCCCTTCAAGGTCAAGGTGAAGCAAGGCGGCGGCCATGCCGGCCACAACGGGCTGCGCTCGATCGACCAGCATATCGGCCCGGATTTCCGCCGCGTTCGGCTCGGCATCGGGCATCCCGGCCACAAGGACCGCGTGACGGGCTACGTGCTGGGCAATTTCGCCAAGGCCGAACAGGACGATCTGGTCGAGATGCTCGGCGCGGTTTCAGCAGAGGCTGGCTGGCTGGCTGCGGGCGATGACGCGCGCTTCATGAACGACGTTGCGCTGCGGCAGAATTAACCGCTTCTTTTGTCGGCCCAGTTTACAACTCCCCTATCTCCCAACGTGCGTTAACCACCGAAACCAGCGGAATTGCCTAATTGGCATCAAGTTTGCTTCTTGAGGGTTTAACCACAGGTTTCTGGCAAGGGGACATAACCATGAAGCGTATCCTACTTACTTCCGCCGCCCTCCTGGGCACGGCCACGATCTCGACCCCGGCTTCGGCTTGGTTCACGCACACGCACTATTGCAATTGCGGCCACCCGGCAGGTTCGAACACCTGCGGCAGCTCGAGCTCGAGCACGAGCACCACGGGCGGTACCACCACCGGCGGCACCACGACCTCTTCGACGACCGGCGGCACGACGACCTCGTCCACCACGGGCGGCACCACCACGACTTCGACTTCTTCGTCGACGGGCGGCACCACCACCTCCACCACGGGCGGCACCACCACCACGACTGGCGGCACGACGACCGGCGGCACCACGACTTCGACCACCTCGGGCGGTTCGACTTCGGGCGGTTCGACCTCGGGCGGCACGGACGTTCCGGAGCCGGGCATGCTCGGCATGATGGGCCTGGGCTTCGTTGGCCTCGCCCTGGCGCGTCGCCGCCGCCGCTAAGACAACTTGATCCCCTGCCCCACCCCGTCCTTCAGGCAGCCCAGCGGGCTTCCTGAAGGAACGGACATAGGCCCAAGGGCCGGGGGATATTGAGGGGAACGCTCAGGATCGCGACGGACCGGCGATCCAGTCGCCGGACAAGTTCATCCCGCCGCAGCAACCGCCCGCGCCAGATCGGCGCGGAACAGGCGATTGGCGGGATCGAGGCGGATGGCCTCCTTCATCAAGCGCAGCATCTGTTGGCGGTCGCGTCCGGTTTCGAGGCGGACCAGCCCGGCAACATGCAGCATATCGGCATTGCGCGGCGCCAGTTCGAGCGCCTTGTCGGCATAGCGCAGCGCCGCGTCCGCATCGCCCGATCGCGACGCTGCAGCGGCCATCCGGCGCAGCACTTCAGCGTCGGTCTCATGGCCCGGGATCTGGCCATAGGCGGCCAGTGCGGCCTTCCAGTCCTGCCGGTTCAGCGCGGCCTGCCCGGCCTTGGCTAGCTGCTGGTTCGCCTTGATCTGGGGCGAGCCGAGCCGCGCCGCCAACGCGCCCACCGCAGGATCATTGGCCCCCCTTGCCGCGCGCACCGCCAGATCAAGCTCCCGTTCGCCGGCCAGCACGCTGTCTGACAGCGGCCGCACCGTGCGCAGCGCACTGGCCGCATCGCCAACCGCCAGCTGCGCCTCGGCCAGCATCATCCGGGAATAGGGGTTCTGCGGCGAAAGCAGCAGCGCCTGCGCAAACATCGCCCGCGCCTGTTCAGGACGGCCCAGCCGCAGAAGCGCCTCGGCATAGCTCATCCCGTTGGCAGAGCGCGGATCAAGCGTGGTTTCGTGGGCAACAAGCGTCTTGCGCACGGTTTCCCAATCGCCCTTTTCAGAGGCGAGCTGCACCGTAAGATCGACCACTTCAGGGTGGGCAGGCGAAATCTTGGCCGCGCGCGCCACCAGCGCGATGGCGGCATCGACCTGCCCTGCCATATCCGCAAGGCTGGCGAGCGCGGTCAGCGGCTCGACTCGCGCCGGGAAAGCCTCGGCCGCCGCAGTGAAGCTGCGCTTCGCCTCGTCCAATTTGCCCGTTTGCGAAGCAAGCGCGCCTGCGATCATCAGCGTATCGAGCCGCTTTGGCCCCAGCTGGCGCAGCGTTTCGATGGCAGCCGATGCGCCCGGATAATCCTGCGCGGCAATCAGGAAGCCGGCATAGGCATGGACCAGCGCGTAATTTTTCGCGCCTGTCGCCATGCCCTTGCGCAAGGCTTCGAGCGCTGCGGCGGAATCTGCTTGCGCGGAATAGGCTGCGGCCCGCAGACGCCAGGCATCCGGATCGCCATCTTGCCCGAGCAGCGTGAGCGCCGCCTCCGGCTGCCCCCGCATGATCGCCGCCTCCGCCTTCATCCGCACCGCTTCTGCGGTGTGGACTCCTGCATCCTCCAGCCGGCTGAGCGTCGCCTGCGCGCCGTCTCCATCGCCAAGGCGCAATTGCGTGTGCGCCAGCAGCAGCAGCATCTCACGGTTGCTGCCATCGGCATCGAGTGCGCTCACCAGGCTTGTGCGCGCGGCGGCATAATCCTCGGCGGCAAAGGCCTTCTGCGCACTGGCAAACTGCGCGGCAGGATCAGCGCGCGAACAGGCGGCGGTGGCGAGCAGGGCGGCGATGAGAAGGGCGCGTTTCATGGCCTTGGACAATACCGCACGAGCCCTGAAATTTCAGTGAAGGGAAAGCGCGTGGGGGGCAAGGGGCGCAAATCGTGGGCCACCCTTACAGTCACGTGGCCGTTAATGATCCGAAATGGCAGTTTTCCGCCATTGGCATGGAGTTTGCTCCGCTTCGGACTGAATATATCTTAACCAACCAGAGGCATGGCCATGATCAAGTTCGCAGCAGCCGCTTCCCTCGCCGTAATGGCCGCGCTCAGCGTCGCGTCTCCTGCCCTTGCAGACTCGATGCTGTTCAATTCCACCGACATCGGCAAATCGGTGACGCTCGATTACAACGGGTACTCGGGCAATGGCGGTGCCGCGATCAACGGCCTGACCGGATCGACCACGTTCACGCTGACGGGCGTTTCGGGCAACGACTATTCGTTTTCCTATGCGGTCAGCAACACCACCTCGGCGCCGGTCTCGGATTCGCGCATTTCGAGCTTCGCCTTCAACAGCGACCCGACGATCACCGGCGCATCCTCCACCGGTGCCTACAGCTACACCCAGCTCAGCTCGAACTATCCCAACGGGATCGGCACTGTCGACGTGTGCTTCAAGGACGCCTCGACCGGTGCCTGTGCAGGCGGCGGCAGCGGCGGCCTGACGGCGGGCCAATCGGGCACCGGCGATTTCACGCTGAGCTTCGCCTCGCCGGTTTCAGCGCTGACGCTGAGCGATTTCTACGTGCGCTACCAGTCGATCGTCGGCGTGCCGGGCGTGTCTTCGGCCAGCGGCGCGGGCACGATTTCCAGCAGCACCAGCAGCACCTCCGGTGGCAGCACCACCAGCGGCGGCACGCAGGTGCCGGAACCGGGCATGCTGGGACTGTTCGGAGCAGGCATCATCGGCCTTGCGCTGGCGCGCCGCCGCCGCGCAGCCGTGCGGGTGCAGTTCGCCGCGACCTGACCTTCGGTTTCCTTGCCGGAAAAAAAGGCTCTGATCCATCCGGTCGGAGCCTTTTTTCTTGGCCTCGATCCAGACTCGATAACGGTGCCTGCGACGCGCCTGATCACGTCTGCCTATTGAGCTCAGCGCAGCGCCTCGGCAAGGTGATCGGCGATTGTCTGGTTCTGCGGTGCTTTTTGCGCTGCACGATGCAAGAGCGAAAGCGCGCGCTCGCGGTTCGTGCCGGTTTTAAGCAGCAGCCAGCCCAGTGTATCAAGCACCGCAGGATCTTCAGGCGCGACCTGCATCGCGCGCTGCGCATAAGCCAATGCCACATCCTTGTTGCCAACTTGCGCCTGCGCCCAGGCCATGTTGTTAAGCACCAACGCGCTGCGGCCATCGGTGAGCGCTAGGATCTGATCATAGGCGATGATCGCGTTGCCCCAGTTGCCAGCCTTCATCGCCGCATCAGCCGCGCCCAGCGCCTGACCCAGCGATTGCGGCGTAGGATAGCGCGCACGCGCGGCGAAGAAGGCGGCGTTGGCATCGCCTGCGGCTTCGGCGGCCCGGGCCAGCAAACGCAAATCATCGAGCGCAGCAGTCTTGCTGCTGGCAAACGGCAAAAGCGTCTGCACAGCGCCGGCCGGATCATTGCCCGCCAGCTGCGCCTTGGCCAATTCGCGGCGCAACAGAAGGCTTTCGGGATGGCGCGTGAGCATGGGGGCAAGCCGCGCGCGCGCCTGTTCGGGCTGGCCGATCCGGGTCAATGCCTGAGCATAGAGCACATTGGCATCATCGCGGTCCTTGAGCTTGTCCTCGCTTGCCTGAAGAATATCGCGCGCGCCGGTCCAATCACCCTTGGCCGCTGCCAGCCGCGCCTTGAGATAAGCCATGGCGCCATCGCTGCTGGTGCCCTTGAAATCAGCAAGCAGTGCAGCAAGTTCATCGGTGCGGCCAAGATCGCCGAGCAGACCTGCCTGTCCGATCAGCGCGGCAAGATTGCCCGGATAGCGCTTCCCCGCCTTGGTATAAGAGGCAAGCGCGCGGCCAAGGCTGCCCTCCGCCGTGGCCACCTGACCATCGACCAGCATGGCATCGAGCAGATCAGCATCGGCGGAAAGTGCCCGGTCGGCAAGGCGGCGCGCTTCGGCCGTATCACCGCCCATCAGCTTGAGCCGGGCCATGCTGGCAAGCAACGGCGCATGGCGCGGCGCAGCGGCAATCCCTGCCTCGAACGCGGCAAGCGCGCCTGCCATGTTGCCTTGCGCCAGCATGGCCAGACCGCGCAGGCGCAGGCTCGGGGCCGTCACATCCTTGCCCAGTGCAGCAAGCGCATCCTCCGGCTTCCCGCGCAGCAGCGCGGCTTCGGCAACAAGCTGCGCGAAATCGGCGGGACGGCTCCTGACGCGAAGTTTTTCCAGACTGCTGGCGGCGGCGATGCCATCACCCATGGCCAGCGCATTGCGCGCGTTGAGCTCGATCAGCGCCGGATCATTGGGGGTGACAGCCAGCGCGGCGGAAAGATCAGCCTGCGCGGCGAGATAGTTGTGCGAAGAGTATTCGCTTCGTGCTTTGGCAGCGAGCGACTGGGGATCGGCTTCACAGCCCGCAACAAGCAGGGCAAGCGCGATTGCACAGAGCGCGGGAACCAAGGGAACAGGCCGGTTCATGTTTTCCTTTTCCTTTTATCCCGATGGACAACCGGTCGCACACAACATTCAAACCGGACTTAATGCCATTCCCTGAAATTTAGGTGAAAAACGGGTTACCGCAAGGCTAAGGGCCAAACGCAATCACAAGTTCAATCCCAAATGCAATCAGGGCGCCTTGAGCGTGCCCTGATTGCATTTGGACCTTGGCCCGCGTGACGCATATCGCCTCAGCCCCCTTGACCTTGGCGCCGTGCGATACCATCGCGCAGCTGACACAAGCGGGCAGGCCATTGGCCCGCTGCACCAGACTAAGGATCATTTCATGGGTTTTCGCTGCGGGATTGTCGGACTGCCGAACGTAGGCAAATCGACGCTGTTCAACGCGCTGACCGAAACGCAGGCAGCGCAGGCGGCGAACTATCCGTTCTGCACGATCGAGCCGAACATCGGCAACGTGGGCGTGCCCGATCCCCGGCTGGATGAACTGGCGCGGATCGCGGGCAGCCAGAAGATCATCCCCACACAGCTCGGCTTCGTCGATATCGCGGGCCTCGTGCGCGGGGCTTCGAAGGGCGAAGGGCTGGGCAACCAGTTCCTTGGCAATATCCGCGAGGTGGACGCGATCGTCCACGTGCTGCGCTGCTTCGAGAACGTCGACATCCAACATGTCGACAACAAGATCGATCCGATTTCGGATGCCGAGACGGTCGAGACCGAGCTGATGCTTTCGGACCTCGAAAGTCTGGAAAAGCGGGTTCCGGCCGCGCAGAAGAAGGCCGCGCAGGGCGACAAGGAAGCGAAGATCACAGCTTCCGTGCTGGGGCAAGCGCTCGATCTGCTGCGCGAGGGCAAGCCCGCTCGGCTGACGGTGCCCAAGGACGAGGAAGAAGCGCGCGTGTTTGCGCAGGCGCAGCTGCTGACCGCCAAGCCGGTGCTCTATGTGTGCAACGTGGAAGAGGAAAGCGCGGCCACGGGCAACGATTTCTCCGCCCGCGTGTTTGCCAAGGCACAGGCCGAAGGCGCCAATGCCGTCGTCGTCTCCGCCGCGATCGAAGCCGATATCGTGACGATGCCGGTGGAAGACCGGGGCGAGTTCCTCAGCGCGCTGGGGCTGGAGGAAGCCGGCCTCGCCAAGATCATCCGCGCCGGATACGAGCTCCTCCATCTTCTGACCTTCTTCACCGTCGGCCCCAAGGAAGCGCGCGCGTGGACGGTCCACGCCGGGGCCAAGGCCCCCGAAGCGGCGGGCGAGATCCATTCGGACATGCAGCGCGGCTTCATCCGTGCCGAAACCATCGCCTACGATGATTTCGTGACGCTGGGCGGCGAAGCGGCGGCGCGCGATGCGGGCAAGCTGCGGCAGGAAGGCAAGGAATATGTTGTCAGGGACGGCGACGTCATGCACTTCAAGTTCAACGTGTGATGTGCTGCTTGGCAGCAGCACGTTCTCGAAGCGATGAGGCCTGACCAGCGGCCTGACTGCCGGCCTGATTTGGGCGGGACAGGCAGATCGTGAACGAGAATGGGAAGGCGGAACCACGCATGGCAGGACAGACACGGGTCTTGATCTTTGGATCATGCGTTTCGCGTGATCCCTTCAACCGGGTCGGCCCGGACAACCCGGAGTTTGCGCTGGTCGATTATTTCGCCCGCTCCTCGATGGCCTCAATCGGCCTGGCGCCGCTCAAGGGCGTGGATGTTTCCAGCATCCGCTCCCCGTTCCAGCGGCGCATGGTGGACCGCGATTTGCGCAAGAAGTTCCTGCCAGCGGTGAAATCGCTGGAGTATGATGTCCTGCTGGTGGATTTCATCGATGATCGCTTCAAGCTGATCGTCACCAACCGGGGCCAGGGCATCACGGATTCGACCGCGTTCCGCGAACTCACCTTCGATCTGGCCACGCTGCGGTTCAAGAAGCTGTCCAACCGCGATGACTTGTTCCGCGACCACTGGAAGAAGGGCTGGCAGGATTTTCTCGCCACGGCCGGGGAATGCGGCGCTACGCGCAAGATCTTGATCAACCGGGTCTACTGGTCTGCCAGTGACGATGAAGGCAATCCCTTTCCCGATCAGCAAGCGATCACAGACGCCAATGCCTACCTCGACTGGGTCTACGACCAGATCGCGCAGGACCTGCCGACCGAACAGTTTCTGGAGTATCCGCGCGCTGGCTTTATCGGCAAGTGCCAGCACCAGTGGGGCCGCTCGCCGTTTCACTATGTCGATGCGGTGGAAGAGCATTGCCTGCGGGGCGTGAGCGCCCATCAGTTGATGATCGGCGCCTGATCCGCGCGTGCAAGCCCGAGGGAATGTCGAAAATGCAGTATTATGAAGATCTTATTGTCGGCACTGTCAGCCGGTATGGCCGCTACGAAGTGACCCGCGAGGAGGTGATCGACTTCGCGAAGAAGTACGATCCGCAAGCCTTCCACCTCGATGATGACGCTGCTGCCGCGACGCACTTCGGCCGCCTTTCCGCCAGCGGCTGGCACACCGCAGCGATGACCATGTCGATGACGGTCGCCAATCTCCTGAACAACAAGCAGGCCGGGCTTGGCTCACCGGGCATTGACGAGCTGCGCTGGGTTAAGCCCGTCTATCCTGGGGACACACTGCGCTGCGAGAACACCCTGCTGGAGAAGCGGCGCAGCAAGACGCGGCCGGAAATGGGCATCATCCGGGGCGAAACCCGCGTCTTCAACCAGCACGACGAACTGGTGATGAGCTTCAAGGCGCTGGGCATGATCGCCACGCGCGATCAGGCTGGCACGGACTGAGCGCCGGGCCTTGCATATCCGGCCCTATGAAGCTGCGGATTTCGCGGGACTCGATGTGCTTTGGCGCGAGGCTTTCCCCAACGATCCGCCGCGCAATCGCGCAGAGCAATCCGTTCCCGCCAAGCTTGCCATGAACGATGACCTGCTGTTCGTGGCGGTTGAGGACGGCAAGGTGATCGGCTCGATCATGGCGGGGTACGACGGGCACCGCGGGTGGCTCTATTCCGTTGCCGTGCGCCAGTCTGCCAAGCGGCGCGGGATTGGCACGGCGCTGGTAGAGACCGCCGAAGGTGCGCTGCGCCGACTGGGCTGCATCAAGATCAACCTGCAGGTTCGCAGCACCAATGCGGCTGTGATCGAATTCTACAAGGGCCTGGGCTTCACCGTGGAAGAGCACATCAGCATGGGGCGGCTGCTCTAGGCCGCCTCACATCGGCTTGCACTGCACCTGCCCCTTGGCGAAGAACTGGATCCGGCCCTGCGGATCGAGGATCGTGAGGCTGGTGGCAAGGCTTTGGATCACGCCGTTTTCAGTGGGCGGCGTGCCCGGGATCGGGGCGAGGATCAGGATGTGCTCTGCCCCGGCATAGCGGGTGCGTGCGGTTTCCGGCAGGATCTGGCTCCCGGTATCGGCCGGGATGCGCACGATCTGCCCCTTGAGCTTGATGATCGCTTCCTTTTCCTGCGCCAGCACGAGCGCGCTGATCCCGCCGCCTTCAGCCACGAAATTGCAGCCGCCGCCATAAAGCTTGTTCGTCTTGATCGCGAGGTAGTCGATCTCCTCGGGCTGGACCACACTCGCGGGAGGCGGCGGCGGCGGCGGCGGCGCGCTACAGGCGGCCAGCAGCAGCACGAGACCCGGCACCAGTTTGCGCATCATTTTCTCCCGAAAAGCTTTTCGATATCGCCGTGGGCGAGCTTGACCCATGTCGGGCGGCCATGATTGCATTGGCCCGAACGCGGGGTGACTTCCATCTCGCGCAGCAACGCATTCATTTCCGCGACCGAGAGTATCCGCCCGGCCCTTACCGAACCGTGACAGGCCATGGTTGCCAGCACCAGATCGCGCTTTTCGCCAAGCAGCAGGGCCGCACCGTTCTTCGCCAGATCATCGGCCACATCGCGCACCAGCGCCTGAACGTCTCCACCCTGGAGGACGGCGGGCACGCTGCGCACCAGCATCGCGGCAGGGCCAAAGCGTTCAAGCGCAAGGCCATAGGCAGCAAGCTCTGCGGCGGCCTCTTCGAGCCGGTCGCACGCAGGCTCATCCAGTTCGACCACTTCGGGAAGCAGCAGCGCCTGCGCCGGAGCGGCCCCCTCCCCCGCACCGGCAGCGCGCAGGCGTTCGAGCACGAGGCGTTCGTGCGCGGCGTGCTGGTCGACGAGGACAAGCCCGTCTTCAGCTTCCGCCACGATATACGTCGCGGCAACCTGCCCGCGCGCAACGCCGAGGGGATGGCTGGAGACCGGCTCTGCCGCCGGTTCGGCGCGCGCGGCGGGCGGCGCCATCACGGCAGCTTCGTAGCCGCGCCAGACCTGCCCCGCTTCGGAAACCTTTGCCGAGGGTGCCTGCAAGAAAAGGCTGGACTGCGGCGCGAAGGAAGATGGAGACGAAGGCGCGGGCATCGGCGCCAGCGGCTCTGCCTGCCAGGCGCGCATCGCCGCCGCGTCCGGGGTCTGCGCTGAGCGGCGGTCGCCGGTCATCAGCGCCTGCCTCAGGCCCGAGACGATCATCCCGCGCACCAGCGCCGGATCGCGGAAACGCACTTCGGTCTTGGCCGGGTGGACGTTGACGTCCACATCCTCGGGCGGGACATCGAGGAACAGCGCCAGCACCGCATGCCGGTCGCGCGCCAGCATATCGGCATAAGCGCCGCGCACCGCACCGATCAGCAGCTTGTCCTTCACCGGGCGGCCATTGACGAACAGGTACTGGTGATCCGCAACCCCGCGATTGTAGGTCGGCAGCCCGGCCACGCCGGTGAGATGGAAATCCCCGCGCACCAGATCGACCACCACGGCATTGTCATGCAATTCGCGCGCCACGATCTGCGCGGTGCGCCCGGCAAGCGTATCGCCGGGCTGGACGTGGAGCGCGCGGCGCCCATCATGCTCCAGCGTGAAGCCCACATCGGGCCGCGCGAGCGCAAGGCGGCGCACCACATCGAGGCTGGCGGCCCATTCCGAGCGCGCACTGCGCAGGAACTTGCGCCGCGCCGGCACTTTGCCGAACAAGTCTTCGACGCGAACGCGCGTGCCCGGCGGGAGCGCGACGGGGCCATCGGAAACCAGCGTGCCATGATCGACGACGCGGGCCCACGCCTCACCCTGCGATCCGGCGCGGCTCTCGATCGTGACCCGCGCAACCGAGGCGATGGAGGGCAGCGCCTCCCCCCGGAAGCCGAGGGTAGCGACCTGCTCGATTGCCCCGGTATCCCCGATCAGGCTCTCGGGCAGCTTGGAAGTGGCATGGCGTTCCAGCGCCAGCGCGATTTCATCGGCGCGCATCCCGCAGCCGTCGTCCGTCACCTCGATCAGCGCGAGGCCGCCATCCGCGAGCCGCACCGAGATGTGCTCGGCCCCCGCATCGATCGCGTTCTCGACCAGTTCCTTGAGCGCGCTCGCCGGGCGCTCGACCACTTCGCCCGCAGCGATGCGGTTGACGAGGGCCTCGGGCAACCTGCGGATCTTGTGCTGCTGGTTAATGAGAGACGGGATGTTTGAGGACGGAGACATCTGATGTGCAAGTCTAGCGGTGAGCATACGATTTTTCGAGACGGACCGTAGTACTTATCCCATGAAACCCTGCACAAAATATTGGGTTTTGTGCGGCGGCCCTGCTAATGCGCGCACTTCGCCAGACCCGCCTCGGCCTCAAGCGCCACGAGCGTCGACGGCCACAACCGCAGTTTTAAACGGATTCCCTGATGGCCTCGCTGCTTTCCCGATTCTTCAAATTCGGTTCCCAGAACATTGCTATCGACCTCGGCACTGCCAACACGCTGGTCTACGTGCAGGACCGGGGCATCGTGCTGAATGAACCTTCCGTGGTGGCGATCGAGACGATCAACGGCATCAAGCGGGTCAAGGCCGTGGGTGACGATGCCAAGATGATGATGGGCAAGACGCCCGACAACATCGAAGCGATCCGCCCGCTGCGTGACGGCGTGATTGCCGACATCGAAGTCGCGGAAGAAATGATCAAGCATTTCATCCGCAAGGTGAACGGCTCGAAGAGCCTGCTGCGCTATCCCGAAATCGTGATCTGCGTGCCTTCGGGCTCCACTTCGGTGGAACGCCGTGCGATCCGCGATGCCGCCAGCAACGCGGGCGCGAGCCAGGTGTTCCTCATCCTTGAACCCATGGCCGCGGCCATTGGCGCAGACATGCCCGTGACCGAGCCGGTCGGCTCGATGGTGGTCGACATCGGGGGCGGCACCACCGAAGTGGCGGTACTCAGCTTGCGGGGCCTTGCCTATACCACGTCGGTACGCGTGGGCGGCGACAAGATGGACGAAGCCATCGTTTCCTACGTGCGCCGCCATCACAACCTGCTGATCGGCGAATCGACCGCAGAGCGCATCAAGAAGGACTTCGGCATCGCTATCGTGCCGGCTGACGGCATTGGCGAGACGATCCACATCAAGGGCCGCGACCTTGTGAACGGCGTGCCCAAGGAAATCACCATCACGCAGGCCAACGTGGCCGAAGCGCTTTCGGAACCGATCGGTGCGATCGTCGAAGGCGTGCGCATCGCGCTGGAAAACACCGCGCCCGAACTCGCCGCCGATATCGTCGATCAGGGCATCGTCCTGACCGGTGGCGGCGCGCTGATCCGGGGCCTCGACGAGCATCTGCGCGAGGAAACCGGCCTCCCCGTCAGCGTGGCGGAAGACCCGCTTTCGTGCGTGGCGCTGGGCACGGGCCGGGCGATGGAAGATCCGATCTATCGCGGCGTGCTGATGACGGCGTGATGCCGCAACGTGGCATGCGGCGGATCGTATAAGGAAGGGTAGCATGGCGCGGCCTGCGGACCGGCGCCCGGGCTTTTCGCGCAGGGCGCAATACGGGATCTTCACCGGCTACGTCATCGCCGTGGCCGGGTTCCTTGTGGGCGCGGGGCTGCTCGTCGTGAGCATCGTCAACCCTTCCGCATTCTCGTCGGTGCGCGGGGCCGCGAGCGAGCTGGCGCGTCCGGCAGGCGAGGCAGGGGCCGAAACTCGCACCGCCGGGCAGGGCATCATTGCCGCCATCGGTGCCTATTTCCAGGCTGGCAGGCAAAACGCCGAACTCTCACGCGAAGTCGCCGCCGCGCGGGCCAACGCCGTGACGATGCAGGCGCTGGAGGGTGAGAACCGGCGGCTGAAGGCGCTGCTCGGGATTGTCGACCCTGCAGCCCGTCCGATTGCGGCAGCGCGGCTGATCGGCTCGACGGCGGCCAGTGCGCGGCGTTTTGCGGTGCTTTCGGCAGGCGCAGCGCAGGGCGTGCGCGCAGGCCAGCCGGTGCGCTCGGCGGCCGGGCTCATCGGCCGCGTGATCGAAGCCGGGCCCGGCACCGCGCGCGTGCTGCTCGTTACCGATCCTGAAAACGTCGTGCCGGTGCGCCGCGCGCGTGATGGCCTGCCCGCGTTCGTCGAAGGCAAATCCGATGGGCGCATCGCGATCCGCCTTCTCAACATGGGGACCAATCCGCTCAGGAAGGGGGACGTGTTCGTCACCTCCGGCTCGGGCGGACTCTATCCGCCGGGCATTCCTGTCGCGGTCGTCACCGATGTGCTGCACGATGGCGGCATCGGCCACCTCGCCAGCGATCCCGCCGATGCCGATTTCGTGGTGGTCCTGCCAGTATTCCAGCCCGCCGCTGCCGCCGCGCTGGGCGCCAGCCAGCAAGCGGCAGGCCCCGCCCCTGAGGCAAGCGGCGCAGGAGACGGCACCTGATGCCCCTGCCCCGCCTGACCGATCTGCCGGCGATCACGCTGCGACCCGAAGAACTCGTCCCCCAGCGCATCAACCGCGCGCCATCACCGCTGCTGGCCACCGGGCTGCCGTGGGCCACGGTCATGCTCGCCTCGCTCGCCGCGTTCTCGCCCGTGATCGCCTCCGCCCCGGTGGCGCCGCCACTGGCGTTCATGGTGTTTCTGGCCTGGCGCATGCTGCGCCCCAGCCTGCTGCCGATCTGGGCCGGACTGCCGCTGGGCGCGTTCGATGATCTCTATAGCGGCCAGCCTTTCGGATCGGGCATCGTGCTGTGGTCGGCGGCGATGCTGGCGATGGATGCGATCGACAACCGCCTGTTGTGGCGCAGTTTCGCGCAAGACTGGGCCGTCGCCTGCCTGCTGGTCACCGCCTATCTGGCGCTTGCGGCGGGTATTGCCGGGCTGGCCGCTGGGTATCCCTTGCCGCTGGTGATCGGCCCGCAGATCCTCGTCTCGCTGGCGCTCTATCCGCTGTTGACCCGAGCCGTCGCGCTGCTCGATCGCATCCGCCTGCTCCCCCTCAAGGCGGTCTGACGCCCATGCGGATGCCTTGGTCCAAGCCAGAGAGGCCGCTGCCGGTAACGAGCGCGCAGCTGACCAACACGTTCGAGCGGCGCACTTTCGTGCTGGGCATGGCGCAGGCGGGCGTCGGCCTGCTGCTGGCCGGGCGGTTGACGTGGCTGGCCGTGGCCGAAAACGCCAAGTACCGCGCGGCGGCCGAAAGCAACCGCGTCAACCTCACCCTCATCCCGCCCCGGCGCGGCTGGGTGATCGATCGCACCGGCGCATCGCTGGCCGCCAATCGCGCCGATTTCCGCGTCGATCTTGTGCCGGACCGGCTGGTCGATACCGATGCCACGCTCGCCACGCTGTCGCAGCTCCTCGGCCTCACCGCCGACCGCGTGAGCGACATCAGGGACAAGCTGGAGAAGGCGCGCGGGTTCCAGCCGGTCGAAGTCGCCTCGAACCTTGATTGGGACAAGTTTGCCGCCGTCAGCGTGCGGCTCCCCGAACTGCCCGGCGTGATCCCGCAGCGCGGCTTCTCGCGCTACTACCCCACAGGCGCGGCGGTGGGCCACCTTGTCGGCTATGTCGGCCCGGCCTCTGCCGATGACTACGAGAAGGAACGCAACCCGCTCCTTATCACGCCGGGCTTCAAGATCGGCAAGGACGGCCTCGAAAAGCATTTCGAGGAGCGGCTGCGCGGCACACCAGGCGCGCGGCGGGTGGAGGCGACGGCAGGCGGCCGCGTGGTGCGCGATCTCGGTACGCGCGAAGACGTGCCGGGCAGGCCCATCCAGCTGACCATCGATGCCGCGCTGCAGGACTATGCCGCACGCCGCATCGGCCTTGAATCCGGGTCAGTCGTGGTGATGGACTGTGCGACCGGCGATCTCCTCGCGATGGTCTCGATGCCCAGCTTCGATCCCAACAGCTTTGCCGACGGGATCGGCCGGATCGAATGGAAGATGCTGGCCGAGGACGACCACGTGCCCTTGCGCAACAAGGTGCTGCGCGGGCTCTATCCGCCCGGCTCCACCGTCAAGCCGATGGTGGCGCTCTCGTTCCTCGAAGCCGGGCTTGATCCCGAAGCCAGCGTGAATTGCGGCGGGGGCCTGCGCGTCGGCAACCGCGTGTTCCACTGCTGGAACCACCGCGGCCACGGCGCGACCAACATGGCCAAGGGCATCTACCAGTCGTGTGACGTCTATTTCTACCATTTTGCCCAGCAGATCGGGATGGACCGGATCGCGGCAATGGCCCGCCGCCTCGGGCTTGGGCAGGAATTCCCGATGCCCTACCCCGGCCAGTCCTATGGCACCGTGCCGGACCCTGCGTGGAAACAGCGCAAATATGGCAAGGAATGGGCGATCTACGATACGGTGAACGCCACGATCGGCCAGGGCTACATGTTGGTCAATCCGCTGCAGCAGGCCGTCATGGCCTCGCGCCTGGCTTCCGGACTCCAGCTTACGCCGCGCCTGCTGATGGACCGCAAGACGCCGCAAACGCCTTCGCTCGGCATCCGGCAGGATCACCTTGATCTCATTCACGCCGCCATGAACGAAGTCGTCAACGGGCGCGGCACCGCCGGCAAAGCGCGCCTGCCGGTGGAAGGCGTGCAGATGGCGGGCAAGACCGGCACCGCGCAAGTCGTCGGCCTCAATATCGGCAACGGCAAGGGCGGGCTGTGGAAGCACCGCGACCACGGCCATTTCATCTGCTTCGCCCCGTTCGACAAGCCGCGCTATGCCTGCGCTGTCGCCATCGAGCACGGCGGCGGATCGGGCGCGGCCTACCCCATCGCGCGCGACGTGATGACCTTCCTGTTCGACCGCGCCAAGGCGATGGAAGTGCTCGCAGGCTACGAAAAGACGTGGGGCGGCAACGTGCAGCAGCGCATGGCGGCCAAGTACAACGCCTATGCCGCCCAGTTCGGCGCAAGCGCCCCCGAAGCGCCTGACGAAGCACAGGCCGCCGAAGCGGTTGCCGCAGACAACAAACCCGCGCCCGAGCCGACCGCCGCGCAGACCGACGCCGCGCCCCCCGCGCCCGAGCCCGAGGCGACGCCCGCACCTGCCGAGAGCGCAGCGCCCGCAGGTGCCCCAGCCGCCGCGCCGCCAGCCAATCCCGCTCCGGCCGCCACCGCCGCAGCGCCGCCGGGAGCCTAGCGATGCAGCGCGCCTATATTCCCGGCTTCATCGCCCGCCAGCCGTGGGGCGTGATCCTGCCGCTCACCGCGCTCGTCCTGTTCGGCGGAGCGGTGCTTTATTCAGCGGCGGGCGGGCATCTCATGCCGTGGGCGCTACTCCACGTCGTGCGCTTTGCGGTGTTTCTCGCCATGGCCATGGTCATCTCGCGCATCCCGCAGGCGTGGTACAAGAATGCGGCGCTGCCATCCTATGCGGTGCTGTGCGTGCTGCTCGTGCTGGTCGAACTGCTAGGCCGCGTGAGCGGGGGCAGCCAGCGCTGGCTCAACCTGGGTTTCATGCAGCTTCAGCCTTCGGAGCTCATGAAACCGGGCATCGTGCTGGTCCTCGCCTGGTTCTACAGCGTGCTGCCCCCATCCGAAATCCGGACATGGCGCGCCATCGTGCCGGCAGTGATGCTGCTGGGCTTGCCTGCGGGGCTGGTCATGCTCCAGCCCGATCTGGGCACCGGCCTTGCCATCAGCTTCGGCGCCGTGGTCATCATGTTCCTTGCCGGGCTGCCCTTGTGGCTGTTCACCAGCGGCGCGGCTGCGGTCTCGGTGGCGGCACCGTTGGCGTTCTTCACGCTGCTGCATGATTATCAGCGCAAGCGCGTGCTGGTGTTCCTTGATCCGGAAAGCGATCCGCTGGGATCGGGCTACCACATCACCCAGTCCAAGATCGCGATCGGTTCGGGCGGCCTGTTCGGCAAGGGCTTCGGCCAAGGATCGCAGAGCCATCTCGATTATCTGCCCGAGGCGCATACCGATTTCGTGTTCGCCACGATGGCCGAGGAATGGGGCATGCTCGGCGGCCTGTTCGTGCTCACGGTATTCGCGCTGATCCTGCGCTGGGGCATCGGCGTGGCGCTGCGCGCCCCGGACCGCTTCTCGCGGCTGCTGGCAGCGGGCATGGTGACGACGATCTTTTTCTACATCTGCATCAATCTGATGATGGTCATGGGCCTGGCGCCGGTGGTGGGGATCCCCCTCCCCTTCGTCAGCCACGGCGGTTCCTCGATGCTGACCAACATGCTGTGTATCGGCACCCTGATGGCGGTCGACCGCTGGTCACGGCGGCCGCATGGCGCTTTCGCATAAAAAGACAAAATTGGGGCTTGGCAGCGCTCTGAAAATCGCTAATGGGGCGTCTCCCAGTCGGCAGTGACGGCTCGGAAGCACCCCGGTGCGGACGCATAGCTCAGTTGGTAGAGCAGCTGACTCTTAATCAGCGGGTCCTTGGTTCGAGCCCAAGTGCGTCCACCATCCCCTTAAAATCAAATGCCAATAGCTCTGCCGTCCGGGCAGCGCGCTATGGCTGTGCCTTCAGCCGCGCACCATCACGCGCACTCCGCCCCAGCGGCTTCAGTACAGTTCATCCTTATAGACCTGATCCAGCACTTGTTCGGTATGGGCCACGTCTTCCGTGCCGAGCAGTTTCTGCCGCGCATAGCCGCGTGCGGCTATCGACTTGGCATCGCCGGTCCATTTCTCCGGCTGCCAGAGATGCGAGCGGATCAGCGCCTTGCCGCAGTGGAAATGGCATTCGGTGGGGCGCACACGGGTGTAGACCAGCGCGGGTTTGCCATCGACTTGCATGGCTTCCAGCGTTGCGGGGTCGTTGTGGATCGTGGCCAGCCCCTTGATCCGCAGCGTTTCGCGCTGGTGCGGGGCGATGAATATCAGCCCGATCTGGCCGTTGCGCAGGATGTTGCGAAAGCCGAAGGTCAGGCGGTTGCCGGGGCGCTCGGGGATCAACAGTTCGCCCTGCTCATCGATGCGGACGAAACCGGCAGGATCACCCTTGGGCGAGATGTCGGGGCGGCCTTGCGCATCGATCGTGGCGACAAACGCCAGCGGCGAGGCCGCGATGAACTCGCGCATCGAGCCTGACAGGCTTTCGGTGATCTTGGCGCGGACGAACTCCATCGGTTCGCCCAGCACGGCTTCGAGCGCGGCTTCATCGGTGATCTGGTGGGCCTTGGGCATGTGGCGATCCTCCTCGCGGATGCGATCATCACATGCCCGCAGGTCGTGCGCAATTACTCGCTGCGACGCTGGGCCCTGCCCCTAGCGGAACTCAAGCTCCGGGAAGCCCGCGGCCGCCGACTGATCGAGCGCATCGTAATAGAAGTTCGCGCCGCCGAAATAGATCAGTACGCGCGCGCCCTTGTCCGCGCGGTTCGCGCCCATCATCCACGAATTGACCTTGTCGCCCTGCGCCATCAGCGTCTGCGCATGGATGTCGGCGGTCTGCTTTGTCCATGCCGCTTCCGCCTCGGCCTTGGGCCAGAACGTGGCGTGGCCTTCGTGCTCCATCTTGCGGATGCAGGCGGTGATCCAGATGACATTCTGCTCGATCGAGGTCGGCAGGTTGGCAAACGGGGCCTGCGGGCCAGTGACCACGAACATGTTGGGGAAGTCCGCCACGGCCACGCCCATGATGCTGCCCGATACGGTCTGCCACTTGTCGTTCAGCGTCTGCCCGCTGGCACCGATGATCGGGAAGGCCTCCAGCGAGCCCGTATAAGCCTTGAAGCCAGTGGCGAGCACGATGATGTCGAACTCGTAGTCCTTCGCCGTGGTGCGCACGCCGGTCTCGGTCACCTCGACGATCGGCTCGGCCTTCTTGATGTCGACGAGGTGGACGTTGTCACGGTTGAACGCCTCGAGATAGCCGTGATCGAGCGGCGGCCGCTTGGCGAAGAGCGGGTAGTCGTCGTAAGTCGGGCACAACAGCGCGGCGAGTGCGGGATCGTTGACCCGCGCCTTCATTTTGCTTGTGATGAAATCGCCAGCCAGTTTGTTGGCTTCGGGGCTGGCGAGCAGGTCGTCGAACGTCTCGAACACCCAGCGGAAGCTGCCGGTCCAATTTTCCTCGAAGATGCGCTGGCGCTCTTCGGGCGGGGTATCGAGCACGTTGCGGCCCACCGGGCTGTCAAACGCCATGCCGAACACGTGGTTGCGGCACTTGGCGATGATCGCGTCGTAGTTGTCCTTGATCTCCTTCTCCCACTCCGGCGTCATCGGGCGCTGCATGGCGGGGAGGATGTAGTTCGGCGTGCGCTGGAACACGGTGACATCGCCGGCGGTCTTGGCGAGTTCGGGCAGCATCTGCACGGTGGTCGCGCCCGCACCGATCACGCCGACACGCTTGCCGGCATAGTCCAGCCCTTCCGGCCAGCGCGAGGAATGGAAGATCGGGCCTTTGAAGCTGTCCAGCCCCTTGATCGCGGGGATTTCCGGCTGCGAGATCATACCCATGCCGCTGACGAAGTATTTGCAGGTGAAGGTCTCACCCGTCCCGGTCGTGATCTGCCACCAGCCCTTGTCGGCCAGATAGCGCGCTTCGGTGATCTCGGTGTTGAGCTGGATGTGCGGCATCATGTCGCACTTGTCGACAACGAAGCGCATATAGGCCTGCGTCTCGGCGCGGCTCGGGTAGCGCTGGGTCCACTTCCACTCCTGCAGGATCTCCTTCGAGAAAGTCAGGCAGTAGTAATAGCTTTCGCTGTCGGTCGCAGCGCCCGGATAGCGGTTCCAGGCCCAGGTGCCGCCCACATCCGAAGCGCGGTCGAACACGCGGATCGAAAGGCCCGCTTCGCGCAAGTAATGAATGAGCGCGATACCTGCAAAGCCTGCGCCGATGCCGATGGCATCGAAATCGGGCTTTTCGCCGCTGGTGGTTGCGGAAGCCGCCCCTGCCTGCGGGGCCATGGTGGTGGTGGTCATCTCTCGTCCTCTCCTTGCGGCCATCATTTGCGGCGCGCGATAGGTTCAAAATCAGTACCTTGCTGGATTCTCCTGCAAGATCAGTAGAGTGTTTCCATGCAAGCCTTCGAATAGGGCACCATCTGATCGACCGCCCCGGCGCGCAGCTTCTGCAGCCAGTTCGGATCGGCCAGCAGCGCGCGGCCCACGGCCACGAGATCGAAATCGCCGCGCGCGAAACGCCGTTCGAGTTCATCCATCGACTTGAGCGTGGGCACGGATTCACCCGCGACGAAATCCTCCATCAGATCGCGGTCCAGCCCGACCGAACCCACCGTGATCGTGGGCTTGGCGGTGATGTGCTTGGTCCACCCGGCCAGATTGCGGTCATCCTCCTCGGGGAACGCGGCTTCCCAGAAGCGGCGTTCGGAGCAGTGGAAGATATCGACCCCGGCCTCAGAAAGCGGCGCGACCCAGCGTTCCAGTTCGGCCGGATTGTTCGCGATCTTCGCGTCATACTGGTAGGTCTTCCACTGCGAGATGCGGAAGATGATGGTGAAATCCGGCCCAACCGCCGCGCGCACCGCCGCGACGCAATCTGCGGCAAAGCGCCCACGCTGGGCAATATCGTCGCCGCCATAACGGTCATCACGCTGGTTGGTGGCGGCCCAGAAGAACTGGTCGAACAAGTAGCCGTGCGCGCCGTGCATCTCGATGGCATCGCAGCCCATGCGTTGGGCCTCGAGAGCGCCGCGCGCAAACGAGGCAATCACTTCATCGATATCGGCCGTGGTCATCACGCGCCCGCCCGGAATATCCGGCCCGACGAGGCCCGAGGGGCTTTCCAGCGGGGGATGCGGCGAATCCGGGAAGTTGAAATCCTCGCACCCGCCGACATGCCAGAGCTGCGGGATCATCGCCCCGCCCGCGCGGTGGACATCGGCGGTGGCGCGCGCCCAGGCGGCAAGGCCTTCCTCGCCATAAAAGGCAGGCACCGTATCGGCGGCGACCGAACCGGGGCGATCAACCGCGACGCCTTCGGTGATGACGGCGGCCACCCCGCCTTCGATGCGGCGGCGGTAATAGTCTGCCGACTCCTGCGTGAGCACGCCGCCCGGCGCGAAATAGCGCGACATCGGGGCCATCAGGAAGCGGTTCGACAAGTGCAGCGACTTGCAATCAAACGGGGTGAAGAACTGGTCGAGTGACGTCATGTTTTGCAGTCCTGCCTATGCTCAGAGCTTGGCCAGAAAATCATGCAGCGCGGCGTTGTAAGCCTCTGCCGCCTCGATGAACGGTGCGTGCCCGCAGCCTTCGATCAGCGCGAGCGTGCCGTGGGGGGCCATTTCCGCCGCCGCCTTGCCCACGCCGGGATCGAGGATCGCGTCCGCGCCGCCGACGATGGACAGCAGCGGCACCGGCAGCGCCTTCAGCGCCGCGCGCAGGTCAACGCGGCCAAGGTCCATCAGCGATTCGATCACGCCGGGGCCGCTGTCGATGAAGGCGGCCCACATCCAGTCGACCATATCCTGGCTGACGGGAAGCGCGCAGACGCCGCTGGCGAGGCCCCGGAAGAAGGCCGCGCGGTCGCCGCCGAGCGCGGCCTTGGTGGCCTCCAGCGAACCCGGCTCACCGCCATGGGGGAAATCATCGGAGCGGATGAAGCGCGGGGCCGCACCGCAAGTGAGCACCACGCCCGCGCAGGCTGCACCCAGCAGGCCCGCAGCTTCCACCGCCACCGCGCCGCCCAGTGACCAACCGTTAAGCACAGCGGGCTTGTCGGCGCAGGCCCGCACGATCCCGGCCACGTCGCCCGCGATCGCGGCAATCGAAACGTCATCGAAATCCCGGTCGGACTGGCCGCAGCCCCGGTGGTCGACCACGATCACCGCGTGGCCTGCCGCCTTCAGCACTTCCACCGTGCCCGCCCAGAGGCGGCCCGACATGGCCCAGCCGTGGATGAGCACGACCGGCACTCCGGCCCCGCGATGGTGTTCATAATAGACCGAGCGACCTTGGCCGCAATCGAACCGCGCCATCGTTTCTCTCCCTTGTCCTCCGCCCGCTATTGCGGTGCGGCCAGCGTGATGCCCGTCAGCGGGCTGAAATGCTGCATCGTCACCTTGCGGCGGGCGATCTTCCACACGCCATCGCGCCGTTCAAAGCGGTCGGTGTACGTCGCCGCCACGGTTTGCGCCTGCCCGTCGATGCTGTTGCCGATGCAATACACGTCACAGATGCCTTCAAGGGCATCGGTGCTGACGGAGGTGAGGCGCAAGTTCGTCGTGTAGTGGGTCGATTCCCTCCACGCGGGCCAGAGAATGTCCTCTACCGCATGGACAACGCCTTCATGCCCCACGAAATCCCCGAACGGCGGGCCGATTTCCCAAACCGCATCGCTCCACCAGATCGCGAGGAACCGCCCCATGTCGCGCTTGTCGAAGCCGAGGCAATAGTCGGACGTGAGATCCTGCAGCGCGAGCCGGGTCTCCAGCATGTCGACGCGCTGTTCGAGCGATTGGGCCATCAGGAAGCCTCCTCATCGAGATAGGGCGCGAACTTCGCAAAGGCAGCCGCGCGCGTATCGGGCACGAAATAGGTCGGCCACTGGCCGGGCGCGGGATCGACGCGGCGCAGGATGTCCTTGGCGACCGAAACTTTGTGCACTTCGGTCGGGCCGTCGACGATGCCCATTTCCGGCACGTACTGCCACATGTCCATCAGCGGCGTTTCGTTCGACATGCCGAGCGAGCCGTGGATATGCAGCGCGCGGTAGACCACATCGCGCAGCACGCCGGGCATGGCCGCCTTGATCGCCGAAATCTCGCGCCGCACGCGGTGGGTATAGCCCTTGTCCTGATCGAGCAGCCACGCGGCATAGAGCACATGCAGGCGGAACTGGGTGATCTGGGTGTAGCTGTCGGCGATGCGCTCCTGCACCATCTGCTTGTCGGCCAGACGCTCGCCCTTGGTGACACGGGAGACGGCGCGTTCGCACATCATGTCGAGCGCCTTGTTCAGCATCCCCACCGTGCGCATGGCATGATGGATGCGCCCGCCGCCGAGGCGGGATTGCGCAACGTTGAAGCCGCCGCCCACTGCGCCCAGCGTGTTGGCCAGCGGCACACGGCACTTGTTGAAGCGCAAGTAGCCAT
The DNA here is from genome assembly GCF_002278815.1 of Novosphingobium sp. PASSN1. NCBI lineage: Bacteria > Pseudomonadati > Pseudomonadota > Alphaproteobacteria > Sphingomonadales > Sphingomonadaceae > Novosphingobium > Novosphingobium sp. PASSN1. The sequence continues at coordinate 101,962 of NZ_NKIS01000001.1, read as the reverse complement.
GCACCCCGCTGCCGATCTCGTCCTTCGGGCCAACAGCGGTGTTGCGCACGATCTCCAGCCCAGGGGCATCGCGCGGTACGATAATCGTGGAAGAGCCGGCATGCACCGCCACGTCCGGATCGGTGATGCACATCACGATCAGGAACTCTGACATGTCGGCATGGCTGGCGAACCACTTTTCGCCCTCGATCACCCAGTCATCGCCGTCCGCAATGGCGCGGCAGAGGAACTCGCCGGGGTCGGCACCGGCCTGCGGCTCGGTCATCGAGAAGCACGAGACGATATCGCCATCGAGCAGCGGCTGGAGATAGCGCGCCTTCTGCTCCTCGGTGCCGAAGCGGGCGAGGATTTCGGCATTGCCGGTATCGGGCGCCTGCGTGCCGAACACGGTGGGCGCAAAGCGGCTGCGACCGAGGATCTCGTTCATCAGGCCGAGGTGGAGCTGGCCATAGCCCTGCCCGCCCAGTTCCGGCCCCAGATGACAGGCCCACAGGCCCTTGTCCTTCACCACTTGCTGCAGCGGTTTCATGATCCGGCGCGCCTTCGAGCGCGGATCGAACGGATCGCCCGGCCCCCGGAACACAAGGTCCATCGGCTCGATCTCGCGCTTCACGAAATCGCGCATCCAGTCGAGCTTTTCAGCAAATTCGGGTTCGGTCGAAAAATCCCACGCCATCGGTTAAATGCTCACCTTTTCAGCAACCTGCATACCAGCCCCCATCAACCCACAGTTCCGCGCCCGTGATATAGCGCGCCTCGTCAGAAGCGAGGAACAGCGAAGCATGGGCAATGTCCATCGGTTCGCCAACCTCGCCCATCGGGATCGAGGCCTTGATCGCCGCATCCTGTTCGGGCGTGATATCGCCCAGGATCGGGGTACGGATCTGGCCGGGGAAAATCGTGTTCACGCGCACGCCCTGCTTCACGAACTCGAGCGCTGCGCCCTTGCCCATGACGCGCACCGCCGCCTTGGAGGCATGGTAGCTGATCGCATCGGGGCTGCCGATCAGGCCATAGAGCGAGGAGATATTGACGATGGCGGAGCCTTTGCCCGCCTTGATCAGCTCGGGCGCGCCTGCCTTCATGCCATAGAAAACGCCGGTCTGGTTGACCGCCACCATGCGGTCCCAGCCTTCGGGCGATTCGGCTTGGACCCCGCCGGGGTGAAAGATCCCGGCGTTGTTGACCAGCGTGGTGAGCTTGCCGAAGGTTTCGACGGTGAGCGCAACGGCCGCCTGCCAACTGGCCAGATCGGTCACGTCGAGCCGGGTGAAGGCTGCCTTGCCGCCTGCCGCGGCGATTTTCGCGCCAACCGCCGCGCCGAGTGCGTCCTGCAGATCGCCGATCATCACCATCGCGCCCTCGCGGGCATAGAGCAGCGCCTGAGCCTCACCCAGCCCGCTCGCACCGCCGGATATCAGCGCCACTTTGCCCTTGAGCCGATCGCCCACTGGACCTCTCCCATTATCGCTCTAGTGGCATTGTGGACCACACTTACTAGTTCCAGACAAGCAAAATATTGAAAGGGAGGCTCACTTGCCACCACTCTCTTCCCAGCAATTCCGCCATATTCTGGAGTTATGACAGGTAACAATCTGACCATCGGGACGCGGCCAGCGCAATTTAACTTGTTCGGGTATAGCAAGTTTGATAGACATCGGGACAGGCGACGAAGTCTTCTGCGCGTCCGGATGGGGATTTCCCCGCCCCGCGCGCTGGCAGGCAGAACGATACAGCCGGGAATAACGGGGCCACGCCAGAAGAGCGTGGCAAGATGGGAGAGACGGGATGAGCATGTCGGGTAAGGCAATGCGCGCGCTTTTGGCGGCGTCGATTTCAGCCGCGGGTCTGATCGCAGGTCAGGCTCACGCACAGCAGGCACCGCAGCAGGCTGAAGCGAGCGAAGGCCTTGAGGCCATCGTGGTGACGGCGCGCAAGCGCACGGAAAACCTCCAGAACGTTTCGTCCTCGATCAGCGCGCTGGGTGTCACTGATCTGGCCAAGCGCTTCGATTCGGACGTGCGCGACTTTGCCAATTCCGCCCCCAACGTGCTGATCGACGATACCCAGCAGGGTCCGGGCGGCGTGGCCGCGATCTACATCCGCGGCATCGGCGTGGCCGACGTGGAGAAGTCAGTCGATCCCGCGGTCGGCGTGGTGATCGATGATGTGTACCTCGGCCAGAGCTCGGGCAGCCTGCTGAAAGCCATCGACGTCGACCGCGTGGAAGTGCTGCGCGGCCCGCAAGGCACGCTGTTTGGCCGAAACGCCACGGGCGGCGTGATCAACCTTGCCCGCTCCAAGCCCACGCAGGACCTTACCGGCAAGGTGCGCGGCACCTATTCCAGCTTCGACACCTTCGATTTCCAGGGCGTCGTCAGCTTCGGCCTGGCGCCGAATGTCGCGCTCAAGGTCTCGGGCGCCTACAACACGACCGACGGCTACATCTTCAACAAGACCTTCAACCAGCCGGGCCAGAAGTCAGACTTCCGCGCCATCGGGGGCCAGCTGCTGCTGACGCCGACGCCCCAGCTCGAAATCAGCCTCAGCTACGATCACCAGCTGACCCGGCAGGATCCGCCCCAGCTTTCCGCGCTGGCCAAGCCGACCGACTTGTTCTGCGCCGCCTTCAAGTATTGCTCGCCGGTTCCGACCGAGCCGATCACGGGCGACCGCTATGTCAGCATCAGCAATGCGCCGGTCGACAAGAGCGCGCGCTTCCAGCTCGACATGGCGATCGGCAAGGCCAAGTACGAGCTCTCCAGCGATCTCGATGTCGAATATATCCTCGGCTATCTGAAGACGAGCGAGTCCATCAACCAGGACTTCGATTCCACCCCGCAGACGCTCTATCACACCGACCGTCCGGCCCGCTGGCGGCAGGTGACCAATGAAGTGCGCCTCGTGAAGGGCGGCGGCGGCCCGCTCACGTTCGTGCTCGGCGGCTACCAGTGGTTCTCGAAGTACACCATCAACCTCAAGAACTACATCGGCTTCGCCGGCCCGCCGCTGCTCACCAGCGCGCAGGACGTGACGCAGACCACCAAGTCGTGGGCCGGGTACTTCGAAGGTGACTACAAGTTCACCGACAAGCTCAAGCTGACAGTCGGCGGGCGCTACACGCACGATGCCAAGACCACGCAGGTCAATGACAAGACGATCTTCATCTACGGCACGCTGGAAGAGAAGAATCCGATTGCCAGCATCCCGCCGAAGGCTGGCGTCAACATCGTGATGCCCACCCCGATCGAGGCAAGCTGGTCGAAGTTCACCCCCAAGGTCAGCCTCAGCTACAACTTCACGCCCGATGTGATGACGTATGCGCTGTGGTCGCGCGGCTATCGCGGCGGCGGGTTCAACGGCCGTCCGGCTACGATCGGCGCTGCCACCACGCCGTATAATCCCGAAACGCTCGACAACTACGAACTGGGCTTCAAGACCGAGTTCCTGAACAATCGGGTCCGCCTCAACGGCGCGGTCTACCTGATGAAGTACAAGGACATGCAGCAGGACCTCGACGTGCCGGCCCCCGGCACTTCGACAGGTCGCGAAAACCGCACGATCAATGCCTCGAAGGCTGATCTCAAGGGCTTCGAGCTGGATCTGACCGCGCGGATTACCCCCACGTTCACCATCGGCGGCAACGTCGGGTTCCTCGATAGCCAGTACAAGGACTTCTTCGGGGACATCTACAGCACAGGCAAGCCCGTGGATGCCACGTTCCTGCGCATCCGCCGCGCCCCGCGCTGGACCTGGGATGCGCGCGCTTCGTATGAAAACGAGGTTGGCCCCGGCACGCTGATGGCCAATGCCGAACTGCACATGATCGGCGCGCACGAGCTGACCTTCCTCAACAACCCGAACTTGCGCAACGCCGCTCAGTACCTGCTCGATGCCTCGATCAGCTACAAGATCAACAAGACGATGATCAGCGTGTTCGGCAAGAACCTCGCCGACGAGAACGGCTACACCATCGGCTACGACGTCCAGAACGTGTGGAGCTATGGCGCGGCGCGTCCGCCCCGCCAGTGGGGCGTTGCGGTCACCCAGACGTTCTGATCGCAGGCAGACGGCACAATGGTGGAACTTCCCGCCCGATCCGGGCCTGATGTCCGCCGCTGGTTGGTGACCGGGGCATCGCGCGGCATTGGCCGCGCGGTCGCCGCGCTCGCCGCCAGCCGGGGCGACAGGGTCTGCATCGTTGGCCGCGATCCCGGAATTACCGGGATCGCGGCGGCGATGGGCCCTGACGTCTTCGGCATTCCCGCCGATGTTACCAAACCTGAAGACGTGGCGCGCATCGCGGCCGAAATCGAAGTGCGCTGGGGCGGGCTTGATGTGCTCGTCAACAATGCCGGGCTCCACCGCGGCGGCGGGCTCGAAAAGATTGCGGACGAGGACTGGGAGGCCACGCTCGCCACCAATCTGACCGGCCCGATGCGCATGGTCCGCGCGCTCGCCCGCCTGATGCCCGCAGGTAGCGCCGTGGTGAATGTCGGCGCGGTCGTCGGCTTCCGGGGCTTTCCGGGCGACAGCTGCTATGGCGCTTCCAAAGCGGGACTCACCGGGCTAACCCATGTGCTCGCGGTAGAGCTCGCGCGGCGGCAGATCCGGGTCAACATGGTCGTGCCCGGCTTCGTCGATACCGAAATGACCGCGACGATTTCCGACCGGGCGCGACAGGCCATCATCGATCGCATCCCCCTGAAGCGCATGGGCACGGCCGAGGAAATGGCCGATGTCTGCTGGTCGGTCGCCGGTTCGACCTACATGACCGGGTCGGTGATCTTCACCGACGGAGGCCTGATGTGCAACCTGTAGACGCCGAAAGGCGACTGCAGGCATGGCTGGCACAGGAAACCGGACGCACGGGGATTGCCCTTGGCCCGGTGCTGACCGGCGGCAATTCCAACGTCACGCGCCTGATTGAGACAGCCGAAGGCCGCCTCGTGCTGCGCCATCCCCCGGTCGAAGTGATTTCCGACAAGGCCGCCGCCGGGATCGAGCGCGAGTACCGTGTGATTTCCGCGCTGGCGGGCCTCGCCCCGGTGCCCAAGGCGGTGGCGTGGTGCGGTGATCCCGAAGTCATCGGCCAGCCTTTTGCCGTCACCGAATGGGTGGAAGGCATCGCGCTGACGGAACACCTCCCGGCTGGGTGGCCCGATACGGACGAGACCGTCAATGCGCTGGGCCTGACCATGGTGGAAGGCCTCGCGCAGGTCCATGCTGCGGATTGGCGCACCGTGCTCCCCGCCGATTTCGCCCGGCCCGAAGGCTTCGTGGAGCGCCAGATCGAACGCTGGCGGAAGGTGCGCGCAGGCGACCGCGTGCGCGATCTGCCGCTGCTGGAGGAAATCGGCGCATGGCTGCTGGCGAACCAGCCTGCGCCTGGCCGCGCCAGCGTGATCCACTGCGATTTCCACCTCGATAACTGCCTTGTCGCGCCCGACCGGCCCGAGCTCAAGGTCATTCTCGATTGGGAGATGGCAACGCTCGGCGATCCGCTCGTGGATCTGGGCCTCTGCCTGTTCTTCTGGCAGCGCGATGCGGCGGCAGAGCTTGGCTTCGGTTTCGTGCAGGGCCTCACCAACCGCCCCGGCGTCCTTCCCGCCCGCGCGCTGGCCGAACGCTGGTCCGAGCGCACCGAATTCAGCCACGCCGCCATCGATTACTACATCGTGTTCGCCGCCTGGCGCCTTGCCGCGATTGTCGAAGGTGCCTGGGTGCTGCAGACGCAGGGCAAAGTCGATACGCCCTATTCGCGCGGCCTTGAGCGCGATGTTCCGGCGCTTTTGCGCGAGGCGGCGCACATCCTCGAAAAAGGAAAAGTCCGGTGAAATCGACGATGATGGATCATCCGCTGTCCACGCAGATGATCTTCGATCGCGGCGAGCGCCTGTTCGGGTCCAGCCGTGTCGTATCCTTCGATGGCACCGCGACGCACACCCGCAGCTTTGGCGAAACCGCTGCGCGCGCGCGCCAACTCGCTGGTGCACTGGCCGCGCTTGGGCTGCCCACGGGCGAGCCGGTCGCGACGTATTGCTGGAACAGCCCGGCGCATCTCGAAGCCTATCTTGCAGTTCCCGCAATGGGCGCGGTGCTGCACACGCTCAACGTGCGCCTGCCCGCCGATCAGATCCGCTACATCATGGATCACGCTGGCGACCGGGCGCTGATTGTCGATGCCGTGCTGCTGCCAGCCGTGGCCCCGGTGCTCGGCGAATGCCCCGCGCTCAGCCATGTCATCGTCGTGGGCGATGCACCGGCGCGCATCGAAGGCTTCGGCGGCACGGTTCATGCCTACGAAGACTTCATCGCCGCCGCTGCACCGATGACCACATGGCCCGCATTGGTCGAAACCGATGCCGCCGCCATCTGCTACACCTCGGGCACCACCGGCCTGCCCAAGGGCGTGGTCTATTCGCACCGCTCGGTCTATCTCCACAGCCTCGCCTCGATGGCGGCGGATACCTTCGCGATTTCGAACCGCGACCGGATCCTGATGGTGCCGCCGATGTTCCACGCCAATGCCTGGGGCATGCCCTATTCGGGCTGGCTGGCGGGCAGCGACCTGATCCTGCCCGGCCCTCACCTGCAGAGCCAGCACCTCGCCCGCCTGATCGCGCAGGAACGGCCCACGTTGATGGCCGCCGTGCCCACGATCCTCAACGATCTGCTGCAAGCCCACGCCGCAGCGCCGCTCGATCTTGCCTCGTTCCGCACCATCGTCTCGGGCGGCTCTGCCGTCTCCGCCAGCCTGGTCGAGCGGGTCAAGGCCGCATGGGGCGTGGATGTCGTGCAAGGCTGGGGCATGACTGAAACCAGCCCGATGTGCGTCCTCTCCTTCCCCCCGCGCGAAACCGGGCCGGAAGGCGAAACGCCGTGGCGCGCGAAGGCCGGGCGGCCAGTGCCGGGGATGCACGTGCGCATCGTCGATGATGAAGACCGCCCCCTGCCCGAAGACGGCAAGGCGATGGGCCACCTGCAATTGCGCGGGCCATGGGTGACGGGCGGCTACCTCAGGCATGCGCCCGAAGACAACCGCCTGACCGCCGACGGCTGGCTGCGCACCGGCGATGTCGGCCGGATCGATGCGCTCGGCTTCGTCGAGGTGACCGACCGCGCCAAGGACCTCATCAAGTCCGGCGGCGAATGGATTTCCTCCGCCGATCTGGAAAACGCCATCGCCGCGCTGCCGGGCGTTGCCGAGGCGGCGGTTTTCGCCATTCCCGATCCGCGCTGGGAGGAACGCCCGCTGGCGGTCGTGGTGCCGCAGCCCGGCAGCGAACTTGTCCCCGCCAACTTGCGCGCCGGGCTACGCGCGCAGTTTGCCAGATTCATGATACCCGAGTATTGGGCACGGGCGGACTTCATCCCTAGGACCACTGTCGGCAAGTTCGACAAGAGAACACTCAGGGAGCAGTTCGACACCGGAGGGATGACTGTCATCGTGGAAACTGGGTTCATCTCCGGAGACTAGGATTGAATGTGAATATCTCCCCTCCCGGCGAATTTCCGGTCGAGCGCCCAAGGCTGACGCAGGGCGAACGCACCGCGCTTTCGGATGCGCGCATGTTCGAGGCGGCGATGCATCTCATCGTCGAGCTTGGCACGCACAACACCACGCTCAAGGAAGTGGGCGAGCGCGCTGGCTATAGCCGCGGCCTTGCCAGCAACCGCTTCGGTTCGAAGGAAACGCTGTTCGGATTTCTGGTGCGCGATTTCAACGAAAAGTGGGCCGCCGAACTGCGCCGCTTCGTTGGCAAGAACACCGGCCTCGCCGCCATCGAAGGCGCGCTGGATGCGGTAGAGTTCTTCCTGCTCAATCGCACCAAGCAGATGCAGGCGATGTATATCCTGTGGTTCGAATCGATCAGCAGCTATCCGCTGGTGCGCCGCCGCCTTGCCGCCAATCACATCGCCTATCGCAAGGATACAGCCCGCTGGCTGGCGCAGGCGATCACCGACGGCGAAGTGCGCGTCGGTGTTGATCCCGAGAGCTTTGCCGTTGAGTTCAGCGCGTTCATCTTCGGGCTGGTCTACCAGTGGCTGGCCAATCCATCGGCGATCAACCTGCACACCCTGATGCAGCATTACCGCGAAAACACGATCCGGATGTTGCGCCAGCCCGCAATCTGATTGCGGGCACATGGCCCTGGCTGCCCCGCCCGGCGCAGATGCGTGGCAACCTGCGCGAAAGTGCTAGCGATTGACCCAACAACCGGTGTCGACAGATGCCTTTGGATATGATGTTGTATCGCCATGATAAGAATGGCGCGGCAGGCGTCAGGGGCGGGATACCATGGCACGGGCTACCAAAGCTGCGATACCGGCAATAGACCAGTCGTGTCTCGAAGCGCTCGAGAAGCACTTCGTCTCGCAGGAACTCTATAGCCGCGATGATGTGCCCGAACGGCAGGCGCGTGTGGCACGCGCAGTCGCCGATACAGTTGTCCCGCAGATCGTTCGCCTGCACACCGAAGTGCTGCCGCAAGCGCCCGAGATCGAGCATGTGGTGGAAGCCCTCATGCCGACCGCCTCGGACATCTCGGGGCTTGCCGATATCATTCTGGGCGCAGACCTCGAAGTGTCCGTCGCCTATGTCCTGATGATGCGCGATCGCGGCCTTTCGATGGACACGCTGTTCATCGAACTGCTCGAACCGGCAGCGCGGCGGCTGGGCGAGCTGTGGGACAGTGACGAATGCGACTTCATCGACGTCACCCTCGGCGTGGCGCGGCTGCAGAAGCTGCTGGCCTTCTTCAATGACAGCCACGGCTCGCCCGCGCTGCTCTCGCGCCGCACTGTTCTGCTGGGCACCGCGCCGGGCGATCAGCACTCGTTCGGCGCCTCGATGGTCGAACGCTTCCTTGGCGCGGCCGGCTGGTCGGTACAGACGGTGTTCGATCAATCAGCCGACATGATGGGCCACGCCGCCCGGCGGGAATGGTTTGCGGTCGCCAGCCTGACGGCGGGATCGGATAAGTACCTTCCTGCGCTGAGCAACGTCATCAAAGTCATCCGCCGCCAATCGCTCAATCCGGCCATCGGCATCATGGTCGGCGGCCCGGCGTTTTCCGAAGATCCGGGCTTGGTGCGTGCAGTGGGCGCAGACGCCACCGCCACCAACGCACCGGCTGCGGTGCTGATGGCGCAAAAGCTGTTCGAACTGGGCGCGATGCAATCGGGGCACTCCCCTCGCCAGCAGGCGCACTAGCCTTCAGGTCTTGCGCGCCTTGAGCCATGCCTTCCCGGCCTTCTGGATGGTGAGCAGCGCGGAGAACGGCGAAATGCCGATCCGGGCCTTGCCGGTGCGCGCCAGCGCATCGATCTGCGCATAGTACCAATAGGTCACCGCAAACCCTTCGACCGCGCGCAGCATCTTCAGCCCGCCAAGGAACGAGAGCCACGGCGGCAGCAGCTTGAGCTTGTTTTCCCAGCGATCCAACTCGTCCGCACCCGCAAGCAGCTTGGCGGAACCGGCGGTATCGACGCAGAGCGGGCGGCCAAGCCCGATCACATCCGCCCCGCCCGTCTCCAGCGCCGTGTTCATGGCGCGGCGGCTGCGAAATCCGCCGGTGACCATCAGCGGCATCGTCAGCGAAGCGCGCATGGTCTTGGCGAAATCCACGAAATAGGCCTCGCGCGCGATGGTCGAGGCTTGCTGCGCCGGCCGGTCGGGCGCTTCCATCCCGGCAATGTCCATCATCGCGGGTTGTTCATAGGAGCCGCCTGAAATCTCCAGCAGATCGACTCCGGCATCCTGCAGCCAGCGCGCGACGATCACGCTTTCTTCAAAGGCGAAGCCGCCCTTCTGGAAGTCCGCCGAATTGAGCTTCACGCCGATGGGGAACGCTGGCCCCACCCCGGCGCGCACCCGCGCGATCACCGCCAGCAGCATGCGCGCCCGGTTTTCAAGGCTGCCGCCCCACTGGTCGGTGCGCAGGTTCGCGCGGGGGCTGAGGAACTGCGAGAGGAGATAGCCATGCGCGGCGTGGATCTGCACGCCGGTATAGCCGGTCGCCTTGGCCACTTCCGCCGCCACGCCGAAGCGTTCGATCAGATCGATGATCTCCGGCTCGGTCAGCGCTTCGGGCAGGCCGAACTGCTTGCCGGGCAGGCCCACGGCAACGGCGGAAGGCGCCTTGGGATGCGGGTTGACCGTCACTTGCGTCTGGCGGCCGGCATGGCTGATCTGCATCCAGATGTGCCCGCCCGCGCGCGTTCCGGCATTCGCCATCGCGCGCAGCCCCGCCAGCGCGGCCTCGTCCTGCGGGCCTGCGATGATGACATTGCCCGGCCGTTCGAGATGGTCCGGGTCGATCTGGACATTGCCGGTGATCAGCAAGCCCGAGCCGCCATCGGCCCACAGGCCATAGAGCCGCGCCAGTTCGGGCGTGGCGCGACCTTGCGGATCGGCGAGGCCTTCGGTCATCGCGGCCTTGGCCAGCCGATTGGGCAGCACTGCGCCGCAAGGCAGCACGAGGCTGTCGGCGATTGTCGTGTTGGCAGGCGTCAGGCTGGCGGTTTCTGTGGTCATTGGCGGCTCTCCCCGAATGTTCTCATTATGAATAGCCGCATCAAGCCCGGCGTAGCTTTCGGTTGCAAGCCTTTACTGCGACCGGCAACGAAAGCGGCCTGAAGGCGAAAGAGGAGTGGGCGATGGATCTGGGCTTGGCCGGGCGCAAGGCGCTCGTGAACGGCGGCAGCGCGGGCATGGGGCGCGGGGCGGCGCTGGCGCTGGCGCGCGAAGGCGCTGAAGTGTTCATTTCCGCACGCGGGGCCGAGCGGCTGGAGCAGGCTTGCGCCGCCATCGCTGCCGAGACGGGCGCGAAAGTCCATCCCATTGCCGCCGATCATGCCAGCGACGAGGGCCGCGCCGCGATCCTCGCCGCCTGCCCCGATCCCGATATCTTCGTGGCGACATGCGCCCCGCCGCCCTTCACCGGCGATTTCCGCGATGTCTCGCGCGAGGAATTCGAGAAATCGGTGGCGACCGCGCTGCTGAGCCCGATCGACTATATCAAGGCCGTTTCCGCGCCGATGGTGGCGCGGCGCTGGGGCCGGATTGTCAACATCAGCACCGGCGCGGCGAAGTATCCCGCCGCCATGCGCGTCCTCTCAGGCCCGCCGCGCGCGGCGCTGGCCAACTATTGCCACGCGATTTCCAAGGAACTGGCGCGCCACAACGTCACGGTGAACTCGGTGCTGCCGGGGATGCACCACACCCCCGGCATCGAAGACATGATGAACCCGCGCGCTGCCGCGAACGGGCGCACCTATGACGAGGAAGTGGCCGCCTTCGTCAAAGCCGTGCGCATTCCCGCCGGGCGCTTCGGCGATGCCGAGGATCTCGGCGCGCTCGTCGCCATGCTGTGCAGCGCGCAGGCCAGCTTCCTCACCGGCCAATCGCTGGTGGTGGACGGCGGCATGGGGACTTCGATCTTCTAGTTGACCCGATACCCCGCCCCCCGGATCAGCTTTCCGGGCCGCGCGCCGGTCGATTGATCGAACCGGCGGATCACTTCGCCCGCCACAACCGTCGCCTCATAACCGGTGGCGCGCTGATGCAGGCGGCGTCCGCCTGCGGGTAGATCGCGAACCACTTCGGGCAAGTGGAGCGACAAGCCATCGAGGTCGATCACGTTGAGGTCGGCCCGTTCGCCCACCGCGAGCAAGCCGCGATCGGTGAGCCCAACCGCGCGCGCGGCCTTGCGGCTGAGCATATGTACGGCTTCGGCGAGATCCAGCTTCAGCGGGCCCTCCCCCTTCACGAACTGGGTGAGGAGGTAGGTCGAATAGCTCGCATCGCAGATCGCGCCATAATGCGCGCCTCCATCGCCAAGGCCGGGGACGCAATACGGATGGCGCAGCATTTCGTGCGCGCTGGCGAGCGAGGCGTTCTCGTAGTTGCCGAGCGCGGCGAGGAACAGGCCGCGCCCTTCCGTTTCGAGCAGGCGGTCATAGGCCACTTCCTGCGGCGTGCAGCCACGCGCCGCGGCCTGGCCCGCCATGCTGAGGTGTGCAGGCGGCGCATAGTCCGGCGGATTGTCGAGCGGGAACAGCCAGCGCCAATTGCGCGCAAGCACGTTGAACGGGTGACCGGGGGCGAAGTCTTCGCTCAGCAGCGCCTCCCGCAGCGCGGGATCGCGCATCGCGGCAACTTGTTCGGGGATCGGCAGGTGCGCGATTTTCGCCCAGCTCGGGCAGAGCACGAAAGGATGCACCGTCAGTTCCAGCCCAGCGATCAAGCCGATGGGGCGCGGCATGACTTGCGCGTGGGCCACGCCGCCCGCTGCGTTGGTCTTCTCCAGCATTTCCAGCACGCGGCGCCAGCGCGGCGCAGTATCGTTGCCCGAGGCGAGCGTGAATGTCGCCGGGCGGCCGCTGGCGGCGATCACCCGCTCGATCACGCGGTATTCCTTGTCCCACCCGACAAAGGCATCGAGCACGACCTGAAACGTGCCCGCGCCCGCATCGGCCATGCCGCGCGTGATCGCTTCCAGCTCGGCAATATCGGCATCGAAGGTGGGGATCGCGCCGCCATCTGCGGTCTTGTGGATCGATAGCCGCGAGGTAGCAAAGCCGATGGCCCCGGCGCGCATCGCCTCGGCCGTGAGGCGGCGCATCAAGGCAAGGTCGTCTTCCGTGGCAGCCTCACGCGCCGCGCCCCGCTCGCCCATCGCATAGACGCGCAAGGGCGAGTGCGGGAGATAAGCCGCCACGTCGATATCGCGCTTCTGTGCGGCGACCTTGTCGAGGTATTCGGGGAAGGTTTCCCAGTCCCACGAAAGACCCTCGGTCATCACCACGCCGGGAATGTCCTCCACGCCTTCCATCACGTTGATCAGCATATCGTGATCGGCCTTGCGGCAGGGCGCAAAGCCCACGCCGCAATTGCCCATTACCGCGGCCGTCACGCCGTGTGCGGAGGACGGCGAAAGCTCCTCGGCCCAGATGCACTGGCCATCGTAATGCGTGTGAACGTCGATGAAGCCTGGGGTGACGATCCGGCCCTTCGCGTCGATTTCCTCCGCGCCGCGCCCGCTGAACGCCCCGATGGCAGCAATGCGTCCGCCTGCGATGGCCAGATCGCCTTCGATCAGATCGCCGCCGCTGCCATCGGCGATGGTGCCGCCCCGGATTACCAGATCATAGTCCGCCATGCCTCAGGCTCCCTGCATCACGCGCACGATCCCGCCGATCAGCGAGCCGAGCACGAAGGTGTAGATCGGCGGCATCGAGATATAGAGCGGGAGCAGCCGCTTCTCCGCCGCCCGGTGATAGCCGCGCGCATAAAGCACCCGCATGAACGGCCAGATCGCACCGATCCCGGCGGCCCAATACGGGCTCACGACATAGGCGAAGAGCCACATGCCCGGCAGGAACAGCACGAGATGTTCCAGCGTATTCTGGTGGGCGCGGACATAGCGTTCGTATTCCTCCGGCCCGCTGTGCGATGGCACCGCGATCTTGAACCGCCCCCGCGCCAAGCCCGCCATCAGCAGCGTGAAATAATAGGCCAGCAGCGCCAACGCGCTGACGATGACGACATAGACATAAGGATCTATCATGGATCTGCGCTGCGCCTCTTCCCCGGTTATGCTGCGGAGGCTGAAGCAGGGCAGGCTATGCGGCAACTCGCACTTTTGGGGCCAATCAGCCTTCGCCCAGCTCCACCGGGAGATGCCGTTCTAGAAACGCGATGACCGAGCCATTGAAGGCATCGTTGCGATCCCCGGCCACCATGTGCCCGGCCCCGCCGACATCGGCCACTTCGAGATGCGAGACGATGGCGCGGAACGCTGCGATCCCGGCATCGCTGACGACATCGCTCTTGAGCCCGCGCACCACCAGCACCGGCAAGCCGGTCTCGGCGAGCGCGACGGCAGATTTTTGCACGGTTTCGTGAAACGTTTGCGGGCGGTCGGACACGATGCGCGGATCCCAGTGCCAATAGAACCGGCCATTCTCGCGCTGGCGCAGATTGCGCATCAGGCCCGCCGGATCGCGCGGGCGCGGTCGGTCCGGGTTGTAGGCGGCAACGGCATCGACTGCGGCATCCAGCGTGGCGAAGCCATCAGGGTGCGCGCGCATGAAGGTAACGATGCGGCTGATCCCCTGGGGCTCGGGATGGGGCACGATATCGACCAGCACCACAGCAGCGGGGCGGATATCCTGCGCCACGGCATGAATGCTCGTCATCCCGCCAAGCGAGGCTCCGACCAGCGCGAAGGGCTGATCGAGCTGCGTGACGATGGCTTCAAGATCGGCGACGCGGTCATCGAGCGCATAGGCACCGGCATCGGACCAACCGCTTTCCCCGTGCCCACGCGCGTCGAAATTGATGACCCGGTAGCCTTGCCGCGAAAGGGCCTTCGCCGCGCCCGACCAGCTGTGCCGCGTCTGCCCGCCACCATGGAGCAGGATGACCACTGGCGCGTCCAGCGGCCCGGTGTCATCCGCCACCAGCGCCAGCTGATCGCGCGAGACGATCCGGTTCAACCGCTGCGAACGGCTCTGAGCAAGCTGGCTTGGCGCATCAATCGTCATGGTATTCCGTCTGCCCTCGAAGTTGGCGGGGGTGGCCCGATTAATCGGCACATGACACAGTTCGCGCAGCAGGGCACCAGCCGATATGCGTAGGCCCGCAAGACTGGTCCGTGGCTGGCCCGAGCCGGGCTCGAAAGCGCGATCATTCGCGGCGCTTGGCATTTCTGGCCAACCCGGCCCCGATCCATCGCCAGTGTGCGCAAACGTGCAGTGAGGGGTCAACCTGCCAGCTGAAGTCAATTGCAATTGGCCCCAAGCCCATAGTCTGCGCGGCACGAACGACCGGCACAATTGCCGGGCATCCGTCTTTCAGGGGAGCAAGACACTATGGGCAGGCGCACAGCAGGTTTGTTGGCATCGGGGGCGGCGCTGGCCGCAATTCTGGTTGGCGAGAGCGCATGGGCGCAGTCTAGGGCGCAGGCCGATCCGGCGGGCGCAAGCGAAAGCGCGGATACCGGCGGCGAGATCATCGTCACCGCCACGCGCAAGAGCGAGAGCATCAACAAGGTTCCGCTCAGCGTCAGCGCGCTTTCGCGTGAGGCGCTCGACAGCCGCGGCATCCGCAACTTCACCGACGTGATGCGCCAGACCCCGGGCGTGAGCTTCGAGAAATCGAATACGAGCACCAACATCGCCATTCGCGGCGTCAATTCCTCGGTCGGCGCGGCCACTACCGGCATCTACATCGATGATGTGCCGATCCAGGTGCGCCAGCTCGGCTATGGCGGCGGCAATGCCTATCCGGTGGTGTTCGATCTCGATCGCGTCGAAGTGCTGCGCGGCCCGCAAGGCACGCTGTTTGGCGCAGGTTCGGAAGGCGGCACGGTGCGCTTCATCACCCAGCAGCCCAGCCTCGATACGCTCAAGGTCTATGCCCGAACCGAGGCCAGCGCCACCCAGCATGGCGCAGGCAATGGCGAAAGCGGCATCTCGCTCAGCGCGCCGCTCGTCGAAGGCAAACTCGGCATGGCGGTCAGCGGCTATTATCGGCGCGATGGCGGCTATGTGGACCGGATCAGCTCGTCCACCGGCAAGGTCGTCCAGCCCAACGCCAACCGCACCGACAGCTTCGTGGCACGCGCTGCGCTAACATGGCAGCCGGTCGACAACGTCAAGATCACGCCAGCGATCTATTACCAGAACATCGAGGCGGACGACAGCGGCGAGAGCTGGGAGAAGTTTTCCGACTACGGCAACCACAAGTTCGTCAACGCCAACCAGCTCGCGGAAACAAGCAAGGACCGCTTCACCCTCGCCTCGCTCAATGTCAGCGTCGGGCTTGGTGCGGTCGACGTGATTGCGGTCGGCTCCTACTTCGATCGCAAGCAGGCGTTCGTGCAGGATTACACCAACTTCGACCAGACCCTGTTCACCGGGGCCAACGCCCTGCCGTTCTTCCCCCAGCAGGCGGACCCGGCGGATTTCCTCGTGGCGCAGAAGAACTGGACCGGCGAACTGCGCCTCCAGTCGAACAACACCTCCAGCCCGCTCACCTGGGTGCTGGGCGGGTTCTATTCGCATGCCGAGCAAACCTCGCTCCAGAAGGTGACCTCGCCCTACTTCCCGGTCTACCTGTTCGGCGCTCCGGCCCCCGTCCCCGGCTTCTCGATTTATGACCAGAACGCGGTCTCGACCGACGAGCAGGCGGCGGTGTTCGGACAAGTCACCTACAAGTTCACCGACAAGCTCTCGGCGCTGGCCGGGCTGCGCTACAGCCACACGGTCTTCACGATCCGTTCGATCGCGCAAGGTTTCGTCGTCGGTCCGCTGGTGGATGACCGCGGCCGCCAGAGCGAAAACCCGATCACGCCCAAGTTCGGCCTGAACTATCAGGCCACGCGCGATACGCTGGTCTATGCCTCGGCCTCGCGCGGCTTCCGCGTGGGCGGCTACAACCCGCAGGTCGGCACGTTCTGCGGCGGGGAACTGGCGAGCATCGGCTATCCGGGCGGCCGGCCGACCAACTTCAATTCGGACTCGGTGTGGAGCTACGAACTGGGCGTGAAGAGCAAGTTCGGCGGGCTCGGCAGCGTGCAGGCCAGCGTCTACCAGATCGACTGGAAGAACATCCAGCAGGCGGTGGCGCTCAACAGCTGCGGCTTCCAGTTCACCAACAACCTCGGCAAGGCGCGCAGCCGCGGCTTCGACCTGCAGGTCGAAGTCCGCCCGACCGAACGCCTGACGCTTCAGGCCGAAGTCGGCTATGTCGATGCCAAGTTCCTCGACACGATCAAGGGCGGTCCGACCGCGACGGCGCCGTTCGTGAGCGCTGGCGATGCCGTTCTGGGCGCGCCGTGGACGATTGCGCTCCACGGGCAGTATGATTTCGACGTTTTCCGCGAAAAGGGCGGCTATGTCCGCACCGATTTCGACTACCGCTCGAAGCAGAACACGCTGCCGCCTTATCTCAACCCGGCGAACGGCGCGATCGACACTGCGCTGCGCGTGCCGCCTGCAGTGGCGTTCTGGTCGGCGCGGCTTGGCGTGAAGCCCGGCAACTTCGATATCTCGCTGTTCGTCAACAACATCCTCGACAAGTCCACGTGGACGCGGCGCGAGCGGGCTTCGAACCCGTTCGAATTCTTCCGCCGCGAAACGCTGCGGCCGCGCACCTTTGGCGTGACCGCGTCCTACCGCATGTAACCAAGCCATGCGCATCGGCCTGCCCAAAGCTGGCAGGCCGGTGCGCATGGACATAAAGTGCAGCATAGGGGGAGATTGCCGGTATGAAGCTCACGCAACGCGGCCTGCGCCGCTTCCTGTCCGCCACGGGCCTTGCGCTGGTGGCCTGCGCCCCTGCCGCACGCGCCGCACCGCCTCCGGTGCTGCGCTTCATCAACGGCCATATCTACACCCCACAAGGCTGGCGCAGCACGATGGACGTGCGCGGCCAGAAGATCGTGCGCATCGGCACGCGGAAGCAGGCGAAGGCATGGCCGCGCGGCGCAGCCAGGGTGATCGACCTTGGCGGGCGCACCGTGATGCCCGGCCTTTACGACATGCACGTCCACCCCGTGTTGCAGGCCAAGGGCGATGAGGGCCGCTGCCGCATTCCGCAGGATGCCGGGCCGCAGCGGCTGATCGAACTCGTCAGCGCCTGCGTGAAGGCGGCAAAGCCCGGCGAATGGGTGAGCGGCGGTCAGTGGCAGTCCTCGCTGATGACCGGTACGCCGATCACCGCCGCCACGCTCGATGCCGTCTCGCCCGATAATCCGGTGATGCTGTATGATGTCAGCGGCCACAGCGTCTGGGCCAATTCACTCGCTCTCGCCGCTGGCGGCATCACGGCGGGTACACCCAATCCCGAAGGCGGGATCATCGAGCGCGACGCGGGCGGCAATCCCACCGGCGTGCTGCGCGAAACGGCGGGCCGCCTGCTCACCGTCAAGGTTCCTCCCCAGCCCCGCGCCGAAACCGAGCGCCAGCTTTCGGCACATCTGGCCATGCTCGCGGGTTTCGGCGTGGTCGGCTATGTCGAGGCGATGGCCTACCGCGACGACCTTGAGGTCTATGCCGCGCTGGCCGACAAGGGCGTGCTCAAGCAGCGCGTGCAGGCCTGCATTGCCTATTCAGAATCCGGCCGGCCCAACCCTGTCTTCGCGCAGACGCTCGCGGACCGGGCAAAGTTTGCGCGCGCCACCTTCAATGCAAACTGCGTCAAAGTCTTTGCCGATGGCGTACCCACCGAAAGCCACACCGGGGCCATGCTGGCAGACTATCAGGCCGGCCAGCCCAATGCGCCCGCGCGCGGGTTGCTGCTGTTCGATCCCGCCGGGATGGCGAAGGACGTGGCGCAGTGGGACAAGATGGGCGTCACGGTGCTGTTCCATGCTGCCGGAGACCGCGCGGTACGCGCCTCGCTCGATGCCATTGCTGCGGCGCGCAAAGCCAATGGCATGGGCGGGCCGATGCATCAGGTCGGCCACCTCACCTTCATCGATCCCGCCGATCTGCCGCGCTTCAAGGCGCTGAAGGCGGCTTCGGAATTCTCGCCCTATCTGTGGGATCCCCAACCGATCAACGACGACATTACCGCCGCCGTCGGCGCTCCGCGCATCGACCGCGTGTGGCCGATCCGCGAAGGCTTCTCCTCGGGCGCGCTGGTCGTGGCCGGGTCGGACTGGGCTGTGGTCCCCTCGCCCAACCCGTGGATCGGCATCGAAACCGCCGTCACCCGCCGCAATCCCGGCGGCGGCGCGCGCAGCTACGGGCTGGCGGAGGCGATCACCCTGCCGCAAGCGATCACCATGTTCTCGATCAACGCGGCAAAGCGGATGGGTATGGCCGACAAGGCGGGTTCGCTGGAGGCAGGCAAGTTCGCCGATTTCCTCGTGCTCGACCGCGATCCGTTCGCGATCCCCGTGACCGAGATTCACAGCACCAGCGTGCTGGAGACCTGGGTCGGCGGGCAGCGGATCTTCACGCGGGCCAAGGGCTGAGGGCGCATGTGGCGGCGCCTCATCAGCCTCGCCATTTTCGCGCTGCTTGCTGCCTGCCAGCGCAGCCCTGATCTCCCGCCCGTCGCCGCCAGCGCCGATGTGGCGGCCGTGGAAGCGCAGGCGTCCGAATGGCCGAGCTATGGCGGCCAGCCTTCATCGACGAAATTCTCTGCGCTCGATCAGATCAACCGCAGCAACGTGCGCAGCCTGCGCCGCGCGTGGGTCTGGCACTCCGGCGAGGTCTCCACCGGCACCGAAACAGTCGACGCGACTGTCGGCGAGATGACGCCGATCTATGTCAACGCCCGGCTCTATGGCTGCACGCCCTATGGCCGCGCCGTCGCGCTCGATCCTGCCACGGGGCGCGAGGTGTGGTCGTTCGATCCAAAGAAGCCGCGCACCGGCAACATGTACCACGAGAACTACTGCCGGGGCGTGGCCTACTGGCAGGCGGCGGACGCGGCCACGCGCGCTGCGCCTTGCGGCAAGCGCATCCTCTATGCCGCGCAGAACGCGGTGCTCCATGCGCTCGATGCCGATAGCGGGCGCGTCTGCACAGGCTTCGGCCAGGGCGGGCGGATCGATCTCGCCGCGCTTGATTACAAGGGCGAGGGCAAGCCTGCGAACACCTCGCCGCCCGCAGTCTGGGGTAATGTGGTCGCGCTGGGCACCGCTGTGCAGGACAACATGTACCGCAACTCCCTCGACGGGATTGTGCGCGCGTTCGATGTGGTCACGGGCCAGCCGCTGTGGGCGTGGAACCCGATACCCGATGATCTTTCCGGCGCGACCGGGGCGGCCAATGCCTGGGCGCCGCTATCGGTCGATGCGAAGCGCGGCTGGCTGTTCGTGCCGACGGGCAGCGCCAGCTGGGATACGCTGGGCGTCAACCGGCTGGACCGCATCCCCGAGGCCAACTCTGTCGTCGCGCTCGATATGCGCACCGGGCGCAAGGTGTGGTCGTATCAGACGGTGCACCACGACTTGTGGGACTACGACCTGCCCGCCGCGCCGACGCTGGTCACCATCGAACACGAGGGCCGGGCCGCCGAAGCGGTGATCCAGCCAACCAAGACCGGCAATATCTTCGTGCTGAACCGCGAGACCGGCCAGCCGCTGTTCCCGGTGGTGGAACGCCGTGTGCCCGCCAGCGACATGCCCGGCGAACGCGCCGCGCCCAGCCAGCCGATGCCGCTCCTCCCCCATGCCGTCACCTCACAGCGGCTGCGCACGCAAGATGCGTGGGGCCTCCTCGGCTTCGACACCGCCGCCTGCCGCACGCGCATCGCCGCCTTGCGCAACGAAGGGATCTTCACGCCGCCCAGCGTCAAAGGCTCGCTGCTCCATCCCAGCTTCCTTGGCGGCACCAATTGGGGCGGGCTTGCCTATGATCCGGGCAGCGGGCTGGCCGTGGTCAATTCCTCGAACCTTGCCGCCTCTGTCCGTCTGGTGCCGCGCGCCGAGTTCGACCGGAAGCGCGATGTGCGGCCCGGCGTCTCGTACTACGAAATGCAGGGTTCGCCCTATGTCATGCTGCGCGAGGTGCTGATGTCGCCGCTCGGCGTGCCGTGTAATCCGCCGCCATGGGGCCGCCTGACCGCCATCGACATGAAAACCGGGAAGACCCGCTGGCAAGTGCCGTTCGGCCGCATCACGCTCTCCAGCGGGATCACATCGCCCGCCCGGTGGGGCGCGCCCAATCAGGGCGGGCCGATCGTGACGCGCGGCGGCCTTGTGTTCATCGGAGCGAGCCTCGACAGCCGCCTGCGCGCCTATGACATCCAGACCGGGCGCGAGCTGTGGCAGGCCTTTGTGCCCGCCCCCGCCACCGCCACCCCGATGACCTTCCGCCACACCGATGGCCGCCAGTATGTCGTGGTCTCGGCAGGCGGACACGGCGGTTTCGGCACCCGGCTCAGTGATGCGATGGTGGCGTTTGCGCTGCGTTGACTTCCTCCCCGGCAGCGCGGCGATAGGCCTGCGGGGTCAGGCCGAAATGCTGACCGAAGCGGCGAATGAAGCTCGCGCTTTCGGCAAAGCCGACCGAGAGCGCAATTTCGGACACGTCGCGGCGGCTTTGGCGCAGCAGCCGCGCTGCGGCCTGCATCCGCCGTTGGTTGACGAGATCGCGCCAGCGCAGCCCTTGTTCGCGCAGGCGGCGACTGAGGGTCGCGGCCGAAACGCCCATTGCCTCGGCCACTTCGCCCAATTGCGGAGCACGGTCGAGCGGACTGGCCTCCAGCGCGCGGACCAGCGCCTCCAGCGATGTGCCGCGCCTTGCGGTTTCGGCGGCGCGGCGGCGCAGGTGCTCCTCCACGATGGGGTAAAGCTCCGGATCGATCACCGGACTGGTGCAATCCAGAAACCGCGTCTCGAACGAGAACGCGTTGGTTTCCTGATCAAAGAACACCGGACAGCGGAAGAACTCTCGGTAGACCCGCTCATCGCTCTGGCAGGCATGTTCGAAGCGCACCTCGACCAGCTCGAAATCGCCGCCCACATAGTTGCGGCACATGTTGTGCATCAACGCGATGGAAAATTCCGCATCCTGCCGCCGCGATTGCAGCGTCTGGTCGGTGATGAGGTACTCGTAAGTGCCCAGCCCCTCGGCCACGGTGAAGCGGTTGCGCACGGCATCCTGAAACGTCGCGAGATAGGCGGCAAAACCGCTGAGCGCCGTACGCAAGGAGGGCGCGCTGAGGAACAGGAAACCCAGCGCCCCAAGGCTGTTGAGCGCCCCCAGGCGCCCCGCCTGCAGCCCGAGGTAGGGATTGCGCGCTTCCTGCGCGGCGCATTCCAGAAACGTGAGAAACGCCTCCAGCGGCATTACGGCGCACGCGTTGTCGAGATCATCGCGCCGCAGCGCAAAGCGCGCAAGCAGCGGTTCGGGATCGCAGGCCACGAGATCGAGGCAATTGACCACGTGGCGCAGCACGAGCACCGAGATCGTCGGCTTCAGCATGTCCCTTCGTGTTCCATGGGCATTGGCCCCGCGTTAGCCCTTCGCAGCTGGACCATTCATCACGGCGGTCCGCAGGGGCAAGAGCGCCCCGCCAGTTTGGCCGCATCGGCCAAGCCGCAACACAGCGTGAGCGCGCCTATTCCCATCAAGCCCTGCCAAAGGAAGGTTCCTGCCCCATGATTTCGACTAACGCCGCCAGATCCGCGATCCGGCTCCGCAGCGCCTTCCTTGCCGGTGCTGTCCTTGCTGGCGCGGCGCTGGCAGGCGGCCCCGCGCTGGCGCAGCCCGCACCGGTTGATCTCGTGTTCCTCCACGGCACTGTGCTGACCCCCGGCGGCACCGCGCAGGCGCTCGCGGTTGCGGGCGGCACCATCGTCGCCACGGGCACTGACGCGGAGATCGCCGCGATGGCTGCGCCGTCCGCGCGCACCGTCGATCTTGCTGGACGCACGGTCATGCCCGGCCTCTATGACATGCACGTCCACACCTACTTCGCGGGCCGCGACAAGCTTTCGTGCCGCTTTGCCCAAGGCGCGGATGCGAAAGCCATTGTCGCCGCAGTCAAGGCCTGCGCCGCCAAGGCCAAGCCCGGCGAATGGATCACCGGCGGCAGCTGGGTGGGCGCCGCGTTCAAGCCGGGCGAACAGACCAAGCGCCTGCTCGATGCAGTGGCGCCGGGCAATCCCGTCATGCTCAACGACGAGAGCCTGCACAGCGTCTGGGTCAATTCGAAAGTCCTCGCCATCGCAGGCATCACCCGCGCGACCAAGGACGGCCCCGGCGGCGTGATCGACCGCGACGCGAAGGGCGAACCGACCGGCGTGCTTCGCGAAGTTGCCGCACGCGATATCGAGCGCTTCATGCCCAAGGCTACGACCGAACAGCAGATGCAGGCGATCAAGGTCGCGACCGACGAGATGCTGTCCTACGGCATCGTCGGCTTCACCGATGCCGCCGTGCGGCGCGAGATGATCGAGGGTTTCTCGGCCTATGCGCGCTCCGGCGGGCTCAAGCAGTATGCGCGCGGCTGCATCGTGTGGGGGCCGAACAACGGAGGCAGCGAGGCGCTGATCCCCGAGCGTCAGGCGTGGAGCGCAGGCCGCCTGCAGCTCGATTGCGTCAAGATGTTCCTCGATGGCGTGCCGCTCGAAGGGCGCACCGCTGTCATGCTGGCCCCGTATGAACACGATAGCGCGGCGCACGCTGATCACGGGCCGGGCGAAGGCCGCGGCCTCAAGCTGATCCCCGAAGACAAGCTGTTCCCGGCAGTCACCGCGTTCGACCGGCAGGGCATTCAGGTCAAGTTCCACGCTGCGGGCGACGGCGCGGTGCGCGAGGCGGTGGAGGCCATCGCTGCTGCACGGAAGGCCAATGGCGACATGGGGCCGCATCACGAGATCGGCCACAACACCTTCATCGATACCGCCGATGTCCCGCGCGGGCGCGATCTGCACTTCACGTGGGAACTTTCGCCCTACATCTGGTGGCCCACCCCAATCACCTCGGTCGATATCGCAAGGGCTGTCGGTCCGGAGCGCATGAAGCGCCTGTGGCCGATGCGCGATGTGCTGGAAAGCGGGGCCAACGTGGTCACTGGTTCGGACTGGCCGGTGGTTCCGTCGGTCAATCCGTGGCTCGCCTTCGAAACGCTGGTGACGCGGCAGGTGCCGGGTGCAACCGGCGATCCGATCAATGCGGGCCAGCGCATCACGCGCGAGCAGGCGATGGCCGTGTTCACCCGCAACGGCGCAGCGGAAATGGGCAGGCTCGACCGGGGCGGCACGCTTGAGCCGGGCAAGCAGGCCGATCTCATCGTGCTCGACCGCAACCCCTTGACCGTGGCAGTGGGCGACATTCACGATACAAGAGTGCTGGCAACGTACATCGCGGGCGAGGAAGTCTTCACCGCAGCCGTGGGAGAGAAAAAATGACCGACGCCACCCTGTTCCTCACCGACGAGCGGACCTTCTGGCACTGCACCGGGGTGCAGGCGCTGTTCTTCCCGATCGGCGATTGGGTCGAGCCGCCATCGGGCAGCTATGGCGCCGATACACCCGCCTCGAAGCGCCGCCTGCTCAATCTGGTGCGCGCCTCCGGGCTTGACCAGCATCTCGAAGTGCGCAGCGCCGCGCATGCCACGCGCGAGGATTTGCTGCGCATCCATCCCGCCAGCTATATCGACGAATTCAAGCGAGTGAGCGATGCGGGCGGCGGCGAGCTTGGGCTGTTTGCGCCGTTCAGCAAGGGTGGCTTCGAACTGGCGACGCTCTCGGCAGGCCTTGCGATCGAGGCGGTGGACGCGGTTGTGACGGGCCGCGCGCGCAATTCTTATGCGCTGTGCCGGCCGGCGGGGCACCACTGCCTTGCCGATCAGCCGATGGGCTTCTGCCTGCTCGCCAACATTCCCATCGCCATCGACGCCGCCAAAGCGAAGCACGGCATCGGCAAAGTCGCTGTGGTCGATTGGGACGTGCACCACGGCAACGGCACGCAGAGCATCTTCTATGACCGGGGCGACGTGCTGACGATCTCGATCCATCAGGACCGCTGCTTCCCGCCGGGCTACAGCGGCCATGACGATCG
Source organism: Novosphingobium sp. PASSN1 (assembly GCF_002278815.1). Lineage (NCBI taxonomy): Bacteria > Pseudomonadati > Pseudomonadota > Alphaproteobacteria > Sphingomonadales > Sphingomonadaceae > Novosphingobium > Novosphingobium sp. PASSN1. Next base: position 77,425 of record NZ_NKIS01000001.1, on the reverse strand, counting down.
CGGTGAAGGCGAAGGCCTTGGCGCAAACCTCAATGTGCCGCTGCCTGCGGGAAGCGGGCACGAGACCTATCTGCGCGCGCTCGACCGCGTGGTGATCCCGGCGCTGCAGCGTTATCAGCCCGATCTGATCGTGATCGCCAGCGGCCTCGATGCAAATGCCGCCGATCCACTTGCCCGGCAAATGCTACATTCGGAAAGCTACCGCGCGATGACCGAACGCATGATCAAGGTGGCAGATGAACTGTGTGGCGGCCGACTCGCGGTGGTGCACGAGGGCGGCTATTCCGAAGCATATGTGCCGTTCTGCGGCCACTCGCTGATCGAGGCGCTGGCGGGCGTGCGCACCGAAGTGGTCGATCCGGAAATGGACTTCTTCGGGCCGCAGCAACCCGATGACCGGATGCTGGCGTTCCATTTCGAACTGATCGAGGAAATCCGCGCGGGCGCTGGGCTCTGAACCAACCGTAGAGCCGACGATGCGAAAGGGCCGGTCCGCCTGACCGGCCCTTTCATCATGCCCGCCCGCAAATGGCGATCCCGGCCAGATTGTTGGCGGCTCGCGACGTTGCATCGCGGCGCATCATTCGTGACATTCGATGCTGCAATCATGCCGGGCAAGCACTCGGCAACCAGCAGACCAGAGTGGAGCGGGATGTGACCGAAGTAATGGAAAAGCCGCAGCAGGATGAGGGCGCCGCAACGCAGGATTTCGATGTCCTGATCGTGGGGGCCGGGATTTCCGGCATTGGCAGCGCCTATCACCTCAAGACCCAGAACCCCGACAAGACGTTCGCCATCCTTGAAGCCAAGGAGAACATCGGCGGGACGTGGGACACGCACAAGTATCCCGGCGTGCGCTCCGACTCCGATCTCTACACCTTCGGCTACCGCTTCAAGCCGTGGGTCGGCCCGCCGATCGCGACCGCCGAGGAAATCCGCAAGTACCTGCGCGACGTGCTGGCCGAGAACGATCTCGACAAGTCGATCCGCTTCGGCACCCTGATCACGCGCTGCTCTTGGTCCACCGCCGACAAGCGCTGGACGGTGGAGACGAAGCGGGCCGATGGCAGCGCAGGCCCAACCTACCGCGCCACGTTCCTGTGGATGTGCCAGGGCTACTACGATCACCACAATCCCTACCTGCCCGATTGGGCGGGCATGTCCGACTACAAGGGCCAGCTCATCCACGCGCAGAAGTGGGATGACAGCGTCGACTATACCGGCAAGGAAGTCGTCGTCATCGGTTCGGGCGCGACCGCCGCAACCGTGATCCCGGTGCTGGCCGACAAGGCCAAGCACGTGACGATGCTTCAGCGTTCGCCGACCTATTTCTACTGCTATCCCAACCGCAGCGATCTGGCGGACCGGCTGCGCGAAATCGGCGTGGACGAAGATACCGTGCACCGCTGCGTGCGCCTCGACTATCTCCACAACCTCAAGATGCTCGATCGCCGTGCGCGCGAAGAGCCGGACATGGTGTTCGAGGAACTGAAGGAACTGATCCGCCAGTATGCCGGGCCGGACTTCCAGTTCGAACCGCACTTCACCCCGCGCTACCGTCCGTGGCAGCAGCGGCTGGCATTCATCCCCGATGGCGACATGTTCGAGCGCATCCGGGATGGCAAGGTGACGGCGATCACCGACACCATCGACCACTTCACTGCCGATGGCATCAAGCTCGGCTCGGGCGACGAACTGAAGGCCGACATCGTGATGGCGGCCACCGGCTTCAATCTGCTGATGATGGGCGGCATTGCCTTCGAAGTGGACGGCAAGCCGGTCGACTGGTCGGAAAAGGCGACCTACCGCGGCATGATGTTCGAAGGCGTGCCCAACATGGTGTGGGTATTCGGCTATTTCCGTGCGGCATGGACGCTGCGGGTCGATCTCCTGGGCGATTTCGTGTGCCGCATGCTGCGCCACATGGACGAAAAGGGCGCGTCCGAAGTCAACATCGTGATCCCGCCTGCGCTTTCGGGCGAGCCGCTCATGCCGTGGATCGAGGACGACAACTTCAATCCCAGCTACCTCGTGCGCGACATGGACAAGCTGCCCAAGCGGCTGGGCGAACAGCCCGAATGGCGCCACACGCAAGACTACTGGCGCGAGGCGGTCGACATTCCCGCGATCAATCTGGATGGCGACGAGTTCGCCTATAGCTGAGGCGATAACGCGCGGCAGACTTCAGGCGGGGCGCGTGTCCCTGCCCTGGGTCTGCCGCCGATATTCCAGCGCGCCCATGCCCGACCAGCGCTTGAACGCGCGCGAAAAGCTCGACGGTTCGGCAAACCCGACCGCGACCGCGATCTGCTCGATCGCCATGTGCCCATCCATCAGCAGTTCGCGCGCCCGGCTGTAGCGCGCTTCATCGATCATCGCCGAAAAGCGCGTGCCTTCTTCCGCAAGGCGGCGGTGCAGTGTGCGTTCGGACAGCGCCAGCATCCGCGCGGCTTCCCCGGCGGTGGGAAACTCGCTGTCGCTGCGGCTGAGGCGCGCGGCCAATCGGCCCTTGATCGTGCCGTCGGTCTGCGCGCGGCGCAGCATGCTGTCGCAGCGCGAACTGTAGAGCGTGACGAGGTCGCTATCGGCCATCGGCAGCGGCAGATTGGCCGCACCCGGCTTGAACAGCCACTGCGTCTGTTCGGCGTTGAACTGCACCGGGCACGGGAAATACCGCTGCTGGCGTTCCCAATCCGGCGGCGGCGGGGTGGTGAGCGTCACGCGTTCAAGCGGCAGCTCGCCGCCCATGACATCCGCAATCAAGGTGCGGATCGCGCCAAGATCGCGGTAGTGCGTGAAATCGTGCAGCGATTCCGAAAGCTTGCCGCTCGTGCCGATCAGCGCGCACGAACCATTAGGGGCGGCCGCATAGCGGTAGTTGATCAGCGAATAGGTCAGCGACTGGCAGCGGCAGGCGATCTGGAGTGCCTCACCCAGCGTCCGCGCGGTCATCATCGCAAGGCCGAGTTCGCCGTACTTGATCGCCCGGTAGCGCAGGCCGACGTCGAACCAGATCGTGCGGGCATCGGCGGTGCAAGCCGCAAACGACTTCTGCAGCTGCATTTCTTCCTGCGCGAGCAGCTGACCGGCATATCCATCAAACCGCACCGGCCGGACATGGCTGGTGCGACAGAAATCATCCCAATCGACCCTGGTTTCGCTCACCAGGGCGCTGCGCATGATCCGCGCGCTCAGATCCGGCAATGTCGCGTAGAGTGCATTGGAGTCCATGCCCCACCCTCTCCTCCTGGTACTTTTTATTCTGCCGTTATGAAGGCAAGGTAGCGGGCGCTGGCCACATCCGTCAATAACTTGGCGCGCAGCGTCATGGCGCAGGGCGGCCACTTCGCATAGTTTTCCCGATACATGGCTATGATGACTGAATTTTCTGTTTTTTTGCAGATATTTGCTGCAAGTTTGCGCCAGATCGGACCGCGCGGTCCCGGCTTGGCCATGCTGCGGCAGTCCGGCATCGATGCCAGTGCGTGTTTGCAGAAGGCAGGAGCACATTGATGGAAGAACCGTTCGTCTTGCCGGAAACGGCAGCCGTGCTGGCGGGAATTGCCGAGCAGGGCGGCCCGCACCTTGCCGATCTCTCTGCCGCCGACATGCGCGCGGTTTACTTGCAGATGGGTGCGCTGTTCGATGTGCAGCCCGAAGCTGGCGTGCGCTGGAAAGACATCGCGGGCCCCACCTGCACGCTGCGTGCCTATTTTCCGGGCGAAGCGGCGGCTGGGCCGGTCGTGCTCTACATGCACGGCGGCGGCTGGGTGATCGGCGATCTGGAAACGCACCATCCGGTCTGCACCACGATTGCCGCGATCACCGGGCTGCGCGTGGTCGCGGTCGATTACCGGATGGGGCCTGAGCACCCCTTCCCCGCCGGGCATGACGACTGCATCGCCGCCGCCCGGTTCGTGCTGGGCAGCCCCACCGAACTGGAAACGCCCGTCACCGCTCTGGCCCCGGCGGGCGACAGCGCGGGCGGCAATCTGGCGCTGCACGTGGCTACGGTGCTCGGCTCCGCGGCGGTCAAGGCACAGCTGCTGATCTACCCCTGGCTCGATTGCACCGCGCCCGACCACGGCTCGTACAAGGCATTCGGCGAAGGCTTCATTCTCGATGCCAAGCTGCTGGCGCGCTTCGCGGCGGACTACCTCCCCAGCGACGGCATGGCAGGCGGCGCGGCAGCATCGCCGCTGCTGCACCCGCTGGCAACGGATCTGCCCCCCACGGTGATCCTCACCGCCGGGCTCGATCCGCTGCGCGATCAGGGCCGGGCCATGGCCGCGCGCATGGCGCAGGCAGGCATGGAAGTCCATTTCACCGAGGCGAAGGGGCTGATCCACGGCCTTGCCACAATGCGCGCCGCCTTCCCCACGGCAGACCGCATCCTGCGGCGCGCCATCGCCGATTTCGCAGATCTGGTGAACGGCTGACGATCCCCGCCAGCCGCCAACCAAAACTATAAAACGACAACCCAAAGGAGAGGGAAAATGAGCAAGATCAGGCGCACCGTATTGGTCGCATCCACCGCCATCGGTCTGGCAGGCATCGCACACCCGGCTTTCGCTGCTCCGGCCGCCGAAGCGGCTGCCGCAGAGGAAGCCCCGGTCGGCGAAATCATCGTCACCGCCAACAAGCGCAGTGAAAGCATCAGCAAGGTCGGTGCCAGCGTCGTGGCGTTCGACACCTCGCTGCTCGACAAGCGCGGTATCGTGCGGCTCGATGAACTGGCCAAGGCGGTTCCCAACCTGACCCTCGCCCCCTCGACCCACGGCACGCCGGTGTTCACGCTGCGCGGCATTGGTTTCAACTCGGACTCGCTCGGCGTCTACCCGGCAGTCAGCCTGTCGCTCGATCAGGCCCCGATGCCGTTCCCGGTTCTCGCCAACCACTCGATGTATGATTTGGAACGCGTCGAAGTGCTCAAGGGTCCGCAGGGCACCCTGTTCGGCCAGAACTCGACCGGCGGCGCGATCAACTTCGTTGCGGCCAAGCCGACGAAGGAACTGCAGGCCGGCTTCAACCTCGATTACGGCCGCTTCAACGAAGTGCACGGCTCGATGTTCGTTAGCGGACCGGTCAGCGAAACGGTCGGCGTGCGCCTCGCCGTCGATGCGATGCACCGCGATGACTGGCAGTACAACTTCACGCGGGCAGACACGAACGGCGAGCAGAACTACATCGCCGCGCGCCTGATCACCGATTGGCAGGCCTCCGACAACCTCAAGTTCGAGCTGAACCTCAATGGCTCGGTCGACCGCTCTGACCCGCAGGCGCTGCAGATCATTGCCTCGCTGCCATCGAACCCCGCCGCCCCGACGCCCGAAGAACTCAACGCGCCGCTCGCCCCGCGCAATCTGCGTGCGGCCAACTGGTCCAATTCAGGCCGCCGCGGCGTCGGCACCCAGTCGGACACGGAATCGGCCCGTCCGCGCGGCAACCGCAAGATCTTCCAGGCCTTCCTGCGCGGGGACTACAACATCACCGACGATGTCGCGCTGACCTCGATCACCACCTACAACCACCTCAAGCAGAACATGGCGTTCGACCTTGACGGCTCGCAGTACGAACTGGTCGACAACCCGCGCGGCGATGGCACGATCAGCGACTTCAACCAGGAACTGCGCGTATCAAACGCTTCGGCCCCCGGTGCTCGCTTCCGCTGGACGGTCGGTGCAAACTACAACCACAGCAAGGTCAACGAGCTTCAGATCATCACGTATGGTGCCAACTCGCTGAGCAACGCCGGTACCAACTTCATTCACGAATCCAACGTCCAGAACCGTGGCCGGATGGACAACATCGCGGCCTTCGCGAACGGCGAATACGACTTCACCGACCAGCTCACGTTCAAGGCCGGGATCCGCTACACCAGCTCGAAGAACAAGAACCGCATGTGCGGTTCGGATACGACCGGCGACCAGCAGCTTTCGGCACTGTTCCGCTTGCTCGGCAATATCCTGGGCGGCAAGGACATCCCCGTTGGCCCGGGCACCTGCATCTCGCTCAACGCGCAGAACCTGCCGGGTGATCCGATCAACATCACCCTCAAGGAAGACAATGTTTCTTGGCGTGCGGGCCTCGATTTCAAGGCCTCCAGCACCACCCTGCTCTATGCCAACATCTCGCGCGGCTACAAGGCAGGCGCGTTCCCGGTGATCACCGGCGCAACGCAGGAAGTGTTCAAGCCGGCCAAGCAGGAATCGGTCACGTCGTATGAAGCGGGCGTGAAAACCCGCCTGCTGAACAACGCCGTCTCGTTCGCGGGCGCAGTGTTCTATCAGGATTACCGCGACAAGCAGATCCAGGGCACGGTCAACACCGCGCTGTTCGGCCTGCTGCAGCGGCTCGACAACGTGCCCAAGTCGCACATCTTCGGCGTCGAAGGCGAACTGACGGTGCGGCCGACGGCCGGGCTGACGCTGTCGGGATCGGCGAGCTTCCTCAAGACCAAGGTCGACGAATATTCGGGCATCACCGTGTTCGGCGTGCAGAAGGACTTCGCGGGCAGCCGCCTGCCCTTCGCGCCGTCGTGGTCGCTTGTCGGAGATATCGACTACCGCGTGCCGACCAGCGCGGGCGGCGAAGTCTTCGTGGGTGCGGGCGTGAACTACCGCACCTATCAGGATGCCTACATCGCGGGCAGCCAGCTCAAGATCCCCGACAACGGCGTGAACCGCTGGCTGGACCGCACCGCGTTCCGGATCGACGGCTATGCGCTGGTCGATGCCCGCATCGGCTACACCTTCCCGGGTGACCGCATCACGATGTCGGCATGGGGCAAGAACGTGTTCAACACCTTCAACGTGCAGAACAAGATTTCCTACAACAACATCATCACGCAGGCGACCGGCATGCCGGGCACCTATGGCGTGTCGCTCAAGGTGCGCCTGAAGTAAGCACCGGCTTCAAGGGGGGAGCAGTGCCTGCGGCGCTGCTCCCTTTTTGCTGTGTATCGCACCCAATCACCAACCAGTTCAAAGGGTTCCCATGCCTGCGCACAATCATCCAGATTCGGTCATCGCGCGGGCCCGCGCCCAATCGCTTTCCGCCATGCTCACCCGCGTGGCGGAGCGGCATGGGGAGAAGACCGCGATCATCTGCGGGGACGTGACGTGGAGCTATGCGGGCTTTCACCGCGAGGTGGAGCGGCTGGCTGCGGGCCTGCGCGGATTGGGCATCGCGCCGGGCGAGCGCATCGCGATCCTTGCGCGCAACAGCCATGCCTTCATCGCGCTGCGCTTTGCCATCGCGCGGGCCGATGCCGTGCTCGTGCCAATCAACTTCATGCTCAACGCAGAAGACGTGCGCTATATCCTCGATCACTCGGGCGCGCGGGTGCTGTTTGTCGATGCAACCACAGCCGAGGTCGGCCTTGCCGCGCGCAGCGATGCGGTCGAGCATGTCTTCGGCATTCCCGGCGAACTCGCGCCGCCGCCGGCGGGCCTGCCTGCATGGACCGAGCTCGTTTCGGACGAACCGATTGCCCCGCAGACGCGCGGCGGCGAGGACTTGCTCCAGATCGTCTATACCAGCGGCACGGAATCGCGGCCCAAGGGCGCCATGCTTTCGCACAATGCCGTGCTGTGGGAATACCAGAGCTGCATCATCGATTGCGAGTGGACCCCCGGCACTATCGCGCTCCACGCCATGCCGCTGTTCCACTGCGCGCAGCTCGATTGCATGATCGGCCCGGCGCTGCATGTCGGCGCGACGAACGTGATCACCGGATCGCCTGCTGCGGACAACGTGCTGCACCTTCTGGCGCAGCATAAGATCAATTCGTTCTTCGCGCCGCCGACGGTGTGGATCTCGCTCCTGCGCTCGCCCTTGATGGACAGTTGCGATCTCTCGGCGCTGGAAAAGGGCTATTACGGTGCTTCGATCATGCCGGTCGAAGTGCTGCGCGAAATGAACGCGCGGATTCCGAGGCTCAGGCTCTGGAACCTCTACGGCCAGACCGAGATTGCCCCCGTCGCGACGATCCTGTTTCCCGAAGAACACGCCGCACGGCTGGGTTCAGCCGGGCGGCCGACGCTGCATGTCGAAACGCGGATCGTCGATGATGCGATGAACCCGGTGGCAACCGGCGAGATCGGTGAAATCGTCCACCGCTCGCCGCAATTGCTATCCGGATACTGGAACGATCCCGAACGCACGGCAGAGGCCTTTGCGGGGGGCTGGTTCCACAGCGGCGATCTCGGCGTGGCGGACGAAGCTGGCTACATCACCGTGGTCGACCGCAAGAAGGACATGATCAAGACCGGCGGCGAAAACGTCGCCTCGCGCGAGGTGGAGGAAGTGCTGTATCAGCACCCGGCCATCAGCGAAGTGGCGGTGATCGGGATGCCGGACCCGAAATGGATCGAGGCTGTCACCGCCGTGATCGTGCTGCGCGATGGCCATGCGCTGGATGAGGCAGGCGTGCTGGCGCACTGCGCGCAGCATCTTTCAGCCTTCAAGGGTCCCAAGAAAGTGGTGTTTGCGCAGAACCTGCCGCGCAACGCGAGCGGCAAGATCCTCAAACGCGAACTCAGGCTTTCGCTGCTTTAGCCGCCGAGCCCATCCCTCGGGTTCGTCGGCCCGGACTTGATCCGGGCCTTGGCTTTTCATTTTCGACGCCGCGCAGGAAGAACAGCCGAACCCTGCGTCACGCACGGGGGTGACGCGGCACCGATCGAAAGGCGTTACGCCGCGAGGTATTCCCCGCCCGTCACGAACACCACCTGCCCCTGAATCATCGCCGCCGATGGGCTGGCGAGGTATTCGATCAGGCTGCAATAATCGTCATGCGTCACGTTGCGCCCGCTGGGGCTGGCGGCGGCGGCGGCGCGCAGGATTTCCTCGGTCTGTTCGCCGTAAACCTGCCGCAGCGCCTCGGTATCGACTGCGCTGGGGGCGACGCAGTTGGCCCGCACGCCGAGCGGTGCCAACTCGCGCGCCAGATAGCGGATCAGGCTTTCCGCGAGCGACTTGCCCGCGCCGACCGCCGCATAGTTCGGGATCACGGAGCGGCTGCCCCGGCTGGAAAGGAAGAACACCGTGCTGCCACGGCGGAACAGCTTCACAGCGGGCTGCACAAGATAGACGAGCGCGGTGCCGTTGAGATTGATCGCTTCAGTGAAGGCCACCGGATCGATGGTCAGCAGGGGTTCGGGCAGCACCTTCACCGCGCAGTGGACGAGTTGATCCAGCTGGTCCGTCTGCGCCGCAACCTCTGCCACGACAGCCTGTGCACCTTCCGGCGTGCTCACATCACCCTGGATCAGATGGCAGCGCGCGCCGAGCGCCTCGATTTCGGCCTTGGCGCTGTCGGCCGAGGCCTGATCAGCGCGGAAGTTCAGGAACACATCAGTATCCGGCTTGGCAAAGCGCTTGGCGATCGCAAGACCGATACCCTTGGTGCCGCCGGTGACGAGAATGGCCATGTGCCCTGCCCCCTTAGCCGACGTGGCCGATGGAGGACACGAGCATCACCCCGAAGCGCTCGATCATCCCGCCGGCATCGGCCCGCAGCGCGAGCCATTCCGGGGTCTGCTCGTCGCGCTCCATCGCGGCCTTGTCGGCCCAGGTCATGATCGCGAAGCGGTATGCTCCCGCTTCTGCACCTTCGAGCCCTTCGGCCACGAGGATGGTCTCGAGGCTGGTGAGATTGGGCAGCGCGCGCGCCAGCGGGGCGTGGACATTGGCATAGGCGGTTTCGAAGGCATCACGGTCTTCGGCCTTGGGCGCAGACCACACGGCAACGAGCTTGAGCATCTCTATTCTCCCATGGCGCATGCCTGTGACGGACGGCCTTGCCGCCCCCCCTTGCGCCTTCGCCAGCAGGCTACCAAACAAGTGTTTGCTATGGCAAGAGCGCGATGATAGCCAAACGGCTTGTCCGGAGCCTTTTTATCGTCATGCCCCCCGCTGAACCCGCCGCTGCTCTCGTCTTCGATCCGCGCGATCCCGATGTCATCCAGCGCCCGCTGGAGACCTTGCTGCGCTTGCAGGCCGAAGATCCGGTGCACTGGTCGCCGCTGCTCAAAGGCTGGGTGCTGACCCGGCATGACGACGTGAAATCGGTGCAGATGAACAGCGGGATCACCTCGGACCGGCTGACCCCGTTTTTCGAGAGCCAGAAGGGCGAAGAACGCGCGCGGCTGAATGATCTGATCCGCTACTTGAACACCTGGGTCGTGTTCAAGGATCCGCCCGATCACACCCGCCTGCGCACGTTGCTCAACAAGGTCGTCACGCCTGCCGTGATGCGCGATCTGGAAGGCGGGATCACCGAACTGGCAGATGGCTTGCTCGACAAGATCGCGGCGCGCGGCGATGGCCGGTTCGAATGCATCAGCGAGTTTGCCAATCCCCTCCCCGCCAGCGTGATCATGGACCTTCTCGGGATCCCACGCGAGGACATGGAGGCCTTGCGCGACTGGTCGATGCAGTTGCAGCCGTTCCTCGGCAACGCCACCAGCACAGGCGACAAGTACGAAACCGGGCGCGCCGGGATCGTGGCGATGGCGGACTATTTCCGCGCGGCGGCGCAGTACCGTCTTGCCCATCCGCGCGGCGATGTGATCTCGCACTTCGTCATGCTGCAGCAATCGGGGCAGATCACCGAGGACGAGCTGATCGGATCGTGCATCCTGTTCCTGTTTGCCGGGCACGAGACGACCACCAACCTGATCGGCAACGGCATCCGCATGCTGCTGGAAAACCCGGACCAGAAAGCCAAGCTCCTCGCCGATCCAACGCTCGCTGCCAGCGCAGTCGAAGAAATGCTGCGCTACGAAGGACCGACCGGCGCAGTGGTGCGCGTGGTCAAGGAGCCGTTCGAAATGCGCGGCAAGCGGCTGGAAAAGGGTGACCGGGTCTATGCCATGGTCAATGCGGCCAACCATGATCCCGCCGTGTTCGAAAACGCGGCGCGGTTCGATATCGGTCGTGTCCCCAACCGGCACCTGACCTTCAACCACGGCATCCACTTCTGCCTTGGCGCACCGCTGGCGCGGGCCGAGGCGCGGATCGCGATCAGCCGCTTTCTGGCGCGCTTTCCCGATGCCGCGATGGCTACTGACAGTGTGGAATACATGGACACCCTCACCATGCGCGGCGTGCGCGAAATGCCGATGGTGACGGGAGAGGCGGTGCGATGATCGAGGCCCCCGCCTTCGGCATGGCCAGCATCTGGGCGGCGCACGCCCGCTTTGCGCCCGAAAGGATCGCGGCCATCTGCGGGAGCCGTCAACTGAGCTGGGGCGAGTTCGACCGGGGCACCTGCCGCGTCGCCAATGCACTGATAGGCATGGGCGTGAAGCACGACGAGCCGGTCGCGCTGGTGATGACCAACTCGCTCGAGATGCTGCAGGTGATGTTCGGCATCGTTCGCGCGGGCGCCTGCATGGTGCCGATCAGCGGCCTCCTCACTGGTGCGCAGATCGCCACGATGATGGCGGACAGCGATGCAAGGACTGTATTCGTCTCGGCTGGCAATCGCACGCTGGTCGAAAGCGCCGGGTTGCCGGAGAACACGCGGCGGATCGCCATTGGCTTTACAGGCGAAGGCTGGGTGGATGGCGACGCGTTGCTGGCCGCAGCGCCCGAAGCCGACCCCGGGGTGCGCACGCAGCCCGAAGACCGCTTCAACATCATCTACAGTTCGGGCACAACCGGCCTGCCCAAGGGCATCGTCCAAAGCCACGGCGCGCGCACGCACTTTGCGTGGTCCAACGCGCTCGAACTCGGCATGACGCGCGAGAGCGTGACGCTCGTCACCACCGCGCTCTATTCGAATGGCACGATGTTCATGGTGCTCCCGCCGCTACTGCTGGGGGCCACCGTTATCATCATGGAGCAGTTCAAACCGGCCGGCGCGCTGGCGCTGATCGAGAAACACCGCGTGACCCATGCCTTCATGGTGCCCACGCAGTGCATCGTGACACTCGACGATCCGGCGCTCGGCCAGCACGATCTTTCCAGCCTCAAGGCGCTGCTTTCCGCCGGTTCCTCGCTGCGGCCCGATACGCGCGAGGCCGTGATCGCCCGGATGACGCCGAACGTCTATGAGCTCTACGGCTTCAGCGAAGGTTTCGCGACGATGCGCAAACCGGGCGACAACCCCAAACGGCTCAGCGCTGTCGGCCGCCCGGTCATCGGCTTCGACATGCGCATTGTCGGCCATGACAACCGCGAGGCACCGCGCGGCGAAGTGGGCGAAATTGCCGGGCGCGGCCTTGGCATGATGGCGGGCTATCATGGCCGGCCCGACCTCGACGCGGCGATCCAGTGGCACGACGCGGCGGGCACGGCCTACTTGCGCAGCGGCGATCTCGGCATGATCGACGAGGAAGGCTTCCTCCATATCGTAGACCGCAAGAAGGACATGATCCTCTCGGGCGGGTTCAACATTTTCCCCGCCGACCTTGAGGCCGTGATCGGCCAGCATCCGGACGTGCAGGATGTGACCGTGATCGGCATCCCGCACCCCAAATGGGGCGAAACCCCGCTCGCGCTGGTGATCCCGCGGGGGCAGCCGGATGCGGCGGCGCTGCTCGAATGGGCCAACGCCAACCTCGCCAAGACGCAGCGGCTGGCGGGCCTTGAATTCCGCGCGGAATTCCCGCGCAATGCGCTCGGCAAAGTGCTCAAGCGCGAGCTGCGCGCGCCGTGGTGGGATGAAGCGAAATGACGGACGCCTACATCGTCGGCAGCTATTCGAGCGCCTTTGGAAAGTTTGCGGATCGCAGTCACAAGGACCTGACGCGCGAAGTCTATCTCGGCGTGCTCGCCGATGCGGGGCTGGCGAACGGCAACGATATCGGCATGGTCTGGTTCGGCAATTGCGGGATGTGGACCGATGGGCAGGGCAGCATTCGCGGGCAAGTCTGCCTAACGCCGCTGGTGCGCGAGGGGCTGTTTCCGCAGCGCGTGCCGGTGATCAATGTCGAAGGCGGCTGCGCCACCGCCTCCATCGCGCTGCACGGCGCGTGGAAGGATGTGCTGAGCGGCCAGACCGACCTGAGCATTGCCTTCGGCGTGGAAAAGACCTTCAACCCCGCCAGCCCGGAACGCACCAAGGCGCTGTTCGATGGCGGGATCGACCAGTATGATCCGGAAGAGTGGCTCGCCTATTATGCCGCAGCCGGTGAGGCATCCGGCAAGCCGTTCGAACCCGGCCCCGGCCGCACCATCTTCATGGACACTTATGCCATGCAGGCCGCGTGGCACATGCGCACCCACGGCACCACCCAGCGCCAGATCGCCATCGCCTGCGCCAAGAACCACACGGCATCGGCGCACAATCCAAAGGCGCAATACCGCTTTGCCCTGACCCCCGAGGACGTGCTGGCCGACCGCCCGGTCAGCTGGCCCCTCACCCGCGCGATGTGCGCCCCGATTGGCGATGGCGCGGCCGCCGCGCTGGTCTGCTCGGGCGCATGGCTGGCGCGCCAGCCCGCCGCCGTCCGCGCGCGCGCGGTGCGCATCGCCGCCAGCACGATGACCGCGGGCAAGTATCGCAGGCTGGACGAGCCGGGCCTTTCGCAGCTCGCCGCGCAGAAGGCCTACAAGGCTGCGGGCCTGACTCCCGCCGACATCGACCTTGCCGAAGTGCACGATGCGACCTCGTTCTGCGAGATCTACCAGTCCGAAATGCTCGGCTTCTGCGGCATCGGCGAAGGCGGCAGGCTGGCGGAAAGCGGCGCTACTGCGCTGGGCGGCTCGATCCCGATCAACCTTTCGGGCGGCCTTGTCAGCAAGGGGCATCCCGTGGGCGCGACCGGTCTTTCGATGATCGACGAGCTGATGCTGCAACTGCGCGGCGAGGCTGGCCCCCGGCAAGTCAGCGGCGCGCGCATTGCATTGGCCGAAAACGGCGGCGGCGTCATGGGCTTTGATGAAGCGGCCTGTTCCGTCATGATCCTGCAGAAGGATTGATCGGCATGGCTGCGACTGCCCCCAAGCCAGAGGCACGCGGGAATGAAAGCCGGGGGGAAAACCGGCGCGAGGCGCTGCTCGATGCCGCCGCCGCGATGTTTGCGGCCAAAGGCTTCGACGGCACATCGATCCGCGACATTGCCGGCGCAGTGGGGATGCTGCCCGGATCGCTCTACTACCACTTCAAGTCCAAGGAAGAGCTGCTGCTCGCCGTCTACCGCAAGGGCGTCGCACGGTTCGAGGCCGCGATCGACGAAGCGCTGGGCCGCACCGTGGCCGAACCCTGGCAGGCGATCGAGGCGGCCTGCGCGGCGCACCTTTCCATCCTGCTCGATGGCGGCGACTATGCGCGAATCGTCAATCCGGAATTCGTCCGCTCGTTCCCGCCAGAGATGTTGCCGGTTCTGAACGCCGAACGCGACCGTTACGAGCGCCATTTCGAAAAGCTGATCGCCGCGCTGCCGCTGGAACCGGGGACTGATCGTTGGCTGTTCAAGGTCTCTCTGTTCGGCAGCCTGAACTGGTCGCAGACGTGGTACCGCAAGGGCCGCTACACCCCCCGCGACATCGCCGCGGCCTTCATCGGCATGTTGCGGCAACCGCGGGCGTGATGCTGCCCCTGAGGGACTCGGAAAAAGTCGGAAAAAGCCAGAAAATGGCCAAAAGGATCATCGCACTGATGCGCAGCATATGGTGCAATCAGCCGTGGCGGTTTAAATAGCCGATTAAGAGGGCCCCGGACAATGCCGGGCCGCGATAAGAGGGGTAGAGGTATGCGCATTTCCTTTATGCGAAAGCTTGGCTTGGCTTCCAGTCTGGCGCTGGCCGTGGGTGCCATCGCGGCGCCCGGTGCCATGGCCACTGTCACCGATGCGATGCTGCGCGCGGTGCCCGGCGCTGAGTGGCTGACCTATGGCGGCGACTACGCCGAACAGCGCTTCTCGCCGCTCACGATGGTGAACGAGTACAACGTCAACCAGCTTGGCCTGGCTTGGTTTGCCGACATGGACACCGCGCGCGGGCAGGAAGCCACGCCGCTGGTGCATGACGGCGTGCTCTACGTCACCACCGCGTGGTCGATGGTGAAGGCATACGACGCGAAGACCGGCAAGCCGCTGTGGGCCTATGATCCCAAAGTGCCTCGCGATACGCTCTACCGCGCCTGCTGCGATTCGGTGAACCGCGGCGTTGCGCTCTATGGCGACAAGGTGTTCGTGGCCGCGCTCGATGGGCGGCTCGTCGCGCTCGACCAGAAGACGGGCAACGTGATCTGGTCGAAGGTGACGGTGCCCGATCAAACCAACTACACGATCACCGGCGCGCCGCGCATCGTGAAGGGCCGCGTGCTGATCGGCGCGGCGGGCTCTGAATACAAGGCGCGCGGCTATATCGCTGCCTATGATACCGAGACCGGCAAGGAAGTCTGGCGCTTCAACACCGTGCCCGGCAATCCGGCGCAGGGCTTCGGCAAGGAAGGCCTCAACAAGGCCGCACACGAAGCCGCAGCCAAGACCTGGGGCAACAAGTGGTGGGAACTCGGCGGTGGTGGCACCGTATGGGATTCGATCACTTATGACCCTGAAACCAACCTTGTCCTCTTCGGCACCGGCAACGCCGAGCCGTGGAACCCGGCCGCCAATGGCCGCGCGGGTGACAGCCTCTACACGTCTTCGATCGTGGCAGTGAACGCCGATACCGGCCAATATGCCTGGCATTATCAGGAAACCCCGGAAGACCGCTGGGACTTCGATTCCGATCAGCAGATCACCATCGCCGACGTGACGATCGGCGGCGAGAAGCGCCATGTCGCGATGCATGCCCCCAAGAACGGGCATGTCTATGTGCTGGACGTGAAGACCGGCAAGTTCATCTCGGGCACGCCGTGGGTGCCGGTCAACTGGGCAACGGGCCTCGACCCCGAGACTGGCCGACCGAACATCAACCCCGATGCGCGCTATGAAAAGACCGGCAAGCCCTTCATCAGCCTCCCCGGCGCGGTGGGCGCGCACAGCTGGCAGCCGCAAAGCTATAGCCCGAAGACCGGCCTGCTTTACATCCCGACCAACCTTGCCGCCTATCCTTATGCCGCTGCAAAGGACTGGAAGCCGGGCACGTTCGGGTGGTCGATCGGGCTTGATGGCTATGCTGTGTCGATGCCCGCCGATCTCAAGGTGCAGGACGGCGCCAAGGCCGCGACCACCGGGCAGCTGGTGGCGTGGGACGTGGTGAACAAGAAAGCCGCGTGGCGTGTCAACCTGACCGGACCTTCGAACGGCGGCGTGCTCTCGACCGCAGGCAATCTCGTGTTCCAGGGCACATCAGGCGGCGATTTCGTCGCCTATACCGCAGACAAGGGCGAGAAGCTGTGGTCGTTCCCGGCACAGAGCGGCATCATCGCCGCGCCGATGACCTATGCGATTGGCGGTGAGCAGTATGTCGCCATCCTCGTCGGCTGGGGCGGCGTGTGGGATGTCGCCACCGGCGTGCTGGCCAACAAGGGCGGTGCCGGCCGCAACATCAGCCGCCTGCTGGTGTTCAAGCTCGGCGCGAACGGCCAGCTGCCCGCGCCGCCGCCGATGAACCAGATGGTGCTCGATCCCCCACCGTTCACCGGCACGGCCGCGCAGGCGACCAAGGGCGGGCAGCTCTATGGCCGCTACTGCGCCATGTGCCACGGCGACGCGGCGATTTCGGGCAGCCTCAACCCCGACTTGCGCCATTCGGGCGTGATCGGCTCGGCCGAGGCGCTGAAGTCCATCGTCATCGGTGGCCAGCTCCACGAAATGGGCATGGTCTCGTTCAAAGCCGCACTGAAGCCTGCGGACGCCGAAGCCATCCGCATGTACCTGATCAAGCGCGCCAACGAAGACAAGGCTCTCGCCGCGCGCTGAGTCATTGAAAATCTCCCGCCGGCATCGCTGGCGGGAGATTTCAAATCAGCAGATCCGGGAAGGCGGCCATGGGCAGCTGGGCTTTGAATGCCTGCCAAACGGCGGCTGCAGCTTTGCGCAGGATCATCGAAGTCCCGCGCCACGCATCTGCGTCAGCCCGTTGCGTCCGCTGAAAACCGATAGCTCGATGCGGTAACGCCGCCCATCAGATTGACGTCGTGATAGATCCGGCTGGCCGCATCCGCGCCCGCCGCGCCGAGCGCCACGAACAGCGGCACAAGGTGATCCTCGCGCGCATGGCAGACCCGCGCGAAGGGGGCCTGCTCCCAATTCAGCAGCGCCGCCTCGCGCGCGGCAGGCGGCAGGGCCAGCGCCTCGGCCAGCCACGCATCAAACGCGTTCGAGGGCTGCATGGCCGCCGGTCCGAACAGCCGCAGGTTGTGGAAACTCAGCCCTGAACCAATGATCGCAACGCCGTCCGCGCGCAGCGGTGCCAGCGCGCGGCCGATGGCGATGTGCGCCGCCGGATCGAACGAGCGCAGGATCGAAAGCTGGAGCAAGGGCATGTCGGCGGCCGGATACATCACAGCCATGGGCGCAAACGTGCCATGGTCGAAGCCCTGTGCGGCATCAAGGCTGGCGGCAATTCCGGCTCTGGCCAGCAGCGCTGCGGCCCGCTCGGCAATCGCGGGAGCACCGGGGGCCGGATAGACGACCTTGTATGTCTCTGGCGGAAATCCGCTGTAATCATAGACCATGCCCGGCCTTGCGCCGGACATGATCCGCACGTAATCCGTCTCCCAATGGCCCGATACCATCAGAATCGCCTTGGGCCGCTCCGGAAACGCCGCGACCATGTCTGTCAGCGAACGTTCGAGATTCGCAAAAATCTGCCGCATCGCCGGAATCCACGGCCAGGGGCCGCCGCCGTGTGAAATGAAATAGGTGGGCATCGGCTGGGACATGGCGGGTGCCTTCCTGTGCGGGGCGTCAGACGTTGTGGCTCTAGATCGCGGTAATATCCAGCACCGTGGGCACGGTATCGTTAAGCAGGAGGATCTTCTTGCGCGCGATCTGCCACGTTCCGCCTTCCCGCACGAGCCGATATTCATAGCGCCCGAAGAAACAGTGCGTGCGGTCCATCCGCACATCGAAGCGGTGGCAGGTGAACGCGGCAGAGACCTCGCCGTCATCGCCCTCTGCGCGGGTCACCAGCACGTTGGTCACCTGATGCACCGCGCGCGGCGGGGGCGATGAGGCGGTGGAGAGGCCCGAGGTCAGCCGCATAACCCGGTCCTCCAGATTGCGGCGGCCCTTGTAGTAGATCAACGATAGCTCGCATTCCGGGTCCTGCGTCGGCGTGGTCTCGTCGCGCCACGCCGGCATCCAGAATTCGGCATCGGGGGTAAACAACTCCAGCCATTCGCCAAAGCGGCTGCTGTCGATCAGCAGCGCCTCGCGGTAGAGCAGCTCTTCCGCCTCGCGGATCGTGAGGGCCGCGCTCATGCTGCGAACGCTCCTGCCATGCGCTGTGCCCATGCGCGGTAGTAGCTGTGATAGAGCGTCTCGTCGCAGAGCTGCGAATCCGCGAGCACGCTGCGTTCGGGATAGAGGTCGATGCGGTCAGCAAAGCGGTTGCCGCCCGCCGCGCTCGCGGTCATGCCGCGCGCATAGCCTTGCAGCCACGGCTCGGCCATCGCGGCATAGCCGATCTGGCAATTCTCATAGGAAATGGTGTCGTCGGGCGTCGCCATGCCGGTGGGGTTGAAGAAATCCTCGTACTGGCGGATGCGCTGGCGGCGCGCGGCAGCGCTTTCGCCCTTGGGCGCGATGCACCAGGTGCGCATTTCCGTGAGGCCGGGCGAAATCGGCCGGATCACACGCAGCTGGCTCGATGCGTTTTCCGCGACTTGCAGGTTGGGAAAGATCGTGAGGTTGCGCATGTTGAACATCCAATCGCGCTTGCCCTCGCCGTGGCGCTCGGCCAGCTCGCCCGCGCGTTCATAGAGCGGGATCGCAGCCGTCACGCCGAACACGCCCCAATTGAGCACGTGGCCATTGGCAAAGCTGAAGCTGCCACCGCCCACGCCCTTGGTGTCTTCCTTCCAGTAATCACTGTTTTCCCACACCGAGGCGACCACGCTGTCGCTCATCTCCTGCTGCCGCCGTTCCAGCACGCGGATGTAGGAAGGGTGCGCGGAGGTGAAGTGATAAGCGTCGGAACAGTTTTCCAGCTGGAGCTTCCAGTTCGCCTCGAACGTGAAGGTCACCTGCCCCGGCACGAGTTCCAGCCCGTCATTGCTTTGATCGGCCACCAGATCGAGCAGCTTGGCCGCCTCCCCCAGATAGTCGGCCAGCGGCGGCACGTCGGCGGCAAGGCTGCCGAACAGGAAGCCGCGGTGGTTGGCAAAATGCGGCAGCGGCGCAAGGCCGTGATCGTCGCGGTCGAACGCCGCGGAATAGCAGCCCGCGGCCTTCCACTTCACCGCCTTGTTGCGGCCCGCGCTGTCGAAGGTCCAGCTGTGATAGGGGCACACGTGCAGCCGCGCGGTGCCCTGCCGCAGCTGCGCGATCCGTGCGCCCTTGTGCGGGCAGGAATTGAGGAACGCGCGCAAGGTGCCCGCATCGTCACGCTGCACCAGCACTGGTACGCGCCCGGCAAAGGTGGTGAAATAGTCGTGCGGCCCCGGTGCCTGGCTTTCGAGGCCGAGGAATATCCACCCGCCTTCGAACAGCGTGCGCATTTCCGCCTCGAACACGGCAGGATCGGTGAAGATCGCGCGGCTCACGCGAAACACGCCCTCGTCCGGGCGGTCGTCGATCAGATCGGATAGCCTGAGGGTCATGCCACCACCGCCTCGACCAACGTGGGGCCGGTTGCGGCCAGCGACCATGCCAGCGCTTCATCGAGCGACTGGGCATCGGCGGCGCGGCGCGCGGCAACCCCGTGTCCTTCGGCCAGCTTGCAGAAATCCAGTTCGGGAAATGTCGTGCCGACCAGTTCCTGCATCCCGAAAATGCGGCCGAAGTGATGCAGCGCTTCGTAGCGGTTGTTCTTCAGGATCACGAAGCTGACCGCCAACCCGTGCTGCGCCGCCGCGTGGAGGCCCTGGATCGCATACATCGCGGAGCCATCGCCAATAAGGGCGATCACCTTGTCATGCGGGCGCGCCATCGCCAGGCCAATCGCTGCGGGCAGACCGTGGCCCAGTCCGCCGCTGGCCGTGGTGTAGAACGTGTTCTTGCGCAGGATCGGCAGATGATCGTGCATCGGTCCGCGGCTGGAAGGCGCTTCCTCCACGATCACGCTCTCGGGCGCGCGCAGCGCGGCGAGGCGGCTCAAGACATAGGCGTCGGTCATCGCATCGCCGGTAGTGGGCACCGGTGCGGCACTGCGCGGCGCGGGCGCGGTGCGCGGCGGGCTGCCCGCCTGCGCCAGAAGCGCTGCCGCTGCCGCCTTGCACCCTGCCACGATGGCGGTGCCCGCAGGCGCCCATGCGGCGTGGACATGGTTGTCGCCAATCAGCCAGACGTCGCAGCCGTCCGGCACATGGGGCCCGTGTCCCTCGACATGGTAGAGGCTCATCGGGCCGCCCAGCGCGAGCACGAAATCATGGCACGAAAGCGCGCTGACAATCGCCTCGCGCCCGGCAGTGAGGAAGCCCGCAAACAGCGGATGATCTTCGGGGAAGCTGCACCTGGCCGACATCGGCGCGACCCACACGGCGGCCTGATGCCGCTCTGCCAGTGCAATTACCTCGTCCCACGCATCATCGCGCGCGGCCCCTGCCCCCACCACGATGGCAGGCCGCTGCGCCTGCGCCAACGCGCGCGCACAGGCGGCCAGCGCGCCAGCATCCGCCGCGCGCCCGGCATGGACCGTGCGCGGCGCGAAAGGTTCGCAGTCCCGGTCCCAATCGTCGATGGGGATCGAAACGAAGGTCGGCCCGCACGGCGGCTCCATCGCCACCAGCCACGCGCGGTGGATCGCGGCGGGCACATCTTCTGCCCGCGCCGGTTCGCACGACCATTTGACGAACGGGCGTGGAAACTCCGCCGCGCGCTCGGCAAACAGGAACGGCTCATAGGGCAGGATCGAGCGCGCCTGCTGCCCGGCGGTCACCACCAGCGGGGTCTGGTTCTTGAAGGCGGTGAACAGGTTGCCCAGCGCATGGCCCACACCCGCCGAGCTGTGCAGGTTGACGATGGCCGCGCGCCCGGTGCCTTGCGCATAGCCATCGGCCATGCCCAGCACGACGCTTTCCTGCAGGCCCATCACATAGCGGAAATCCTTGGGAAAATCCCGGAACATCGGCAGTTCGGTGGAACCGGGATTGCCGAACACCGTGGTCATCCCCAGCTCGCGCAGCAGATCGATGGTAACGGCGCGGACGGTTGGCATGGCTCTTCCCCGGATGTGTGCTTTGGACTGAAAATGAACCGTTCGGCATTGCAAGACAATTGCATTGTGGCCGCAAAGTCATACGCTCTTCGCATGGATTTCGATGAACGCCAGCTACGCGCCTTTCTCGCCATTGCCGATACCGGCAGCCTTGGCCGTGCAGCCCGCGTGGTGAACCTCACCCAGCCCTCGCTCAGCCGGCTGGTGCAGACGATGGAAGCCCGGCTCGGCCACCGCCTGTTCGAACGCGGCGGCAAGGGCATGGCGCTCTCCGAAGCGGGCACGCTGATGCTGCCGCGCGCGCGCCATCTGATGGGTGAAATGCAGGCGGCGCGCGATGAACTCGCCGCGCTCGGCGGCCTCCGGCGCGGCACGGTGCGCGTCGGCGCGGTGGCCGCCGTAATGCGCACACTGGTGGCCGATACCGCTGCGCGCGTGCTAGCCGAAACCCCGCTGCTTTCGTTCGATCTGATCGAGGCGGTCGATGGCGAGCTGCTCGAAGCCCTGCTCACGCGCCGAGTAGATCTGGTCGTCACCTCGCGCCCGCTGTTACACCGCGATGTGACCGCCATCGGCCTTGGCGCCTACAGCGATGCCTTTGCTGTGTTCGGCGCTGCCCGGCATCCGCTCGGCGAAAATGCCGCCCTGCCCGCTGCGCTGGCTTACGGCTGGGTGATGCCCGGCTTCGCGTTCACCCCGCGCGCGCAGTTCGAGGACATCATCGCGCAGCACAGCCTGGCGCCCCCACGGATCGCGGTCGAATGCAGTTCGGTCGAAGCGATGATCGCGGTTTCGGCGCGCAGCGATCTCCTGTGCTGGCTGCCCGAGCCTTTGCTGGCACCGCACATCGCCAATGGCACGATGCGCAACCTGGCGATCCCCGAACTCGCCATCGACCGGCGCTTCATCCTGCACCGGCGGCGCTCCGGGGTCTTGCCCGAAGCGGCGCGCCAGTTCGTGCAGCATTTCCCGCTGCAAGGCGAAATGCGGGCTTGACCAACATTTCGCCGGGCCTGGATACTCGCGCACACATGCATGCACGTGAGGAGTTCGCCGGGATGGAAAACGTTGTGGTCGTCGGTGCCGGTGCCATGGGCTGCCTGTTCGCGGCGCGGCTTGCCCTAGCCGGTGCTCGCGTCACAGTGGTCGATGTCGACCGCGCCCGCCTTGCCTGCATTGCCGAGGAAGGCATCCGCCTGCACGATGCCAGCGGCGATCATGTCGTGCGCGTCGCTGCCTGCACGGCCGAGGAAACGGACCGCGCCGATCTCGTGCTGCTGTTCACCAAGGCGATGCATAGCCGCGCGGCCATCGCCTCCGTCGCGCACCTTGCGGATGGCAAGTGCTGCGCTCTCACCCTGCAAAACGGCCTCGGCAATGCCGAAGCGATGGCCGAAGTCTTTCCGGCCGCGAACGTGCTGGTCGGTGTGACCGACTGGCCCGCCGATTTCGCGCCTCCCAACGGTGTATCGGCACACGGCGAAGGCCATGTCTGGCTCGGCGCATTCCAGCCAGCGGGAGAGGCTGCGGCTTTGGCCGCCACCCGCCTGCTCAATGCTGCAAACATGGGGGCGCAGCATGATGGTGCAATACTCGCCGCGATCTGGGAAAAGGCGGCGTTCAACGCCGCGCTCAATGCGCTGTCGACGATCCTTAACCTGCCCGTCGGCGGGCTCGATACGCCGGATGGGCGGACGATTGCGACTGCCGTGATCGATGAAACCATCGCCGTGGCCGCCGCATCAGGAATCGCGATGGACCGCGCACGCCTGCTCGCGAAAACGGACTTCGCGCTGGCCAACCACAAGGCGCACAAGCCTTCGATGCTGCAAGACCGGCTTGCCCGACGCGCCACCGAGATCGAGGCAATCAACGGCCAGATCGTCAAGGCCGCAGCGGCGGCAGGGCTGGCCGCCCCGGTTACCGCCACACTCGCCGCACTGGTCAGGATGGGGGAGCCGGACTGAGAATCGCAACCGCAAAGCGCAAGTGCAGGCGCGCAACCGTCATTTGACTGTGACTTTGCCTGCTGTCTCATCCTGGTACCGCAACCGCTTGACCAACGGCCTCATTCACTTGACGAGTGACAAGCTGGCTGCATCGGCGTAACGGCGCGACCAATGCACTTCTTGCGCACCTTTTCCCGCGGGCACTACCGGCTGGCCATGCTGCTGGCCTGTCTCGCGCTCGTGCTCAAGGCAGCGGTGCCAACCGGCTTCATGGTGGGCACCGAAGGCAAATCGCTGACCATTCTTGTCTGCGGTGACGTCTCGGGCGATCACCTCACAAAGCAGATCACGATCCCCGGCAAGGCCGAAGGTCAGGCCAAGACGAACGAGAGCTGCCCTTACTCCTCGCTGTCCTTTGCTTCGCTGGATGCGGGCCTCCCCCCCTTTGTCGCGCTCGCAATTGCCTTCCTGCTCCTGCTGGGCTTTGCGCCCGTGCGCATTCCGCACCTTGCCAGTGCCAGCCACATCCGCCCGCCGCTGCGCGGACCACCTGCCCTGATCTGACAGACTGACCGGCCTCACCCCGCGTGAGGCTACCTGACAGATTTGCCCCGCGCGCCCGTGCGCGCGCCGGGCACGGTGGATACCAAACATGAAGACATCACTGGCTGCGCTCGGCCTTGCGCTGAGCCTCGCTGTTGCGCCTGCCTGGGCGCAGGACCTCCCCGCACCGAACGCCGAAATTCCGGAAAGCTCCATCCTCGTTGTCGGGCAGAAAGACGCCCCTCCGGCCCCAGATGTCCGGAAGGACTGCGCACGACGGCCAGACCATGTGCATGACCGGCACTGGCATGCGCGATCATCGTCAGGGTGTTCCTGAGTGCGGAATCTTGGGCGCTGCTACTTAAGCCGCCCGTGAACCGTGGTGAATGGTCATCGCCATAGAGCTCAGACCAAATTCAAGCACCTCCAGGATCGGACAACTGCCACGCCTAAGTTGCGTTCATGAAGAGCCGTCGGCCCTTTGGCTGACCAGGTTCAAGGCGTTGTTCGCCGTACAAATTCGAAAGGCATTTTATGAAAACGTCCCTGTTCGCCCTTGCTGCGGCCGTAAGTGCTACGCCCGCTCTCGCAGAAGAATCTGCGGCTGAAGATCGCACCATCATTGTAGTCGCGCGCACGCAGTCTGATCTGGCTGAAGCTGAAGCCAGACGCACGGCGGGCGGTGCTACCGTTGTGACCCATGACGATTATGCCGACAAATCGCTCGTTTCACTGCGAGATACCCTTGGCTACACGCCGGGTGTCTACGTCCAGCCTCGCTTCGGTCAGGAAATTCGGATTTCGATCCGTGGCTCCGGTCTCTCGCGTGGCTTCCACATGCGCGGCCTGACCCTTCTGCAGGACGGCATTCCGATCAATCTGGCGGACGACAACGGCGATTTTCAGGAACTGGAACCTACCTTCTTCGACCATCTGGAAGTCTATCGCGGCGCCAACGCCCTCCGCTTCGGGTCGGGCACCTTGGGCGGTGCCATCAACGGGGTTACCCCCACAGGCCGCACTGCACCCGGTGTTTATGCCCGGCTGGATGGCGGCACATTCGATACCGCAAGGCTTCTGGTTGCAGGCGGTTTCGCCACCGATCGCACCGATGGCTGGCTGGCCGCGAGTGCGGACACATCCATCGGGGATCGCGATCATGCCAAACGGCAATCGCTGCGTTTCCATGGCAATCTCGGGTTCAAGCTTTCCGATACCGTAAGCACACGGATTTATGCCAGCTACAACAATATCGATCAGGAACTTCCCGGCGCCTTGAGCCGGTCGACAGCCTTGACCGCCCCCAAGACTGGCAATTTCTTCGGCAATCAGCAGCGTGACATCAATTCCGTGCGTCTACAAAATCGAACGACGGTCGATCTCGGTGCCCTCAAGGTCAATCTGGGCGTGTTCTACAACCACAAGGAACTCTTCCATCCCATCTTTCAGGTCATTGACCAGAAATCGGATGACCTTGGTGCATTCTTCCGGGCTGATTATGCAGCAGGTCCGCTCGAACTCACTGTGGGCGGCGAGACACGCCATGGCACGGTTAATTCCCAGCGCTTCGTCAACCTGAACGGCATCAGCGGCAACCAGACATTTGCGGCTGACCAGAAGGCCCGCACTTCATCGCTCTATGCGGAACTGCGTTATCGCGCGGCCGAGAAACTCACGCTGATTGCAGGCGGCGTCTACGCCGATGGTTTCAGGCGGCAGCATGAAACCTACAACAGCTTCGCGGGCGGTCCCCGCGACGTCAAAGGCCGTGCATCATTCAATCAGTTCTCGCCAAAAGCGGGGCTGCTTTACGAAGCCAGCCCGGAAATCCAGATTTTTGCAAACTACAGCAAATCGGCCGAGTTTCCCGGATTCATCGAACTGGCGCAAATCTCGCAGTTCGTTCCCATCGACGCGCAGCGGGCCTGGACAGCCGAATTCGGAACGCGCGGAAAGCTGGGGATCGCGAGCTGGGAAGTCTCCTTTTATCGCGCGGATCTGAAGGGCGAGATCCTCCAGTTCAACACGGGCCCGGATGTTCCGGCTTCGACCTTCAATGCTCGAAAGACGCGTCACCAAGGTATCGAAGCGGGCCTCTCGCTAGATATCAAGCCCTGGCTGCGCCTTCGCCAAGTCTATCAGTATGCCGACTTCCGGTTCCGCGAAGATTCGCAGTACGCAAACAACCGTCTGCCGGTCATCCCGCGCCACAGCTATCGCGGCGAGTTGCGCTTCGGAACCGACCGGTTGCATCTTGCCCCCTCGCTCGAGTGGGTTCCCCAAGGTGCCTGGGCCGATTACCGGAACACCACCCGAACTCCGGGCTATGTGCTTCTGGGCCTGACCGCCGGGGCAACCGTGCGCGACGGGATCGATCTTTTCGTCGATGGCCGCAACATCACGGGCAAAAAGGCCATCGGCGACATTTCCGCGGCCATCACGGCCACGGATGCGTCGGTCATCTATTATCCTGTTGAACGTCGCGCCGTGTTCGCTGGCGTTCGCGCTCGCTTCTGATTGGAGGCCATGATGGATCGGAACGCATTGTACCGCACAGTGTGGCGCTGGCACTTCTATGCCGGGCTGTTCGTCATGCCGATGGTGGTGATCCTGGCGCTCACCGGCGCGGTCTACTTGTTCAAGCCGCAAGTCGAAGCGTGGGAGGAACGCGCCTGGCGCGGCCTCTCGGCGGCACAGGCAGCCTCCCCCGATGCGCAAGTCAAGGCCGCGCTGGCCGCCTTCCCAGGCAGCCGGTTCCACTCCTACCGCCTGCCCGAAGCGGAAAGCGATGCCGCGCTGATCCACCTCGCGCTGCCAGATCACGCCATGCGCGATGTCTTCGTCTCGCCCGCAGGCACGGTTGTCGGCGCGCTCGATCCGGAATGGCGGATCATGCAGGTGGTGCAGGAAATCCACGGGCAGCTGCTCATCGGCAAGCAGGGGAGCTGGCTGGTGGAGCTGGCGGCCAGCTGGGCCATCGTGATGATCCTGACCGGGCTTTACCTGTGGTGGCCGAGGGGGCGCGGCCTTGCCGGGGTGATCTGGCCGCGACTTCAGGGCGGCGCGCGCGTGTTCCTGCGCGATCTTCATGCCGTCACCGGCTTCTGGGTCGCGGGTCTTGCGCTCGTGCTGCTGGTGACAGGGCTGCCCTGGGCCGATGTCTGGGGCAGCGCGTTCAAGGCGGTGCGCACCGAAATGGGCTGGATCAAGGGCAAGCAGGACTGGACCATTGGCGGTGCCCCCGCCAGCGGCGGTGACCATGCCGGGCATGACCACGGCACCATGCCCGGCGCAATGCCCCCCGGCACGATGCCCGCAGGCACGCACCGGATGCCCGATGGCACCGTGATGGCAGGCCCGGCCATGTCGGCCGTATCGATCAGCGAGATCGTGGCCGAAGCGAAAAGCCGCCACCTGCCCTTCCCGGTAATCGTGACCCCGCCGGGCAGCGCCCCGCCGTTCGGGGGGAAGGCGAGCGGCGGATGGTCCGTCCGCAGCGACACCCAGAACCGCCCGTTGCGCACCGCGCTCACTTTCGATCCAGCAACAGGCCAGGAAACCAGCCGCGAAGTCTTTGCCGACAAGCACGTGATCGACCGCGTCGTCGGCTACGGCGTCGCCTGGCACGAAGGGCAGCTGTTCGGCCTCGTCAACCAGTTGATCGGCGTGGCGACAGCGGCGATGCTGATCACGATGTCGGTCTCCGGCTTCCTACTCTGGCGGCGGCGCAAACCGGCGGACCAGCTCGGCGCACCGCCCCAGCCCACCCTGCCCCCGCGCATGGGCGGCGCAGTGCTCATCACCCTTGCCCTTGCCGCACTGCTTCCGCTGCTGGCCATCTCGATGGTGGCAATGCTGCTCCTCGAATATGCACTGCCACGGCTCCTGCCCCGTGCGGCGCGATGGTTGGGCTTGCGGATCCCGAACAAAGCGGCCGCGCAATAGCGCCCGAGACGGCGGCGCTGGCGATGCAGGAGGGGGCAAGCCAGCGCCGTTATTTGTCGTTGCCGTAGTGATCGGCCGTATGCTCGCCGGTGAGACCGTGGGTGTAGGACGCCGGATCCAGCGCGAGCATGGTCTTGTCCCAGACGGCCCAACTCTGCGCCAGATCTGCGTAGATGTCTGGTTTGCGCAGCTTGAGGTTGGCGCGTTCGAGCGGATCGGCGACCACATCGAACAGGAATGTGTTGTCCTCGATCTTGAGGTACTTGAACCGGCCCTTGCGCGCGGCCTGCTGGCCGTGGCCCTTGTAGCGCCAGAACAAGGTGCGCTCGGGCAGCGCCCCGCCTTCGAGTGCAGCGCGAAGGTCTGTTCCATCGGGCGCGAAATCCGCATCAGCCGCGCCGCCAGCGGCCGCCACGAAAGTCGGCAGCCAATCCATCGAGATGATCTGCGCGTCGCTGGTGCTGCCGGGCTTCGTCACGCCCGGCCAGCGCACGATGGCCGGAATGCGCAGCCCGCCTTCGAGCAATTCGGTCTTGTGCCCGCTGAAGGGCCAGGTGTCGGAAAAGCGTTCTCCGCCGTTGTCGCTGGTGAACACCACGATGGTGTTGTCCGCCTGCCCGCTGGCGGCCAGCGCATCGAGAATGCGCCCAACCTGAAGATCCAGCCGGGTGACCATCGCCGCATAAGTCGCAGCACTACCGCCGTCATAATGGAACTGCGCTTCCGGATTGCCGAGCGCGGCAAGGCGGCGCGCTTCGGCTTCGTCTTCCGGGGTTTCCCACGGCCAGTGCGGGGCGGTGAAATGCAGGCTCATGAACCACGGGCGCGAACGCTGGCCAAATTCGCGCAGCACATCGATCGCGTGATCGGCCAGAAGATCGGTGGTGTATCCCGCTTTCGCGAGCGGGGTCGGGCCGTCCCACAAGTCGGGCTTGCCGTTGCTGGAGGCGTGGGTAAAATAGTCGATGGCACCGCCGCGCAGGCCCCAGAAGTGCTCGTATCCGCTCTTCAGCGGGTCAAAGGCGGGCAAGCTGCCGAGGTGCCACTTGCCGACCAGTGCGGTTGCATAACCGGCCTTGCGCAGCAGCGATGGCAGCGTCGGATGCTCGGGGGGAAGTCCGATATTCTCCCGGTTGGCGAGGGGTTCTTCTAGGCCGACAGGCAACCGGTACTGATAGCGCCCGGTGATCAGCGCGACCCGCGTTGCCGTGCAGACGGCGCTGTTGGCATAGGCGCTGGTAAACCGCAGGCCCTCGCTGGCGAGCTGGTCGAGCCGCGGTGTCTGGTAATCGCGCCGTCCGTAGCACGAGAGGTCGGCATAGCCCATGTCGTCGGCCAGAATGAACAGGATGTTGGGCCGCCGCCCGGGCTGCGCCGCCAGCGCGCCCTTGGGCAAGGCAGCCGTACCGGCACCGGCGGCGGCAAGAGAGAGGGCGGCGCGGCGCGAGAGCGTTGCTGACACGGAGATGCGATACTTTCGACTGGAGGATGCCCCGGCACCGCTTGGGCGCCGGGGCTTGAAACAACGAATCAGGCCGGCTCGGTCGCCCGTGCCTTTTCCTTCTTTACCGTGCGGCTGCGGCGGCCGTCGATAGCGACGGGAACTTCGCCGTTGACCGTCGCGCGGCGCAGTGTGCGGCGCTGCAGGCCGAAATCGGCGATGGCGCGGTGCTGGGTAGATTGGTTATCCCAGAACGCCACATCGCCCGCGCGCCAGCGCCAGCGCACGACGTTTTCTGGCCGCGTGATGTGATCCTGCAGGATGTTGAACAGGCGGGCGGAGTCCGCCTGGTTCAGCCCGACGAACTGCTTGACGAAGTGCCCCAGCAGCAGGCTGCGTTGGCCCGACACGGGGTGCACGCGCACGACAGGATGCTCGGTCTCATAGACGGTCGAGGCGAACACATTCTGGTTGAACTGCGAGCGGCTCTTCTCCGCCTCGTCGTTCTTCGGTGCGTTCTGGAGCACAGCGGCGTAGTCGTAGACGTTGGTGTGGACGGCCCAGAGGGTGTTCACCAGCTGGCGCAGCGGTTCGGGCAGGCCTTCATAGGCCGTCTCGCCATTGGCCCACAGCGTATCGCCGCCCGCTTCCGGAATGGTGATCGCGCGCAGGATCGATCCCTTGGGATAGGCATCCACGAACGTCACGTCGGTGTGCCAGCTGGAAGCGGCATAGCCTTCCTTGCTGTCAAGCTCGAGCAAGTAGCGCGAACCTTCGGCGACCGGCACGGTGGGGTGCGCGACGGGATCGCCGAAGCGCGCGGCGAAGGCTTCGTGGCGGTCGTCGGTCAGATCGTGCTGATCGCGGAAGAACACGACCTTGTGGCGCACGACGGCGTCCTTGATCGCCTCGATCACGCTTTCGTCGAGATCGTCGGCGAGGCGCACGCCTCTGATTTCAGCGCCGATCGTGCCGGTGACGGGGACGATCTCCAGCGGCGAGGCAGGGTCTTTGGCATTCACGTAAGTGGTAATGGCAGTCATGGTCGTTCTCCTGAGGGACTGGAGGGGGTCATTCGGCGGGCACGAGAGCGGCAGCGACAACGCTGTCCCGCGCTTCGAGCTGGCGGCGAATTTCGGTGTGCCGGCGCGCATCGAGCGGAAAGCCCAGCATGAGCGCGGCGGCGATGGCGTGGGCAATTGCAGGCCCGAGGGCGAAGACCACGATCAGCCAGCGCAGCGCCTCTGGCGTGTTGGCGGCGGCCTTGGGATCGAAGCCGAGCGAGGCGACCAGCGGCAGCGCGATGCCCACGGCGATGGCCCCGCCCAGCTTGATCGAGATGCCGAAGACCGAGAAATAGAGCCCGGTGCGGTCCTCCCCGGTGGCGAGGCGGTGATGATCGGCGATGTCGCTGACGATCGAGCGCAGCATTAGGTTGCCAGAACCCTGGCTGAGGCCCTGCAGCGCGGCTAGGAGCAGCATCAGCCAGAACCGGTCTGCCGTGACGAAAAGCAGGCCGAGGTTGATCGCGGACTGGACCAGCTCTGCCGCCACTGCGCCCCGCGATTTGCCGAGCGCGGTGCCGACGCGCTGCCAGATCGGAGCGGCTAACACGCCGAATGAATACTGGAACAGGAACATCCCCGCCGCCCACTCGGGCCGGCCCAGCGCGAACGTCACGACGAAGAGCAGCAGCCCGGTGCGCACCCCCTGCCCTGCGGTCACGGCGGCATCGGCGGCCAGCACGCGCAGCAGCAGCGGATTGCCGAGCACGGCCTTCAGCCCGGCGCTTGCCGAAAGCGGGCGTTCAAGCGCGGGTGGGGCGATATCGGGCACGGCGGTCAAGGTCAGCCACAGGCCGGGGAGCGCGGTGGCCAGCACCAGCGTGCCGAACAGGGTGAGCCGCAGCTGCCCATCACCGGGGCGGAGCTGATCGGCAATTGCGGGCAGCACCAGCGCCAGCACCAGCGCGCAGGACGAGAGCAGCGTGAACAGCGAGGCGATGCGTGTGCGTTGGTTATAATCGCCGCTGATCTCGCCCGACCAGGCCATGAGCGGCGTGGAAAGCGCCGAAGCACCGCAATAGTAGAGCGTCACGCCGAGCCCGACCCATGCCGTGCTCACCCCGTCAGGCGGAAAGAACAGGATCGCGCTGCCCGCGATGAACAGCACCCCGCCGCCGAGGATCCACGGACGGCGGCGGCCCAGTCGGCTCTGCGTGCGATCACTGAGCGAGCCGACCAGCGGATCGAGCAGCGAGTTTACCGCCTGCCCGGCAAGGAACAGCAGCCCCAGCGTGGCGAGCGGGATGCCATAGTGGCGCGAGAGCAGCGCGGGCACATAGGCCATGACCGGCTGGGCGGCGGCATAAAGCGGGATCACCAGCGCGCTGAAGCGCAGCAGACGCCATGTGGAGTACGCTGGTCCGGAGACCGGAGCCGCGAACGCAGAGTGGAGAGGATGCATTGTCACGGCTCCGGCCTCCTTCCCGCCGTCAGAACCGCGTGCGGAAGGTGGCGCCGAAGGTGCGCGGTTCGCCCACCTGTCCGGTCACCACGCCCGTCGCCGCGGGGCTGAGGCTGAGGTAGTAGTCCTTGTCGAGGAGGTTCTTGGCCCAGATCGCGAGATCCCAGACCCCGCTTTCCGCGCGCAGACCAAGCCGCGCGTTGATCAGGCCGTAGCCTTCGATCCGGGCCAGCTTCGAGTTGCTCGACGAGGTGTTGAAGCTCGACCGGTATGACCAGTCGATATGCGAATAGACGCTGACCGTGCCGCTTACCGGCAGGTTGCCGTCAGCACCCAGCGTATAGGCGAACTTGGGCACACCGGGCAGTTGCCGGCCGCCGAGGTCCGCCGCAACAAGGTTGGGCAGGCCCGCACGCACCGGATTGATCTCGGGCGCAAGCGGCGCATTCGTATAGGTTACGTAAGTTGCCTCGGTATAGCTGGCCGAGGCATTGAACGCGAAGCGGTCGCTTGGTGCGAAGCGGAAATCGCCTTCCACACCCTTCGAACGGACCTTTGGAATGTTCGCAATATATTGGCGGCTGACACCGATCACCACCGGGTCGGTATCGGTGATCGCGGTCTGGTAGTCGCTGATCTCGGTCCAGAAACCGGCAATGTTCAGCGTCGCGCGGCGATCCAGGAACTGCGACTTCAGGCCCAGTTCGAAGGAATCGACCTTTTCGGGCCGAACGCTGGGATCGGTGATCGTCACCGGCAACTGTGTCAGGTTGAGCCCGCCAGACTTGTTGCCCCGCGCATACGTGCCGTAGACCAGCACGTCCGGCGTCACCTTCCAGCTGAGCGTGGCCTGGCCGGAGAGGTTGTCGTCCTTGAGCCTTGTCTCGAACAGCGGGATCACGCGGTTGAAGGCTGCGCGGATGCCCAGGATCGCGGTCTTGGCGGCATCCGGAAATGCCGTGATATCGGGGGCGCTGGCCACCCATTGCTGGAACGTGCCGGTCTTGTCCTCATGGGTGAAGCGCAGGCCCGTCGTCAGCGTGACGGTGGGCGTCACGTGCCAGTCGGTCTGGCCGAACACCGCGAACGACTTGGTGCGCGGCTCCGAGGTGGAATTGACCTCGTAGCCATTGAGCGCCGCATTGCTGATGGCGGGGGGCGCTGCGGGCAGGAACCATGTGGGTGCCGCCGCGCCATATCCGGTGGCACCATAGCCCCGGATCGTCTGCCAGAAGTAGTAGGCGCCGATCACGTAATCGATCGTCCGATTGCCCTGCGAAGCGAGGCGCACTTCCTGGCTGAACTGGCGCTGGCGATTGGCCTGCTGCGCCTTGACGACGACCGGGAGCGACGTGCTTTCGCCGTCGTTCGCCGGATCCCAGTCCCACCAGCGATAGGCCGTGATCGCGGTGAGTGCCGCGCCGCCAAGATTCCAGTTGATCTCGCCCGAAACGCCGTAGCCCTTCATGTTCGCCTGGTAGTGGCTGTCTGCCTCACCGATCCGGTCAAAGGCGTTGAAGCTGGGCAGCGTGTAGCCGGGTAAGCGCGCGGTGCGGACGGAGAAACTGTTCGGGATCGGCGCGCCATCGGTGTAGGTCGCGGTGTTCGAGACGAACAGGTTCAGCACGTTGTCCTGCTTCTGGCGCGAATAGTCGCCGATCAGCCGGACCGAGAGATCGCTCGTCGGGGTAAACAGCAGCTGCGCGCGCAGGGACGCGTTGTAGTAGTTCTGGGCTCTGGAATTCTGCGTCTTGTTGAAGGTGAAGCCGTTGTTCTGGCTGATCGCGCCCGAGACGCGCACCGCCAGCTTGTCCGGAATGATCGCGCCGCTGGCCGAAGCCCGCAGCTGATAGAACCCGTAGTTGCCGACATCGGCCCAGCCGGAAAACTCGGGCGTGAAGCTCGGCTTGCGGCTGGTGATGTTGATCACGCCCGAAGTGGTGTTCTTGCCGAACAGCGTGCCCTGCGGCCCGCGCAGCACTTCGAGCGCTTCGAGATCGACAAGATCGAACTGCGTGGTGCCGACGCGGCCATAGTAGACGTTGTCGATGTAGAAGCCGACGCCGTTCTCCAGCCCGTCGTTGGTCAGCGCGACGTTGGAGCCGAGGCCGCGGATGTTGATGTTGGTGTTGCGCGGGTTGAAGCTGAACACCTGCAGGCTGGGCACTTGCGCCTGGATCTGCGCCAGCGTGAAATCACCGCGCCGTTCCAGTGCGGCAGCGCTCACCACGGAAACGGCGAGCGGAATGTCCTGCACCTTCTCCTCGCGGCGGCGCGAGCCGGTGACGACAATGGCACCGCCGCCGTCTGCGGACGTGATTGCGGCATCATCGGGAGCCGGAGCGGGTACTGCATCCTGCGCAAACGCCGTGGGAGCAAGCGCCAAGGCTGCCCCCGCAGCGCTGGCCAGAAGAAAAGAACGCGAGACGAAAGACATTTGAAAATCCTGCAATGAAGAGGGCATGGCTGGCAGGCTCCGCGCACGCTGAAGGGCGCGCGGATCGCTGGCGGCAGAATGTGTCCGTGACTGAGCAGCCGACACGGCAGCGCAGCACGAGCGGGACGGAGAAGACCGCGCGGAAACGAGCGCGTGCGATGCCTCAAGGCATTGGTGCTCGTTCGGTCAGGTCATGAAGGTCGGACTATCGATTGCCGCGGGATGACCCGTCCGGCAGAGCTTCAGTCCGAGCTGGTAACGGCGCTCAGGCGAGCGCAGGCATGTTGTGCATCGTATCACCTCGTCGTGGAGGGGATCACGATACCTGGCGGTGTCGCCCCAGCATCGCGCGCTTTAGCGGTTGGTAACGCGGAGCAAGCTGCATCCCGATCAAAGGCCGCGGATCAGGTCCCTGTTGTGTGAACGGATGGCCTGATCTCCATGGCCGTTCGGGTAATGTCTACCTATTGCGTTGAGTTCAGCACGTCAAGCAGAAGCTTTTCTGTCCGGCGCAGCAGCGGGGCTTTCGCGCGCGGGATTCGCTCACGGTAGCCCCCTTGCTGCGTCAGGCCATATGCCCCCCGCAATTGGCATGCAGGACCTGCCCGGTGATGACCGAAGCACGGGCCGAGGCAAGAAACAGCACAGCCTCGGCAATCTCGTCCACTTGTGCAAGGCGCCGAAGCGGCAAGGCCTCTGTCACCGCGCGCACCGCGCCGGTCTGGTCGGACTCCATCAGGGCGCGCACGGTCTCGGTCATCGTGGGGCCTGCGGCGACGGCATTGACCCGCACGGCGGGTGCCAGTTCAGCGGCAAGACTGCGGGTCAAGGCCTCCACGGCCGCCTTGCTCGCGCTGTAGGCGGCAAGGCCCGGTGTCGGGAACCGGGCGGCAGTGGAGGACATGTTGACGATCGCGCCGCTGCGCCGAGTCAGCGCGGGAATGGCCGCGCGGCACATCCGGAAGGTCGTGCCGATATTGGCAGACAGCGTCTGGTCGAAATCGGCATCGCCCGTATCCGCCACCAGCGCGGTCGGATACCAGCCTGCGATATTGGCGACCACATCGAGGCCGCCAGCCAGCCCTTCGGCAGCGGCAACCGCCCGCGCCGCGATCTCGGCGCTGTCGGCATCGCCTGCGATTCCAAGGTGCGCCTGCCCCGGCCCCGCTGCCAGCGCATCGATTGCCGCCTGAAGCCGCCCGGCATCGCGTGCCACACCGACGACGCAGGCACCTCGCGCAGCGAACATGCGCGCCACGGCAAAACCGATCCCGGACGAGGCACCCGTGACCAGCACCGTCCTGCCGTCAAACTCGCGCTCCATGGCGTTATATTCCCCCCTGGGCGGTTCAAACGGGCGCGGTGGTCACGTGTCCGTGCTGGTCGATCACCATGCGCACGATCCGGTCACGGCCCGAGCGATCACACAGGCCGACATAGTGCACCCGCTGACCGCGCAAGACGCCGACAGCCTGATCCCCAAGCTGATAGATGTGCTGCCCATGCGCGGCCCCGACCCATCCGCCGCCCGCCAGCAGTTCGAGCGAAACCGCAGCGGCAACCCATTTGCGCACCCGGGGACGGCGCAGCCATTCGCGAATGCGCCGGTAGAACGTATCGGCATCCTCGCCCGGCAGCGGCCGGACCAGCCCGAAGAACACCAGCCAACCGCGCACGATCGCCGTCACATGCGCAATGATGAGCGCGGCGATCATGCAGCACAGCACGGGTCAGATCACCGGCACGAGCGTCAACTGGCTGCGCTTGTCGAGATCGAACAAGATATTCGCCTGTCCCTGGGCATCGGCGATCAGCGCCTGCCCGGTCTCGACCACGCGGTAGCCTCTGCCCGGCTTAAGACGGCCAAAGCCGAGCTCGGTCCGGACCGGTTCGCCGCCGGCACGCAGCACGAGTTCGAGCGCCTGACCATCGCTCACCGCGCGGGTCACCAGCACCTCGGGATATGTCGCCCTGGTCAGCAGCGGACCGGTCTTCCACGCCTCGGGGAGGCCCTTGTTGACCATGTCGCGCACCGTGTTGCGGCGGGTCCATGTGAGCATGTCCGGAAGATCGGCGCCATTGCGTTCGGCCAGCGCGGCGCGGGTGGCCGCGATGATCTCCTCGTCGCCCATTTCGAGCGCGGACCACAGCACCATCGTCAGCGGGTTCATTTCCGGCCACTGGTCGAACGAGAAGTTCGCCGGCTTGCGCGTGTCCCAGCCCAGCGGCAGCAGTTTGAAATCGAGGCTGCCATCGGGCCGCGTCTTGATGAAGTCCTGCTTTAGCACCTGCCACAGGCGCTCCGCCTGCTCCGGCGCATGCGGGGTCAGGAAGCGGATGCCCCATGTCTCGCCAAACAGGCCGGAGAGGCTGGGCACCTGGAAGCCGAACGGCGTCGAGGTGCAGACCTTGATGCGGCCATCGGCCATCATCATTTCCTCGGTCATGGTCTGCTCGAACCGGTCATGGACCGGGCCAAGCAGGTTCGTGCCGTGGCGCGCATCGTGCAGCGCCAGCGAGGTGCGGCCGACGAGGTTGCACATCGAATAGACCCAGCGCGGCTCGCACGGGAACCAGCCGAGATCATAGCGCTGGTAATTCTTCTGGACTTCCTTGAGCAGCCCCTCGTGGTTGTACGGGAACGCAGTCCGCTCGTCCCAGCGGAAGGTCAGTTCGCCGGGCGCGGCAAAAGGCGACGTGCCGCTCGCAGTCTCGAACAGGCCCAGCGAAACGCCAAGGAAGCCCGAGAGCATGATGTTGTCGATCTCGACCGGATTGCGCGAAATCTGGAAGTTGCCCCAGAGGCTTTCCCAGAACCAGTAGTTCCAGGTCTTGCGGTCGATATGCTTGCGGATCAGGTTTTCCTGCGCCGTATTGAGATAGCCGTGGAACGCGGGAAGCTGGGTGTACTGGCCGAACGCCAGGTTCCAGCTCATCGTGCTGATCTGGTAGCGCAGCGCGCCGTCCTGCCACGTATCGTTCGTGGTAAAGCCGCTCCAGCTATCGACCGGCTGAAGCGCAAGATCGAGCATGCGGCGGTATTCGAGGATCTGGCCGTCCGTCATCTCGGGCGAGGCTTCGATCGGGGCTTCGCGCAGCACCGGTTCGGCCTTGGCGAGCATCACGTTCAGATCCTTGCCCCGCGCCTGCTGCTCGGCAAAGCGGCGGCGGCGTTGCAGCCCGAGGTAGCCGTAGATCGCTCCTGTTCCGGCCGGGATCAGGTAGGCCATCGCGCTGACGCCCTCCCCGCCTTCAATCCATGCAGCCGAAAGCAGCGCCGTGCCGACGAGCACGCCGGGAGGCCCGAGGATCACGCCGCGCGCCCACCAGATGAAAGTGATCACGGCAAAGCAGGCGAGAGAAACCAGCGCACCAAGCACGCCGACCACGCCGCCCGCATAAAGGAACCCGCCGCCCGGAAAGATCAAGCCAAGCCCGAAGGCCTGCCACTGCGCGCTCATGCCCAGCAGCACCGGGGCCAGCCCGGCGAGGAACAGCGCCGTCAGGCCGATCTGGAAGCGGCGGATGCGATAGGCGGTCAGCGGCCCGTTCGGCTTGAGGCGTTCCGGGATCGGCGGGATCGCGGCCACGATGGGCTTTGCCGCCCCGCTGCCATCCAGAAGGCCGTCCACGATCGCTTGCGTCGCCATATGCTGTCTCCCGAAACGCGCGGCTGCTGTTTTATCGCAAGCCCTGATTCGCTTATGTATATCGTACTACGATTCCGTCATACGGAAAAACCCCCGGAGCGCTTGGGCGATCCGGGGGCTTCGAGGGACCTCAGTAGCGGTAGCTGACCTGGATACCGTAGGTTCGCGGCATCCCGGAGAAGCGGACGATCGAGGCCAGAGTGTCCTGCGTGTTCGTCCAGTAGTAGGTATTGCCGACATTGCGGACAAAGCCGCCCAGCCGCACCTTGCCATCGTTGAACTCAAGCCCGGCGCGCAGATCGACAAGCGTGTAGGCGCGCATGTCGAAGCGTCGGTCCGCCGTCACCCCCAGCGTGGTATTGGTGTTCGCCAGCGCCGTGGTCGATTGGCTGTTGTGGGTGACCGAAACCCCACCATAGGCCTTGGTCGTATCGCTGACCGGAGCCTTGTATTCGGCATCCCCCGTGAGCGTGAACTCAGGCGCATAGGGGAAGTGCTGGCCGGCAAAGTTCTGCAGTTTGCCGAGCGCGTCATAGCCGGTGAAGTCGGTGATCTTGGTCTTGATGTAAGTCGCGCCCATGCTCACCGTCAGCCCTTCGACCGGGCGGGAAAGCAGCGAGGCTTCGACACCCCACAGATGGCTCTTGGGCACCTGGACGAGGCCGTCGAGCGTGCCGAACACCGGATCAGGCAGGCGGCCGCGCAGCTGCTTGTCCTGATAATCGTAGTAGAACCCGGCGGCGGTCAGCTCGAGAGCGCGGCCCGCAATCGGCGCCTTGAACCCGGCTTCGTAGGCCAGCACCGATTCCTGCTTCACCGGCGCATAGCCGCGGAAGCTGGCCACCGATGCCGTGGGGAAGCTGCCTTCCTTGTAGCCCTTGCTCACGCGAACGTAGAGCAGCGTGCCGCCATCGGTCTTGTAGTTGAGCCCGGCATTCCACGAGACGTTGTGCTCGTTGAGCTGCTGCTTGAGCGCATTGGGGCCATAGGGCGTGAAGGTCGGGTCGAAGGTGATGCACTCCCCTTCCTTGACCTTGGTGCCGAAGATCGTGTTCCACCACACGGCGGTGTCCCCGCCGAAATCGTGCGTGCAGCCCACGAAGCTGCGCTTGCTATCGGTATAGCGCGCGCCGCCAATCAGGGTGAGGCGCGGTGTGATCTCGTATTCCGCGTTGAAGAATACGCCCAGGTTGCGGGTATCCTGCGCGGAATCGTTGTAGGTCAACACGCCGCGCGGCGCACCGGGGATCATGTAGAGCGGGTTCGACGACGGGCCCTGGCTGAAGTTGTAGAACAGCCGGTCATACGTGTCGGCGCGGTTGTAGTTCCCGCCGAGGATGAAGGTCAGCTTGTCGAACTTGCCGCTGATGCGCAGTTCCTGGTTGAAATTCTTGATGTGGCCAGTGGTGTTGGTATCGGCGGAGGCGAACCGCGCACCATCGAAATCCTGCACCGAATCCGTCTTGTAGGACGAATAGGCCGTGATGCTGGTCAGCGTGAGGTGGTCCGACAGTTCGTAGTCTGCGCGCAGGCTTGCCTGCCAGAACGAGTCGTCGCGCCGCAGCGGACGACCGAAGATGCCGTAGCTCCAATCCGCCGCGCGCGCATTTTGCGGAGCGCGCGGATAGTTCTTGAAGTTGGTCGCATCCGGGCTGCCGCACGTTCCGGCAACCGAACCGGCGCAATTGTCCGACTGGAGCTGCGCCGCCTGCGTATCACCCTTGTCGCGCCAACCATTGACGTTGAGCGCCAGCTTGAACCGCTCGCTGGCCTCGATATCGATGATCGCGCGGCCCTGCAGGAGGTTCTTCTTGCCGAGCTCGTCCTGGCGGGTGTAGCTGTACTGCCAGTTGCCCGATTGCAGCGTCCGAACCGCGAGGCGCGCCTTGACGGTCTTCGACAGCGGCCCGCTGACGAAACCGGCGATGTCACCCGTGCTGAAATTGCCGT
Organism: Novosphingobium sp. PASSN1; assembly: GCF_002278815.1. Classification (NCBI taxonomy): domain Bacteria; kingdom Pseudomonadati; phylum Pseudomonadota; class Alphaproteobacteria; order Sphingomonadales; family Sphingomonadaceae; genus Novosphingobium; species Novosphingobium sp. PASSN1. Next base: position 37,819 of record NZ_NKIS01000001.1, on the reverse strand, counting down.
AGCTCGCGTCCACACCAGCCGAGAACGTATCGGTCGGCTTGGCGACGACATAGTTGATCGCGCCGCCGGTCGTGTTCTGGCCGAACAGGGTGCCCTGCGGCCCCTTGAGCACTTCGACACGCTCGATATCGAACGCCGCGCCGCGCGTGGTGGCCGAGAACGGCAGAGCGACTTCGTCGGTGTAGACCGCCACGGTCGGCGATGCCGAAAGCGTGGTTTCATAGAAGCCGACGCCGCGCAGCGTGTAGACCGGCGTGTTGAACGGCGAAGGCTGCACGGTCAGGCCGGGGACGATCTTGCCCAGATCGGTGGGCGACGTGATGCCGCGCGCAACCAGCGATTCGCCGGTTTCCGCCGTGATCGAAAGGCCGACATCGTTGATCGACTGGCGGCGCTTGTTGGCCGTGACGATGATTTCACCGTCGCTGGCGGACGCTTCCGCCGCAGCCTGAGGGGCGGTTTGCTGGGCATTTGCGGCTGAAGCAGCACCGAGCGTGGCCAGCGATACTGCTGCGGCCAAGAAGAATTTCCTCTGCATCATTTTCTGCATCCTCCCGTTTTTTGATTTCACGAACCGGCTCGGGACCCGCTTCGCCTGGATCGTCGGGATATCTCGCGCGGTTAAGCATCTGTCAATATCGTTCGACGATTTCGTGACACGAGAGCGGCGGATAATTTTGTACAGAACTCGACGCCGCCACGAAGTGCGATTAGAACTGCGAAGAACCAGTACGATCGGGAAGGCAGCGAATGGCGGCGAAGGCACCCAGCAATGACATCGAGGCAGAGCCGGGCGCGCCGGAGAGCGTGAGCAGCGCGGCGGACAAAGTCAGCGAAGCGATCATCCGCGGCATCCGTTCGGGAACATTCGTGCCGGGCCAGCATCTGGTCGAACCCGACCTCACCCGCCGCCTCGGGATCAGCCGCGGGTCGCTGCGTGAAGCCCTGAAGCATCTTGGCGCCGAAGGGATCGTCACGCTCAACCGGTTTCGCGGCGCCTACATTGCCTCGCTCGACAAGAAGGCGATCCTCGATCTGCTGCAAACGTTGGAACCGCTGTGCTCGCTGGCGGCTCGGCTTGCCGCCGAACACTGCGACACACCCGAAAAGGCGCAGCTCGTGCGCGATGTTGCGGCCGAGATCGACGAGGCCAATCGCGCCAAGAACCGCGCCCTCTATCTTGAACGGCGGCGGCATTTCTATTCGGTGATCGTGGAGATCGGCGGCAACCAGGAGCTGGAACGCGCCATGCCGCTAACCCGGACGGATCTGTTCCGCGCCCAGATCGAGCCCGTGCAATCCGACAAGCAGCGCAACCGCCACGCCTCGGGCTACAGCAAGATCGCCAAGGCCATCGCCGATCGCAATCCAGCCGCCGCAGTCCGCGCGGTCCAGCGCCATTTCGCCGGCACCATCCAGACGATCGAGGAACTGCCGGACGGGACGTTTCACAACATGATTGCCTGACCGCCCGTCAAAATTACTAGACGAAATCGTAGGACGGTTTTACCACTGACTTCGGGAGCTAGATCAACCTGAAGGCAGCCTGATGATTCGAATCGTGGCGATCTACCCGAACACGGCAGGAAGCCGTTTCGATGGGGCGTATTACGCCGGCCAGCACACCAAGCTGGCCCGCTCGCTGCTCGAGCCGCTCGGCCTCCTCGGCATTTCGACACTTCTTGGCAAAGCCGCGCTCGATGGCGCGCCGCCGCCCTTCTGGGCCATCTCCGAAATGCATTTCCCCACGCGCGAGGCGTTCGACAGCGCCATGGGTGCGGCCGGGGAAGCGCTGTTCGCCGATCTTCCCAACTACACCGACACCGCGCCCGTGCTGCAGATCGCCAGCGCGGCCTGAAATCATCATGCAAAAACAATTGGGAGCCTGAACATGGAACAGATCTTGCGCAGCAATGCGCCGCGCTTCGTGCGCAATGCCATGGAAGACATCGGCATGATCACTGCGCTCGATGAATTCCTGAACCACCAGATTGTCGATACCTTCGCCTCGGTCAGCACGTCCGAGCACAGCTGGACCGAGAAGATCTGGAGCACGATCGTGCGCAAGGATGGCTCGATGGGCATCGATTTCGGACTTGGCCGGTATCACAATCGCGGCATTCTGGATGGCTGGGCCGCCGTCTCGCGCGGGGCCGAACAGTGGACCGTGCGCGCCAACCGCGAACTGCGCGATGATCCGCTGATGACCGAAGTCGGCCCGCTGACTTACGAGATCATCGAACCGCTGCGCCAGGTACGCTATGCGCTGGCCAGGAACGACATCCAGCCGATTGCCTATGACATCACCTTCACTGCCGAAATGCCGCCGTTCTTCGAGGATCGCCACAAGCAGCGCGAAAAGGACGGCTTCCGCGTCGGTTCCGACGTTATCCGCTACCACCAGATCGGCGTGCCTTCGGGCTGGGTCGAACTGGAAGGCCAGCGGATCGAGATCAAGCCCGAGGAATGGACCGAGTACCGCGACCACTCGTGGGGCACCCGGCTCGATGTCGGCGCGAACAATGCCGATATTCGCCCGACCTCCGATTTCGGCGCGGCGCGCTTCGGCGAAGGCGAATTCGTCCTGATCTGGAGCCCGTTCATGGTCATCTCGCCCACCGGCGAGAAAACCGGCTATCACATCTATCACCAGACCAAGCAGGGCCGCGTGTTCTACTCCTCCGGCTATCGCAACCTGCCCGATGGCACGCAGGAAAAGATCAGCCGCGTGCGCCCCGAACTCAAGTTCGATGACGTCACCCGACGTTTGCTCGGCGGCCGCCTGCACTTCGACATGCAGCAGGGCGAAACCCGCACGATCGAGGTCGAAGTCGCCGGTCCCGCCGGTGTCCACCTTGGCCCCGGCCTCTATCTCGGCTTTGATGGGCGAAAGCACGGTTCGTGGCACGGCCCGCTCACGGTCGAGGGCGAATACATCGCCAACACGCTCGACCGCGAAACGCTAAAGCGCATCCGGCAGGTGCGCGATTGCCCGATCAAGGTGCGCGAGGGCGATTCCGTTGGTTACGGCATCATGGAATCGATCATCCACGGCGCGCATCCCGATCTCGGCCTCACCGCCGAAAACACGCTGATCTGACGGCGATGGCACGCGACACACAGGCCCTGGCGGCAGGGCTGCGGCACTGGCTGAAAGACCGCGGCGAACGCATCACCGGCGTTCGCACGCTGTCCGCCGGACATTCGAACGAGACTTATCTGGTCGAGGGGATCAACGAGATCCTGCGAATGCCGCCATCGGAAGAGGGCCTGCTCCCGCCTTACGACATGGTGCGCCAGCACGAAGTGCTGACCGCCGTGGCGGGCGCGGCCCCCGCCGTTCCGCTCCCGCCGATCCTCGAACTCTGCACCGATCCGGGCGTGCTGGGCGACCAGTTTTTCCTGATGGGCTGCATTCCAGGCGAAGCCTTCGAATACAGCGTGCCGGACTGGCTCGCCGCCGATCCAGTCGACGGCGCGGACCGGGTCTGCACCCAGTGGTTCGATGCCGTGGCGGCGCTTCATGCCATGCCCGTCTCGGCCATGCCGCCGGGCGGAAGGACGGTGCAGGAAGAAGCCCAGCACTGGCTCACCGTTTCGCAGGAATCGGATGCAGACCCGCGCCTTATCGCGATCCTCGAAAACCTGGTGAAGTCTCCGCCGCGCACCTCCGGCCCGGCCACCCCGGTCCACGGCGATCCCAAGCATGGCAATTGCCTGTGGCAGGACGGCAAACTGACCGGGCTGCTCGATTGGGAAATGGCCCAGATTTCGGAACCCCTGCTCGATCTCGGCTATATCCAGCTGTTCCACGATCAGGGTGAGGCCTCGCTTGCCGATGCAGGCTTCGAGCTGCCGGGCTGGTGGTCGCCAGCCAGGATGACCGAGGAATGGGAAAAGCGCACCGGGCGCAACGCAGTCGATGTGAACCGCTATGTCGTTCTGGGGCAAGCCAAGATCTCGGCGATCATCTCGGTCGGCGCGCACTTGTTCAACAGTGGGCGCATCGCGGACCCGCGCTTCCAGGCCTTCGGCGCAGTGCTTCCAGCTTATGTCACCTTGCTGGACAAGCGCGCGCAGGCCGCTGGCTGAAGCGCGGCAACAGGCACAAAAAAGGGGGGGCGAACCACGGCGGTCCGCCCCCCTTTTTTTCAGCTCACGCTCAGGCGGCGGCAAAGGCGAGGAGGCTGTCTCCGTACTCGACAAGGTCGTTGGCCGCCGCGCCAAGCGCGAGCACCCGTCCGCCATCATGCGCGAACACATCGGTCTTGCGCCCCAGCACATCGATGCGGGCAACAAGGCCACCCGGTGCAACCACATCACCCACCGCGCAGCACGGCTCGAACAGCCCGAGGTGCGGGGCTGAAACCACGGCGCCCTGCGTGTCGTCGCTCGCGGGCGCAGGTGCCGCTGCCAGCATCGGATTGGCCGCGCCGTCCGGATGGGCGAAAAACACTTCCAACGCGGTGCTGCGCAGATGGAAATCGCGCAAACCCGCCTTCTGGAACTGCCACAGCAGGGCGCGGATATCCTCGATTGCGGTCTCCATCCGCTCAGTCCTCCAGCGCAACGAGCAGCGCGGGCAGCACCGGCTCGGTTATCATGGTCCGCACACCGGCGCGGCGCACGGCGCGGGCGATCTCGACATTGGCGAGCGCCGAACCGCGCGCGGCGGCCTTGCCGGTCAAGGCTCCGGCGAGATCATCGACCGAGCCTTCCGCCAGCAGCAGATCGACATCGACGGCATCGGCGGGAGTCCCCTCGCCCGGATGCTTCACCGTAACCGGGCTGCGTTCGCGCGCCCACTGGATGAGCCGCGAAAGGCGCGGATCTTCTGCCTCGCGCGGAGCCTCGGTCGGCAAGGCGCCATCATAGACTTTGCCGGTCGCGCCATCGACGGTGACCAGACGGCCAACTAGCGCCAGCGCACCCGCCCCCGTGCCCACCACGCAGGGCCGCCCGAGCGCGCGGCTGACGACCGCCGCATGCGAAGTTGATCCGCCCTGCTCGGTCACCACCGCGCGCGCGGCGATCATGCCGTGCACGTCATCAGGGCTGGTCGTGGCGCGCACCAGCACCACGGCTTCGCCAGCCGCCGCGCGGCGCTCGGCCTCATCGGAATCGGCGACCAGAATGCCGGTGGCAACGCCGGGGCATGCCCCCTCGCCCGCCAGTAGCAGCTGCGCATTCTCTGCGGCCCCAGCCGCCAGATGCGGCAGCAGCAAAGTGGCGACCTGTTCGGCGCTCACGCGCGAAAGCGCGGTTGCCGGATCGATCCGGCCTTCATCGACCATATCGACCGCAAAGCGCACCGCAGCCGCAGGCGCACGCTTGGCCGAGCGCGATTGCAGCAGGTAGAGCTTGCCCATCTGCACGGTGAACTCGATATCCTGCACATCGGCGTTTTCGGCCTCGAGCAGCGTGCTTGCCGCCAGCAGAGCGCCGTGGGCTTCGGGCACATGCGCGTGCATGGCCTCAAGCGAAAGCGGCGTGAACTTGCCCGAAACCACATCCTCGCCCTGCGCGCGCGGCAGGTATTCGCCGTAGGGCACCGGATCGCCCACGAGCGGGTTGCGGCTGAACAGTACGCCCGTGCCGCTGAGCTCGTCGAGATTGCCGAAGACCATGACCTGCACCGTGACGGCTGTGCCCAGATCATGCGGGATGTTGTTGTGCTCGCGGTAGCGCTTGGCGCGCCGGGTGTTCCAGCTGTCAAACACCGCCTGCACCGCCCCGCGCAGCTGCGCGCGGCCATCAGCAGGCACTTCGCCGCCCGCCTTGGCCACTTCGGCGCGCCAGCTCGCGGGGTCGGCATCGTGCGCCAGTTCCACCGGCGATTTCAGCACGATGGCGCTGTAAAGCTCCATGAAGCGGCGGTGCGTATCGCGGGCAAACGCGGGCAGACCGGTCTCGCTCGCGAGCGCGGCTTCGCCGGCGTCGTCAATGCCGAGATTGAGCACCGTATCCATCATGCCCGGCATGGAAATCGCCGCACCAGAGCGCACGGAAAGCAGCAGCCGCTTGTCGCCGCCCGCAAAGCTGCGGCCGGTCTGCGCTTCGAGCCACTCCAGCCCACCAGCGATCTCGTCTTCCAGACCCGCCGGAAAGCCGCCTTCAGCCAGATAAGACAGGCAGGCCTCGGTCGTGATCACGAAGGCGGGCGGCACATGCAGGCCAAGCGCGGCCATGCGCGCGACCGACCAGGCCTTGCCGCCGATCAACTTGCGATCCGGCAGCGCGCTGCCGTCGAGATGGAGTACCCAGCGGTTCACGGTCATTCCTCGCGCTCGCGGCCCATGATCCGCAGCAGTTCCTCGTGCAGCTCAAACCACACGGTGTGGTAGGAATCGCGGCGGATATCGCTCACCCATTCCGCTTCGCCATCTTCCGCCGCCTCGAGCGCGGCGAGCAGCTTGTCGGCATAGTACTTGAGGCGCGGCAGCTTTGCGGCAAGGCGGCCCAGAATGCCCTCGGCCTGTTCGTGCAAGCTGCCGAGGCGGTCGATCACGGCGGCATCGTGCGCCTTGTCGCTGTGATCATTCGCGACCTTCGCGCCGCCCACATCGAGCGTCTGCCAATCGGTGATGATCTGCTTGAGCGTGCGGTTGATCCGCTCGAAGCCTTCGTAGGCGGCGACGAAACCTTCATCGGCGCGCAGATGCGTGAAATAGCGGGTGTAGCGCGCCTGGAGCGCGACCCCGGCCAACGGAGTGAGCGCGAAAGCCCCCTTGGCCTCCATTGCGCGCCCGCCGGCAACCGCCTGTTCCAGCACCGCCTGCGCGCGTGCTTCGGGCACACCGGCAAGATGGGCAATGGCGGCAAGCGGCGCGTGGCGCTTGATCGCGGCGGCGTGGAACACGAGATCGCGTTCGGGCATACCTGCAGTCGTTGCCGTGCTCATCATGCCCCCTCCCCGATCAACCAGACCCGGCCGACACGGTCGGTGCCCGTCTGGTAGTCTTCGGTTGTCTTGGCCTGTGCTGTCGCCTCGATCACGATGCGGTCACCCTCGCGGATGCCGGTGACCTTGGCGTTCATCAGGCAGGGGATGTTGTATTCGCGCGTCAGGATGCCGAGGTGCGAACGGACCGATCCGCCCGCGCAGATTACCCCGGCGAACTGGTCGATAATCGGCGCGGTCAGGGTGCCGCCCGAATCGTCGATGATCGCGATCGATCCGGCGGGAACGCCGTTCGTCAGCAGTTCCATCACGCGTTCGTTGGACCGCACGTAGAGCGCAGTGCCGGTCACGTCGGCGGGGTGGCGAACCACGTTGTCACCCACCCCGCGCAGAGCCTTGCCAGCGGCGTCCGGCTCGCCTTGCGGCGCTTCGGGATGAGCGAACCCCTCGCCGCTTTCAGCAGCCCCGTCGGCAGGTTTGTAGGCCTCGGGACGCTCGGCCACAGAGGCGCGCGAGGACCAGTCGAAGCGGTAGCCGGTCGCCAGAATGCGGCGCTCGACATCTTCCATGTCCGCCGCCGTAACCGCATCCGAGCCCTTGAAAACAAAGGAATCCCAGTCCTGACCGGAAGCGCCGAAACGCTCCCGCACTTTCTCGCGCACAAGATCGAGCACCGCCTCCACCAACGGGGTCGCCGGGGGCGCCGCATACTGGATATCGTCAATCGGCAATTTGTCGGCAGCCATGCAACAACCCCTGCATCCTCGTGGCTCAATGCATTGCCGATGCGGCTCACGCTGTCAACAGGATTGGATGAAATCGTCGGACGATCTTGACGACATACGGGCGCTGGCATACGCCTTGATCAGACCCTGATCCTGAACGGAGTGCCAAGCAATGCCAGTAGCCAACCCGCGTGTCCTGCTGGTCAACGACGACGGCATCGATGCCCCCGGCCTTGTCATGCTGGAAAGCATTGTCCGCCGCTTCACCGACGATATCTGGGTCGTCGCGCCCGACGAGGAACGCTCCGGCGCGGGCCACTCGCTCGCGACGACGCAGCCGATTCGCGTCCGCCAGCGCGATGAGCGCCACTTCGCGATCAAGGGCACGCCGACCGACTGCGCGTTGCTGGCGATCTACGAGCTGATCGAGGGCAAGCGGCCCGATATCCTGATTTCAGGCATCAACCGCGGCCCCAACCTCGCCGAAGATATCACCTATTCGGGCACGGCCGCCGCCGCCATGGAAGGTGCGCTGCTCGGCATTCCCGCCATCGCGCTCAGCCAGTTCTTCCGGCCACCGGCCGCGGTGCAGTGGGACACGGCGGAAATGTATGCAGGCCCGGTCATCGAAAAGCTGCTGCAACTCGAATGGACGCCGGGCCTGTTCGTCAACGTCAACTTCCCGGGCTGCCCCGCCGGTGAAGTCACAGGGATGCGCGTCACCACGCAAGGCCAGCGCCCGCCGGGTGCGTTCATTCCCGAACGCCGCGTCGATGTGCGCCATGTGCCGTATTACTGGATCAAGATCATGCTGCCCGACGGCGGCCACGCACCGGGCAATGACCTTCAGGCCATGCTCGACAAGGAAGTGTCAATCACGCCAATGCAGCTCGAAATGACCTGCCACCCGGCGATGACAAAGCTCGAGGCGCTGTTCGGTCAGGCGTGACCCCGCCGATGCACACCGCCAACCAGGCCCGCTGTTCCTGCGGTGCGCTGGGCGTGGAAACCCATGCCGAGGCGCAGTTCATCATCGCCTGCCACTGCCGCGCCTGCCAGCGCCGCAGCGGCGGGGCGTTTGGCGCGGGGGCATATTTCGACCGGGCCGCCGCCGAAGTGCTGGGTGATCCACGCGAATACGCCCGCACCCCCGAAGCGGGCGGAACCTTCCGCTCCTACTTCTGCCAGACCTGCGGCTCGACGGTGTTCTGGACGATCGACGATCATCCCGAACTGATCGGCATTGCGCTGGGCACGTTCGAGACGCCGTTGACCGGGGTCGCGGTGCACTCGCTCTACGAACGTACCAAGCTCGACTGGATCGCTTTGGATGCCGCTGCGCTCCACAGCCCGGCAGGATATACCGACGCGACCTAGCGCGCGAGAATGGTGACGGCGGACATGCCGTCCTCGACCCCGATGAAACCGCCCGAGTTTTCGGCCACGGCCACGCGCGCGCCTTCGACTTGCCGTGCCCCCGCACTGCCGCGCAATTGCGTCACGAGCTCATGGATCTGCCCTAGCCCGGTGGCAGCGAGCGGATGGCCCTTGGAGACGAGGCCGCCCGAAGTGTTGACCGGAATGCGCCCGCCGAGCGCCGTCTCACCGCGTTCAGCGGCAGGGCCAGCCTCGCCCGGGCCGACAAGCCCCAGCGCTTCGGTCTGGATGATCTCGCCGATCGAACTGGCATCGTGGACTTCGGCCAAGTGCATATCCTGCGGCCCCAGCCCCGCCTTTTCGTAGGCGATTGCCGAAACCCGCCGGGTCACGTGGCGGGCATAGTCGTCCGGCGCGCGGTCCGTGCCGGTGCGGTTTTCCGCCGCGAGCACGCGGATGGCATGGCCGCCCAATTGCCGCGCGAGGTCCGCGCTGCACACGATGGCGGCAGACGCGCCGTCGCTGATCGGCGCGCACATCGGATTGGTCAGCGGCCAGGCCACTTGCGGCGCGGCGAGGATCTGTTCGGCCGTCATCGCCTCGCGGTATTGCGAAAGCGGGTTCCACTGCGAGTGGGTGTGATCCTTGGCCGCAACGGCCGCGATCTGCGCCTGCGTCGTGCCATAGGTCGCCATGTGCAGCCGCGCCTGCGCCGCATAGGCTTCCATCAGCACGTTGGGGCTTTCGCTCTGCCTGCCTTCGGGCACCGGCTGGAGAAGGTGCGCCGTCTTTGCGATATAGGCGCGCGCCTCGACCAGATCGCGCGGCTGCTGGAACACGGCAAACCGCTTGGCCCGGTCGTCGCTGTAAAGCTTCTCCACGCCGACCACGAGCGCCACATCGGCGAGGCCCATCCGCACGTAATCAATCGCCAGATGCAGCCCCACGGTCGAACTGGCGCAGGCCTGCTCGACATGGAAACCCCGCACGCCGCTGATGCCAAGCGGGCGCAGCGCGTATTCGCCGGGGATCGACATTTCGCCCGCGAAAAAGCCCTGGATGACATTGGCATAGACCGCCATGTCGATCCGCCCGCCTTCGATCCCCGCATCGGCGAGCGCAAGGCGCACCGCCATTTGCGTCAGCTCTTCGTGGCTCTTGTCGAGGTGCCGGCCGAAGGGCGTCATGCCCACGCCAAGGATCACGGCGTCGCGCATCAGATCGTCCTTCCGGCCGCGTTCCACCGCGCCTTGCGCAATTCGGCGCGCAAGACCTTGCCCGCATTGGAGCGCGGCAGGCTCTCCATGATCTCCACCGACTTGGGCGTCTTGACCGGCCCGAGCCGCTCGCGTGCCGAAGCCAGCAGTGCTTCGATATCGACCGTGCCCCCGGCGCGCGGTTCGACCACCGCAATCACCGCCTCGCCCCACTTCTCGTCGGGCACGCCGATCACCGCGCAGTCCTGCACTTCCGGCCAGGCCATCAGCGCCTGCTCGACTTCGGCGGGATAGATATTGAACCCGCCCGAGATGATCATGTCCTTCTTGCGGTCCACCACATAGAACCAGCCGTCCTCGTCGCGCACGCCGATATCGCCGGTGTGGTGCCAGCCGAAGGTCGAAACCTCGGCGGTTGCTTCAGGGTTCTTGTAATACCCCTTCATCACCAGCGGCCCGCGTACCACGATTTCGCCGCGCACACCGGGAGGTAGGATGTTGCCCTCGTCGTCCATGATCTCGACGATGGAGAGCAGGTTCGCGCGGCCGCAGCTGCCGGGATGCGCGAGTTCGCCCGCAGCATTCAGGTGTTCATGCGGCGGCATGGCTGTCACGCACATCGGCGCTTCGGTCTGACCGAAGCTGGCGTTCATCACTGGCCCCATCACGTCGATCGCTTCCTTGAGCCGGTCGAGCGACATCGGCGCGCCGGCATAAGAGATGTATTCGAGGCTTGAGAGATCGGCTTCCCGTACGCGCGGATGGGCGAGCAGCATGTAGACCGCCGTGGGCGGCAGGAACATGTACGTGACGCGCTCGCGCTCGATGGCGTCGATCACATCACCCGCATCGAACTTCGGCAGGACGACCACCGATCCGCCGAGCGCCATGCTGGCCAGCGCAAGCGGCCCGGCCGCATGGGTCATCGGCGCGGCGACGAGGTTCACCGGCGGCGTCTTCATCGGCATCGAGGCGACGAGGCTGGAGACCAGTGCCTGCCAGTTGCCGTTCGAAAGCATCACGCCTTTGGATCGACCGGTCGTGCCGCCAGTATTGCCGAGGAAGGCCAGTTCATCGACATGCCCTTCGCGGCGCTGCGGCACGGGCGCGTCACCCTCCACCATCAGATCGCCAAGCCACACATCGGCTTCGGGAAAGGCCTGGTCGAGCGCGATATAGCGCCGGATGTGCGGGCATTCGGTGCGGAATGTGGCGATGCGGTCGGCCAGTTCCGAATGGATGATCAGCGTATCGACATCGAGCAGATCGAGCAGATAGGCATTCTCGCCCACCGCCGCGCGGTTGTTGGCCATGACCCAGACGCCGTCCGCCCGCAGCGCGCCGAGGATCGCCTCGAACGCCAGCGCGCAATTGCCGCTGAGCACGGCTGCGTGGCCGCCTGCGGGAAAACCGTCGGCGATCAGACCGCGCGCAATAGCATCGCTGCGGCGGCGCACTTCGTCATAGGTGCGGACCGCGGTGCCTTCGATCATGCAGGGCCGGTCATGCGCGATGCGCGCACCTCGGTCGAAGAAATCGATCATGCGCATGGCTGGATCCCCGCCGCCCCCTATCGCCGCATCGTGAGTTCGAGATTTTCCGACCGCATCTGCACGAGCGGCAGGCTCGCCATGCGCATGAGCCGCGCGACCTGATCCAGTTCGGTCGAGGACAGCGTCGGGAAATCCATCCGGATTGGCCCGGCCGCCCGCATCCGGTCGATATCCGAGCCCGGAACGAGCGCGCGCAGCAGCAGTTCGTCGTCGTCACCATGCGTGCCGTGGCGGCGGTGGAGTTCGGCGCGGTCAGGCTGCTCGGGCGGCGTTGCGAGGATTTCCTTGGCGCGCGGGGCAGACATGATCCGGTCCATCGCCTCGCCGTTAATCGGCGCGGGCGGCTGGCCATAATAGCCAGCGGCATACTGGATCACTTCGTCCGGCACCGCCGAATAGCGCTTGCCCGTCACGATATTGAGCACGGCGACCGTGCCGACCAGCTGCGCGAAGGGCGTCGCCATGCCGGGATAGCCCAGCTCGCGCCGCACCAGCGCGACTTCGTCGAGCACCTCGGGCAGCTTGTCGAGCATGTTCTGCTGGATCAGCTGGTTGCGCAGCGTGCCCATCATCCCGCCCGGAATCTGGGTGGTGAGCGAAGTCACGTCGTATTCGTAGTGCTGATCGTGCAGATAGCCCGCAGCCTTGGCCACGCTGCGGAAGTGATCGGACACCGGCTTCAGTTTCGACGTATCGATGTTGTGCGTATGGCCCAGCGCTTCCATGTTCTTGACCATGATGTCGATCGACGGGATCGAAGGGCCATTGGCCATGGACCGCGCGGCGGTGTGCAGCACGGTGACGCCAAACTCGACCGCATCGCAATAAGCCTTGGCCGATTGGGCGAGCATGTTATTCGAATGCAGCTCGATGGGCTTGCCGCGCGCATTCGCCTTGATCGCCGGAACCAAGGTCGAGATGCGGTCACGGTCGAGCACGCCGCCAGTATCATAGAGCAGCAAGCTGTCCACTTCGTCGAGCGCGGAGAGCTTGTCCGCCTTGTCCGCCCAGAAGGCATCATCGTGCACCGGCGAGAGCGTGAACAGCATCGTGCCCGCAACCTTGGAACCATGCCCCTTCGCGATCTTGGCAAGGCGGTGCATCTGTTCGATGTTGAACAGCACGTCGTAGATCCAGAAGCTGCGCAAGCCGTGCACGCAGAGCCGATCCACCCAGATGTCCATCAGCGCCTCGGGCGTGTGACCGAACGTGACCGAGCCATTGGAGCGGCAGCCCGCGCGCAGCGGTGTGTTCGGCATGGACTTTGTCAGCAGGTCCAGCCCCGCCCACGGGTCTTCCTGGCAGTGGCGGATCAGCACTTCGAACAGCGAGGAACCGGCAAGGCTGATGGTGCTGTAGCCGGTCTGGTCGATGATCGGCGTGACCGGCAACGCCATGCCGGCCTGCATGCGCATACCCCACAGGCTTTGCTGGCCATCGCGCAGCGTTTCGTCGAGGAACTGAATATGGGCCATGCGCCTACTCCGCCGCCATGCGCTGGGCTGTGAACAAGTCCTGTTCCAGCCAGCGCGTGTGGATCTTGTTGTTCCGGAAGGCTTCCTCGCGCAGAATCTGGCGGTGAAGCGGAATGGTGGTCGGCACGCCTTCGACCTCGAAGCTGTCCAGCGCCCCGGTGAGCCGGTCGATGGCGTGCTCGCGTGTGTCAGCGTGGACGATCAGCTTGCCGATCATGCTGTCATAAAACGGCGGGATCGAAGCGCCTTCGCTGATATGGGTGTCGAGCCGGATGCCCTCGCCCTCCGGCGGGCGCCAGCGGGTGATCGTGCCGGGCACGGGCACGAAATCGCGCGCCGGGTCTTCGGCATTGATGCGGCATTCAATGGCGTGGCCGGACAGGACCACGTCTTCCTGCCGCACCGAAAGCCCCTGCCCTCCGGCAATCCGCAGCTGTTCCTGCACCAGATCGCGGCCCGTGACCATTTCGGTGACGGGGTGCTCCACCTGGATGCGGGCATTGACCTCGATGAAATAGATCTCGCCGCGCAGCACGTCGTAGAGGAACTCGGCCGTGCCCGCGTTGCGGTAGTTCACGCTCTTCGCCAGATTGACCGCTGATGTGTGAAGCTGCGTCCGCAAGGCCGCAGGCATCACCACGCAGGGCGCTTCCTCGATCACCTTCTGGTAGCGGCGCTGCACCGAGCAATCGCGTTCGCCGAAATGAACCACCTCGCCCTTGCCGTCGCCCATGAGCTGCACTTCGACATGGCGCGCCTGCGGCACGAACCGCTCCATGAACAGCGTGCCGTCGTTGAACGCGGCCAGCGCTTCGGCGCTTGCAGTCTGGAACCCCGCCTCCACCTCGGACGCATCGCGCACGATGACCATGCCCCGCCCGCCGCCGCCCGCCGCCGCCTTGAGCAGGACGGGATAGCCAATTGAATCCGCAATGCGTCGCGCGTCGGCGGCAGAGGCGATCTCGCCGCTTCCGGGCACCAGCGGCACGCCGGCGGCAGCGGCCATTTCGCGCGCACGCAGCTTGTCGCCCAGCGCCTCGATCATATCCCCTTCGGGGCCTACGAACGTGATGCCATGCTCTACGCAGAGCCTTGCAAGCTCGGCGCGTTCGGAGAGGAAACCATAGCCCGGATGGAGCGCATCGCAGCCGCTCGCCTTCGCGGCCTGCACCACGAGCCGGGCATCGAGATAGCTCTTCGCGGCGGGGCCAGGCCCCAGCACCAGCTTGCGATCGGCGAGCCTAGCGGCAGCGCCTTCGCGGTCCGCATCGGAAACCCCGACCACGGTTTCAAGGTTCAGCGCCTGCGCGGCCCGCAGCACGCGCAGGGCGATTTCCCCGCGATTGGCAATGAAGAGGCGTGAAATGGCCATGGCGATCAGCGCGGCCGGATCGCGAAGAGTGGCTGGCCCGCCTCGACCAGAGCGCCGTCAGTGGCGAGGACAGCCTCGACCGTCCCGGCAACCCCGGCCCGCACGGCGGTGAACAGTTTCATCACCTCGACGAGGCAGACCTCTGTCTCGGCATCCACCTCGCTGCCGATCTCGACATAATGGGGCGAGCCGGGCTTGGGTGCGCGGTAGAAGGTGCCGAGATAAGGCGCGCAGACGACACTCGTGCCTTCAGGCGCAGCCGATGCCGCGACCGGCGTGGGCGCAGGCCTGAGTTTCACCGGCTCTGCTGCAGCGGCAGGCGTGATAGCGGCCGGCGCCGCCACCGTGCCGACGGTGATCTTGGGGCCATCGAGGCCGGCAGCGTCAGCATCCTGCGAGAGGTAGATCTCGATTTCCCCAGCCCGCGCATGGAGTTCACGCAAGCCCGACAGGCGGAAATCCTCAACCAGTTTCTCTAGATCTTTCAGGGGATCAGACCCGTTCATGCGCGCGTGCTCCTGATGGCTTCGATATCCGCCGGGGTCAGGCCCACGCCCTTGCCTTCCAGCGGCGATCCGGCCTGTTCCAGCCGATAGAGTTGCTCCACGGCTGCATCGCCGGGGCGGAACTTGGCGGTCGTGTCGCACACGAAGCGCAAGCCATCCGCCATCTGCGCCGGCCGGAAAGCGGCAGCGCGGGCGTTGAATTCGGCCAGCGTGAGGCGGCCCGCCGTGGTGGTGTAGACGTCCTGCTTGTCCGGAAACAGGCTGGTGCCCTTGGGGATCGGCCCCAGCGTCGGCGCATCGCCTGCGCGGTCCAGCACGGAATAAGGCACCTGCGTGATGTAGCGCGCCGCCTTGTTGTTGTGCTGCATCATCACGTAGGGATTGAGCTGCTGGCTGGGGAGCGAAATCAGCCCGACCATCTCACCCAGGAAATCACGCCCGAACTCGTCGTTGAACAGGCTGCGGAAGCGGTTCGCGCGCGGGTCGATGGTCATCCAGTCATCGTGTTCGTAGACCCCGGCGAGATGCGCGAATTCCTTGGCCATCGAGAAATAGACCAGCGCGCCCGCGTCCATCATCTCATCGCGCGACCAGCCGGCCATGCGCTTCCACAGCGCCACGGTCGCCTTGCGGATACGGTCGGTCAGATCCTCGAAGGTGTCCGCCAGTTCTTCGGCGCTGCCCATGCCGACCGGGATATAGCCGTCGGAAAGGGCGTCAGAGGTATAGAGCCCCACGCCGGTCAGCTTGTCGGCGGTGAATTCGGGCCGCGATTCAAAGCTGCCCCAGTCGTCCATCAGGTAGAAGTGGCAGCCGGTGGCTTCCATCGTCACGGTCAGGTTGCTAAAGGGAATGTCGCCCGCCACCCCGTCCAGCCAGGGATAATCGCCCTCCGCCAGATCGGTGAAATCGCGGATGATCATCTCGCGGTCCTCTCCCAGACGATAGGGACCGGAATTGTTGAGCGCGCAGCGGCTCTCGCACGAAACCAGAAAGCCGTATTGCGAGATCGTGGCGAGGAAGGTTTGCGCCGCCGTGTTCAGCCGGTCTCCGGCCGTGCAGCTGTGCAGTTCGGCATGGAAGCGCTGCACGCGGCGCTCCGGCAGGAGCTGGACGCGCTGGCCGAATTCGCGGGCATTGATATGCCCGTCCTCGCGCTGCTGCGCCAGTTTGAAGCGGCGCCAGAAGTCCATGACATAGGCCACGTCCTCGGCAGCGTCCTCGGCGCCCAGCATGCCGAAGTTGATCAGCATCTCGCGCCCGAGCAGGTAGAATGTGGGGAACGACCAGCCAACGAGATTGCCAATCTTGCCGCCCATCGCGCGCGAGCGGTCACCCAGCTCCTCTGCCGAGACGCGGGCTTCGACCTTCCGCAGCAGTTCCGGATAGCGGTAGAACGCGCAGAGGTAGGACAGCAACATGTAGGACGGCACGGGGAACAGCTTCGATTCCTGCACCGTGCGCGTGACGCACAGCCAATAGGTGTCGTCGCCGATCGACTGGATCGCGTTGTTGGCCTGCAGCAGCCGAACGTAACCGGGCATCATCCCCATCCTTCTCGTGTTCTCGCCCTTGTGGCGCATGCCGTTCTCATCTGTCAATATCGTCCGACGATTTTGACAAGGCAGACTTGGCATTTCCCCGCCCAACTGCGCCGCCAATCACACCGCAAGCCTCACCAGAGCCAACCGGAATGCGGTCTAAACCACGGTCTTTTGCAACAGGCTGGAGCACGTTCCCATTGGCCCGCCCCCTGCTCCGGATTCGCGGCAAGGTACCGAAAACCGGCCTCCTTCAATACGCCGCCGGGGCAGGGAATGGACATGACTGGTTTCCGTCCCTTCCGGTCTGCCCGCTTGCAGGCATGGTGACCTTGGCAGACTGGAATTGCCACCGGGAGAGGTGTGAGAATGCGCGATGTCACAGAGCCGCTGCTATGCGGCTATCTGGCCGAAAAGATGCCAGGCTGGCGGGATATCGCCATAGCGGGGCTGCACCGGCTGCCGATGGGCGCTTCGCGCGAAACCTTCCGGTTCGATCTGTCCTACACGGACGATACCGGGTCGCAATCGCTGCGCGTGATCCTGCGGCGCGATCCTCCGGCCTCCAATGTCGATAGCGACCGGCGGCACGAATACGAAGCCTACCGCGCGATCTATGGCCACGGCATCCCGGTGCCGAAGATGCTCCTGCTGGAGGAAGACGCCAGCCACTTCGACGGCGCGATCTCGCTCGCCGAAGACCTGCGCGGCTATAACAACAGCGAATACCAGTTTCAGGACCCAGCGTGGGCGGACCGCCTGCCCCATATCGCGCGCGAGATGTGGACGGCGATGGGCCGCCTTGCCGCCGTCCCCGTCGAAGACCTCGACCTTTCGTTCACCCGCCCCGCCACGTGCGAGAACACCGCCGCGCAGGAACTCGATTACTGGGCCGCCAGTCTCGACAAGCACGATGTCGGCCCCGAACCGATCATCCGGGCGGCCATTCGCAAGCTGCGCCGCTGGCAGCCGGTCGCGCAGAAGCTGGCGCTCGTCCACGGCGACTTCCGCGCGGGCAACTTCCTCTATGATGACGCAGGCAATCTCGTAGCCGTGCTCGATTGGGAAATGGCGCATTGTGGCGATCCGCTGGAGGATCTCGCGTGGTCGATCACGCGCGTGTTTTCGTTCGGCAAGAACGACCTGCGCTCGGGTCTCGCCCTGCGTGAGGACGCGATCCGCATCTGGGAGGAAGCAAGCGGTCTGACCGCCGATCCCGAAGCGTTGGCGTGGTGGGAACTGTTCATCTGCGTCAAGGCGCAGGCGATCTGGAACGCATCGGCGCATGTCTGGAAGACCGGGCAAGGCCGCGAAGTGATCCACGCCTATGCCGCATGGTGGCTGCGCAATGCGCAAGACAAGTCCGCGCTCGAACTGATGGGGAAGCTGTGAAGCCCGATGTCTCTCTCGCGGTCGGCGAACTCGCTCACCGCCTCCGCACCGATCTGCTTGCCGAACTGACCGGCTTTCGCGCCAATGTCGCCGCGATGGGCGCGGCCATGCTCGATATGGTGGCGCAGGAATGGGACGGCGCCGCCGCCCGCCTCGTGCGCGAAAACGGGGCGTTTCGCGCGCTGCTGGAGCGCGGCGCTGCGCTGTATGCAGCGCCGCTTCCCGGCGGCAATGACGCGGACTTGCGCATCTCGGCCCTCACGGCGGAAAACGACCGCCTACGCGGGCTGATCACCGATCTGATGGAACGCCTGGAAGACGATGCTGCAGGCCCGGCGCAGGCCCTGCTCGCTGATATCTGGACCGCGCTGGCGCAAACCGTGGCCGACCGCCGCATAGCATCGGCCAATTTCTAGGCGAAAAGCTCGCCGGGCATGGCAGCCATCAGTTCCTGCATGTCGAAATAGTCACG
This sequence comes from Novosphingobium sp. PASSN1, assembly GCF_002278815.1. Classification (NCBI taxonomy): domain Bacteria; kingdom Pseudomonadati; phylum Pseudomonadota; class Alphaproteobacteria; order Sphingomonadales; family Sphingomonadaceae; genus Novosphingobium; species Novosphingobium sp. PASSN1. The sequence goes on along the minus strand of NZ_NKIS01000001.1, from coordinate 19,288 downwards.
CCACGCGATCACTCGCCCGTCGCCGCTGATTTCGAGTATTCCGGCTGCCCTGACGGCGGTCCAATCCTGACCGGCAAAGCGGAACCGGTCGATCCGTTCGGTCAGCACCTTGCGGCCTGCCACGGCGAGCGCGAGAATTTCCCAGTCGATGGCCTCGGCCGCCAGAAACGGCGCGAGCATTGCCATCGCCGCCGCGCGGCCGTGGGCAGGCTCCAGCGGGATGCCGTGACACACCACATCATCATGCAGCAGCGCTGCCACCCCGTCCGCTTCGCGGCGGTTGAAAGCCGCGATCAGGGCTTTCACCACGCCAGCGGGATCGGCGTTCATCCGGCCCAGCCCGGCTTGACCAACGCCTTGATCGCGCCCGTCCCGCCGGTCAGTGCGGCAAAGGCACCGTCGATCCCGGCAAGGTCAACGCGCGTGGTGACCAGCGGGGCCAGCCGCTCCGGATTGTCCAGAATCATGCGAAACGCATCGGCAAATTCGTCGCCCGAATAGGCGAACACGAACTTGAGCGTGATGCCCTTCTGGATCAGGAACGCCGGCTCCAGCCCGTCGAGCTCCATGCAGACGCCCACCACCACGATCGTAGCGCCGACGGGAGCCTGCCGCGCGAGCGCCATGAGCATGCCCGGCTTGCCGACGCATTCGAACAGCACCGCGCGGCTGCGTTTGCGCAGGGCCGGATCGACCGCCATCGCAGCGGAAAGGCCCTGCGGCAGGCCCAGATCATTCCACCATGCGCCGGTTGCGTCCTCGCCCGGCATCACCACGGCATCGGCCCCCATCGTCTCGGCCATCTGCGCGCGCGCGGGATTGGGCTCCACGGCCAGCACGGGGCCAAGCCCCAGCGCCTTGAGCCGCGAAATGACGAAGAGGCCCACTGGCCCGCAGCCAAACACCGCATAGGCCGCATCGGCATCGACCCCGCCTTCGGCCACGGCATGGACCGCCACCGCCAGCGGCTCGGTCAGCGCGGCGATGTCGGTCGGCACGTCATCGGGCACTTTCAGGCAAGCCGCCTGCGAAACCAGCATGCGTTCGGCAAACGCGCCGGGATAGGAATTGGAATAGCCGATGAGCACGATCCCTTCCGGCCCGGTCAGGAAAGGCGGCGAAACAATGCGATCACCCGCCTTCAGCCCGCCCCCGCTCTCCAGCACTTCGGCGCAGAATTCGTGCCCCATGATCACCGGCCTGGCCGGGTCCATGAACCCCTCAAAGCCCGCGCGGTGGAGCAGATCGCACAAGTGGCCGGCGTGATCCTTGGCGTGCAGGTCGCTGCCGCAGATGCCGCACGCGAGCGGCTTGACGACGACCTCGCCTGCGCGGGGTGTTGGCTCGGGCACGTCCTCGATCGTCAGGGTGCCCGCGTTCAGTACCGCCGCCTTCATGCCTCATCCTCTCGCCAAAGCGTATCAGCGGGCAGAGTGGGCCTTCGCGGCGGCCGCCGAAACAGACAGGTTTCCGCTAATTGGACGTTCAGTGAAGCTGCCGCGAAATCCGCGCCACCAGCGCGGCACGGCTGTGAATGCCAAGCTTGCGGTAAATCCGGCGCAGGTGGTTTTCAACCGTGAACTCGGAAAGTGCCAACTGGTAGGCCACCTGCTTGTTCTGCTTGCCCTCGCAGATCAGCGCCGCAATCTGGCTTTCGCGCGGCGAAAGCACGATGTCGCCGTTCTGTCCGCCCAAGGACGCGCCGGGCTGCAGGATGCCCCGGGCACATGGCAGGACAGCGTGCAAGGCCATCTGCCCGAACGGCTGGTCGAACAGATCATCCAGCAGCTTGTCGACCACCAGGTCCGCCAGCCCGTGCAGGCGGCGCTCGAGCAGGCCGATGGGCACGCCGGCCTTGCCAACCCCGCGCCGGGTGCAATGCGTGCCGATGACAAGCGAGAGCCTCGACGTGACACGCAAGGACAGCGCGCCCACCACGTCGATCGCGTGCTGCGCAAGGAACGTCCGGTAGTCGCCCGAATCCTCGGCCAGCGCATCGATGCGCGGATCGCCCCAGCGGATGAACTCGGCCCGGCGGCCGCTGGTGCGGGCAAAGGGATCGGCCTTGAAGACCCCTCCGGCCGCATAGATATGCTGCGCCTGATCGGTCACGCCATGGTGGTGAATGTAGGAAAGCCGGGCCTGCTCGCCGCAGTCCTCCACGAAGAACACCGACGCGGTGTCGAGCCCGCAATCGGCGACGATCTGGTCCGTCAGTCCCGCAATGTCCCGGCCTGCAATGTCTCGGCCAGCAATGTCCTGAATCGCTTGCATCGGCTCTCTCCTAACGCCGACCCGATTGAATCGGGCGATCATCTTGTGTCGGCAATCTTAGGCAAACAGGCGATTTCGTCAAACAATTACATTCTACAATCGAACCCGGAGACTGGAGGACAGCCGATCCGAGGTCAGGCGTAGCTGGCCGTGAAGACATCGGCAGGCAAGGCATCCACGGTCAGCCGGGTGCCCTCGAAATGCTTGCGCACCGCCCGTTCAGCGCGTGCAGGATCGCGCGCGATAACCGCCTCGGCCAATTTGGCATAGCCGCCAGCATGCCGCCGCTGCTGCTCGCGCGTCTGGACTTTGTCGAACTGCGCGCGAAACAGGTCGGTGCGGGACAGCGGAATGACCCGGGCGAGTTCGCTGTTCTTCCCCAAGGCGATCAGCAAGTCATAGAAACGCCGCCGGTTCTCCAGATAGACCGCGATCTGCGATCCCTGGCCGGGCCGGTTGAGCTCATGCGCAATTGCGCGCAGACCATCCAGCTGACCGGGCGTTCCGCCTGCCTTCGCCGCCAGACGCGCCGCCAGCGAACAGAGCGGCTCCAGCACATCGAGCAAGTCGTGGACCGCTTGGCGGTCCAGCGCGGAAATGAAGGCTCCGCGAAACCGGGTGAGCGTGACGATCCCGTCTGCAGCCAGATGCTTCAGCCCTTCGCGCAAAGACCCCCGGCTGACCCCGAACCGGCGCGTCAGATCGCCTTCGACAAGGTGCTGACCCGGCACCATCTGGCCCGATCGGATGCAGTATATCAGCCCCTCCGCAAGGCGCTGGATGGTATCGCGGGGCGCGCTGTCGGCTGCGTTTTCGGTGACAGATGCGCCGTCTTCAACGTCTATCAATATCCTGGCCCCTGCTGAAATCTCGCGCCTTGGTCGTGCGCTTCCTGATTGGAATGAGCCAGCCCAGCGCCTGCATAGCAGGCGGTTTGCGCAGGCCTCCCATGCTGAATTGTATTCTCCCGATCCGCAAGCCCGGCCACTGACAGGAATTCGTCAGTCGCCATCCCTCCCCCATTGTGGAAAGCCGCCCCATGCTGGCCCCGATGACGCGCGTACCGATCCGCCCGGCCCAGTGCACGCAAGGGAGCAAGGTGTTGAAAGTACTCGTCATGGGCGGCAACCGCTACATCGGCCTGCAACTCGTCCACGAACTGGTAGAACAGGGGCACGAGGTCACCGTACTCAACAGCCATGAAGCGCCCCTCCCCCCGGGCGTCGTGCGCCTGCACGGGCAGCGGCATGAACCCGGCACGCTGGAGCGGCTGCTCGGTCCGCTGCGTGACAGCTTCGACGCGGTGTTCGACAACACATCCTACACCCCCGAACACCTCGAACCGATGATCGCGCTGTTTCGCGGCCGGGTGCAGCATTTCATCTTCACGAGTTCGATCGCGGTCTACGAAATGGCGCTGGCACAGCCGGTCGAGGAAACCGCGCCGCTCGGCCGCGATGCTGTAACCGCCCTCTACGGCGCTTATGCCGCCGCCAAAGTGCAGTGCGAGGAGCGGTTGGCGCGCGAGCATGCCGAAAACGGCTTCCCGGTCACCACGCTGCGCGTCGCGCATACTTGCGGCCCCATGAGCCCGGCAGTAACGCGCGAACCCGGCACGTTCAGGCGCCTTGAACTCGGCCGCCCGCTCCTCATCGCGGGCAAGACCGAGGCCATGGTCCACATCGTCCACACCCGCGATGCCGCGCGCGCGCTGGTCGCCGTGCTGGGCAAGCCCCATGCCGCAGGGCAAGTCTACAACGTGGCGGGCAAGCAGTTTTCGAGCATCGTCAACTATTTGCGCCTGATGGCGCAGGCGGTCGGCGTCGAGCCCGAAATCATCACCATGCCGGACGACCTGCCCGCGCATATGCGTTCGCCCATCGTCCACTGGCTCGAGGCGAGCCGGGGCAGCATGGTGTTCTCCATCGCGCGCACCCGCGCCGAACTGGGCTGGGAACCAAAGTTCTCGCTCGCCGAAGGCCTCGCCGATTCCTACGCGTGGTTCCGCAGCGGCGGCCGCGAAACCTACGAGTACGACTTTGCCCCGGATGACGAGATCCTCGCCGAAGTCGCCCGGCGCGGCGGCATCGCTGCGCAGCAAGGCCCCGCTCGGACCGTGCTGCGCAGCCAGCTTGATACGCTGGAGAACATGTAACGGGGGCCTCCGCCGTCACAGCGGATCGAGGAAGCCCTTCATCCCGTAGCGCGTGTGCGGCCCGACGATGTACTGCTCCAGCGCGCCGACGCCGACCTTGTCCCCGCACGTGGCGCGCACGACTTGTTGCATATGCATGAACTGCGGGGCGTTGATGTCGATCTCGTTGATGTTCCAGCTTTCCAGCCCCCAGGCTTCCTTGCCCTTGTAGAAGCCGTGGCCCCACTCGGGGTTGTTATAGCCAGTGCCGCACATGTGGTAGCGCAGCAGCGGCTCGAGCACGAACGTCTCGGTCCGGCCATCGGGATAGGTCGTGTCGATCTCTGCTCGCTTGATCACCCGGCTGCCCTTGTGAAATTCAAGGCGGTGCGTGCCGCAAATGGCCGCCGTGACTTGCTCCTCATCGAGCTCGTCAAACCCGCTTTTCATATCGAACGTTTTGAAAATCTGGGCAAATTCCTTCCAGCGTTTGCCGTCCTCGTATTCGTGCTGGCCCCAGTGCGTGCAGCGGTCTTCCCAGTGGATCGGCGCCCAGAGCCAGAAGAACTGGCTCGGCATATCGCGTGAGACGCCCTTTTCAGTCTCGCCGGTCCAGCGCCAGCCCCACGAGCGGTCCTTGGTGCCATAGGTCGTCTTCGCGCTGATTTCCGTCCGCTCGCCGTTCACTTCGACCCACCCTTCCCAGCGGCCGAACTGGCTGAAGCGCTTCATCTGCGCGACGGTGCGCACGTTCTGCTTCATGTGATCCGCCGGCTCTTCGTGCGCCACGGTGGTGGCGTGGAAGGTGAGATCGCAGGCAAAGCCGGTGTCATTGGGCTCGACCGTCACGCGCACCGTGCGCATCGGCTCGACGATTTCGTGGCGCATCGGCCCCGCAAACAGATCGGTGCGGTCGCCGGTCAGGTGGCGCGAAGCGTGGAAGCTGTCCTGCGAGCCGTCCTTGCGCACGATCGAGACCGAACCATCCATCACTTCACGGTTGGGGTAGGCGGCGAAGGCTACGCCGATGTAGAATTCTCCATTGAAATCATAGCCGTTGTGCCAATAGCGCGCATACATGTTGCGCTCGCTGGAGAAGAGATACGACAGCGGTTCGGCGGTCTGGTGGATCGGGTAATCGTCAAACTTGATCAGCATTCGGTCTCTCCGGACTTGAATTTCGCGCAAGCGGGGACGCGCAGACCCTCCGCACCATTGCCGACCCTACCCCCGCCCTTGCCACGACCAAGCGACGGAAACCCGTCCATTTACCAATCAGGCCCGACAAACGAGAGAGGTCCACCAACGCAGAAGCGCCAATTGGGAGAGCGTTCGAGTGGGCCGGTTTGCAGACAAGGTTGCCATCGTGACAGGCGGTGCTTCAGGCATCGGCGAAGCGACTGTGCGGCGTCTGCATAGCGAAGGCGCGACAGTCGTGATCTGCGACATCCGCGGCGATGCGGTCGACCGGCTGATCGCGGAGCTTGGCACTGACCGTGCGCACGGCCACCTGACCGACATGATGGACCTCGGCGCGGTCGAGCAGATGGTCACCGACCTGGCCGCGCGGTTCGGCCAGCTCGACATTCTGGTCAACAACGCCGGGATGGGCTCCTTTGGCCGCGTGACGGACATCGACCTCGCCCACTGGCGCGAAGTGATGACGATCGACGTGGATGCCGTGTTCATGGCCAGCCGCACCGCGATCCCGCATCTCACCCGCAGCAGCGGCACGATCGTGAACGTCGCCTCGATTGCCGGGATGCTCGGCGATCACAGCTTTGCCGCCTACAGCGCGGCGAAGGCGGCGGTGATCAATCTGACGCGCTCGATGGCGGTCGATCATGCGCCGCGGGTGCGCGTCAACTGCGTCAGCCCCGGCCTCACCGCAACTCCGCTGGCGGTTGGCCTGACAGGGAACGCCGAAATCATGGCGGGCTACGGCGAATGCATCATGCTGGGGCGCGCGGCCGCTCCGGCCGAAGTGGCCGCCGGCATCGCTTTCCTCGCGTCTTGCGATGCGAGCTACATCACCGGACACAACCTCGTCATCGATGGCGGCATGACCGCGCATAGCGGGCAGCCCAACTTCACCCGGATCCTGGCTGGAAAGAGCCATCTGGATGAAGCCGAAACGGCCATCCGCCGCTGATGCGCGGGAGCAAGCACACGGGCGGGCGGCTCGCTGCGCCTTCTTATCGGGTACTCCGATGGATTCATGGTCAAAGCCGATTGGATAAATCCGCATCGGCACAGCAGGAACGGCAGCAATCCGAGTGCGATCGGGGGCCTTTGCGACTTTGCCTACCCGGCAAGGATGTCACGCAGACGCCCGCCACAACAATCTCGAAAATGAATTATGGGAGGGGTTTAGAATGGCAAATCTGAAATTCATGTCCGGCGTTTGCCTGGCATCGGTTATCGCTGCCGGGATGGGCGGCACCGCATACGCACAGGCCGCCGATGCGCAGCCTGCGGCCACATCCACCACCGACACCAGCGGCGATATCGTCGTGACCGCGCAGCGCCGGTCGGAATCGATCCTCAAGGTTCCGATCTCGATGGCCACCCTCTCGCAGAACGACCTGCGTGCGCGCGGCATCACCAATGCGATCTCGCTGGCGGCACAAGTCCCGTCGCTGCAGGTGAACAGCCCTTACGGCGATTCCATGCCGAACTTCACGCTGCGCGGCATCGGTGTCGGCAACGAACACAACTTCAACCAGGCTTCGCCCATCGGCGTCTACACCGATGACGCCTATATCTCGGCGCGCGCCGTGCAGGGCCTCGGCATGTTCGATCTCGAACGCATCGAAGTTCTCGCAGGCCCCCAAGGCACGCTCTATGGCCGCAACACGACCGGCGGCGCGATCAACTTCATTTCGCGCAAGCCCAGCCTTTCGGGCAGCAACGGCTATGTCGATGTGGGCTATGCCCGCTTCAACACATTCTCTGCAGACGGCGCGGTCGAAACCACGCTTTCAGAAGGCAAGGCCGGCCTGCGCGTCTCGTTCAACTATGCCCGCGGCGATGGCTACATCAAGAACCGCGCGCTTGACCAACCCGCTGCCAGCTCGACCAATTCGATCGCCGGCCGCGCCATCCTGCGCTTGATGCCGACCGAGAAGCTCGACATCACGATCAAGGCATCGATCGGCAAGTCCGATCCGACCCAGGCGGGCATCTTCAACCAGGGCACCGGTCCCAATGGCGCAAGCCCGCTGCAGGGCACGGGCCGCGCCGCCAAGGGCCTGTCGTTCTTCGAGACGGACAGCCCGCGCCTTGGCCGGTCCTACGTCTATACCTACGGCACACAGCTCAACATCAAGTACCAGCTGTCCGATACGGTGTCGCTGTTCTCGCTGACGTCTTACGACCACGCGGACCAGAACTTCACGCAGGAAGGCACCGGCCTGACTTCGGCGACAGCGTTTACCCAGCTGCTCGATACCTCGTATGGCAACCGCTTCAAGATGTTCAACCAGGAGCTGCGCGCCAGCTACACGGGTGACACCACGAAGCTGCAGGTCGGCGGGTACTACGGCTACGACAAGATCAACTCGGATAGCTACTACTGGCTCGTCAACGGCGCGTCGAACATTCACCAGCTCTACGACCAGACCCGCCGTTCCAGCGCGATTTTCGCGCAGGGCGACCAGAAGTTCGGCCATGTCAACGTGACCGTTGGCCTGCGCTACACCTGGGACAAGCTCAAGTACGACAACTACGCTTCGTACCTCGGGCCGGCCGCGCTCAACAACGGCACGCGCGATACCTCGGTCTTCCCGTTCGACAAGTCGCCGCTCTACTTCCTCGGCTCGTATGATGCGACCACTGGCCGCTACAAGTCCGGGCCGGACATCAAGAAGAACAGCCAGGCCCTGACGGCACGCGCTGCGATCAACTACACCTTCGATGGCGGCCAGATCGTCTACGCCAGCTACAACCGCGGCTATCGCGGCGCTTCGCTGTGCGGCCAGTGCTTCACCGGGCCCATCACCGCGACAGAGCCAGAAAAGGTGAATGCCTTCGAGATCGGCGCGAAGGGCAAGTTCCTCGACAACATGCTCAGCGTTTCGGTTGCTGCGTTCCTGATGAAGTACAAGAACCAGCAGATCAACGAGGTCAACGGCGCGAACACCATCCTCGAGAACGTCAATTCGGCGGAAATCAAGGGCTTCGAGTTCGATTTCACCCTGCGCCCGACGAGCGGCCTGCGCTTCTCGGTCAACGGTTCGTTCCTCGATCCGAAGTACAAGGACGGCAAGCTGCTGTTCGGCGATATTTCGGGCTTCCAGATGGCCTATGCGCCGAAGTTCCAGGCCAGCGGGCAGATGGATTGGCAGTTCGCCAAGGCAGGCAGCGGCACGTTCTCGTTCTCGCCCTCGATCGTCTACACGAGCAAGGTCTACTACTCGCCCTACGAGAACACCAACAACCAGCAGTTCCTGCATCAGGACGCGTTCGCGAAGGTCAACGCGCAGATCAGCTACGACACCGAGCGCTACTCGGTGCGGGCGTGGATGAAGAACGCGTTCAACGCCAAGACCTTCGCCGACGGCCTCGATCTGACGGGTGCCTTTGGCTACGTCTACCTGATCCAGTCGCCGCCGCGCACCTTCGGGGCGAGCTTCGGCTACCGCTTCTGACGGCCGCCTTCCCTCAAGGCGCTGCATGTCGCCCCGGCCGGTTCGCCCGGCCGGGGTTTCATGTTTTCGGGGGCGGAGCAATACGCCTGAAGCGCGGAGGATTAGCGCCTATTGTGTTGATCGGGTGAAGGCGTATGCCGTGCCGAGCACTGCGGCAGGAAACCACAACAAGGTGACGCGGGGGAGTCCGGGATGTTTCATGTCGACCTGAAATTGCTGCGCAGTTTTGCGGCAGTGGCCCGCGAATGCTCGGTCACGCGTGCCGCAGAATCGCTGCATCTGACCCAGCCCACCGTGTCCGGACAGATCAAGGAACTGGAAGCCTCGCTGGGCTTTGCCGTGTTCGAGCGCACCACCCGCCAGATTTCGCTGACCGACGAAGGCCGGCTGCTGCTTCCGCCAGTGCTCGAACTGCTGGGCAAGGTTTCGGATGTTCGCGAACTGGCCGAGCGCATGGCCGAGCAGATGAAGCATCGGTTCCGACTGGGTGCGGCCATGTATACGATGGACCTGCCCGACCGGATCGAGATGCTCGATGCCTTCGCCGCGGCCCGTCCCGATATCCGCCTCACGGTCGACAACCGGCTGCAAACCGATCAGGTGCGCGAACTCCTCGGCGGCAGGCTCGATGCCGCACTGCTGCTCGGCGTTCCGGTGCCCATGGCGCCAGCCGAGTTCCTCGGGCATCTCCGCCTCGGCGAAATTGCCAACGAGGTCATCTATCCCGATACGCTGGAGCGGGTCCTGCTGCGCCGCCAGCCGATTGGCCTGCTCGTGCCGGAACACTCCGATCTCGCGCGCTTTGATGTCATCCCGCCGGACCAGCTCGCGGGGCAGACCATCGCCATGCTGAGCGCCGAACACGGCGAGCGGTTCGTCAACCCGATTGCCAATTTCCTGCTGAGCTTTGGCGCAAAGCCGCTGGTTTCGGCGGAGGGCAACGCCATGGCTATCGAACGCTATGCCTTGCGCCACGGCATGCCAGCGCTGGGCATCAACTGGTTCCCCAATCTACCGGGCATGGTGCAGCGGTCTGTCGAGGGCATGGATTTCCACATGGACCTTGCGCTGGTGCTGGGCACTGCTCCCAACACAGCGGCGCGGCGCTTCTTCGATTTTGTTCGCGAATGGGAAGCCACCCGCAGCCAGACGGCCTTCCGGCCTGCACATGCAGCACCGGCAGACCCTCGATCCCGGCTAACGGTCGTTTCCTGAGCGGACTGGCGCGGGGGAGTGCGGCGATGCGGCGCATTCATCGAGACCGCCGATGATTGCGCAGCAAAGCCCGATTGGACCCTGCGCTCAGGCTGCGGAACGCTGCTGGACGCAAAAAACAGACGTCGATTGTCCATGGGAGAGCTGAATGTCGATCGCCCCGGCGAGCCTGGTAGGCCGCGTTGCAGTGCCGCGTCCTGCCGAACTGGATTGTGACTGGCTGAATGCCGTGCTGGGCGAGCGGGGAATCGGCGAAGTCGCCAGCCTCGATGTGTCCCCGGTAGGGGCCGGTCAACTGGGCGAGACGGCGCGGCTGGCCTTGCGCTATGCCCCGGGGGCGAGCGGCCCTGCCACCGTGATCGCCAAGTTCGCCTCAGCCGACGCGGCCAGCCGTGACGTTGCCCGGAACTGGTCGCTCTACGAACGCGAAGTGCGCTTCTACGACGAGCTCGCCAGCCGCGCCGGACTGCGCACGGCAGGCTATTACGGTGCCCGCATGGACGCGGACGGCGGCTTCGTCCTGCTCCTCGAAGACCTCGCGCCCGATGCGCCGGGGGATCAGTTCACCGGATTGTCCCTCCCGCAAATGACGCAGGGCGTGATCGAGGGAGCGCGGCTCCACGCCGCTTTCCGCAACGCCGACGACAGGCCGGACCTTGCCTGGCTCGATGCCGGGAGGATCGCCCAGCCGTTCTACCAGCCCGAAGTGCTGCGGGCGGCCTGGCCCGCTTTCCGCGATCGCTACGCTGATCGGCTGGATGCCCGCCAGATCGAGGTCTGCGATGCGCTCGCCGAACGCTACGAGGTCTTTGCCCGTCCCCGCTCCTCGGCGCGCTGCGTCACCCACAACGATTACCGGCCGGACAACATGCTGCTCGGGCCAGACCGGCTTACCGTGGTCGATTGGCAATCGGTCGCGCTGGGCTGGGGCGCGGTCGATATCGCCTATCTCATCGGCGGTGCCTGCGATCCCGCCGAGCGCCGGGCGCTGGAGCCGGACATGCTGCGTATCTACCACGACGAGCTGGTCCGTCTTGGCGTCGATGACTACACCTTTGTGGAATTACAGCAGGATTATCGCCACTTCACCTTCGCCGGGATCAACGTTGCCGTCGGCGCGGCGATGCTGGTGCAGCGGACCGAGCGCGGCGACCGCCTGTTCCTGACGATGCTCGACCGCTTCGTTACCCATGTGCTGGATCACGATGCCCTCGCGCTGCTGCGCGGATGAACCAGCCTCGCGGGATCGCCCGTGCTACCAATCGGTGCCGCCGATAAATGCGGTTCGATCCCCGATTGGACCCGTCCGCCCGCGCTCTGCACAATGCAGCGCGGGAGAAGGAGACAGTTTCGTGGCGCTGACATTGCAGGACGATATTGACGAAGTGATCGTCGATCCCCGGACCTATGGGGATGAACACGCCTACCACCGCGCCTTTGCGCAGCTGCGCGCGCATGATCCGGTGCACTGGACAAGCCCGCGCGACTTTCGCCCGTTCTGGGCCGTGACGCGCCACGCCGATATCATGGCGGTGGAATCGAATCCCGCCAACTTCCTCAACGATCCGCGCCAGTTCCTCGTCTCCATCGCCGACGAGGAAATGCTGTTCGCGCAGACCGGAAGCCGCAATTTCGCGCGTAATCTGGTGGCCATGGATGATCCCGACCACCGCGCCTACCGCGCGCTGACCTCGGCCTGGTTCGGCGCGAAAAGCGTTCGCTCGCTCGAGACCGAGATCGCGGCGCTCGCGCGCGAGACCGTCGACCGCATGCTCGCCTCGGGCGGGAGCTGCGATTTCGCCAAGGAAATCGCAGCCTGGTATCCGCTGCGCACGATCATGATCGTGCTGGGCGTGCCGCAGGAAGACGAGCCCTTGATGCTGCGCCTGTCGCAAAAACTGTTCGGCAGCACCGATGCCGAAACGGGCGGCGGGGATGCCATGGCCTCGATGGTCGAGGCATTCGCCGCGTTCAACGCCTACTTCGATAGGATCACGCAGGATCGCCGCGCTAATCCGCGCAACGATGTGGCCTCGATCCTTGCCAATGCCACCATCGACGGCAAACCCATCGGCGACAGCGAACGCAACGCCTATTACCTGATCGTCGCGGCGGCAGGCCATGACACCACGAGTTCGGCGATCTCGGGCGGACTGCTGGCGCTGCTGCAGAACCCGGACCAGATGGCACGGCTGCGCGCAGACCCGGAACTGATCGGCAATGCGGTGGAGGAGTTCATTCGCTGGACTTCTCCGGTCAAGCACTTCTTCCGCACGGCGGTGGCCGATTGCGTCGTGGGCGGCAAGCAGGTCCGCGCGGGGGATTCGCTGATGATGTGCTACCCATCGGGCAACCGCGACGAGACGGCATTCGATGCGCCGTTCGACTTCCGCGTCGACCGCGCCGATGCGCGCAAGCACATCGCATTCGGCTATGGCCCCCACCTGTGCCTCGGCAACATGCTGGCCAAGCTGGAAATGCGGCTCCTGTTCAAGGAACTGCTGGAACGCACCGCCGATATTCAGCTGGCGGGCGCACCGGCGTGGGTAGAGGCAAACTTCGTATCGGGCCTGAAGCGGTTGCCGATCAGCTTCACGGCGCGCACATAGCCTGTTGCCAGCGGGGTCGTCGCGTCCCAGCTGGCCTTGGAGTGATGGACATGTCGACCTGCAAAGCTGCCGTGGCTCATGGCGCAAACCAGCCGTTCACCGTGGAAGACGTGGTCGTCACCGCCCCGCGCGCGGGCGAAGTGCTGGTGCGCATCGCGGGAGTGGGCCTGTGCCACACCGACCTCGTGTTCCGCGATCAGTTCGACGCCTTCGCCAAGCCCGCCGTGCTGGGCCACGAGGGTTCCGGCGTGATCGAAGCCATTGGCGAGGGCGTGACCGGACTGGCTCCGGGCGACCGGGTGATCCTCGGCTTCTCCTCCTGCGGCACCTGCCCGCGCTGCGCCGAAGACCTGCCTAGCTATTGCCTCCAGTTCGTGCCGATGAACTACGCCGGCATGCGGCTGGACGATGGCTCGACCGCCTATGCATCGCGCGATGGCGCGCGCATCTCCTCGCACTTCTTCGGCCAGTCCTCGTTCGCCACCTTGGCCATGACGCGCGCGCGCAACGTGGTGAAAGTGCCCGAAACCGCGCTGCCGCTCGAACTCCTCGGCCCGCTCGGCTGCGGCCTGATGACCGGGGCCGGCGCCGTGATGAAGTCCATGGACTGCCGCGCCGGATCGAGCATCGTGGTGTTCGGCGGCGGACCGGTGGGGCTGGCCGCCGTCATGGCGGCAAAAGTGCGCGAGTGCAGCGCCATCATTCTGGTGGAGCCCGTGGCAGATCGGCGGGCGATCGGGATCGAACTGGGCGCAACCCATGCGATCGATCCCGCTGCCGGCGACCTCGGCGAAGCCCTGCGTGCGATCCTGCCGCTGGGGGTAGACTTCGCGCTGGACACCACCGGCAATGTCGGCGTGATCGAAACCGGGCTGGCCAATCTTGCGCCGCATGGCCTGATCGGGCTGGTCGGCGTGCCCAAGGATCTGGGCGCGGCGTTTTCGGTCAATATTGCCGCGCTGATGACACCGGGCCTGCGCATCATCGGCATCATCGAGGGCGATGCCGTGCCGCAGAAATTCATCCCCGAATTGCTGGCGCTCCACGCCGCCGGGCAGTTCCCGTTCGACCGGCTGATCCACACCTATCCGCTGAGCCAGATCAACGAGGCGATTGCCGCGCAGGCGCGCGGAGATTGCATCAAGGTCGTGCTGATCCCCTGATTTGCGCTGTCAGCTGCAACCGGTTCGACGCAATCGCATCGGGGGCAAAGGCAAATGGCGGTGCGAGAGCGCCCCCCAGCCAACTCTCTCTCGGCACATCATATTGTTTTTACACGTTTATATTTCCTACTACGTGCTTGATTTCGGTTGATTTGCACACTCCAAGCTGGCCCCTGGGTGGGATGGCTGTCTGGCAAACCGCTTCTTAGAGTTGGTCGTCTGACCCGCAATCAGGTGACAACGTAAAATTCTTGCGCTAGCGGGACGTTCCATGAACGCATGGGTCCGAGATTCGAAGGCAGGGAAATCGCTTTTTGCGATCGCCGTCCTGCTCGCACTCACCCTGCGTATCCTGATCCCGACGGGCTTTATGCCTACGGTCAGTTCTAACGGCATCGTCGTCGAGCTGTGCTCGGGCATGAGCGGCAAGACGGTCACTATCGATATCGGTAAGAAGTCCACCGGCAATGAGGGGCAGCATACCGCTGAAAGCCCCTGCGCGTTTGCCGCGTGTCTTGGCCACGGTCTAATTTCTGCCGCGGACCTGCCGACCATCCTGCCTTTCGTTTACGGCCTGACCATCTTCGTTGGCACGGCGATTGCCGATCTGACGATCAGCCGTCTCGCGGCGCCGCCGCCGCCATCCCAAGGGCCGCCTGCGCTGAGCTGAGCTCGCGCAGCGGACACTCCAAACCTCGTTCGCTGCTGACCTGCGCTCAGGCTGTGCCTGCGCGCGCGTCTGACATCCGCTTCGGATGGTCAGACCTCAGTGAACAGGTTTCATCATGACTACGGATACAGGGGCGATATCGCCCAAAATCGAGCAACTGCGCACGGTTCGGCGCTGGGCGTGGCGGCTGGTGGTTGCCTTCTTGCTGGTCCACTATGCGGCTGGCGCTGCTCACAATCTGCGTTTCCCGGAGCCGGACTTTTTTCTGGTCAAGGTAGGCTGACGCCATGCCTTATGTTTGCCAAAGTTCAGGCGGGGCAAATTCCGCAAAAGGCCCTTGGGACCCAACCTATTACGGAGCCAGCCGGCCCGTTATCTCGATGACGGCGCCGCGCTCCGCCTTGCCGTGGAGTGCGAAGCGTATCCTGTGGATCGCGGTGGCAGTTTCCGCTGTCATGTCGCTGCGCTTTGCCATGATCGGCGCATGGCCCGTGCTGATCTTCAGTGCGCTCGACATTGGCGGTCTTTATGTCGCCCTGCACATGTTCAGTCGCTCCCGACCACCAGAAGAGCGACTGCAATTCCATTCTGACCGCATCGAGCTTGAACGGATCGATGCCAAGGGGCGGAGCAGCAAGATTGCACTGCCGGCCTACTGGACCCGCCTCGAGACCCAAGAACGACCCGACGGCGATTGCCGCCTGTGGTTGGTGTTCCGTCAGGAACGTCACCCCATCGGCATATGCCTGGGGGCTGCCGAACGACGCGCAATCGCGCCGCAAATCCAACACGCGCTGCAGTCGCAGCGGAACTGAATTCCATTTGAAGGGGAAAATACAATGAAGACATCCATGATCGCCATTGCCGCTGGCCTGGCAATTTCAACTCTATCCAGTGCGGCATTCGCCCAGGAAGTAACGAACAAGGAAGAAAAGCGGCAGGCTGACACAAGCTTTTCGGTCGGCGAAATTATCGTCACCGCGCGTGGAATGGCCGGGAACACCAACAACGTTTTGACCTCGGTCGACCGCATGGGTGGTGATATCGCGCAGAACGCTGACGTCGACAATGTTTTCGAACTTGTCGGGCAGATGCCGGGCATCCAGGTCACCGATTTCAATCAGGGTACGACCAGCGGAAAATTCTCGATGCGCGGCTTCAATGGCGAGGGGAACATCAATGCAGTGAAGCTGCTGATCGATGGAGTTCCGTCGAACAGCAACGACGGCAACATGCCCTATATCGACATGGTCTTTCCGCTCAACATCGAGACCATCGAGGTGGTACGTGGCACGTCAGACCCTCGCTATGGACTGCACGCCATTGCGGGCAGTGCTAACATCATCACCCGTTCGGGCGGCACCTATCTCGATGCACGTGGATCGGTCGGCAGCTACAATACAATCGAAGGCCAACTTGTTGCTGGCCTAGAAACTGGCAATGTCACCCAGAACTATCAGGTCGCTTATCGCGATAGCAGCGGGTATCGTGATCATGCGGACGCACAGCGGCTGAGCCTGTCGGGCAAATGGGGGTTGGCACTGGGCGAAGACGTGAAGCTGGGCGCGATTGCTCGCTACTATAAGGCAGACGCGCTGGAACCAGGCTATCTCACCTTTGCCGACAGCCGCTCCAATCCCCGTATGACCAATGCGTACAATGCGTCTGATGGTGATACGCGCGAGATCCAGCAATATGCGATTACCGCTGATGTTGCCTTCTCCGACCGGCTCGATTGGTCGAGTTCGGCCTATTTCAATCGCCTGCGTGACGATCGTTACGTCAAGTTCTCCGCAGGCGCCTCACAGCAGCGCCGCCTGACCGAAGAGGATCATTACGGCGTCTCGAGTGCATTGCACTGGCATGGCGATGTAGCGGGGATGAACTTGATGTTGGAGGCCGGCGGCGATGTCCAGTGGCAGGACAATCGTTCACTGCGCTGGCTATCGGTTGCTCGGGTCCCCACCAGCCAAACGCGCAATCAGCAGTTCGATCTCACGATAGGTGGGGCCTATGTCCAGGCGATCCTTGAACCTGCGCCATGGCTCCGCATTACGCCCGCCTATCGGGTTGACTGGGTTGGCGGCAATTTCAACAATCGCCTCAATTCGACCACCGCACCGATCAATGACTATGGGAGTATCGACCAGCCCAAGCTTTCGATCGCCATCCTGCCAGTTGAGGGGCTGACGCTCTATGGCAACTGGGGGAAGACCTTCCAGATCGGGCTTGGCTCCGGCGCCTATCTGATTCCGCCGCGCGCCGTAGACCTCGCGCCATCGATCAACGAAGGATGGGAACTGGGCGGAAAGTACCAGCTGGGTGATGTGTTCGAAGCGCGTGTCGCCTATTGGGAGCAGAGCGCAACCGGCGAGATCGCACGTAAGCTGAATGATCCGCTCGGCGATTTCGAGAATGTCGGTTCAACGAACCGCAAGGGTGTCGATGTGCAAGCCAGCGTGCGGCCGATGCCGGGCCTGAATGTCTGGGGAGCTATTGCCTGGCAGGAAGCGATCATCACTGTGCCTGCGCCGGCAACCCCGCAATATGCAGGCAATAGCATCGATCACACGCCGCAGTGGCTTTGGTCGGGCGGCATCGACTGGTCGCCCATTCAAGCGCTGACCTTGTCCCTCAGCGGACGCGGGCAGTCCTCCTATTACCTTTCGAGCGCCAATGCCGAAGGCAAATGGGGCGAGATGACCGTTTTCGACGCAAGCGCCACCTATCGCCTCAACGAAAAGGTCGAACTCGGCCTCACGGTCAAGAACCTCGGTAACGACTTTTACGAATACGTCTGGTGGGATGGTGCGCAATCCCTGCACAGCCCGGCCAACGGCCGAAACGTCACTGCCAGCGTCAGGCTGCGCTTCTGATGCGGCAACCGGGGGACAGATTGCGCCGCGGGGTGCGCAAACTCCATCTTTGGCTGGGGTTTGCTCTGGGCGGCCTGTTTGTCCTGCTGGGTCTGACGGGGTCGGTCCTAGCCTTCTATCCGGAGATTGATGCGCTGCTGCATCCCGAAATCCGGGTGGAGGGCTCGGCTCCACCTGACTGGGACCGAGCCTTGGCAACGGTTCGTACTGCCTATCCGGAAAAGATGGGGCCATGGCGGTTTGAGGTCACCGACGATCCCGGAGCAATTCCTGCTCGCTACTACGATCCACCGGAGCGCGCGGGCCATGCGTTCCGCCCGATGATGGTTTGGCTTTCTCCCGACGGCAGCGAAGTACTGCGCCGTGATTATTGGGGCGAGTACGCGATGACTTTCATCTACGACCTACACTACCGGTTGTTGCTGGGCGAGATAGGCGGAGAAGTGCTGGGCTGGCTGGCTTTTGCGCTTCTGGCATTGTTGCTCAGCGGGCTTTGGGCGTGGTGGCCGCGGGGGTCTTGGGCAAAGGCGCTGCGCATCAAGCGCCATGGCCAACCCCAGCGCACCTTGCGTGATTGGCATAAGATAACTGGTCTGTCGGGGCTGGCTTTCCTGATTCTTTTGACAGCGACCGGCATTATGCTCGAACTTCCCGAGCAGAGCGACACTACTCTTAACGCCATTGGTTTGCCAGTGGATAGCGCCCCCCATGTCCATCGGGCAGGCACAGAAGAAGCCCCTACGACACATGCTGTTGTCCCTTCCCAGGCGATCAGCGCGGCGAAGAGGGCCCTTTCGCAAGCGAGGATTGCTTGGATAGAAACTCCTCCATTAGCGGGAGGCACTTATAGGTTGCGAATGCAGGTTCCCGGGGATCCCAGTTATCGGTTTCCGCACAGCTTCGTCTGGGTCGACGGCGCCACCGGAAAGGTGTTGGCAGTTCAAGATGCACGGAAAAGTCGAGCAGGTACTGCAGTCAACAATTGGGTTCATCCGCTACACGACGGATCCGCGGCGGGGCTAATCGGTCGTCTGCTGGTTGCGCTTGTCGGGCTTGTACCACTGCTGCTTTTTGGCACTGGGCTCCTGCGCTGGCGCTTAATGCAAAGAGCAAGTCGTCCGCCCGCCTGACGATCCGCATGTATAATCAGCCATTATCAGGCGGATTTTTACGCATCCGTAGAATACCGACAGCCAAGATCTGCCCCACTTCTGAGAGCCGCTCCTCTGCCGTCATTTTGCTCGGATCGGGTCCGCCCGGTGCCCATCGAGGCTGAGGGCGCGGTGCTGGATAGAGATCCGCAACTAAGGACGGCTTCTTCGCGAGCAATGCGAGTAGGACCTTAGCTGCCCCTGTCGGTTGCCGGCGGCCTTGTTCCCAGTTTGTCACGGTGCCCACCGGGACACCGATGCTCACCGCGAACTCGTCTTGTGACATCCCGGTCCTAGCTCTGACCGCGGACACATCCACAAATGGAACTTTAACGCGGGATCGGCAGATGATTGGCTCATCGGAGCCTGAGAAGGTCACGGTGACCTTCAAGGCTTTTTTGGGGTTTCTCTGGTGCTTCAGTATCCATCCGGTGAAGGCCACGGCGTGATCCCGACCGGAGCGTAGGCCGGGTTTATGCGGCGATTGCTTCGGAGCGCGGCGCCCAGTTCCAAGGCAGGAGCTCGTCGAGCCTTGTGGCCGGATGAT